>JAFYIE010000116.1 GCA_017538795.1 Bacteroidales bacterium | reverse complement strand
GTTGCTGCTGTTGCTGTTGTTGCTGCTTATCCTGATTTTGCTCTTGCTGCTCTTGATTTTGCTGCTGCTGATCCTGATTTTGATTTTGCTGTTGCTGCTGTTCCTGCTGCTGTTCCTGTTCTTGCTTATCCTTCTTATCCTGATTTTGCTGCTGTTGCTGTTGTTGCTGCTGCATAATCATTTTCTGGCGAGCATACTCAAGGTTATATCTCGCGTCTTCGTCTTTCGGGTCAATCTTCAGGCAGTTTTTGTATGCGTTGAAAGCTTCGGCATATTTCTGTTGCTCCATCAAAGTATTGCCGAGGTTGTAATATGCGTTGGCTTCCATGTTTCTCGGAACATTTCTGTCGGCTACGCTTTGGAAGCTTCTCGATGCTTCATCAAAATTTTTCTGCTGATAATATGTGTTGCCGAGGTTGAACTGTGCCTTGTCGTTGTATTTCTTGTCGAGGGAACTCTTGTAATCTTTCTCGGCTTCCGAATAATTGCCGTTTTTGAAGTTTTTGTTCCCATGACGGATCTCTTTTGTTTGCGCGTTGACGGCGAAACAAAGGCTCAGAAACAGAATCGATATACCTATTTTATTAATTGTTTTCATTTTTCGGCTCAAAAAATTTGAAATTTGACTCCCAACCTCTCTTTCCTGAGGAAAGAAGGATTTCGATGATAAGTAATATCAAGGCGGCTCCGACAAACCACTGGAATTGGTCGTCGTAATCGGTGAAAACCTTGGCTTCTATCTCCGATTTTTTCGCTTTGCTGATGTCTTCGTAAATTTTGTCAAGTCCGACGTTGGAGTTGCTTGCCCTTACGTATATTCCGTCACCGATCTCGGCAATCTGACGCAGCATGTTGTCATCAAGTTTTGTGATGATGATTTTGCCTTCTTTGTCTTTTTTATAGCCTATTTTCTTGCCATATTGATTGTAGAGTGGGATAGGGGCGCCTTCGTCGAGTCCCATTCCTATGGTGTAGACCTTGATACCGCGTTTTGCCGCTTCTTGTGCCGCCTTCACTGCGTCGCCGTTTTCATGGTCTTCGCCATCGGAGATGATTATAATGGCTTTGTTGTGTTCGCTTTCGTCGAAACTCTTGATAGCCAATTCAATAGCTCTTCCAACTTCCGTTCCTTGTGTCGGTATGAGGTCGGTGTCGATTGTCGATAAGAACATCTTTGCGGCAGCGTAATCGGTGGTGATTGGCAGCTGAACGTAAGCGTTGCCTGCAAAGACCACGATGCCGATTCTGTCGCCTTGTAGCTTGGAAATCAGCTTATTGATAGCTTGTTTCGAGCGTTCCAGACGGTTTGGAGCTATGTCTTCGGCGTGCATCGAGTTTGAAATGTCGACGCAAAGGAAGAGGTCGATGCCCTCTCGTTTCACTTTCTCCATCTTCGAACCTGACTGTAAATTAGCCGCACCTATTATTAATAGGGCTATTATCAGATTGAAAAGTGCGAATTTAGTGTTGGCTCTTGCCGAAGAAAACATCGGAATGAGGTAATGTCTCAACCTTATGTTTGCAAAACGTTCAAACTGTTTCTTGTTCCAAAAACGAATCAAGATGTAGACGGCCACCAGCACTGGAATAATGAGCAACCAGTACAGATACTGCGGGTTTTCAAATCTTAAAATACTTGTCTCCATATCTCTTAATCCGTTAATGTCTTAAAAATTGTGTATCTAAGCACAAATCCCAACAATAATAATGCCAAACTCCACAAAACGAACGGTAAAAATTCCTCATGTACGCGTGTGAACTCGTTGACTTCGATTTTTGAGCGTTCTAATTGGTCGATTTCTTCGTAAATCTGCTGAAGTTTCTCGTTGGATGTTGCCCTGAAATATTTTCCACCGGTCTCGTCGGCAATTTGTTGCAGCAGCGTTTCGTTGATAGTGACTGGAATCTGTTGGTATTGAATGCCGCCGAAAGGTGTCTGCACCGGATATGGTGCTGTGCCTCTTGTTCCGACACCTATGGTGTACACTCTGATGCCGAATATTTTAGCCATCTCAGCGGCTGTGGCAGGGTCGATGGAACCGGCGTTGTTGTCACCGTCAGTTAACAAAATCACCACTTTTGAGATAGCTTCGCTGTCTTTCAAACGGCTTACCGAAGATGCGAGCCCGTCGCCAATGGCGGTGCCGTCTTCGAGCATACCGCATTTCAGCTCCTTCATCATGTTGAGAAGCATGCCGTGGTCGGTGGTCAAAGGTACCTGCGTGAATGTCTCGCTTGCGAAAACGACCAGTCCCATTCGGTCTTCAGGACGTCCCTTCACAAAGTCGGCGCTGATACTCTTGGCAGCTTCCAGACGGTCTGGCTTCAAATCTTGCGCAAGCATACTGCTCGATAAGTCAACGGTGAGCACTATGTCGATGCCCTCAATGTTTATCTTTTGATTTTTCGAGCTGCTTTGCGGGCGCGCTAACGCTATGATTAACAGCGCTAAAGCACACATCTCAAGTGCAAAAAGTATGTGTCGCGCGTAAATCCTCCAGCTCTTTGGCATGTTTGAGAAGGAACTCGTGTCGGAGAACTTCACGTAAGCCTGACGGTTTCTTCCGAGAAAGACATACCAAGCAACCAGTAATGGAATGATTATCAATCCATAAAGGAAATACGCCGATGCAAATTCTATTGAACTCATTTATTTTCCTCCTCTTTCTTCTTTTTCTCAACCTCTTGGAAATAAACGTAACTATCCTCAACGAAAAAGTTGATGTCTTTGAACGACTGCTCGTTTTGCTCTGCCGTTGGACTGGCTTTCGCAAACTTGACGAAGTCGGCTGTGATCAGTGTCTCTTGAAGCTTGTCTTTGGTTAAGCCATTGAGATCCAATTCGTTAACGGCTTGCATGATTTCGTCTGTCGTCATCTCGACGGCATCGATATCAAACTGTCCCTCAAGATATTCACGGGCGATGTCGGTGAGGTCTGTGTAATAATCTTTTGTCTTTGTAGAATTCCATAACTCGTTGTCTTTCATCTCGGCAAGCTTTGCGCGGGCTGTGATGATGGCAGGAATCGTCGGTTTTTTCTTTTCTTCGACGACTGCTTCTTTCTTGTTTGGACGTTTCTTTAATATTATGAAAACGTAAACCAGGCCGGCGATGACGATGACTATGGCAGCCCACGGGAACACCTCTTTCGCTGTGAGGCCTTGATTCATCACGCCTTTTATAGGTTTGAACGCCTGCGTGGTGTCGACGGCGATTGTTCTCACATAAAGCTCTTTCTCATCGGTGCAAAGTGTGTGACGGACGCTGTCCTGGAGTGTCTTGCTGTAGGAAATGGCAATCTCCGGAACATAAACGTAGCCGGTGTCAAACGATGTAAGCGTAAGGTTTTGCGTCATGATCACATTGTCGCTATTATTAATAGGTGTGGTTTTGACGTCGCCCACGTTGATTACATCGATTGACTTGCTCAAAGTGTCGCCGAACTGTTTCCATTCGACGAAATAGTCTTTAGGAATTGTCAAAGACAGCTGATAATCAAAAGGTTGTCCTACAACGATGGTGTCGGCGGCGGTTCTTCCTCTGAGGAAAGTCACCTGCGCGTCGCATCGGATGCCGATGAACGACATCATGCAGAACAACAATATGAAACAAAGTTTCTTCATCTTCTCGATTCTCTTCTTTTAAAAAGTTGCATAAGAGGCTTGACATAGTCTTCGTCGGTGTAAATCAAGGTGTTATCTACACCGTTGTTGGCGAAAGTCTTGCTGAGTTTTGTCGTCTCGTGTTGCACAAACTTCTGGTATGTCTGGTTCCATGCGTTTGTCGACGTGTCGACCCAGATTTCTTTGTCAGTCTCGTTGTCACGGAACTTCACCAGGCCGATTTTTGGTATGATGAGCTCGCGTTTATCAGTGATTCTCAATGAGATAAGGTCGTGCTTTCTTGCTGCGATTCTCATTTCCTGTTCGAACGGTTTGTTTGTCACGAAGTCGGAGATGAGGAACGCAGTGGTGCGCTTTTTTATTGCGCTTGTCAGGAACTTGAGCCCTTCGCCGATGTCGGTGCCTTTGTGCTGTGGCGTGAACGTCACGATCTCACGGATGATGCGCAAAATATGACTTGAGCCTTTCTTCGGCGGAATGAACTTTTCGATTTGGTCGCTGAAGAATATCACGCCGACCTTATCGTTGTTCTGAATCGCCGAGAAAGCTAGCACTGCAGCGAGTTCCGCTGTGATATCGCGTTTGGTGGCGCCCAAGGAGCCGAAGTCGTTGGAGCCCGACACGTCGATGAGCAGCATCACGGTCATCTCGCGCTCTTCCTCGAAAATCTTGACAAAAGGCTTGTGGAATCGAGCCGTGACATTCCAGTCAATATTGCGGATATCGTCGCCATACTGATATTCACGCACTTCGCTGAATGTCATACCTCGACCCTTGAACGCGCTGTGGTACTGACCGGAAAAGATGTGGTTGGTCAAACCGCGTGTCTTGATCTCGATTTTCCTGACTTTCTTAAATAAATCTGTTGCTTCCATTACGGTACCTCAACAATATTCAAAATCTCATTGATGATATCTTCTGTTGTGATATTTTCCGCTTCTGCCTCGTAGGTCAAGCCAATACGGTGGCGCATCACATCAGGGGCGACGGCGCGCACATCCTCAGGGATGACGTAGCCACGACGTTTGATGAAAGCGTAAGCCTTTGCTGCTAAAGCGAGGTTGATAGAAGCACGCGGAGAGCCGCCGTAGCTGATCATTCCGGCGAATTTCTTCAACTTGAACTCCTCAGGATAACGTGAAGCGAAGACGATGTCGGTGATGTAGTTCTCAATTTTCTCGTCGAGATAAACTTCACGGCAGACTTTTCTTGCGTTCAAGATGTCTTTTGTCGACGTAACTTTATGAATCTCAGGATATTCCTTGTTGATATTCTGACGGAGAATGACTTTTTCCTCTTCTTTCTTTGGGTAGTCGATGACGACTTTCAGCATGAAACGGTCGACCTGAGCTTCCGGCAGCGGATATGTACCTTCCTGCTCAATCGGGTTCTGAGTTGCCATAACGAGGAACGGATCCGGCAAGGCAAAAGTGTTCTCGCCGATAGTCACCTGATGCTCCTGCATAGCCTCGAGCAATGCACTCTGCACCTTCGCAGGAGAACGGTTGATCTCGTCTGCCAAAACAAAGTTAGCGAACACAGGGCCTTTCTTCACCATGAACTCCTCTGTCTTCTGGCTGTAGATCATTGTACCGACGAGGTCGGCAGGCAGAAGGTCTGGAGTGAACTGGATACGGCTGAAGTCGGCGTCGACGATGTTTGCCAACGTCTTGATTGCCAAAGTCTTAGCCAATCCTGGAACACCTTCCAAAAGGATGTGACCGTTCGACAATAAACCGATGAGCAAGCGTTCTGTCATGTGTTTCTGACCCACGATGACCTTGCTCATTTCCATATTAATCAAGTCGATAAACTGACTTTCTCTTTGAATTTTTTCGTTAAGTTCGCGAATGTCTGTCTCAATCATTTTATTGTGATTTTTATACTTATATTCAATTAACAATGTAAACGCAAAAATATTGCAAAAATTTCAATCTGCAATGAAAAAAATATTATTGTTTTCAACCATTCCAAAATTTTTTGTAATTTCGTAGCTTAAAATAAATTTATGTTGCATTTTGGGAAAATAGCTATTATTGGAGCCGGTAATGTTGCTTATACTCTTTGTAAAGTATTGAAAAACAAAGGGATAACGCCATTTTGTGTCTTCGTTAGAAATGAGCTTTCGGCTGAAAAAATGCGACAAAAATTGAAAGTGGATGTCGTTTCTGACTATGAAAAAGTTTTAAAATCAGATTTTTTGATAATTGCGGTCAATGACGACTCTATTCCTGAAGTTGCGACGCATCTTGTTGATTATAAAGGACTTGTAGTTCATACTTCTGGAACAAAGTCGTCGAGGCTTTTGAATAGTGTTGAACGTTACGGCGTGTTTTATCCGCTACAAACCATTAGTAAGGAACGCGAAATTTCGTTCGATGAGATACCTTTATTAATACATGCCAATTCTGATGAGGATTTGGCAAAACTACGTGCTTTCGCGGAGATTTTGTCGTCAAAGGTTTTTGAATGCGACGACGAGCAACGGAAGACAATTCATCTTGCGGCCGTTTTTATTTCCAATTTTACCAATGTGATGCTTGGAATAGGCGATAAATTATTGAAAGACAACGGGTTGTCGCTTGAGATAATGCATCCCTTGATGAAGGAGATGATTGAAAAATCTTTTGAGATTTCTCCAGAAAACGCATTGACGGGTCCTGCGCGTCGCGGTGATATGGCTACTGTTCGGGCACACGAAAACATGCTCGAAAATTATCCGAAAGAGCAGGAAATTTATAGGATTTTGACAAATTACATTCTTGAAAAATATCAGAAAAATGAAAAATTATAAGGAACTTTTAAAAGACGTAACGACCTTTATCTTTGATTATGACGGTGTTATGACGCAGGGTGATGTGATAATGATGCCTAATGGTGAGGGCTTGCGCGCAACCAATGTGAAAGACGGTTTCGCCTTGCAACTCGCGGTACGTCTTGGGTACAACGTTGCTGTTATTTCAGGCGGTTATGCCGACTCGATGACACAGCGAATGAAGATGCTTGGCGTGAAGGATGTTTTTACTCATATCCCTAACAAAATCATTAAGTTAGAGGAATATATGAAAGAGAAGAACCTCAAAAAAGAACAGATAGTTTACATGGGCGATGATATGCCTGATTACCCTGTGATGCAGATGGTTGGAGTGCCGGTTTGCCCCGCTGACGCTTCCGAGGAAATCAAGCAGATAAGTGTGTACATTAGCAATAAGGATGGTGGTAAAGGCGCTGTACGCGACATCATTGAGCAGGTGCTGAAAGTACAGGACAACTGGATGAAGGACTTTGAAAATCATTTGTGGTAATGAAGAAATTAGGTGCTTTTTTCAAACTGGTGCGCTGGCCGAATCTGCTTATCACCGCAGTGATGATGATACTTGTGCATCATTGCCTTATGCAGTTTGAGAGTAATGCCGCATTTATCTTGTTGATAATATCGATGGTGCTGATTCAGGCAGGCGGATATGTCATCAACGATATTTTCGATATGGGGATTGATGCCGTCAACAAACCTGATAAACAAATTGTCGGAAAAGTTTTCACGGAAAAACAAAGTAATTTCTTTTATTTAGTGCTGATAATCATTGGATTAGGATGTGCTTTGATCTCGAGCATAATGGCGCTGGGAAAGAATTTTATCTCTATTTTTGCTTGCATGGTGCTTCTGGCTTGTCTTTTGTATTCATATTCAAACAGATATAAGAAAAAATTGGTTATTGGTAATTTAATAGTTTCATTATCAGTAGCTTTTGCTGTTTTTGTTCCTTGGCTTTTCGAGATGTTGCATATCTCTACTGATGCGATTTTGTTGATAAATTACGAGCCATCGATGCAGAGTTCGCTTCGTTTTGTGCTGATTTACACTGCGTTCGCCTTCCTGATGACGTTGATTCGCGAAATTGTGAAAGATATGCAGGACGTTGAAGGCGACGGACGCCAGCATTGCTGCACGATTCCGATTGTCTGGGGCATGAACACCGCACAAATCATTGTGATTGCTTTGAGTTTTATAACATGTGCCATGATCATGAAAGCGGCTGATTATTTCAACGGATTAGGTTTTAAAATCACGTTTTACATGCTTTTTGCATCGTGGGTATTCGTGTTTATTGTGATTATTAATAATCTGATGAGTCTTATTACTAAATCGCTAAGAGCGGAAAAACAATTTCGTCTTCAATCGATGTGGTTGAAAACCAGTATGTTACTTGGAGTTTTATCAATGTTTTTTATAAAATAATGTTAGAAAATTTAAAGAAATATAATATTGTTTTGGCGTCGAAATCGCCTCGCCGTCAGGAGCTTTTGAAAGGCATCGGCGTTGATTTCTCGATTTTGACAAAGGAAGTTGAGGAAAGTTATCCTTCTCGTCTGCCTTCGATTGACGTGGCGCCATTTTTGAGTTTAAAGAAGGCTAAAGCTTTTGAAGATTCGGAACTGCCTGAAAATTATATGGTTATCACTGCTGACACTGTTGTTATTGTCGAAAATGAGATTTTGGGCAAGCCGAAAGACAGGGCTGATGCGGTAAGGATGATAAATGAGCTGTCCGGCAAGGTGCACAAGGTGGTTACGGGCGTGACGGTTCACACCAAGGAGAAGACGAAAACCTTCTCAGTGATTTCAAAAGTGACATTCGAATCACTTGATAATCAAGAAATTGATTATTATGTTGATAATTTCAAACCATACGATAAGGCTGGCGCTTACGGTGTTCAGGAGTGGATCGGATACTGTGGCGTGAGTAATGTAGATGGTTCGTATTTTAACGTGATGGGTCTGCCTACGCAGAAATTGTATAAAGTTTTAAAGGAATTTTAGATGGAAAGAAAACCGACGATTTTAGTAACGAATGATGACGGATATTTGGCGAAAGGCTTGAGAAAGTTGGCTGATTTGATGCGTCAGATTGGGAAGGTGGTGGTTGTTTCGACAGAACAGGTGAAGTCGGCCCAAGGCCACTCGATGACAATAAACGAACCGTTGAGACTCAGACAGTTAGAAAAGTCTGACGACTTTGAGATGTATGTTTTGAACGGTTGCCCTGTTGATTGTGCGAAGGTGGGCTTTCAGATGATTTTGGACGAATATCCCGACCTTTTGGTGTCGGGAATCAACCATGGCTCGAACGCTTCGACTAACGTAATCTATTCAGGCACAATGGCTGCCGTTGTTGAGGCTTGCATGGACGGCATCCCGGCAATCGGCTTTAGCCTTGAGGATTATTCGCCGAACGCAAATTTCGACAATCTTGACAATTATATCTTAGATATAACGAGAAAGGTTCTGGAAGAAGGCCTTCCGAAAGGCGTCTGCCTGAATGTGAATTTCCCTAAAGCTACTGAAGAAAACCCGATAAAAGGGGTTAAGATTTGTCGTCAGGCGAAGGCTCGTTGGAGAGAGATTTTCGACCAGCGCAAAGACCCGCACAACCGCGATTATTTCTGGATCGGCGGCGAGTTTATAGTTGAAGACGACGGCACGGACACTGACGTTTACGCGTTGAAACACAATTATGCATCAATAGTCCCGACACATTACGATTGGACGGCTTACGATGTCATGAAAGAATTAAAAAAGTTTGAGAAATGAAGTATTACATAATAGCTGGCGAGGCTTCTGGCGATTTGCATGGCTCTAATCTTGTGGCGTCGATACGTCAGAAAGACCCTGGCGCGAAAATCAGGGCGTGGGGCGGCGAAAAAATGCGTAGAAACGGAGCAAATGTGGTGAAAAATTACCACGATTTGGCGTTCATGGGCTTCGTCGAAGTGTTAATGAATTTAAACACAATCTTAAAAAATTTTAACTTTTGTAAGAAAGATATCACCGAGTTTAACCCCGATGCAATAATTTTAATCGATTATCCTGGTTTTAACCTGAAAGTGGCGAAATGGGCTAAAAAGAAGGGCTTCAAGGTGTTTTATTACATCTCGCCTCAGGTGTGGGCATGGAAACGTCGCCGTGTTTACACAATAAAGAAGGTGGTCGACAAAATGCTCTGCATACTTCCTTTCGAAAAGAAGTTTTACGATAATTATGACGTTGATTGTCAGTTTGTTGGACACCCATTGCTTGACGAAATTTCTAAAATTGAGCTTGTAGACAAGAATAAATTTTATAAGGCAAACCGCTTGAATCCTAAAAAAGAAATCATTGCTTTGTTGCCTGGAAGTCGCAAGCAGGAGGTGAGCCGTATGCTTTCGGTAATGTTGAAGGTTGTTAAGATGTTTCCTGATTATCAATTTGTTATAGCATGTGCTCCGTCGTTGCCGGTGACTTATTACAAAAAAATAATCGGTGAGAAATCGAATGTCAGATTGGTGCTGAACCGTACGTATCAGTTGCTTCAACTTTCAAGTGCCGCTATCGTCACATCGGGAACGGCTACCTTGGAAACAGCCTTGCTTGATGTGCCTGAAGTGGTGTGCTACAAGGCAAACAAGATTTCATACATAATAGCGAGACAACTTGCGAAGGTGAGATATATCTGTCTCGTGAATCTTATCATGGACCGCTTGGTAGTCAAGGAGTTGATACAAAACGACATGACAGCTGAGAATATCAGAGACGAAGTGAGGTCGTTGCTAACCAATCAGAAACGTCAGCGCAAACTGCTCGAAGATTATGAAGAACTGAAATATGTTCTCGGAAATGCAGGTGCATCCGACAGAGCGGCGGAGACAATCATTTCATATGTTAAAAAAGATTAACATTTGACCAAGAAAGTGTTAAAAATTTTTAATATTGTTAAAAATTTTTAACATAAAAACTGTTGAAAAATAGCCGGGGAAAAGTTTTTGATAACGTTTTTTCCTCGGTTTTTCTTTGTATCTTGCATGTCAAAAAAACATGTAAGTATGATAAACTGGTTCAAATATCCTTTTATAAGGCTGCTGATGCCGTTTGCGCTTGGCATTGGACTGGCGTTTTGTTTTGAGCCGTTGTCTGAAAAATATGTTCAAATATTATTGTTATCCGTTGTTTTTATTGGAATTATGTTGTTTTTAATAGCTTCGGCTGTTAAAGACTACAAATATCGATGGGTTTTCGGTGTAATTTTGAATCTACATCTTATATTAATAGGAGCTGTCATAGTCCATATTCGCGATGATGACTTAAAAACGGATTGTGATTATTTTGTCGCAAAACTCATGGAATGCCCTGCTGAGAAAGAGAAATCGGTGAAGGTGATAATGAAAATGCAGTCGGATGAAGGTTCGGTGATGACTTATTTTGAGAAAAATGAGCGTTCTTTGAGCTTGAAATATGGTGATGTTATAGTTTTTTTTGAGCCACCCAAAATTGTAGAACCGCCCCTGAATCCGGAGCAGTTTGATTATCAGCGATATTTGTTGAGGAAAGGCATTTCGCGACAGGTCTATTTGAAAGATGAAAATTGTGTTAAACTTAAATATACTCGTGCTAATAAAGTTTACCGTTTTTCATTTCAAATTCGTGATTTTTTGTTGAAAACTATGCGAAGTCTTGGCATCAACGGCGATGAATATGCTGTGGCGGCTGCCATTTTGCTTGGTTATGACGATACTCTGCCTACGGAATTGAGGCAAAAATACGTGGCGGCAGGATCAATGCATATTCTTTGCGTGTCGGGAATGCATGTTGGTGTTGTTTTTCTGGTTTTCTCATATATGCTTGCTTTTTTGGGTAAACGCAGGCGATGGCAACATTTGCTGAAACAGTTTCTGCTACTGCTTTTGATATGGTTTTACGCCTTGCTCGCTGGACTGGCGCCTTCGATTTTGCGTGCGACGATAATGCTTTCGTTTCTGATTTTGGGCGATATGCTCAAGAGAGAAGGAGTTTTGCTGAATAGTTTGGCTGCATCGGCTTTTTTGCTGCTATGCATAAACCCCGCAAATCTGCTTGATATTGGCTTTCAATTGTCGTATAGTGCAGTGATAGGAATAGTGGTACTGCAAAAACCGATTTATCGGCTCTTTTATTTCAAATCTAAGTTTTTTGACAAAATTTGGGAGCTTACATCGGTGACTTTGGCGGCTCAAATCGCCACGATACCGTTTTCAATTTACTATTTTCATCAGTTTCCGATGTATTTCTGGCTAAGCAACCTGTTCATGGGCCCGATTTCGAGCGTTGTTATCATCGGTGGGATGCTGATGTTACTCATTTTCTTTATACCTTATATTAATATAGGTGTGGCTTTTTGTGTTAAATGGATGGTTTATGTGATGAATTTTGTTGTTTCCTGGATTGAAAATTTGCCGTTGTCTATTGTCAAAGGTTTGTATATCAATAACTTGGAATTTGTGTGCTTGCTGACAGCCCTTTTGCTTATTATGATGGCTGTTGAGCATAAAAGAAAGCAATTTGTATTTGGTTTGTTATCTATATTGTTGATTTTCAATATATCACAACTGACTCGTGCGGTAGTACAGCGAGATCAGAAAAGTTTTACGGTTTATTCGATAAACAAAGTTACTGCTATAGATTTCATTTGTGGCAATGAACATGTTTTGCTTTGTGATACAACTGTTTCAAAAGATTCTTCTGTGCTGAGTTTCAATATTGAAAACAATTTGATAAAAGAAGGAGTGTATCGAAACGGTGTGGATTTGCCGGTTGATAATGAGCATTTCGATAATTATTTCATGAAAAAGCGCGAAAATATAATCTCTTTCGGTGGAAAAACCATAGGAATTCTCGATAAAAAATCGACTTTTGACGTAAAATTGCCTTTTCGACCGCATTTCGACTATTTTATTATCCGAGGATGTAAAAGTTTGAATCTTGAACGTTTGCTAAACTGCTATGTTGTTGATTTACTGATAATTGACGGTAGTATTCCTGATTATTTAAGTGATAAAATCATGAAAAAAGCAGAAGAAATGGGGCAGAAATATTATAATGTAAAAACACAAGGTGCTTTTGTTTTAAAATTATAATTAACTGATAATCAAATCAATACAAAGGTATTTCAAATTTTTACGAAAATTTTACAAAAAAATGTTGTACGTAATAAAAAACACCGTATCTTTGCACCGTCAAAACAAATGAGTTTTGAATGGTTCTTTAAGATAATGGTGCCGTAGTTCAGTTTGGTTAGAATGCCTGCCTGTCACGCAGGAGGTCGACGGTTCGAGCCCGTTCGGCACCGCAAAATGAAGAGATGTTTGCTAAAACGTCTCTTTTTTTTGTTTTTACATGGACAACCACCAAAATCATTTTATTTAATTTCCTGAATATCAATAAGGTAATATTTGTCGTTAATTAATCGCATGGACAAACGCCCATGGGGGTTTTCATGTCTCTTGACAAAGAAAAATTTTGTATATTTTTGCAATGTATGAAAGCAAAATTAACATATCAAATCATGCTTGCGATGGCACTCCTTGCAGTTTTCGTTTCGTGCGACACGCAGGCAAAACGAGAACAAAAGGCACGCTCTTTATATGAACAAGGTGTGCAACTTCGCGCGCAACGTCTCTCCGAAGAGGCTGCGCAATGTTTCCTCGAGGCGTTATCATTATTAAATGACGTAAGGGCGAATGATTATTATCCCGTAGAATTACGCGCACAGATTAAAGACAACCTCGGCGCGATGTACAACAAACACCAGATGTTTGAGGATGCCCTGAAGATGCATCGCGAGGCAGTCGATGACTTCAAGCAAATCAACGACTCCGTCGGGATGATGACGGCATGGCGTAACTGTGGCCGCACCGCGAAATCGCTCGGATGGTTTGCCCAGACAAAACAATTTTACGACAGCGCGTTCCAAATCGCCACCTTATTAAATAATAGTGCGATGATAGCCGATTTGTATCTCGAAATCGGACGCGACTATTTCATGGAAATCGGCGATTATCCGACGGCGATAGAATACGTTCAAAACGCCATCAACGGCGGGTTGCAGGGCAATGATCTTGATATCGCCAACATGACCCTCGGAATCCTTTATTATTATATCGATGAGAATGAAAAGGCGAAACCTTATCTCGAACAGGCTCTGCAAAGCGACAGGGCAGGGGTGAGGATGCCGGTTTACCAGACGCTTTACGGCATCGCGTTAAACGAAGAAAATCTTGAGATGGCGATGGAATACGAGCAGCTTTTCATTGAAAATATGACGCTTGCGGAGAAAGAACACAACAATGAAAACGTCCAACGAATCAAGGCGGAGTCGGAGCTGAAGGCACAGAAAAACGAGCTCGAGACCCTGCATCGCACCAAGAGTCTGAAACTATACCTGGTTATCGCTGTCACGTTGGCTGGAAGTCTTTCTATCTTGTTTATAATCAGGAAGAAAATGACCGACAACAAGATAAAATCTCTTGAAAAGGAGCTCCAGATGCGCGACAAGGTGATGCTCAGCAGCAGCGTTTTCACCACAGCGAAGAACCTCGGCGAGCATCTCACTGCCGACGCGCTCAACTTCGACCTCAGCGATGCTGATTGGGACGACTTCATCAGCATGACCGACCTGGTTTACGATGGATTCTCGAAGCGGCTGCTCGCAAGGTTCCCGAAACTCACCAACAACGACGTGCGCATCTGCTGTCTCGCGAAAAACGGTTTCTCAAACCAGGTGATTTCAGTCTTGCTCGAAACGCAACTCGAATCATATTACAAACGCAAAATGCGAATCAAACAAATGAAAATGGAACTCGCCGACGACGACAGGACATTTGAAGAAATAATCAATCAATTATAAAAATTAAAACTATGAAAAAGAACATCTTATTATCAGTTTTTCTTGCTTTCGTACTCTTTTGCGGAGCACAAACCTCTTGCTGGGACGGCACAGTCGCATCTTCTTACGACGGTGGCGACGGCACTCCCGAAAACCCATATCAGATCGCAACTGCCGAACAGTTGGCGTTTCTTGCGCAGCAAACTAACGAAGGCACAGGTGGCGACGCTTGTTACATTCTCACCGATGATATCTGTCTGAATGACATGGATGCAGATATTCCTTGGATGCCTATTGGATTGTATATTGCTGGAGGAAATCCCGTTTCAATGCCTTTTACCGGCGTCTTTGACGGCAACGGCCACAATATCGAACACATGTATGTTGAAGGGCAAAGCCATGCCGGTGGATTGTTCGGATACACCGACGGCGCGACCATCAAGAACCTTCGTATTGCCAATTCTTATATCACATATGTGAATTATGCGGGTTTTGTTGTAGGCAAGGCACAAAGCACAAATATCATAAACTGCGAGGCGGGTACCAACTGCATGATTTCAACTGACGTTAATACTAGTTTGAATTATGGCGGTATAGTCGGTTATCTTGAGGTCTCTGACAATTTGAACGAAACTCTTTTTGTCAAAGATTGCACTAATTATTCTACTGTTCATGCAAACAGCGGTTTCGCTGGTGGTATTGTAGGCAAGATGATTGGCGGAAACATAATGATAGAAAACTGTGCGAATTATGGATCAATTCTCAGCTATTATAATACTGGTGGCATTGTAGGTATTGCTGATGGTTTATTTACTATCAAAAATTGCGACAATTATGGAAATATAACATCTTTACACGTATCGGTTGGCGGAATCATAGGGCAAGGTGTAGGTCAGAATTCCGTTGTTGAAAACTGTATCAGTCATGAGGAAAGCTCTGTGACAGGGCCTCGAGCTGGCGGAATAGCGGGCGTTTTTTCTTATGGCAAGATTAGGAAATGCGTTAACCATTCGCAAATTGTTGGCGTCTTCAAGAATTACTTGCCTGTGGCTTGTGCCGGAGGAATAGCTGGCGAATCACAATATATCTCTAATTGTTACAACACAGGTGATGTGACATTTACTTATGAAGATTGTGCAGGAGAGAAAAGTACAAGTATTTATGTCGGTGGCATAGTCGGATCGTCCTCAAAATGCCATAATGTTTATAACGTTGGCTCCTTATCAAATACGCAAAATCCAGGAGGTGTGTTTTTCTGCTGTGGAATTATGATAGGCGTAGCACCGAATGGATCTACAAACGCTAATTTATATTGGCTTGGTGATTATGACATACCTGTTTGCGGATTCGGAACGGCTCCTATAAATACAAGCGCTTTTCATTCGGGCGAGACGCCGACGAGTTGGATACTTGACGAGCCTCAATACGGCACAACCGACCTTCTCGACGCACTTAATCTTGGCTCAGAAAACGAGTGTATCTGGCTTGAAGATGTCGACTTGACAAATGACGGATTTCCTGTTTTTATCAACAATGAACAGCAATATCCGCTGCTCGGCAATGAATGGTATTATAAACTTACAACCGCTTCGGGAACAGCTTATCAGCACCTGCAGTATGTCGCTGACACCACCATAAGCCATAAAAAGATAAAAATCATTATAAAAACCAACACGCTTTATGATAAGGGCTCGGAGGTCACACGAGAATACATTTACGATGAAAACGACAAAGTTTATTGGTGGAACAAGGAACTTCAGGAATTTACTGTTTTATATGATTTCGCTGCTGATGAAGGCGACGAATGGGAGATAAAAGTCGGCAATGATAACATCACAATGCACGTCGACGCTGTTGGCGAGATTGAAAATAGCGGCAAAATATTCAAAACATTGACTGTCAGCGATGTTAACGATATTTTCAGTGGTGTGATAGTGTGCTCTGTAGGACATCAAACCAGTTTCTTCCCCGAAAGGTTGATTAACAAGCACGCTAATTTTGAAATCGACGGCATTCGCTGCAATTGGGAAAACTCCGAACTTATCTACCACGAAGACGACACGGATTGCGACGCAATTTACGAGGAATTGCATCTCGGTATTGACGAGTCGGTTGTTGTAAACGGATTTGATATTTATCCTAATCCATCTCAAGGAATTATATTCGTCAAATCGGATGACATCAATTCGGAATATCAAATTGTAAACATTCTCGGCGAAACCGTTGTTTCAGGCAATATCACCTCAGAGAATCAGATGATAGACATTTCTTATTTGCCTGAAGGCTTATATATAATAAGGTGTAATGATAAGATGATGAAGATCATCATTAATAAATAATGAATTAAAGGTTTTAAAATATGCCGAAATTAATCAAAAAAATTCCGTTTAGCGTAACTTTAGCGTAAAATTTTTCCAGGAGGGGCGATAAATCAGGCCTTTGAAACGGAGTTTCCAGACTGATTTTTGTCCCTCCCGGAAAAATTTCCATCACAAAGCGTTGATAATCAGCCTTGAAAAAATAATTTAAAAAAATTTTGAAAAAAGTGTTGCGCGTGTAAAAAAATGGTGTACTTTTGCATCCGCAATCGACAGAAATGATGATTGCAAAGTTCTTTGAAAGCAATGAGCCAATAAAAAGTAGTCTGAAAGGTAAGGAACCTAAAATTCCAAAGAGACTAGAACAGGTGAATCCGCCAGGAACAACAGAAAATAAAATAAGTACAACAATATACAATGAAGAGTTTGATCCTGGCTCAGGATGAACG
>JAFYIE010000115.1 GCA_017538795.1 Bacteroidales bacterium | reverse complement strand
GGGTTGCAATTGACATTGTGGAATCAGTCATGGAACAGATCGATATGCGAGAGATTGTTATGTCATTGCAGCATGAAGATGTGGAGATGATCGAAAAACTATATGGAATACCACCAATGGGGAGTTTTGACATAGAAACGACTAAAGTGTGTCTTATGAATTATGCTCAAAGAAAGTAACCCCCCAGTGTAATACAGGTCGAGGTTGTGGATAGAGGCTCTATTTTCGTTTTTTGGAAAAACGGCAGACTGGGTGAAATTAATCCAGCGGAGAAGCGACAGGCTTCCAGTTTTGAGGAAGGAGCGAGTCAATCTCTTTCGCGGGAGTAGAGGAGAATCGGCGGAGGACATCCTCAAGCCAGACACGGAACGAGATTTTGTTTGCCCGGCAGGTTTCGACAAACGAAAGGATGATTGCGAGATTCTGGCCGCCAGTTTCGCTTCCCGCGAACAGACAGTTCTTCCTCATGATGGCAATCCCTCGAATCGCTCGTTCCGCCGGATTATTGTCGATATTGAGCTTGGGATTATCCAGGAACTTTTCCAGATTTTCTTCGATATTCAAGGCATAGTTGATCGCCTTCAGCACAGGGGACGATGGACGTTCCATTTCGGCGACTTGTCTGCATCGGTCAAAAAACGCCTTCACGATGATACGGGATTCACGGCGTGCGACTCTGCGCTCCTGAAAGAGGGCAGCCTCGGTAATTTTCTCTTCGGCCCGTGTTTTCGCCACCTGCTCGATTCTGTAGAGATTGCCAATCAATTTCAAAAATTCTTCCGCATGAAGATAGCCGGCCTCTCGCGCATCGAAAAATTTGCGACGGACATGCGCCCAGCAACAGGCTGCCTCGCAAGCAAGGCCGCTGTAGCCGACATAAGAATCTCTGATGATGGTTCCGGAATAATTGCCGAGTAGAAGTTCAGCAACATCTTTGGATCGTGTTGGGGCAAAATGGAACGTGACCATCGGCGGTCCGACACCAGCCATTTGACACCAGAAATAAGCCTGCCTGCATTTTTTTCGGCCTTTTTCGACGAGCTTGATATGTGTTTCGTCCGCATGAAGAATTTCGCAATGCCGGATTAACGAGACCATTCGCTCATAGAGAATCTTCAAGGTCGAGGATACTGTCATCGAAACAATATACCCGAGCGTGGATGGGGCAATATGAAATCCCGATGATGCAAGCATCTTGGCCTGACGTTCCAACGGGATACTGAATTCGCATTTGTCGGAAACGACCTTTGCAAGGAAACTGGCGTCGTATTTCGTCTTTCCACTCGGAGTGTCGAAGAAATCTCCAGGCGCCGGTCCGACAACCAAACCTCTGTCCGGGTCATTATACTTCATGCGCTTGTATCGCAGAACAAGCAAGGAACGTTGAACGGCTACGCGTTCGGATTCAATAAAGCCGAAAGGCTTCAGCCCCTTCTTTTCGCATTCCGGATCTGTTATGATGATTTCTTTGACCGGGGCATCGGCAGGAATAACCTCATATTCGAATGGCTGCGCTTTCTTCCGCTCATGTGCTGCAACGGTTTGAACCTCTTTCTCCGGTTCAGGAGCAGATGCATGCGGAGCTAAACCATCAAGAAACGGTGTTTCATCTTTCTCTGGAAGCAAACGTTCACTGGATACCCCAAACAGTTTGCGTCGCAACCACGCGTTCTCCAACTTCAGTCTTTCATTTTCCGCAGAAAGCTCTTTGTTCTCCCTCGTTAACGAGGCCATTATGTTTGTTTCCGCAGGGCTCATGACGTGTTTTAGACTGGTAACTGGTTTGATGGTTTCCTTTCGCTCAGATAACGCTCACGAGGTTGATTTTATTGTTTAAAGATTCGAGAAAAATCAGTTTTTCTTTCGAAAATAGCGTTTGTAATATTTCTCCGGCTTGATTCCGTTCAAAATCGCAGCAAACTCACGGGCGTTGACCTCAATCTTCGCGCGATCCCCTTTCGGTTCGGGAAGATGGAAGCTTCCCTGTTCCAATCGTTTCATCCAGATTGCAAATCCGTCGCACTGCCATTGCAGAACCTTGATCTGTCTATGTGTCCGATTGAAGAAAACAAAGAGGTCGCCAGCTTCAGGATCCTCCCCCATGATGCCCTCCACTACGCCGCTCAGCCCGTCAAACGACTTCCGCAAATTCACTGCTCGCTCACAGATAAATATCCGTTCCCGCCCCGACTGCTCTGGGCTCATCATGGGATCACCTCAGCATTTCCAGAACGCTGCGAAGGACTTCGCGGTCGTATCCGCTTGTCAGGCTGATCTCCATGTCGCCAATGCGAAGCTGGACTCCGCTGTCCCGGGAGCGGGCTTCCGCATCTTCCTCGATTTGCTTCGGAACAACCTCTATCATTCGGACAGGGCATTCCTGTTCCGGCTCGATGATTTCACTGGATTCATGTTCGGAGCGAAGTTTCCGAATCCAACGCATGACGGTCATGTGTGGCTGTCCGATTAGTTCGCTGTACTCCGAAACTGTGAAGCCGCTACCCCAGTATTCTCGGAGTTGTTCTTTCCAATATTCTCTGCTGTGTCTTTGCATGTCGGTCTCCTTCCGATTTTCCGTTGAGGTCGAAATGAGACCAATATAACACGTGATCATCCCGTCTTCAAGATGTACCAGGCTGGGCGGTTACCTTGCAAATACCAAATCTTTCGCATAAGACATTGACAGGCGTTCCCGC
>JAFYIE010000114.1 GCA_017538795.1 Bacteroidales bacterium | reverse complement strand
TAATTTTATGCCAGCAAAAATCAGATTACAGAGACATGGTAAAAAGGGTCAGCCTTTCTATCACATTGTAATTGCAGACGGTCGCGCACCTCGTGATGGTAGATTTATTGAAAAAATCGGAACTTACAATCCTGTAACAGTTCCAGCTGAGATCAATTTGAATTTTGACAAAGCTCTTGATTGGTTAAACAAGGGTGCTCAGCCAACCGACACAGTCCGTTCAATCCTTTCGAAGAAGGGTGTCATGCTCAAGAAGCACCTCATGATTGGTGTTCAGAAGGGCGCTATGACAGCTGAACAGGCAGAAGTCAAATTCCAGACATGGATGAAAGAAAAAGAAGCCAAGTTAGCTAACGAAATCAAGGCAAAAGCTGAGAAGAGCAGAGCTGACCACAAGGCTAGAATCGAAGCTGAAAGCAAGGTGAACACAGCACGCGCTGAAGCTATCGCCAAGAAACAGGCAGAGCTCGCAGCACAGGCTGCAGCCGCAGCAGCAGAAGCCACTGCAGAAGAGGCTCCAGCAGAGGAAGCACCAGCAGCAGAAACCGAAGCATAATCGTTTCGAAAGATTCAAAAACAACAAAAAGCACCGAATTCGGTGCTTTTTTGGTTTAGAGTTGAGAGTGTATAGTTTAGAGCAGCTGGAAAGTTGAAAGTTAGAAAGTTTAATAATGTTGTAATAAATTTCTAAAAATTTTCAGAAACTGGCTGCACGTACAATAATTAATTGTAACTTTGCAACGAAAAGGAAAAAGGTATAAGATATGGCAACAGCAATTAAAGCAATTCCAACATTGAAAGGCAAAGAAGCCCAGAATTTTCTGCGTAATGCGGAGAATGCCGAGCGTCATTTCAATGGTTTTGTCAATCAAGACCAGCATCCTTTGTGCCAAATGGCAAACGCAATCCTTGGCAAAGCAGGAATGCGTTAATAATTTTAGCGAAACTAAGATTTAGTGAAACTATAATTTTTGTTTTTTTTAAATGGCTTCCAAATGCTGTTTTCGTCAGAACAACAAGAAATTGCATACACTGTTGGCAAAAATGATACTACAATGACAATTGACACCCGATTGATGTATTATGATTTGCTGAATATGAGGCAATAAAAAACAAATTTTATATAAAATCACCATTCATTTCACAAAATTGTGTATTTTTGCATTGAGTAACAATTAAAATAATAGAGAAAAGGACAATATTAATAAATAGGTAAAATATAGCATTTCAAAACGGATTCTTGAGCATCAAATTTCCACATTTCTCTAAAGAGAATTCCATCAAGAAAACGTTACGAAACGCCAGTTTGGCGTGGAATAACTTGTTGATGGAAGGGCGTGGAAACCCGATGCTCGGCGAGTGATAAATTCCACGCTTTTTATGCATATCGGGCAACATATTAAAGAGGTGATGCGACAGCAAGGTGTAACCGCTACACAATTGTCGAAAGACATTTGCTGCACCCGACCGCATATTCACAAGATTTTCCGTAAAGAAAACATCGACATTGCCCTACTTATAAGAATATCAAATGCTTTGAAACACGACTTTTTCAAAGATATTTCTGAAGAGATTACATATTTCACCACTCAAGAGTAACCACATTGGATACTGTCTCCAATATGGATACTTATAAATAATCCCAATTTTCATTAAGTTAATAAATTTGCACTGATTTTAATTCATATTCATTAACCAATACTGCAGGCAACAGGATAAAAATCGCCAGAAGAAAAATGAAAAAACTTTTATTAGGATTTGTAATTTTTATCACTTCAAGTTTTTTGAGTTTTAGCATTGTCCAAGCTTGTGACAATTCAATGAACAATGAAAAAGAGTTGATTATCACTTTAAATTGCACAGGAACACCAATAGTCGAGGTAACCGATGTCCAGTACAATTATAAAAATGGCTATGTGGATTCTTACACAGTTAAGCTTAAATTAACACGAGACAGCAAACAATATGCAAAGTCATATCGTGTAAAAGTTACCCCTAAAGATAAAATCACAGGAGCTGTTGTTGAAGCTGTTCAATATGTCTCGATTAATTGTGGATACTATGAAACTACCGGAACAGCAGAGGTCACTTTTAATTGTCGGGCAACAAAAGATGGTGATCCAGCATATTGTGCAAGTTATGATTTTATTGCATCAATTGTTGAATAATAAAAACTAATGACATAAATAAAAAGCCAGAGCTGAAAGTAGTTCTGGCTTTTTTAGTTTAGAGTATCTCTCTCGCTATCCATGCGCAAGCCTCAGCATCGGCTAACGCATGGTGATGATTTTCAAGATGATAGCCGCAGGCTTCAGCGACTGTGTGAAGCTGATGATTTGGAAGCAACTTACCAAAATGCTTTCGTGACGCTCGGCAAGTGCAAAAGAATTGATAATCAGGGTAATCCATTTGATAACAACGAAAAACAGCTTTCAAGCAGCCTTCATCAAACTGGCTGTTATGTGCAACTAACGGCAAACCTTCGATAAGCGGTTCAATCTGTTCCCAAACATACGGAAATACCAAAGCATCCTCGGTATCTCGCTGAGTCAATCCATGAACTCGAGTATTCCAATAATTGTAATAATTCGGCTCCGGTTGGATCAAAGAATAAAAACTGTCTGTAAAAACTCCGTCGCGCACAACAACGATTCCCACGCTACAAACGCTTGTCGGCTCACAGTTGGCGGTTTCGAAATCTATCGCAGCAAAGTTTAACATCGCGTTTATTTTTTGCAAAATTAGCAAATTTTTTAATAAAAAACATCCACAGCTTTTAAACCATGGATGTTCTGGTTTTGCTGGAAGCGGACCAGCCTTAAGGGCGTTAATGGCATTAATGGCGTTAAGACCATTAAGGAGGGTCCGCTTTGGTTTATGTTAATTCTTGAACACTAACCCGTTTCCATCAAAATCGACAATAATCGGCTTGTCTTTGTTGACCTTATCGGCGATGATCATACGCGAAAGTTCATTTAACATTTCACGCTGCATCATACGTTTCACTGGTCGGGCACCGTATTGTGGGTCGTAGCTAATCTTTGCCATATACTTCATAGCAGCGTCGGTCATGTTGATGTCGATGCCGTTTGGTTTGAGCATCTCTTTGACTTTGTTGAACTGCATTGCGACAACGCTAACTATCTGTTCCTCAGTGAGTTGCTTGAATACAATAATATCATCAATACGGTTCAAGAACTCCGGACGGAAGTGGTTTCGCAACTCGCCTTCTGGCACATTGGAGGTCATGATGATGATGGTGTTCTTGAAGTCGACCAGACGGCCTTTGTTGTCGGTCAGACGGCCATCGTCCAAGACCTGTAGCAAGATGTTGAACACGTCTGGATGAGCCTTTTCAATCTCGTCGAGAAGCACCACCGAATATGGCTTACGACGCACAGCCTCAGTGAGTTGACCGCTCTCTTCGTAGCCCACATATCCTGGAGGCGCACCGATCAAACGCGACACGGTGTGGCGCTCCTGATACTCAGACATATCGATACGAACCATATTGTTCTCGTTGTCGAACAAAAACTCAGCTAATGCCTTTGCCAGCTCGGTTTTACCGACACCAGTGGTTCCCAAGAATATGAATGAACCGATTGGTCGTTTCGAGTCCTGCAAGCCTGCCCTGCTCCTTCTGATAGCATCGGAAACAGCAGCGATTGCGTCGTCTTGTCCAACTACACGTTTGTGCAATTCAGTTTCAAGATTCAACAGTTTTTCACGTTCGCTTTGCATCATTTTATGAACCGGAATTCCTGTCCAACGTGATACGATTTCAGCCACATCGTCGGCAGAGACTTCCTCATCTACCAATGGGTTATCTCCCTGAACCTTAACGAGTTGCTCTTTCGCTTTGGCTATTGCGGCCTCCGATTCGGCAATCTTACCATAACGCAATTCTGCAACTTTGCCGTAGTTGCCTTCACGTTCGGCCACCGTCGCCTGATACTTATAATCTTCAATGTTTTTCTTCTCGCGCTGAATCTTCTCCACGAAGCCACGCTCGGTTTCCCAACGTTTTTGAATATCTTTGCGTTCCTTGTCTAACTCATTGATATTCTTGGTCAATTCCTCAACTTTCTTGGTGTCGTTCTCACGTTTGATAGCCTCGCGCTCAATCTCAAGCTGACGAATCTTACGCTGCACGTCCTCAAGCTCCTCAGGAACCGAATTTATCTGCAAACGCAGACGAGAAGCTGCCTCATCAATCAAGTCGATAGCTTTATCCGGCAAGAAACGGTCGGAAATGTAACGAATCGACAAATCCACAGCCGCGATGATAGCCTCATCGAGGATACGAACCTGGTGATGTGTCTCGTATTTCTCCTTCAGACCACGCAAAATCGATATTGCCGACTGCTCGTCAGGTTCATCAATCATCACGATCTGGAATCGACGTTCCAAAGCCTTATCCTGCTCGAAATATTTCTGATATTCGTTGAGAGTTGTAGCACCGATAGCACGCAGTTCACCTCTTGCCAGAGCCGGCTTCAAGATGTTTGCGGCATCCATAGCGCCCTGACCGCCGCCAGCACCAACCAAAGTGTGAATCTCATCGATGAAAAGTATTACCTCACCTTCGCTTTCGACCACTTCTTTGATGACCGATTTCAGACGTTCCTCAAACTCGCCCTTGTACATTGCACCAGCGATAAGTGCGCCCATATCAAGGGAATACACCTTCTTCGACTTCAGGTTTTCAGGCACGTCGCCGCTCACGATACGCTGCGCCAAGCCTTCAGCGATTGCTGTCTTACCCACACCAGGCTCACCTATTAATATAGGGTTGTTCTTGGTGCGTCGCGACAAAATCTGAAGCACACGACGGATCTCCTCGTCACGGCCGATGACCGGGTCGAGTTTGCCTTTCTCAGCGAGCTCGTTGAGGTTTCGCGCAAACCTGTCGAGAGCCTTCTCCTGTCCGTTTTGTTGATTGTTAAACTGGTTATTATTCATTGTTTTTTCTCCTTTCTATTGTTTTGCCTGAAATACATCAAAAAGTAATCCAAACCACATAATCTGACATTTTGGCAGTCAATATGTCATTCCGACTGCACAATATTTTTAAATTTTCTTCATTAATAAAGAAATATTTATTATTTTTGCAGATTAAAATGTAGCGAATAGAAAAAATTAAGTTATGATAAAGTTCAGAAAATTATACGCGTTTTTCACATTATTACTTGTTTTGTTGTTATCTGTCAATGAATTAAAGGCTCAATGTGATATTCATTCCGACGTTGACATTTCAGGTTCGGTTTGTTACCAAACAAGAATCAGGTTAAGCGTTGACCAGAACATAAACTATTCATATTCATGGACTAAGAACGGCGTTGCGGTCGGAGATTATTATTTTATAGATATCAAAGTTACGGAAAACAACACCGTTTACAGCGTCCTCGTTACAAATACTGAAACCGGCGCCGAAATTTGTCATCCGAGCGTCACGATTTTAATGAGACCTAAGTTTGACATCACTTTCGAGCAGCTTAAGCTTACCTGTTCGAACAAAAACAACGAAAACGGTAACAACGCCAAGGTGAAAGCGACAGCGTCGGGTGGCGAATATTCTTCTTTCCTTTATCATTGGAATGTGCCTAATTCAGCGCTTTTTGTCGATCCGCAGGTTGCCATGAACTTGTGCGCATACACCAATTATACCATTACCGTAACAGGTATTAATGCGGATGGCTCAGATGGCTGTTCACAAATAGACACTGTAAATCTCAAGGCTTATCCGAACCCTAACATCGAGATTTTCTCAGACCCAGCCGACACGGTTTACATCGACAACCCTTACGTGACTTGGTCTTTCACAAACAACGACACCGTTTACAATGGTCATGACACATTGATTGAAATTTCCAATTATTACTGGAAATTTGACGGCTATGAAGAAACGTTTACAGCTGCCGAGCCACAGGTTTCGTTCACTGAAGAGGGTTATGGCAACGCATGGCTAACCGTGGAAGCAAGTGATACTGGCTGCGACACCACTTTCAACGCATACATCAATGTTTTGCCTGTAAAGCTTAAGATTCCGAACATCTTCACCCCTAACGGCGACGGAATAAACGATTATTTTGAAATTGGTTACGGCGAGACAGGCCAGCCAATCAACGACTTGAACATTTATTTCAAGAGTCATAAGCTCACTATCTTCAACAGATGGGGTCGAATCGTTTACAAATCAAGCAATTACAGAAACGATTGGAGTGGCGGCGACCTTCCTGACGGAACATATTTCTATGTTTTGGAATGCAATGGCGAGAAAAACAGTTACAGATATCAGGGCGCGGTGATGATTTGGAATTCAGGACGATAATAGTTAGAAGTTAGAAGTTATGAAAAGAGTTTTATATATAGCGATTTTAGCAGTTTTGATGTGGTCTTGCGGGGATGATGAAGGCAAGATTAACGCCAGTTTGGTGAATAATCCGGCATCGGCGACTGAAGCGAAGAACAAGAAAGAGCCGAAGATCGAGTTCAATGTCATGGAGCACGATTTCGGCAACATGATTCAGGGAGAACAAGTCTCATTCTCATATAAATTCAAGAACACAGGCGACGCTCCTTTGATTATCTCAGCTGTCGAAAGAACTTGCGGATGCACCGACATCAAATTTCCGAAAAACCCTATAAAACCGGGAGATGAAGGCGTGATTAAAATTACTTACGACAGCAAGGGACACAAAGGATTTCAGAACAAACGCGTCATCGTGAAAGCCAATACCAACCCTTCGGAGACTATTTTGAAATTCAAGGCAAGAGTTGAGACTATCGACAGCTTTTAAAAAGACAATTATTAACTTAAATTATTAAATATGAACACTTTAAACATGTTTTTACTTCAGGCGGCACAGCCTCAGGGACAACCACAAGGCGGCGGCTATTCAGGACTTATCATGATTGGTTTGATTTTCGTCGTTTTCTGGCTGTTTTTCATCCGTCCACAAAACAAGAGACAGAAAGAAATACAGAAATTTCGTGAAGCATTGCAGAAAGGCGATAAAGTCATTACTGCAGGCGGTATCCATGGAAAAGTAGAAGAAATCAAAGCCACAACGGTGATTATTTCTATCGACAACAACGTTAAAATTGAAATTGAAAAGTCTTCTTTAGTTGCAAATCCTAACCAGGTTGCTCAAAACTAAAAGCTTAAATAAACACTTTAAGTGAAATGGCAAAAGTCGAACAGTCACAAGGACTTAGGCGTTTCAGCGGAATAATGGCTTTCATCATTGTTTCGGCTTCGTTGTGGCTTATCATCAAGCTCTCAGACACCTATACCGTGACGATTCCTTTTGCCATTCATTATGTTGACATCCCCGCCTCTCAGCTCATTCAGGACAACGGCCAAGAGGTGTCCGCAACAGTGACGACATCGGGATTTAATCTTTTGAATTATTATTTTGCGAAAAAACAAAACCGCAAGATTGAATTGTCGCTGAAAGACATCAAATACAAGAAAGTTGAAGCCAACAACTATTCTTTCAGCAGTCGCCATATCGTCGAGAAAATCGCCGAATTCTTGTATTTAAGCACCTCAGACGTGATTTTTAACGACGATATTCAATATTTCACGATGAGCAGATTGGCCTCTAAAAAGGTTAAAATTGTGCCGAAAACCAACATCACATTCGGGAAACAATTCAACTTTTACGGCGAGCCGATAGCATCGCCTGATTCCGTTACAATTTACGGTTCCGTGGAGGATGTCAACAACACAAAAGAGGTATATACCAGAGTTATCACGAGAAAGAACGTGAACCAAAACATTGAAACCAAGGCCAAAATCGATTTGAACGAGCGGCTGAAGTCAGACATAGACGAGATTGAAGTATCGATAAACGTCGAGAAATACACTGAAGCCGAGATGGTTGTGCCTGTCACCGTTCCAGATGAGATGAAGATGCACCTTTATCCGAACAAAGTAAACGTGAGATACATTGTGGCGATGAAAGATTATGCCATCATTAACAGTCTGTCTTTCATGGCTTTAGTCGACACGACAGACATGTTTTTCAAAGACGCTTTACCTGTGAATCTGGTGCTTTATCCTAACAACACCCAGATTATCGGTATCAACCCGAAAGAAGTGGAATACATCATCGTTCAGCAATAATGAAAAAGATTGGCATCACCGGCAACATCGGAAGCGGCAAGAGTTTTGTCTGCAAAATCTTTGAAAGTTTAGGAATACCGGTGTTTTATTCTGACGACGAAACAAAGAAACTTTATCTTATTCCTTCAGTTAAAGAATTGATAATCAATCGTTTTGGGACGGAAGTGTATTTCGAAGACGGTACATTAAACAAGAAGCTCCTCTCCTATCATCTTTTTAAGAACGAGGAAGCGATGAGATTCATCGAATCAGTGTTGTATCCTGCTCTAAACCAACACTTTGACGATTGGTGCGAGCAACAGACCACGCCATACGTGCTGTATGAATCGGCAATTCTTTTTGAAAAAAACTATCAGAAGTTTTTCGACAAGATAATCTTCGTTTCGGCATCGGAAGACATTCGTTTGCAACGAGTTATGAAACGCGACGACTGCACTGAGGAAAACGTCAGGTCAAGGATGCGGCTACAGATGAGCGAAGAAACCAAGATTTCCAGAGCTGATTTCGTAATTTACAACGACGGCACGAAGCCAGTCGAGCCACAGGTTATGGCAATCAATAAGCTTCTATGTTGCTGATACACAACGATCCACGACTTTCATCAAAATAAATTATAAGTTTATCGACTTCAACCGGATCGAAGCGGACAATACGTTTATAACCCACCGTCGTGGTGCTGTCGTAGGCTTGAATCGGGAAATATTCGCCATCAAGAGCGCCCTCCAAATAAAACGACTTCACCCTCTGCCCCAGTTTTACGTATTCCTGAATTAAAACACGGCTTATCTCTACAGGCTTATCCATTGAAAAAGAGATGGTTCCGTAAGGATAATCATCATTTGTAGCCCAATATGTCTCAGGGTTCCCGTCGTTGACTTTTGAAGCCGAAAAACGATATCCGCGTTCATCGTCGGCATGTACTTTTGCTTGGGCTAAAAGATTGTGACTCAATTCGTTAGATATAGTCTGATAAAACTCGACAGCACGAGCTGAGTCGATAGGATGAATCTTTCCGTTAAGGGCAACAGGAAAATTAAGCAGAAGGTTCGCGTTATGTCCGACGCTACGATAATAAATATCACATAACTCGTTGATTGTCTTTACTTTAGCATCTTCATTCTGATGATAAAACCAGCCAGGACGGATAGACACGTCGACTTCAGTAGGCTGCCATTCCGTGCCGTTTTCAGTCACGTTACACCAATTTGTAGCATAAGCGAAGCCTTTTTCGTTGCCGACCCAGCGCACCGTCTGATAAGGTCCGCCAAAGATCATCGCATCAGGATGCCTTGCGAGCACAGTATACTTTGCGCGCTGATAATCATAGTAGTTGTCGGGATCGATGGAGCGAGTCTCATCAGCGCCGCCGTAATAGCCGTTGCCACCGTTAGCGCCGTCAAACCAGAACTCAAAGAGCGGGCCATAGTTACGCGTCAGCTCGTCAATCTGCTTGTGGTAAGTCGCAACATATTCAGGAAAAGCATAACTGGCGTTATTTCTATCCCAAGGAGAGCAATAGATTCCAAACAAAAGTCCGTGACGTTTGCAAGCCTCAGAGAGTTCCTTCACGATATCGCCTTCCCCATCTTTATAAGGCGATTTGCTGATATTATATTCCGTTGATTCCGTCGGCCAGAGGCAGAATCCGTCGTGATGTTTTGCGGTGAGGATCACGCCTTTCATGCCGCAGTTTTTAAGCGTTGCAGCCCATTGGTCACAGTCGATATCACTTGGGTTGAAAGTAGCTGCCGGAGTGTTACCGTAGCCCCATTCGAGGTCGTTGAAAGTATTAAGGCCGAAGTGGATGAAGGCATAAGTCTCATGTTGCTGCCATGCAAGCTGTTCCGCAGTCGGCACAGGATAAATTGGCTTCGGGGCTTTAGTGCAGGAAGCGAAAGCGAGTGCGACAAATGTTATTAAAATCATTCTTTTCATGACACAAAAATACATTAATTTAAAACAGGATTAAAAAAAATCTTGCATTTCTAAAAAAACATTTCTAATTTTGTAGGTTAATAAAAATTTGATTTAATCATTAAAAAATTAAAATATGAAAAGACTTTACTTTATGCTTTTAGCATTGATTATCAGCACGATGACTTTTGCACAGGTCCTTGTTGATGAAGGTTTTGAAACAGGAAACACAGTCGGACAAACGCCGACAGGCTGGATTTGCAGCGACAACGGATGGAAGGCCGGCATCACCATTCCTGACGACAACGAAGCACGCGGACGCAAGCCACACACAGGCGATTGGTATATGTATGCCTCATATAACAGCGATGTTTGGACATACAAAGAGATTAACGTGACAGCAGGCAACTACTATCGCGTTTCATTTTGGTATTCAACATGGCACGTTGACCATTTTAACTTGGAAGTCAAGGCTGGAGCAAGCGCCAATCCTGCAGCGATGACTGTCAACGTGGTGCCAGAGTTTATCGTTGACAATGAAGAATATCAACAAGCCTCGGCGGTGTTTCAGGCCACAAGTTCAGGCAATTTCTACGTTGGATTCCACAGCACAGCAACCAATATGCCTTGGTATCTGTCGATTGACGATGTTGTCATAGAACACACCGCGCAATATTATTTCAATGTAGAACAACTTACGGCGGACACCACAGCTTACTTTGGTGAGCCAGTCTATCTGCGTTTCTTGCTCAGCAACACAGGAGAGCAGTCAGACACATATCAATTTGTCAACACCTGCTCATTGCCAATTGAGTTCTATCAGAATGGTTCACCAGTGACGCAGGTCAACTTATCTTACAACACATCTGTCGAGTTAGTTGCGAAAGCCACTTTGCCGATGAATTTGACCAACGGTGAGACGTTGCACGCAACATTTAATGTAACATCATCACATTCAGCTCCGACACAGTCGGCCGACTACACCATCACAGCCATAGAGCCATTCCACTCATTCCCTATGATGGAAGGCTTTGAAAGCACGACATTCCCTCCGACAGGATGGCAGAACGTGGCGACAAACGGCACCTACGTCTTTGAGCGCAAAACATCTAACGACTGGCCGGCATGCACTCCACACAACGAGAGCGCTGGAATGGCACGTTTTTATTGTTATACAAGTCCGGCAGGTAGCTCATGTAATTTGATTTCTCCGAAGATGCAGCTTAGCGCCACCGACAACGTTGTGCGTTACTGGATTTTCCGTAATTTCAACAACAACATCATGGGACCTGACAGAATCAATGTCTACTACTCCCCGACCACAAATATCAGCGACGGAACTTTGCTTGGCACCGTGCACCGCAACACTATGCTTGAGCCTGTTGTCGGAGAGGTCAGCGACTGGTACGAATACAGCTACACCTTTGACAGTCCGGAAGGCTACGGATTCGTCATTTTAGAGGCAGTGAGCGGTTATGGCTGGAATCTCTGCATCGACGATATCTACGTCAACTCAACATCCGTTGACAATGATCCTCCGGCGGTAGTGTCGTTGAAAGGTACACAGACATGGGCTGATACTCAGATGAATATCACCTTGAGAGTTTATGACGAGTCGGGCATGCCAAACCAGATGCAGGCCACTTATACCATTGACGGTCAGCAACATGACATCACATTGACCAAGTCGGCGAAATCAAATTACGATTACACAGGCACATTGCCGGCACAGCCGAACCACACCACAGCGAACATAGTGTTTCACATGGCTGACGACCTTGGTCACGCCGCTGATTCAGAGCCATACGCACTGCATTGGGATTGGCAGGCACCTATCCTTCTCGAAGGCTTTGAGGACGAGCAGTTCCCGCCAGAGGGCTGGTCGATACAATCACTCAACATGAGTTGGTTCAGTTGGTACAGATTCAGAGCAGAATATGCCACCGACTATTTCGGAAATGAATACTATGTAGTGCCTCCACAAGGCGAGAGAATGGCCGGCGTTGAGTGGGACGAGTCGGAAGAATGGGGACCGCAGGATGAAGCTCTCGTGACACCATTATTGACAATCAACCGTCCGACAGCGCTTACTTTCGAAACCTTCTGCCAATACGGTATTCCGGATTATCAAGACCACTATAAAGTCGATGTTTTGAATACCAATACGGGCACTTGGAGCACACTTTGGGATGCCGTTGACCAGCCTGAATGGGTCAATCAATTCCAAGAACCGGTTCACCTCGATCTGTCGGCTTACCAAGGACAGAATATCAGGTTGAGATGGCGCGCACACAACAACGGCAGCGATATTTTGACATATTCATGGTTCATCGACAATGTGAAAGTCGTCGCGACAGATACTATCACTTCGGTCAACGAGACTCCATATCTTGAAACAAAGATGTACCCGAATCCTGTTGATAATGTATTGACAATCAGCGCAGAAGAAGAGATCGAACATATTTGCGTCTACAACATTCTTTCCGTCAAGGTGATGGAGATGGCAATTAATAATAAGGAAGCCTTCATCGACCTTTCGGACCTTGAGGCGGGAATGTATATGATTGAGATTTTGGGCAAGAACGAGAGAAGCATCAAGACGATAATCAAGAAATAACATGGATATAAACCTGATAAAAAATATATTTAAGTCGTTGTTTGGCAACGAGTTACGTGTATACACCTCACCAGGTCGCGTGAATTTGATTGGCGAGCACACCGACTACAACGGAGGCTTTGTGTTTCCGGGAGCCATTGACAAAGGCATTTATGCGGCGATAAACCCGAATGGAACTTATAAGATAAGAGCCTACTCTATCGATTATCAAGCAAAAGCGGAATTTGGCATGAATGAAGACGACGCACCGAAAGAATCATGGGCACGATACATCTTCGGAGTCGTGCGTGAGATGCAGAAACGCGGCTTTGAGCCGAAGGGATTCGATACCGTCTTCGCAGGTGACGTCCCGCTTGGAGCAGGAATGTCGTCATCGGCTGCTTTGGAGAGCACCTTCGCATTCGCCTTGAACGACATCTATAACTTAGGCATCGACAAGTTTGAGTTGGCACGCATCGGGCAGTCGACAGAGCACAACTACTGCGGCGTGAAATGCGGCATCATGGATCAGTTCGCCTCTATTTTCGGCAAGAAAGGCCATTTGATGCGTCTCAACTGTGCCACCATGGAGTTTGAATATTTCCAATTCGACCCGAAAGGATATAAAGTCGTTTTGCTCGACACCGTTGTGAAACACGAGTTAGCATCGTCGGCATACAACAAACGTCGTGAATCGTGCGAGAACGCATGCGCACACATCGCGGCAAAGCATCCTGAGGTGAAATATCTCAGCGATGCAACTATGCTGATGCTTGAAGAAGTGAAAAACGAGATTTCGCAAGAAGACTACATGCGCGCAAAGTATGTCATCGGCGAGAAACAACGTGTTTTGGACGTTTGCGCCGCCCTCGAAAAAGGCGATTATGAGACCGTCGGCGACCGCATGTATGGCACACATTACGGCATGAGCAAGGAATATGAAGTCAGCTGCGACGAACTCGATTTCCTGAATGATATCGCGAAAGAATGCGGTGTAACAGGTTCAAGAGTTATGGGCGGCGGTTTCGGCGGATGCACGATAAACCTTGTCAAAGAAGAGCTTTATGATAAGTTTATAGCAACAGCGAAAGAGAAGTTTAATAAAAAATTCGGGCATTATCCGAAAGTGTATGATGTAGTGATTAGTGACGGAGCAAGAAAATTAAATTTATAATACAATGAAGCCAACATTATTAGTTTTAGCAGCTGGAATGGGTTCACGATATGGAGCCCTGAAGCAGATGGACGGTGTAGGTCCAAACAATGAAGCAATTTTGGATTATTCGATTTACGACGCCAAGCGTGCGGGCTTTGGCAAGGTCGTGTTCGTGATTCGCAAGGATTTCGCTGAGGCGTTCGAGAAAGTGAACAGCAGCGCGAAGTTCGGAATCCCGGTAGAATATGTCTATCAAGGACTTGAATGCCTTCCGAAGGGCTACACAGTGCCTGAAGGCCGTGTAAAGCCTTGGGGAACAGGTCACGCCGTGCTGATGGCCGCCGACGTCATTAAAGAGCCGTTCGCAGTGATCAACGCCGACGATTTCTACGGCAAAGAGGCATTTGAGGTGATGGCTAAGTACCTAGTCGAATGCGAAGGCAAGAAAGGCGCCTATTCGATGGTGGCCTACAAGCTCCAGAACACCTTGTCTGATTTCGGAACAGTGTCAAGAGGCGTGTGCACATCTAACAGATGCAACTACCTGCAGACCATCGTAGAGCGCACATCAATCGCGAAAACAAAGGATGGCGCAGCCTACACTGATGAGACTGGTGAGCACACTCTCCCACTCGACACCTTGGTATCGATGAATTTCTTCGGTTTCACACCTGATTTCTTGAGTTATCTCGAAGACGGATTCAAGACATTCTTGGATGGTCCTGCTCAGACCAACATCAAAGCTGAGTTCTACATTCCGTTGATGGTCAACAACCTAATCAACGACAAGAAAGCGAAACTCAAAGTGTTGTCGAGCGACGCCGTCTGGTTTGGCGTGACATACAAAGAAGATAAGCCGGATGTGGTGAGGAAGATTCAGAATTTGATTGATAAGGGAGTTTACCCGAAGAATCTTTGGTAAAGTTTAAAAGTTTAAAGTTTAAAGTTAAAAAAAATGGCAACAACAGAAAACAAAAAGAATTACACCATCCCGATTATCGTGATGTTCTTGCTTTTCGGAATGATTTCATTCGTGACCAACCTTGCGTCGCCAATGGGTGATATCCTGAAGCATCAGTTCCACATCCCGAACTGGCAAGGAACACTCGGCGTGTTCGCCAACTTCATCGCTTACGCAGTGATGGGCATCCCTTCGGGCAACATGCTCCAGAAGAAAGGTTACAAAAAGACCGCTCTCATCGCTGTGACAGTAGGTTTTGTCGGTGTTGGCATCCAGACGCTTTCAGGTGTCTTTGAGAGTTTCTTCGTATATCTCATAGGTGCATTCATCGCAGGTTTCAGCATGTGCTTGCTCAACACTGTGGTCAACCCGATGCTTAACAAACTCGGTGGCGGCGGTAACAGAGGCAACCAGCTCATTCAGATCGGCGGCAGCTTCAATTCCTTGATGGGAACGGCTGTTATAGTCATCACCGGACTGCTCATCCCGAGCATCGTCGAGGCTAAAATCAGCGATGTGTTCCCGTTGATGTACACCGCTTTGGCAATCTTCGCCATAGCTTACATCGTCATCAAGAGAACCGACATCCCTGAAAATGAGCAGCGCGCAGTGATTCAGAACGTCAACGAAGGCAAAGGTCCTATGGCATTCCGTCATTTCGTGCTCGGGGCAATAGGCATCTTCATCTATGTGGGTGTTGAAGTCGGCACACCGAACGTCTTGCACAAATGGTTGCAAAACCCTGAAATGAACATCTTCCCTGCCGGCGTTCAGGCCGACGACGTGGCCGCATCAGTGGCTGCAACATATTGGTTCCTGATGCTCATCGGTCGTCTGATCGGTGGAATCATCGGCAATAAAGTCTCAGCAAAATCAATGCTTACCATTGTTTCTTGTCTGGGTATTATCCTGACTTTGTTGGGAATGTTCGGACCATCAACCATGGTGAAGATCCCTGCATTCAACGGTGCCAACGGCTTCGGTCTCGAGAGTATCCCTCTCAACGCGGCGTTCCTGATGCTTATCGGACTCTGCACCTCGGTTATGTGGGGTGGCATCTTCAACCTCGCTGTCGAAGGCTTGGGTAAATACACAGAAAAAGCATCAGGTATCTTCATGACACTGGTATGCGGCGGTGGTATCCTGCCATTGCTCATGAACGCCATCGTCGATGCCAACGGCGGCACAGGTTATCTCCAGAGCTATTGGGTGATAGTTGTGGGATTGGGATTCCTCCTGTTCTACGCGCTTGTAGGATCGAAAAATGTAAATAAAGATATTCTTACGGAATAGTCGTTGAAAGTCGTTGAAAGACATCATTTTTTCAATCGGCACTTTTCTGCGAAAGCTGATATTGAAAAAATTGATGTCTTTCAACTATGTTATTACATTATAAACCAAAAATCAAAGACTTCATTTCTGTTTCTTTTGCTTCAGCACGTTCGAATAATCGCCATTGCGCTTTGGTGCGGACGAGGTTATGCTCAGGATATTTTATCTTATAATAGGTGTCGCCGTTGATATAATCGGCTAAGAAGCGGACAGTTTGCATGTAAGGAAACAGCAATGCGGCGTACGGAAGGTTCTCTTTTTCGATTGGAAGGAGGAAACCTTTAGTTCCTTCAAGGTAACCTTTTGTGAACGCCTTGAAAATTTCCATATTGAAATCGATATTGTCAAGATTAGGATCGTCTTCGGCGCCGGTGTTGGCGGCAGTGCGCAAAAAATCGCCGTAATCGGAGAAGACGAGACTCGGCATCACTGTATCCAAGTCGATGATACACAACACATTGCCATCCTTATCGAAAAGCATGTTATTGACTTTTGTGTCGCAATGGCACACACGTTTCGGAAGCTTGCCTTCACGGAAAAGACGCTCGCCGAGAGTCATTTTCTCTTCACGTTTGAAAATTTCATCGAGGTAATACTTGACTTCTTTAACACGACCTACCCTATCCTCAGCAACGGCATCGCGGAGCTGTTTCAGGCGAAATTCGATGTTATGAAAATCAGGGATGATCTCGCCGAGAGGCTCATTCAAATCGGCCAAAAGCGACTCAAACTCGCCGAACGACTTACCTGCGATATAAGAATATTCAGGCGTAACAGCCTGATAAGTAATAGAATCAGGTACAAAAGCCATCACTCGCCAATATTTTTCGCCATCGAAATAATATGATTTCCCGTCGAATGTTTTTAAAAATTGAAGAGAGTTTTTATTCTTTGAACGGATGTGGTCGGTCACCTTATTAATATTGTCCATCAGCATGTCGACGTCCTGAAAAATGGCATTGTTGATGCGTTGCAGCACGTATTTCGGCTTATCGGAGCCATAGACAAAAACTTTGTAAGTGTCGTTAATCAAGCCCTCGCCCATCGGCTCAACATTGGTCACCTTTTCAGAGATTTCAAATTTCGAGACTGTTTCGATCAAGTTTTTCATGAGAAATTTTTTTGTAAAATTAGAAATAAATTTCGAATGGATGAAAAAATTTTGTATTTTTACACTTCAATTCATCAACTATGAAAAGCATTAAATTAACTATTTCATTATCAGCGGTGATTTTGTTTCTAATCATCGTGATGAGCGCTTGCAAGAGCGACTGTAACAACGGGAAAAATTATCAGATTAAAGATAACGCAATAGTCTTCGACGAACCGCAACGTATTGAGGGTCAGACGAGTATGCTTGAGTTTGCCGCCGAGCCAATGCCAGTGGTGCGCATCGGTTTCATTGGCTTGGGCATGCGCGGTCCTGACGCCGTTTACCGCATGACATTCATCGACGGTGTTGAGGTTGTTGCATTGTGCGACCTCCTTCCGGAGAACGTGGAGAAGGTTCAACGCGACATTCTTGAGGCTAAAGGCCTGCCGCGCGCGGCGGAATATGTCGGCGAGACAGCATACAAACAGCTTTGCGAGCGTGACGACATCGACCTCGTTTACATCTGCACCAACTGGCAGACACACGTCCCGATGGCTGTGTATGCCATGCAGCACGGAAAACATGTAGCCGTTGAGGTTCCGGCAGCCACTTCCGTTGAGGATTGCTGGAAACTCGTCGACGTGTCGGAACAGACCCGCAAGCACTGCATGATGCTCGAGAACTGCACCTACGACTTTTTCGAGATGACGGCACTCAACATGGCAAAACTTGGAATGTTCGGCGAGGTGATTCACGGCGAAGGCGCCTACATCCACAATCTCGAGCCGTATTGGCATGAATATCAAGGTAATTGGCGTCTCGACTACAACCAAAAACACAGCGGCGACGTCTATGCCACCCACGGCCTCGGACCAATCTGCCAGGTTCTTGACATCCACCGCGGCGACAAGATGGATTATCTCGTCTCGATGAGCACACCTTCTTATAACGGCAAGAAAATCGCCAAGGAGATGATGGGCGTCGATGACTTTGCCAATGGAGACATGACAACCACCATGATTGAGACTCACAAAGGCAAGACCATCTTGATTGAACACAACGTCTACACTTACAGGCCTTACAACAGACTTTACCAACTCACTGGTACTGAAGGGTTTGCAAACAAATATCCTATTGAAGGATTCACTTTGATGGACAAAAATCTGCCAGAAGGATTCCTTGCAGACGGTCAGCATCTCAACGTGCACGGATTTGTGCCGAAAGACGTACGCGACAAGATCATGGCGGAATATCTCCACCCTATCGCGAAAGATATTGAGAAGTTGGCAAAACAGGTTGGCGGTCACGGCGGCATGGACTTCATCATGGATTACAGGTTGATTTACTGTCTGCAGAACGGACTTCCACTCGACGAAGACGTTTACGACGCGGCCGAATGGTCTTGCATCGGAGAGCTGTCTGCAGCTTCAATAGAAAATCACGGAATGCCGGTGAAGATGCCTGATTTCACGAGAGGAGACTGGAATAAGGTAACGGGATATAAACACGCAATTAAGTAAACAAACATTAAATTAAAAATAATTATTAATCTAAACTAAAAATTATCATGAAAAAGAAATTTGTATGTCCGATTTGCGGATTCGTTTACGAAGGAGAAGAAGCTCCTGAAAGATGCCCACAGTGCAAACAGGTTGTTGAATGGAAGGTTCTCGATGAGGGTGCAAAGCTCAATTTCGTGACCGAGCACGTCGTCGGTATTGCCAAAGGAACTGGCGATGATATGATTAAGGATTTGAACGCACACTTCATGGGAGAAGCGACCGAGGTGGGTATGTATCTCGCCATGAGTCGTCAGGCCGACCGTGAGGGTTACCCAGAAATTGCTGAGGCTTTCAGACGTTATGCTTTTGAAGAGGCCGATCACTGCGCCAAGTTTGCCGAATTGCTCGGTGATGTGGTTTGGGACACCAAGACAAACCTCGAGAAACGTATGGTTGCTGAATGCGGCGCCTGCGAAGACAAGATGCGCATCGCCCGCGTGGCAAAGGAACGCAACCTCGACGCTATCCACGACACCGTCCACGAGATGGCAAAGGACGAAGCCCGTCACGGCAAAGGATTTGAAGGGCTGTATAACCGCTATTTCAAATAAGGAAATCGGTTGTTGGGGCAGATTATTGCCCAATTTATGAATTAGGGGCGAATAAGATTCGCCCCTACATTTTTATTTGCGTTTTTTGATAATCCACTTTGAAAAATCGACTTCCGCCTCTACCCTTTTTTCGATTTTATCGGGCAAGGACGGGAAGAAATCGATACCAGTGATGAATTCGACTTCGTCGACAGGCATAGCGTAGGTCGACATTGGACGGCGTCCGGCAACGTTTTCATAGATGAAACCGATTGTGTAAATCTCGCCGTTTTCCTCCTGCAACAAAACTTTGAAAAATGCACTCGGGACCACCACTTCGTTCGCTCCAATCGTCTGATAATCATCACTTACGATGGGACCGCACACCACGAAGATGCGCCCTTTTTGCGATGCAAGGTCGCGCACATGCTCTTCGAGGTCTTTCCACGCGCCGGCGTTGAGGTTGTGATTCTGCGGACAGATGTTCGACAGGTAAAACGACTCTTTCATAGCCTGCGGATGCCATTTCATGTCGGCTGCCGGCGCCATGTGACCGCGATCCCAACCAGAGTTTTTGTAGTCGTCGGTAGTCGCCGACTCATACTTCGGCACCATTGGGTCGGGGACAAACTTACTGGCACGTGGCTCTTCGCCTGCCACCTCAACATCGGTAAGCTCGTAAGCTACCCAGTTTGGAATCTTCCAGTCGACGTTATACGAAACAGTGTAGCCCTTATGCACAATGACACGCTCAGTACGATCGTCCAACCTAGCCGGAATCTCAACATTCTCAAGGTTAATTTTACTTTGAGAAAATGAGGTTACTGAAAAGAATAATCCAATAAACAGAAATAAAAGTTTTTTCATAATATTAATTCTATAAAAGATTTCTCAACTCTAAACTAATAATTATATCCTTTCCCCATGGTCATCTTCTCCGTTGGGTAATGCCCCAAATAAACCAAACCAAGATTTCCGTCAATAGCGATTTTATCACCCATTTTGAGATTATTGCCATTCAGCTCGGCGCAATGTTTCTCGTCGTTGACCATCAGCTCGACGCAGCTTACGACACAGACCTTTCCAAGACGCACTGCCGTGACTGCCGCATGCGAAGTGGCTCCTCCGCGAGCAGTGAGCAATCCGTCGGTATCGAAAATCAAACCGATGTCATCAGGAACGGTGTCGGGACGCACAAGGATGACGTTTTCATCAGGATTTTCCTTGCGTAAAGTCTTGATATCCTGCTCGTTAAACGCCACGAGGCCGTTCATCGCGCCGCCCCCGATGCCCATGCCACGGCCAATCTGATTCATCTCTGTCGGCGACTGCACGAAGGCGTTGACAGTGTCCTCAAGTTTCAGGTCTTGGTCGCGAATCTGAAGGATGTGGAAGTCTTCTGGCTTATCCGATTCAAACGTGAACTCCATCTCTTGCGGCGCATATCCAAGGTCTTCGGTCAGCGTCTTCGCGATGGAATAAATCTTCTTATATATCTCCGGAAGCGCTGTCTGCATCGATGGTCCCTCGAGGTTTGCCGCCTTGCGCTGGGTCTCTCCTATCGGCAACGGCTTCACAAGTCCGCCCACGATGTCCTCGCCCTGACTGCGCATGGTAAAGTCGCCATACAGATGCACGCCCGGACGTTCGCGATGCGGGTTTTGTGTAAAAACAACGCCTGTACCCGACACTTCGCTGATGTTTCCGAAAATCATCTGCTGCACTATGACCGCCGTTCCCCAGTTCTCAGAGATGCCAAGATGACGGCGATAAGCCAATGCGCGCTCGGAGTTCCACGAGTCGAACACCATATTCACGCAGTCGACAATCTGCTTAAACGGGTCTTGTTCAAGCACGACTCCATTATTTTCAAGGATTTTCTTATAAGAATAGGCCATCTCGCGCATCTGTACGGTCTTGAAATCGACCTTTTGTTTGACCTTATATTTCGACTTAAATCGATTTATCTCTTCGTCAAACAAGTCACGATGTATGCCTTTCGCCATGCCCCAGCTCTGCAGGAAACGGCGGTACGAATCCCATGTAGCCCAAGCTTTAGCCGGATCTTCAGCGATTTTCTCGACAAGTCCGTCGTTCAGACCGACGTTCAGGAAGGTGTCCATAGCGCCAGGCATCGAGATGGCGGTACCTGAACGCACCGAAACCAACAGCGGCATCTCCGGATTGTTGAATTTTCTTCCTGATATGCTTTCCAGCTCTTCCATATAATGCTTCAGCATGCCGTGAATCTCACTTCTCAGCTCAGAGATGGTGTTGATTGTCTCGTTACGACGGAACGCCTCGGTGGTTATGACAAACCCTGGAGGCACCGGCATCCCTTTCAGATAAAGGGTTTTCAGGTTGTTTGCCTTGTTGCCGATAAACACCTGGTTGTCGATCTTAGGCGTCGGCGTCCAGAACGGACTTATCAGCATCTCGGAGTTATACGTCATGATGTCGTTGATGAGCTTCGGGTCGAGTGTAGCCTCCATCGTCCGCAAAGAAGTCAGGATTCGGCCAATGAAATTATCGAGAGGCTGCATCAGAAAGGCGTCGGAGAGCATGTCGCGGTGAAACTCTTCAGATTTCTTGCTGATCAAAGCAACCATATCGCGTTCGCTAAGCTTGTTTTCAGGATCGAAAAGCTGCGGGATGACCATCTTCAGCGGGTATTCGTACGATTTCAAGAAATACTTGATGATGATACGGCGCACGTCCTCGGCGATGAACTGGAAGATGTTGATATACTGCCCGAACGAAAAGCTTCGCGAGGTCAAACTATAGCGCAACATATCGAGTTTCGAGTTAAAGCTCTGGTTAGTGATGCCATCGAGTGCCAAGCCGTCGCGGAAATAGCTCAAGATGGTGTAAATCTGGTTCATCGTGAGTTCCGAGATGTATTCGAGGTTGATGCTCTGCACCACCTTCTCCATGAGCTGCGTCGCCACACGTTCGAGCCTGAAAGTCAAGCCCATAGCTTCAAATTTATTCTCGCGATAAGTGCCGTACATCGACGGAATTCCGATGGCGATATGGCGTTTGTGATAGATATTTTCCCATCCTTCGCTCTGCTCCGGGTTGAAAATGATGCTCTTCAGCTTGTCCATGAAGCTGTAGATCAAGGTAAGCGACTTACCGAAATCCTTTGATTTATAAGCCTTTTCGAACTCGTCGATTTCCTTGTCGGAGATAAACGGATAGTTGCGAAGATAAGCGAAAATGTTGACCGACTCGAAGCTGTATTTCTCGCGCAGATAGGCGTAAAGGTCGCGGATGTCCATGAGGCGCAGGTGTTCGCGCTGATACAGCTCATCGTCGAGGTTGATTTTATCAGCCGCTTTTTTGATGAGGCTCTCGTAGTCGTCGCGCGAAAGCATCAGGATATCCTCGGGATTCAGGCAAGATATCTCGCACATCGTCTGCACGAGGTTATGGACATGGATAAACCAAGTGCTTTGTTTATCGATGCTTTCAAAGACATTATTCGGCAAGATAGACTTCAAAGCAACGAGGTTACCGTCACTCCAGAACTGGAAGACGTCGAACGTCAGGTCGATGAGAGTGTTGTTGCTCTCGGTGTGCACCTGCTTTCTTAGAAAATGCACCAGTTTGTCCTGACGGCCCGAGATCTCGTCCATGTTGGTGGTGACGTTACGGATCTCGCCCTCCGCCCCTATCTCGTTGAAATACACAGGGAAGATGCGCGAGAGTTGTTTCACTTTTTTATAATAAGGTGTGATGTTCGAGTTCAGAATTTTCGTGATTTCACGCTGGAAAAGGTCGGTGTCGCTGATGAAGATGCCGCCCAGTTTCAGGTTGACAATCAACGAGGAGAGCAGCTTTTCCAATGGCGTCTTCGAGTATTCGATGAGGTCGAGCCACACACGGATATTTTTTATATGGTCTTTATTTACCGACAGTTGCCAGTCTTCGTTCACAAACACATTGCCCGGCGTAACGAAGCCGAATTCGATGAGGCGTTTCTCGAAATGGTTGACGATTTCCTTGAGTTCGGTGGTGTCAACGTCGATGATTTTCTTGCCGAGGGTGAGCTGAAAGTCGAGCACCGCCGACATATAATTTTTACGCAGCTCTTTCGCCAGGTTGAAGATAGTGTCGATGAACGGAATCATCTCGTTTTGAGGCATCTCGTCGATGGCGTCGCGCATCATGCGGTCCATACTCCAGATGAGACGTTCGCGCTGGCTCTCCATGCCCGGGATATGCAGCAAGAAAAAGATGTAGTTGAACCTCGTGATGAAGTGTTTGAACATCTTCTCCGACTCAGTGAAACGCTTCGCCACCTGGTCGAAATAAGGCATCTCGGCGAGAGCGTCCCAAGTGGTTACAGCAGTCAAATCAGCGTTGAGTTTTTTGAAATAAGGATCACCTATCTCATTGATAATCATTTCTTTTTCATCAGGCGTAAGTAAGTTGACCTTTTCCGAAACCCATTCCTCAACTTGCGATGTCTCCTGCCAATAGCGGTAGTTTTCGCGAAGCATTTTGGCCAACAAATCGCAAGACAAAGCGTTGAAATTATCGTCGTAAGCGAGTTTGTCAAGATAATTTTCGGCGTGCTTGGTGGCAAGGATATAGCAGTCTTTATTGCTGCCAAATTTATCTTCTAAGATGTTGAAAACCAATTTGATAAGCTCAAAATGTTTAGGCGACTTAGTGAATACCTGGTTCGCGAATTCGAGCAGAGTTATCACGATGTTAAGCCTCAGTTTCAGTGCCACCTCAGGTTTCAGGAGACTCCGCATCATCTCGAGAGGTATGTTCAGCGTGTCGATCGCCATGTCGTCGCGGGTGTAGAACCAGAAATCGTCCATGAGGATCTTGCGCAGCTCTTCGGTGACGAAGGTATGGTTCGACAGCGGATGATGATATTCTGTGATACACTCCGAAGCCCGTTTGTTGATGCCAAAATAACTGGCGCTCAGTGCAATAAACGCCTTATGCTCTTCCGGAATAAAGATATCTTTATATCGTGTCTGTGCCAGATTAGCCTCTAAAGCTTGTGATTTGAAAGTCTCAGTCATGATTTTATTTTTTACTCAACGGTTCTTCTTTATGCGTTTTCCGGCACCGATGGCTCCTGTCGGACAAACGAGGCGGCAAAGATGACAGCCCACGCACTTCGTTCCAATGATATGCGGCTGGCGGTCCTCACCGAAGCTGATGTCCTGCATGCAGATAGTCTTGTAGAACACGCCAGCCCATCCAGCGTTGAAGGCTCGCTCCACCATCTCGTAGTTGGTGCAGATCGCCGACGAAGCGAGGAAGAACGGGTTCTCGCAATGCAGTCCGCAAAAATCTATCGCCAAATCGGGCAGCTGACGCTTCTTTACTTCGGGCAGCTGTTTCAGCATCTCGCAGATGCGGATTGGACGGTCATAATGTATGCAGGCTCTCTCCGCCGCCTCAAACTCCTCGTCGGAGCAATTCTCAACCCATTGTCGCGCAACAGATTCATTACCAAATCGTATGGCTCGGATGGCACGTGCCAGGTCGCCATTCTTGCAGACTTTACCGCAAGGAGCATCGACGCACAACAAGCAGCGGGCGGCCTCTTCCTGAAGATGCATTCTGTTATTCATGAACTTCTTAATTTTCAAAAAAACAATAATTAGACTGCAAATATAATGATTTTTTGTCTTTTGTCTTTATTAAAAAATTATCTTTGCAAAAAAATAATAACCATGAAAAACAAATTTTCGGCTTCTTCTATCGCCGTGGCTCTCAAGAGCTTCGTTTTATTGTTTCTCGCCATTCCTGCGATGATTTTCGCACAAGACACCACATTGAAAAGTCCCGACGGACAGCTTGAACTGAAGTTTGAAATCGCCGACGGAGTGCCATATTACTCACTCTACCGCGACGGAAAACCGGTGATTCTGCCTTCGAAGATGGGCTTCACCCTCGAATGGCGCGACGACCTGGCGCATGCCTTCGTCCTGAGAAACACTAAATTCGAAACCTTCGACGAGGTTTGGCAGCCTGTTTGGGGCGAGGAATCGGACATCCGCAACCACTACAACGAGATGCTTGTCACGCTGGAACAGCCGGTGGGCAGCGTGGAGAGCATGGACCACTCGACGGAGAAGAAAGCCACAGTGATGCAGCTGCGTTTCCGTCTCTACGACGACGGCCTCGGATTTCGCTATGAGTTTCCGATAGAAAACGCCTTGGTCTGCTTCTGGATCAAAGAAGAGCTCACCGAGTTTGCCATGGCTGGCGACCACACCGCATGGTGGATACCTGGCGACCTCGACACTCAGGAATACAACTACACAAAGTCAAGACTTTCGGAGATACGCAGGCTGTTTAAAGACAGCCACAAGAACGGGGGCTGGCCTTGGACGGCGTTCTCGGAGACGGGCGTTCAGACAGCGCTTCAGATGAAGACCGACGACGGACTTTACATCAACATCCACGAGGCGGCGACACTCGACTTCCCGACCATGCACCTCGACTTCAACGACACCACCTTCGTGTTCCGCGCATGGCTCTCGCCCGACGCCACAGGTTATCGCGGACGCATCCAGGCGCCATGTGTCACCCCTTGGCGCACCGTCATGGTGACGACGTCGGCGACAGACGCATTGGCATCACGACTGATATTAAACCTCAACGAGCCTTGCGCCCTCGACGATGTGTCGTGGATTCACCCAGTGAAATATATGGGCGTCTGGTGGGAGATGATCTCTGGCAAGAGCACATGGAGCTACACCGACGACTTCCCGTCGGTGAAACTCGGTCAGACCGACTTCGAGCACGCCACGCCTAACGGCAGACACGGCGCCAACAATGAAAACGTGCGCCGTTACATCGACTTCGCAGCGGATAACGGCTTCGACGCCCTGCTCATAGAAGGATGGAACATAGGATGGGAAGACTGGTACGGCAAGCAGAAAGACTTCGTATTCGACTTCCTCACACCCTACCCCGACTTCGACCTGCCGGCGCTGAACCGATACGCTCACGAGAGAGGCATACGCCTCATCATGCACCACGAGAGCTCCGCCTCCACCGTCAACTACGAGCGATGGATGGAACAGGCATACGACCTCATGAACGAATATGGCTACGACGCCGTGAAAAGCGGATACGTCGGCACCATCATACCTTACAGCGAAGGACATTATAGTCAGCCGATAAACAACCACTACCACTATGCCATCGTCGAGGCGGCGAAGCACCACATCATGGTGAACGCTCACGAGGCGGTGCGCCCGACAGGACTCTACCGCACATGGCCTAACATGATTGGCAACGAGAGCGCCATGGGCACCGAGTTCCAGAGCCGCATCAACCCCGGACACACCACTATCCTACCGTTCACTCGTCTGCAAGGCGGCCCGATGGACTACACCCCAGGTATCTTCGAGACAGACATAGCGAAGATTGTGCCTTGGGGCGGAAAGATTCAGACCACCATCTGCAACCAACTCGGCCTCTACGTGACGTTCTACTCGCCACTGCAGATGGCCGCCGACTTCCCTGAGCATTACGCTCAGTTCATGGACGCGTTCCAGTTTATCAAAGACGTGGCTGTCGACTGGGACAAGACCATCTATCTGGAAGCTGAGCCAGGCGATTACATTGTGACGGCACGTCATCCGAAAATCAAGACGTTGAACAAAGCCGCCGAAGGCGTAGGGACGTTGCCTGATGGCAAGAAAGGTGTCGTCTCCAACGCAGCGAAGTTCGTTTACGCCCTGCCAGACGACGCCACAGCCGAAGACCTGAGAAACGCCAAGCCACACGACGTCTGGTACGTTGGCGGCATCACCGACGAGAACGCACGCGAGGTAAAGGTGACACTCGACTTCCTGAAACCTGGCGTCAAATACGAAGCCACGATTTATTGCGACGCCAAAGACGCAAGCGGCATCCCCAACGAGAGCTACAACGCGCAGGCTTACACAATCACAAAGAAAAAGGTAACAAACAAGTCGACATTAAAAGTCAAGATGGCTCCATGTGGCGGCTTCGCGATATCAATTCGTTCAATTCAGTAACCTATAAAACTTAACCTATCATGAAAACACGTAAATTATTATCAATCACGGTTTTAACATTGTTTTTGGGCGTAAGCGCCCTTGCGCAGATCCAAACCATCGAATGGCAAGGCATGCAAAGGCAATATATGATAAAAACGCCAGAAAACTATGAGTCTTTGCCAGTGTTGTTTTTCCTGCACGGTCTGGGAGATAATATCAGTCATGTCAACATCGAGCACCATTTCGAGCAGTATGCCGAGAAGTTCAACTGGATGATTGTCATCCCGCAGGCTGTCAACGAAGGCAACGGCACTATGTGGAACGCCGCGCTCATGAACAGCAGCATCGACGACTCCGGCTTCCTGATGGCTCTCCTCGACAGTCTCGCCGTGCAATATCCTATTAACCAAGACAGCGTGTTCTTCACCGGCTTCTCGATGGGAGGATTTATGTCGCACCGAATGGCAATCGAACATGGCGACCGCATCAACGCAGCGGCACCTGTCAGCGGACTGATAACACACGCCATGGCAAACCAAACGGCAGTGGCTCCGGTGAGGATGCTGCATATCCACGGCACCAACGATAATGTCGTAGGCGACAACGGCTACTCGCAGTATTTCGGTTCCAACCTCGGACTTGGCGTAGATGCCATACTCAACTACTGGAGAAACGCCAACGGCTGCACCGACGAGCCGATAATCGACTCATTGCCCGACACGCATAACGACGGACTGAGATTTGTGCAATATGTCTATTCCGGCAACAAAGAGCTTCGTTTCCTGAAAGTTATCGGAGGCACTCACAGCTGGTATCGCAATGCTAATCAACACGATATCGACTATATGACTTATATCCACGACTTTTTCACAGGAAAAATTTCGCATAACAGCGTCAACTCCCCAACCACCGGAAGTCTGAATGTTTATCCTAATCCAACGACAGGACAAATCAAAATCGAGTTAGAATCGCCGGCAACAATAGAAATTGTTGATATTCAAGGACGCACTATCATTCAAAAGCAACTTGAATCAGGCATCGCATTTATTGATTTAGATGGAATCCAAAGCGGCGTTTATTTCTTGAAAGGAAACGGCGCAACAAGCAAACTGGTTATTGAATAAGAATCATGTCGTACATTTACGAATATCCTCGTCCCGCTGTCACTGCCGACTGCGTGGTGATCACCAAAGAAAAAGAGCCAAAGGTGCTGCTCATTCAGCGTGGAAATGAGCCGTTTAAAGGTCAGTGGGCGTTCCCGGGCGGCTTCATGAACATGGACGAGACCACCGAGCAATGCGCCATAAGGGAACTTGAGGAAGAAACTGGTTTAAAAGTCACTAAAATCAAGCAAATTGGGGCTTATTCAAAAGTCGACCGCGACCCTCGAGGAAGGACGGTAACGGTGGCATATCTAGTAGTAATTGACAAGGCTGAAGCCGTAAAAGGTGGCGACGATGCCGCAAAGGCACAGTGGTTCCCGATTTCAAATTTGCCGAAGTTAGCTTTCGATCACGAAGAGATTATTAAGGACGCAAAAAGACTTTATTTGTCTTTAGCACGATAAAACTCCCAAGTGTCGGTGTGACCGTCTTTGTAGGTGTAGCTCCAAACAAGCTCGTCTTTTGTCAGTTTCGCCAAGTTAAACTTGGTCTCGCGACCGATTCCGCCGCTCACTTTTTTGACGATGCGCTCAGCGAGTTCTAGCTCTTCACCGCAGCCATCTCCCTTAGCCTCAAGCAGTTCCATGCGGAAGCTGTCGGCATCACCCGATGAATAGAAATCGTCGCCTTCAACGCGCCACCATCCCGGACTGACATAATTAAAGATCCAAGTAACAGTGCCGCCTTCGTTAAAAGTCACTCGATAAACCTGATTTGCCGAGTCGAGAGCGCTGCCGTCGGGATAAAAATCCATGGTACCGGTCTCGTGCACATCGACATGACCTTCAGCAATGTCGTAATTCCAGCCATGCTGATAATTGTAATGTCCATCAACCTTCGGTGAAGTGCAAGATGCCATCAAACAGGCTGCAAAAATTGCTATAAGTATTCGTTTCATTTTTTCCAACGTTTAAGCATCGGGAAGTACTGCCGCATCATGTCCTTGTACTCCTCTTTTGTCATCGGTTTCGGCATGTTTTTGTTCACCTCGTCAACAAACTGCGCACAGAATTCAATCATCTCGCCCATTGTGCAGTCATTGGTGAACTTGCCATTTTGATAGCAGTACATGCAGTAATCTTCATTTTTGCTTCCGTCGGCATTGGTGCCGCGATTCTCATCATTCAGAGGCATCCCGCAGCTCTGACAAAATCTCATTTCGTTTTCCATAGTATTATTATTTCAAATTCTTCTTCGCCTCCTCATTATTCGCATGAACCACGGCGATTTTCGAGCAGTTTTCCATTTCCGGACATTCACCGCAGGTTTCTACGCCTTTTTGCAGCGCGCACTGACGGATTGGGCAAAGCTTGTCGCAAAAAAAAGTCTTTCTGCCATTGGCTCGACAACCGTCACAATTGATTTGCTCGGGCAAAATTTGCACATTATTCAACTTAGACCACAGTTTTGCCGTTTTTTCACGCAAAGCATCGTCGTTGTTTTGGGTAGCGATATAAGCGTCGCATTTGGCGCAACCCAAACCGCAAAAAGCAATCAAATCATTCATCTCTTTTCATTTTTAACCACGGATTACACGGATTTAACGGATAATTTACATTCAGAACATACGTAATATTTTAATCCATAGTCAATTAATATCTTTCAACAAAATCAGTGATAAGCTTGAAAATCGGCTCGTAAGTCACAAAGATACCGTTTTCATAAGTGTCGTAAATCGTGTGATAATACTTGAAAGCGTCGCCGTTCTCGTTCTCGAACAAGACACACGGCACGTGATGCTCCGCAAACGGATAGTGGTCGCTATTGGCAGCCAACTCGCCACGATTCAGAGCCTCGAAATAGTGCTTCTCGCCGTTGATTTCCTCGAGCAAAGCGTATCCGCGGTTACCCTCGTCGCTTGCCTCACAGTACTGCACCAGGTTGTTGTCGCCAATCATGTCGATGTTAAACAGATATCTTATCTGATTGAGCGGCACCGTCGGGTTGTCGACGTAATACAAAGAGCCGTTCAAACCTGAGTCTTCGCCAGAGAACGCAATGAAATACATGTCATATTCAGGTTTATTTTGGGCATAATATTCAGCCAAAGTGACGATGGTGGCAGTGCCCGACGCGTTGTCGTTAGCGCCCGGATAATACACGTCTCTGCCGAGATTTCCGAGGTGGTCGTAATGCGCCGTAAACACAAAGCAGCTGTCGTGTCTCTCGCCGTTCACCTTCGCGATGACGTTGAAAAGCTCATAATCCTGCAACCACTCATTGTCGACATCCAACTTCACGTTTTTCACTCCTTCGATGGCCTCTGGCGTAATCCAAACAATAGGTTTGCCAATCACACGGCTGCCGTAAGCCTTGTAAAACTTAATCGGCGAAGTCCAAGTCTGAATAAAACCGCCAACTGAAGAATCTTTTTTATGTAGCGGCTTGAACTCCGGGTGATTATACATAAACCAGAAGTCGCACACCACCAAGCATTCGTCGTATTCCGGCTTTGCCAAATCGGCATACATCTTCTCAGCATCGAAGTTCAGCGTATCAACATGATACAAAGTGAACTCTCCGTGTACGCCTGGTGAATATTCCCTCATAGCAAAATCCACGCCTGGAGTGAGTTTCTTGCCATCGGCCCACATCTCCATGTTTCCGCAGAATGTGTTGATGTCGATGATGAAAGGCTGACAAACGACCTCGTCGACGCCGACGTTCTTGAACTCCTGCTCAAGATATTGTCCAGCCATGTTCGCGCCGTCACGGGCATAGCCCCTGCCCTGATACTTCTCTGAACTCAGTTCCTTAACAATCTCTTTGTAATGTTTCAAATTCGGTCCTTTCGGCGACGATGTGCACGCCACCAGCAAAAATGCGACTGATAATAAAAAGCAAGTCTTTTTCATGGATTAAAAATTTTATTTTTGCAAAAATACAAAATCTTCACTCTCCTCACTTCATTCTTAAAACTTTTTACTATTTTTGCCTCGAAATTATTTCGTTTTAGCAATTTCTGATGAGCCGCGAGAAAGATATATATAAGGTAACCCTCTGGGGCAGCTTCGTCAACGCGATACTGGTGGCGTTTAAATTCGCCGCCGGCATCTTCGGCCATAGCGCCGCTATGATAGCCGACGCTGTGCATTCGCTTTCCGACTTCGCCACCGACATCGTGGTGCTGATTTTTGTCAAGATAAGCCATAAGCCTAAAGACAAATCGCACGACTACGGCCATGGAAAATACGAGACTCTCGCCACCACCCTGATTGGCGCGGTGCTATTCATCGTGGCAATAGGCATATTCGCCGAAGGCGTGAAAAAAATAATGTTTTGGGGTAATGGAGGATCTCTGGTGATGCCTGGTAAACTTGCGCTTTGGGCGGCTCTCGTCTCAATAGTCTTGAAAGAATTTGTCTTCCAATACACCAACTACAAGGCGAAACATCTCGACTCACAGGCGTTGAAAGCCAATGCATGGCATCATCGCAGCGACGCCCTGTCGTCAGTAGGAACCGCCATCGGTATCGGTGGTGCTCTCATCGGAGGCGAACGTTGGGCCGTCCTCGACCCTATCGCATCGTTGGTAGTTGGCGCGCTCATAGTCAAAGTAGCGCTTGACCTGCTTAAAAACGGCGTCGGCGACCTCATGGAACAGTCGCTGCCCGAAGAGACCGAAAACGAAATCATCGATATAGTGAAATCCGTGCCCGAAGTCGTGGAACCTCACGAACTCTGCACTCGTCGCATCGGCAACCACTACGCCATCGAGATGCACGTCCTCATGAACGGCGACATACCGCTGAAAGACGCTCACGATAAGGCCTCGGAGATAGAAAACCTACTGAAACAACGCTACGGCGACAACACCCATATCGTCATCCACGTGGAGCCTATCGAAGAGCCTCATCGATGAATAAAATTTCAAAAAAATTATACCCAAAGAGCCGCACATATTAATAAATTTGTAACTTTGCAGATTGAATATTTGATTCATTGAATTTTAAATTAGATAATATGGAAAAGATTAAAGTAGGTATCAATGGTTTCGGTCGTATCGGCCGCAACGTCTTCCGCATCTGCTGCGAGCGTCCAAACCTCGAAGTTGTGGGTATAAACGATTTGACAAGCACCAAAGTTTTGGCTCATCTTCTGAAATATGACTCAACACAAGGTAAATTCCCTGGCACAGTGGAATACGACGAATCAGCATTGATAGTCAACGGAGTACGCGTCCCTGTCACAGCCGAACGCGCTCCTATCAACATCAAATGGAGCAAGACTCCCGACGTAGTTGTCGAGTCAACAGGTATCTTCCGCTCAAAGGAAAGCGCTAAAGGCGGCTACGGCGACCACCTCAAGAACGGCGCCAAGAAAGTCATCCTCTCAGCTCCTTCAAAAGATAAAATCGACGCGACTATCGTCGTCGGCGTCAACAACAACGAGCTCACCGACGAGATCGAATGCGTCAGCAACGCAAGCTGCACCACAAACTGCCTCGCTCCTGTCGCAAAGGTCCTCAACGACCGCTTCGGCATCGAACAGGGTTACATCACAACAATCCATAGCTACACCAACGATCAGGTCATCCTCGACGGTCCTCACAGCGACCTTCGTCGTGCCCGTTCAGCCGCCATGTCGCAGATCCCGACAACAACAGGCGCCGCCAAAGCAGTGGGCATCGTGATTCCTGAACTCAACGGCAAACTCGACGGCATCGCAGTGCGCGTACCTACCCCGACAGGCTCTCTCGTCGACCTCGTCTGCACACTCAAGACAGATGCCACAAAGGAACAGATCAACGCCGCAATGCGTGAAGCCGCTGAAGGCCCGATGAAAGGCGTGCTCGAATACACAGAAGACGAAATCGTAAGCGTCGACATCATCCATAACCCACATTCATCAATCTTCGACGCCCAAAGCACAATGGTGATGGGCAAGATGGTGAAAGTCATGTCGTGGTACGACAACGAATGGGGTTACTCAAACCGCATGGTCGACCTTATCGAAATGATGAAATACTAATCTGATCTTTCAGATGAAACAATTGTAGAGGCGCCACATGACGTCTCTACTTTTTTATTCCCAGACTGTATCTTTTGCCAAACAAAAGATTCATAAAGAACTTCTCAAGAATTTTGTAATCCGCATGCACTAAAGCGTCACGGAAATACTTCGATTTCTTGGCAAACACATCGTATGCCACATCAAAACCCATCGATCGGAGGTATTTTATCACAAAAACAGCTATCACTCGCGCATTCACATCACAAAACGGATGAATCAGCCACAGATTAGATACAAAAACGCTCAAATGCCGCGCTTTCGCTGTGTCATCCAAGTATTCGTAACTAAACTCGTCCTCATTCTCAAGCTCACTCTCAACGGCATCTCGCACCTCCTTATAATTTATAAAATCTTCGATGTCAAAGTCACGAAGCTTTCCCGCATGTTTAAACACATTGTCAAAAGCACGACGATGTATCGCAAAAAGCTCTTTTGAATTGAGATAAAACGAGTTGTCTGATAAAATTTTCTTGATGTTTGCAGTAACTATATCCGCCTCCGTCGCCAAATTTCTAAGCAACCCGCGCGCCTCGTCAATGCTGATTTCGCATTCGATATTTCGTTTCGCCACGTCAAAAAGATATTGAGACGGTTTCAGTCCGTCTGCCTCCTGCAACCCGATGGCCACACGCCACATCATCGCGTCTCTCCTGGCTGCCGGCTCCACGTTTTTAGCAAATATCTCAAATTGTCTCTGATTCATGTCAACAAAACTATTCTATCCTCAAATCCTGAATTCCCGTCACCTCATGTTCACTGATGCCATCAACAACAATCCTCACTGATTTCACAGGCTTCTCCGGATGACAATATGCTCTGTAACCTTCAAACATATCGTACTCAAAACGCTTGCCTCTGTGGTAATTCTCACCATCGTACGAATACTCGATATACCCGTTCAAGATGCCGTAAACAGCCAAATTGTAATAGCCCGTGCACATCCCAATCGAATGACACTCAAGAGGTTCCGCAAACGTAAACTCAACATAATCGCCTTCACCTATCTCTCGTGAAGTGAAACAATAGGTATTCAAATCATAATCCACCAAACGGTTTATATCCTCAAAAAACGGAATATTCGACTTCACGGTGGTCTCCGGCTTCAGATAATGATGTAAATCAATATTTTGAGCGCCGCGAGCGATACTCGAACGGTCTTTGTAAAACGTCGCGAACCTATAGTTCTCAGGCGTTTCCGTCTTTAGTGGCTTCGAATATTTTTTCGACGCGACAGTAGGTGCCGTCCCATCTTTTGTATATCGTATCGTCAGAATGTCGTTCTCCTTTGCCGCGACTAATTTCCCGTTTTCATAAACGACCTCCGGAGGCGCAATCCTGAACTTGAAATCCATCGCGTAAAGCTTTGCATACTGAGCCGCAAAAAGTCGTCTTTGAAAATCTTTATAGTCTCGTGCTTCTCTCTCGCTCCATCCAATCTCTGAAAGTGCCAGCAGCTTCGGAAACACTTGATAATCAACATAATTTTTCACCTGCAAGCACTCGGCCCAGCATCCTCCCTGCGGTCCTAAAACATGTTTCGTCTCATCCTCCGTCAAGTCAAAATTACCTATCGGGTCAAAGCTGTACGCTTTCTCCAACGAATTCACCCCTGCCCACTGCAAGCCGCGCTCGTCTTTGCTTTGCTTCATGTCGAAATACATGTATTGCGCTATCTGCATCACAGTCGGATGACCTTCCTTCACCGATTTTATACCTCTGTCAAGACTCGCCCATGCATAAACAACGGTCTCAGGCCTCAACTCACCGCCATCGATGATCTCATCCCAGCCGCCCATGGTCTTGCCATATTTCGCCAAAATAGTCTCAAGTCTCCTCACAAAATAATCTTGCGATAATCCCTGACAGCGTGGACATTCCTTCCATGAATCCATATTCACCTCGTCGCCGCCGATATGGTAAATCTTCGACGGGAACAACTCAACCATCTCCGCGATGATATCTTCCAACATGGCGTAATTTTCTTCTCTTCCAACACACCAAACGTTGTTCGACTCCCACTGCACACTGTAATGCTTCGTGTCAATGTCACACAAAATCTCAGGATACGTCACCGCCACCGCCTTACTGTGTCCGGGCAAATCAATCTCCGGAATAATATTGATATTTCTGTCGGCTGCGTATTTAACTATTGATTTTATCTCTTCTTGCGTGTAATAGCCGCCATTGCGCGCCATACCCGAAGCGTAAGCGGGTTTCAAAACTTCTTTAGCTCCTCGCCATGCCCCGAGTTCAATGAGTTTAGGGTATTTCTTAATTTCCACTCTCCATCCTTGATCGTCGGTCAGATGCCAATGGAAATTATTGATTTTATAATAAGCTAAAGCGTCAATAAATTTATAGATGTATTCCGCGTCAAAAAACGTCCTCGAAACATCCAGATGCATGCCTCTATAAGCGAACCTCGGACGATCCTGGATCTTCATCTTCGGCACCCTCAACGCCTTGATTTTCTTGATATTATCCTTATTATAAATATCAGCGGGCATCATCTGCAACAACGTCTGAATACCATAAAACACTCCCTTCTCCGTTCCTCCCTCAATCTCAACAATTCCTTTCGCCACACTCATCCTGTAGCCTTCTTCTTCCAGACTATCGTTGATCAAAAGCTCGATTTTATTCTTCTTATCACAATACGAAACTATCTCAAAATCGCCTTTGAACAGACCTTTCATATACGATTGCAAATACTCGGCATTGAACTGATTCTCAGGGTCTTTTGCCACAATCACAGTCCTATTATTGACCCTGCAATCTCTACCGCCAAGCATCTCAATATTCTGCGGCTTCGGCACTATATCCAAACTCGCTTTTGGAACCTTGCTGTAATTCCACAACAGAATGATTATGAAAATCAACAAAAATTTTCTTGCTTTGCTTAATTTATCCCATCTGAAAACCAGAAGCACGAAAAGAATAAAAATCAATAATTTCATAGGCTTAATATAAAAAAAGCCGCTCTTTCAAGCGGCCTTCATATTATTTATTTAACTTACTAATCAAATCAGGCAGCATTCTCACGCACGCCATCTCTCTCCATTTCTTCTTTGCTTCCATGCCTGGCATTCCAAAGTATGTAACTCCAGGTTCTGTGTCTTTATCGACTGCTGTATAAGCCAAGATTGTAGTTCCTTCAGCAATCACGAGGTCTTTGTTAACTGCCGACATCGACCAGATTGAAACGTTGTCTTTAACTCTTGAAACACCGCCGATTGCGCAATGTGCTCCGAGGAAGCAGTTCTTACCGATCTTAGCGTCGTGACCAACCTGGACATGGTTATCCATCTTGGTGCCTCTGCCGATGATAGTGTCGCTTGTAACTCCGATGTCAATAGCGCACAAAGCTCCAATCTCAACGTCGTCCTCAATGACAACACGACCGCATGACTCGAACTTCACCTGACGGTCTGGACCGCGATGCTGGAAATAGCAAGCATCTGCTGCGAGAACTGAACCGCTGTTGATGATGACATTGTCGCCAATAACTGTCCAGTTGTTGATGGTCACGTTAGCGTGAATGATGCAGTTCTTGCCGATTTTCACGTGCTCAGCCACGAATGCGCCCGGCTCAATGATAGTGCCTTCACCAATCTCAGCTTTCGGACTTACCATCGCTGTTGCAGGCACAAATCTGCGATACGACAAGATAACCTTGTTGAACGCGTCAAACGGACAATCGTGAACAATGAGAGTCTTTCCCTCCGGGCACTCGACATCACCGTTATTGATGATAACGACTGTAGCAGCCGAGTTCAAAACTCTCTGATAATATTTCGGGTGGTCGACGAATGTAATGTCACCCGCCTCAACCTCATGAAGCTCGTTAAGCCCAGTGATGATCTGGTTCGGATCACCGATAATCTTGGTCGCGCCAATATAATCGGCAATACACTTAACTGTCGTTGCTGGTTCTATTCTCATATATTATTCTCTTACTCTTTCTGCGTACTCACCGGTACGTGTGTCAACTCTGATTTTATCACCTGTGTTGATGAACAAAGGAACTCTAACCTTTGCGCCTGTCTCAACTGTGGCCTCTTTCATAGCGTTGGTTGCTGTGTTACCCTTCTCGCCTGGCTCTGTATAAGTAACCTCGAGAACAGTCTTCACTGGAAGTTCAGCGAACAACACTGTGTCGGTTGATGTGTCGAAAATAACATCGCAAACATCGCTTTCCTTAAGGAAATCAACACCTGTAATAAGATCTTTCATAAGAGGGATCTGCTCGTAGTCTTCCTGATTCATGAAAATATAATCATCACCTTCTTTGTAAAGGTACTGATACTGACGATGTTCAACGCGAACGTCTTCAAGTTTTTCACCGATATCGAAACGGCGCTCCAATGTACGGCCGTCAACTACGCTCTTCAGTTTAATACGCATGATGGTGTTACCTTTGCCCGGCTTCACATGCTGAAAATCAACGCAAAAATAAAGTTTACCATCCATTCTGATGCAGCTTCCGATCTTAATGTCTTGTGAGTTAATCATATTACGTAAATTTATAAGTTACTTTTAAAAAAATCAAAAATCGGCGCAAAGATACAAAATATTTTTTATATAATAACAATATCTTTTAAAATTTCCTTATCGACTTTTGAATTTAGCTTCCTGATAAGCATCGATTTTGCGTAAAGCAGCTCGTTTTTCAACGAATCAGCGTCAACTTTCACATAAAAAACGCCGTTTTTCACACTTGTCTTCAAAGTATGCGAAGCGATGAAATCACCCACTACAACCTTCCACGAGTCAAGTATCTTTTGCTCGTCTAAAGCGCCATCACGCTGATTTTCATGATAAAACGCCTTTATCATCTCGCCCAATGTCGTCAAATTCGGATCACTCATCGTCTTTCACCTTTCCTTGTTCAACCTCAAAAATCTTATGGTTTCCCTCTATGTTATCCAAAAGATACTGTATCCTTTGCCGTTGAGTATCAGTAATAAACACCTGTCCAAAATAATCGTTGCCAACCAATTTCACAAGTTGCGCCACACGATTATCGTCTAGTTTGTCGAAAATATCATCCAAAAGCAAAATAGGCTTGAACCCCACTTTATGATAATTGAAATCGAATTGCGCCAGCTTTATCGCCACCACAAACGACTTCTGCTGTCCTTGCGAGCCAAACTTCTTAACCAGATGATTATCAATCATAAAGCCAAGGTCATCCTTATGAATACCGACATTTGTATACGACGAATATCTGTCCTTCTCCTGACTTTCCAGCAACAACTGCTCCATCGTTTTTTCATGCAACGCGCTTTCGTAAACAATGTCAACTTTCTCTGTCGTGCCCGAAACAATGTCGTAATATTTCTGGAAAATCGGCATAAAATCCTGCAGAAACGCCTTTCTTTTCTCAAAAATAGGCGTGGCATAACGAATCAGCTGCTCGTCCCAAAGCGAAAGCAGGTTGGCGTCGAAAAACCGGTTCTCCCAAAACTGCTTCAGCTGGGTGTTGCGTTGAGCCAAAACCTTGTTGTATTGCAGCAAATCGCCAAGATACACCGAGTCGAACTGCGAGATCACGCCGTCGATGAACTTGCGCCTCAAATCGCTGCCGTCGTTAATCAAATCGCGATCGTAAGGCGAAATCATCACAAGCGGAATCTTCCCGATGTGGTCGGCAAGTCGCTCATACTCTTTTTTATTGCATTTAAACGATTTCTTGGCGTTTTCTTTCTGCACACACGAAATAGTCTCCGTCTCGTCGTTGTCGGTCACAAAATCGCCGTGAACAGCAAAGAAATCCTCGCCATGACGTATGTTTTGCTTGTCGGAAGTGGTGAAATAGCTTTTGCAGAAAGCGAGATAATAAATCGCGTCGAGAATATTGGTCTTGCCAGCGCCATTTAACCCTACAAAACAATTAATTTTCTCCGAAAACCGCATATCAGCCGATACACAATTTTTAAAATTAGTCAACTTTAACTCTTTGAGAAACATTTAATTGCTTTATTTTACGAAGCGGTCGAGATTAGTCGAGATGGTGATATAATGCGGCGAGCCGTAGATGTGCATCTCCGAACGCGAATAATTGATGCTGAGCTTCCAAATCCTGACGCCTACACCATACGAGAACCCGCATAAGCCTTTCTTGGTAGGCACTTTCATGTTCTGCCTCATGCCATAGTTGTAAGCAGCCCTCAAAACAAGGTTTTTACCGATGTAAATCTCACCGCCGAACACAATGTGACGCATCAAATTCTCGCCAAACTTCGAAGCGTCTGACTTATCGTTGTGCGTACCGGAAATCGGATCATAATTGCCTTCCAAATCCAATGGGTCGTCGTATGTCAAATCCCATTTCTGAATGTTTTCATAAACGATGCTGAACAAAAACGGGACGTGCTCAAGACGTTTCGAAACGCCAGCCGACAATCTGAACGGCAACTCGTTTCTTTTGCCATCAAAATTGGAATACAGTTCATATCCTATGTTTCTCGCCATCAACGAGAACATCCAGCCTTCATCATTGCGATAACTTCCGGCCACATCAACCGCCACAGCATAAGATTTATAAGCTTCATACTGCAGCCCGGCAAACTTCACGTTAGCGCCAATGCTCCAATGCGGGGTCAGCTGGCGTCCCCATCCTATCATAATGTTGTAATCGCCTGGTTTAAAGGTACTTCCATCAGCATATCCCTGCTCATCGGAATATTTCATCTTTCCATAGCTGTGATACATCACAGAAGCGGTAAAAGTGCCAAATTTCTCAAAAGAATGGCCATATTGCGCCATTCCATAATTGATGTCGGCATAATAATTGACATATGAAAACACAATGTCTTTGTGCATATCCCTGTTAATCAACGACGGGTTGTTGATTCCAAGCTGAATATCGGAGTCGTAAATGGCAAGGTCGGTATTACCCAAAGCGGCAACCCTCGCCGAACTTGTCATATCGAGAAAACTATATGCGCCATTCGACGTCTGCCCTTGACTCTCAATGACAAACATCATCATCAAACTCATTATCATGTAGCGCATCTTCATCTTCTAACTGATTAACTGAACAACTGACTAACTCCAAACTTCTAACTTCAAACTTCTAACTATTTTTCAAGTAATCCTAATCCTTTTTTGTTAATCGCGCCACTTTCGGTCATCTTCTTCGCCAATTTATCAAGTATTCCGTTGACGAAAATTCTGCTCTTCGGAGTGCTGAAATATTTCGAAATCTCAATATATTCGTTCATAGTAACCTTAACAGGGATGCTTGGGAAGCACACAAACTCGGCAAGTGCCATTTTCAGGATTATCATGTCCATCAAGCAAATGCGCTCTTTCTCCCAGTTGTTTGTGTTGTCGCCTATAAGCTTTCCAAATTCCTCATCATGGTTAATCGTTTCGCGGAACAAATCCTGGATGAATTTCTCGTCAGCGTTAGCTTCGAGGTTTTCCTGCTTGTAAATCGAAGGAAGCTTTGTGTCGACATCGAATTTCTTCATCTCTGTAAAGAAATTGATAAGCATCGAGCTAACCAAATGATAATCATCGCAGAAATAGATGCTCTTGTCTTCGTAAAAGTCCTGCAGAACGTCCAAATCAGCGAAATAATTGGTAATCATCGTTGTGATGAATTTCTTGTCGGACGCGAAATTGTCGTTCTTGTCGGCCATATATTTCTTGTATTCCGGCGTTTCGCGCATCTTGTCGTAATAATTTTTCACAACATCCTGATGGTCAGCCCAGTTAATCTTCAACTCCGCCTCATGTTTGCGAAAATCCTTGTTGTCTTCAATCACGTTGAGCAGACGGTTGTCGATATATCTGGTGTTCGGGTGCAAATCCTCGTATTTTGGGATATATTTATGCTTGTTTTCGGTGATTTTATTTTCCGCAAAACGTTTAGTCTCAACGAGAAACGACAGCTGCCAGATGAAAAGCTCGTACAGTTTGTCGATACTGTCAAGCAGATGCTTGATACCGTTCGCGACGTTTGTCTCACCTGATTCCAGATAAGCGTAAAGTGCCTGTAACACCTTGATTCTCAAAAATCTTCTATTCAGCATGATATTTAACTTATAAAAATGATTTCAAACTGCAAAAATACAAAAATTATCGTTTCAGCAACATTCTGAACAAGATATTAAAATCTTTCAAAACAGTATAGTCGCGTGCATACATCACATTGAGCTGTCCGCGCGCCTCGTCGTCCAAGTCTGCCGCGACTATCGAAGCGGGGCTGTAAATACCTTTCTTTATATCCGGAAGTCGCTGACCATCAGTGGATTCCGTAGCACAATAACCAACCCACGAATATCCTCCGAAAAGCACTTTGAAGCAATCGCCAAGGAACTTCACAGGATTTTTCACGAACCAAGCTCCGAAAACCCAGAAAACTATTCCGAAGAACGAAACCGAGAAGTCGAACAGACGTTTCTTTCTGCGATTTGGCACAGTGTTAATCGTCCGAATATCAACAGTATAAAGGTCTCCCCTTGTGTTTATCGAGTTACTTCCGATGATGGAAAGCGTGTCGACCGGTGCAATCTTGTAATCGAGGTCAGAGGCGTGCCATTCCACCATTTTATCGATGATTTCCTGGTGCGTGATGTCTTTTGAGCAGAAAATTATCTCCGTAATTTTGTAAATGCCGATGATATCCGGCACTTGCGTAAGGTTTCCAAGATAATGTTCCGGCACCTCGTAGATGTTCGTCGGAGCAACCAAACCTATGAAATCAGGTTTTATCGACGTGCTCTTCAAAAGCTGTTCCACACGGTTCGTCTCATCCTGGTTTCCTATAACCAAAAAGCGTTTTTTAGCATTTCTACCATATTGAAAATCAGATAGTTTAAGCAAGTAACCTAAAGTTCTACTTAAAGTCATCTGAAGTGCCATCCAAATCGTTCCAAAGAGGATTAAAGCTCTCGAAAAACGCAAACTTGTAGGCAGCAACGCGTAAAGCATAAGGATTAAAACACTGCCAATCATCACGCCTCCAGCCGACGGAGAAATACGATATGGCTTGTCGTAACCTCCGGTAAAGTAAGCGGCCGTGAGCCAAATCAACATGTAAATCGGCAAGATTATCGAGAAAAGCGGCGTTATCGGATACGAGCCGATCCCATTATAAATCATGTAATGTCCCCAGAAATAGCTTATCGCTGCAAGCCCGGAATAACCCAAAACAGTGTCAATCAACGGCATGTAGAGCTTGCCCAAAAACTGCGACATCAAAGCAAGAAACGCCCTAAAATATATGGCGAAATTGATGAAAAACGAGAACGTCCGGGCGCGGTTTTTAGCAAAATGTTTCTTGGCGAAAATCTCCATAGCCTTGTAGAAAACCAAAACGTAATTTACTGTGGTTTTCTTGGTGCTCTCCCCTTTATAATGAATAATTCGCGTCTCCGGGAAATAGTAATTCTTATACCCCGCCAAAGTGATACGGTAAGAAAGGTCGATGTCCTCGCCGTACATGAAGAACGTTTCGTCGAGAAGTCCGCATTTGTCGAGAGTTTCGCGACGCATCAGCATAAAGGCGCCAGCCAGAATATCGACAGGATTCACTTCATTTTCAGGCAGATAGCCCAAATGATACTTCGAAAAACGCTTTGAGTGCGGGAAAAGTTTCGAAAGCCCGAAAATCTTATAGAAAGCTGTCATCGGGGTTGGCAGACCGCGCTTCGATTCCGGCAGGAACTGACCCTTTCCGTCGACCATCTTCACGCCCAAACCGCCCGCGTCAGGATGCGAATCCATAAAAGCGATGCATTTGCTGAAAGTGTCGTCTTCAACCACAGTGTCGGGATTCAGAAGCAAAACATACTCTCCCGTCGAAATCCTAATCGCCTGATTATTAGCCTTTGCAAAGCCTACATTGTCTTTGTTGGCGATTACTTTTACCTCCGGAAACTTCGACGCGAGCATCTTCAAAGAGCCGTCAACGGAGTTGTTGTCGACCACAAACACCTCACCTTCAACACCTTGCATGGCGCGACGCACCGAATAAAGGCATTGTTCGAGGAAATGCTCAACGTTGTAATTCACTATGACTACCGAAAGTTTCATCACTTACTGTTAAAACTGCAAAGATACGCAAATTATTATTTCAATGATTTTTTATTTTGTAAAATAAATTAGTTATTTTTGCACTTTGAAATGATAAAGAAGATTTTTGGCACATTCGGAACCCGCATGCTCAACGCGATATGCAACTTTATCACGTTGTGGTTCGGCACGCATTACCTCGGCGCTGAAGCCTGGGGCGTTGGCGGCATTGTGCTTCTCGACGTGTCGCTGCTTCTTATCGGCGTGGAGCTTCTGGCAGGTCCCGGATTGGTATATTTCACGCCAAGAAAGTCGTTTCGCACATTGTTTGAGATATCTTATTTATGGTCGGCGATGGTGGTGGCGTTTTATGCGCTTGTCATTTACCTCACCTCCTTAATTCAATCAGACAACAATTTGGAGGTGATTCCTGAAGGTTATCACGGCATGGTGCTGCTGCTGGTTTTCATCTACAGCCTGCATAATTTCAATCTCAACACCCTTCTGGGAAAAGAACGCGTCGGAACGAATAACATATTGTTTATCATACAGTTTCTGACTCAGATGTGCTCGATGCTGTTCTACATTTTCGTGATGGACATCCGCAATGCCGACGCTTTCGTATTCTCGCTTCTCACGGGCTATATCGTCAGTTATCTCTGCGGATTGACACAGATTTGGCAATATCTTAAGGATAAAGGCGACGATTCAGTGTGGGGAACCATCAAAGAGATGTTGCGATTCGGTACCATAATACAGCTCACCAACATGGTCTCAATGCTCAACAAACGTCTCAGCTTCCTGATTATCAAAGGATTCTGGGGCGACGCTCATGTCGGAGTCTATAACGCTGGTTCACAAGTAGCGGAGTCACCAAAAATCGTCGGACAAAGCATCGCCATGGTGCAGTTTTCTAAAATCAGCAATCTGAACGACAACGACTTAGCTAGTAAAATAACGGTTCAGCTGTTGAAAACCGCAACAATCCTGACTGCAATTTGCATGGTTATCGTCTGCGTCATTCCAACGAGTGTTTATTCATGGGTTTTCACCAACAATTTTGCGGCAATGCGCTCGGTGATGATTGCCTTGGCTCCTGGCATGATTTTCATGTCGGCGCACACTGTTTTTTGTCATTTCTTCTCTGGCGTCAACTTACCAAAATACAACCTTTACGCGGCTTTGGTGGGATTTGTGGTGACGATACCGGCGTTATACTTATTAATACCTCCGTTCGGCATGGTCGGTGCCGGTATTTCGGTGTCGATAACCAATTTGGCAATCATCATTTATCAATGGATTGTTTTCAAGAAAATCAATAAGATTTCAGCAAAAGAGTTGTTGGTAACGAAAGAAGATGTGAAGTCTTTAATAGCAGCGATAAAATCGTCTATTTGATATTTTTAATGCCATTTTCGAAATACTCAACAGTACCCTGTGGTAGGTCGCATTTCTGCAAATGGCATTAAAAATTATTTAAAATCATTATTGAATCTTTCCTGGCTGATACGCGAGCTTCAAAGGCTTGGCTTTTTGCATGTAATCATAATTAGATTAAGGATGTACGAAAAAACAGGCCTTTGAAGCGAATGCTTCGCAGCCTGTTGTCCGTATATCCTTAATCTTTGGAATGGTATGCAGTGATTATTACTGCGCTGAGAATCAGCACAATTCCAATTGCGAGGCGAATTCCGAAAGGCTCATCAAATACAAAAATTCCGATTAGAACTGCCGTCAAAGGTTCCAAAGCGCCGAGGATTGCCGTAGGCGTGGCTCCGACATATTTTGAGGCGTAAACCATCAAAACGAGCGACAATGTGGCTGGAACGACAGCGAGCCACACTGCATAAAACCAACTGACAGCGTTGTGTGGAATACGTAATGGCTGTCCGGTAAACCAAGCAAACACCGCCATTCCGATGGCGCAGTACAGCACCACATAGAAATTGATTTTAAACGACGACATCTCAAGCGGACAACGGTTTACCACAATGATGTAGATGGCGTAAGTTAGAGCTGAAACGAGCACCAAAATCACGCCTAGAGTGTTTAAAGCTCCACCAGCATCGCTCCAATAAAGCAGCAAAACTCCAACAAGCGACAAAATGATGGCCACGATGGTCTTAAAACCGGCTTTCTCCTTGAAAAACATCCCCATAATCACCGCCGTCATTATTGGATAAGTGAACAAAAGCGTCGACGCCACACCTGCCGCGATGTATTTGAAACTAAAATACAGCGTCATTGAAGAGGCCGTAAAAAGCAGTCCGAGCGCAGTAAGAACACAAAATTCCCTTTTGTTTACTTTCAGGTTTTCCTTCTTGATAATCAATATGATAGAAATGATAATCCACGCCATAGTGAAGCGGCTGAACAGCACCGAATTGGTGTTCATGCCCTGCTCGTAAAGCTTCAGCGCGCCAAGCGGATTCGTGCCGTAGAACACCGCCGCCAGAATACCGCAGATAGTGCCGAAAACTTTCTTATTTGAAGTTATCTTTTCCATTTTCTACTCAAAAAATCGTGCAAAAATACGAAAATTTTAGTCGTTAGTCGTTAGTCTTTAGACTTTAGTTTAAAAAAATGACTAAAAACTAAAGACTAATGTCTAAAGACTCAAAAAAAATGTTATCTTTGCAAAAAGTTTATTGAGAAATGGCGGAAGAAATTATTGAAGATAACGTTTTGGAAGACAATGAGTTAGATTTTACAACCAATGTAAATCCGGTCGATTATAACGACGATGCGATTCAGCATTTGTCGTGGAACGAGCATATCCGTAAGCGTCTTGGCATGTATATCGGCAAGGCTGGCGACGGCTCGGCTCACGACGACGGTATCTATATCCTGTTAAAGGAAATCGTCGACAACAGCATCGATGAGTTCAACATGGGTGCCGGAAAAGTCATCGAAATCGACATCAACGACGGCAAGGTTCGCGTGCGCGACTACGGCCGTGGTATCCCTCTCGCCTCTCTCAAAGACTGTATGGGACAGATGAACACCGGCGGTAAGTATAACTCCGGCGCGTTCAAGAAAGCCGTGGGATTGAACGGCGTGGGCGCGAAAGCGACCAACGCCGCGTCATCATACTTCCGCGCTCAGGCATTCCGCGATGGTATGACAAAAGTTGTTGAATTTTCAAAAGGCGAACTGCTCAGCGAGTCGGAAATCATTCCTACCGACCAGAAAAACGGTACCGAGATTACGTTCGTGCCCGACGCCGAACTGTTCGGAAACTACCATTTCCTTATGGAATACGTCGACGAGATGATTTGGAACTACGCATTCCTCAACAGCGGTCTGTCGTTGATTCTCAACGGTCAGAAATACCAGGCAAAGAACGGCCTCCTCGACCTGCTAAACCGTAAGATCGGCAAGCTCGAGACCTGCGCCTACCCTATCATACACATAAAAGAAGGCGATTTTGAATGTGCTTTCACGCACTCAAATGTAACTTCAAACGAAGAGTATTTCCCGTTCGCAAACGGTCAGTATAACCCTCTCGGAGGCACGCATCTCAACGTTTTCCGTGAGGCTATCGCCAAGACTATCAGGGAGTTCTATAATAAAGAATACGAAACGTCCGACATCCGCAGCTCGTTTATCGCGTCATTGTCGATTAAAGTCGATGAGCCTGAGTTCGAAGGCCAGACAAAGACGAAATTCTCGTCGAACTACATGGACAAAGAGAGTGAAGTCACCATCAGAGCTTATATCACCGACATCATCAAACGTCATTTCGACAAGTTCCTGCACATGAACAGCGACGTGGCAGAAAACCTGATGCGCAAAATCATCCAGAACGAGAAAGAGCGCAAGGGCATGGCGAACATCAAGAAACTTGCCCGCGAGAGTGCCAAGAAAGTCAGCCTGAACAACAGAAAGCTCCGCGACTGCCGCATACATTACAACACCAACCAGGAGAAACGTCTCGAGTCGACGCTGTTTATCACCGAGGGTGACAGTGCATCGGGCAGCATCACAAAGAGCCGCGACGCCCAGACACAAGCGGTGTTCAGCCTGCGCGGAAAACCATTGAACTGCTACGGCTTGACGAAGAAAATCGTGTATGAAAACGAGGAATTCAACCTCTTGCAGGCAGCTTTGAATATCGACGAATCGATTGAAAATCTGAGATATAACAACATCGTCATCGCCACCGATGCTGATGTCGACGGCATGCACATCCGTCTGCTGATGCTCACCTTCTTCCTGCAGTTCTACCCTGACGTGGTGCGCGGCGGACACCTTTATATCCTGCAGACTCCGTTGTTCCGCGTGAGAAACAAGAAAGAAACGCGTTATTGCTACACCGACGAGGAACGTGTCGACGCCATCAAGTCGCTCGGCGCACATCCTGAAATCACTCGATTCAAAGGTCTCGGCGAGATTTCACCCGACGAGTTCAGCTATTTCATCGGTCCTAACATGCGCCTGGAGCCAATCATCTTGCGCCACGACATGACAATTCCAGAACTTTTGAAATATTACATGGGAAAGAACACCGACCAACGTCAGAAGTTCATCATCGACAACTTAAGAGTTGAAGACGATTCAAATATCGATAAGCTAGATTAAAGCCTAAAATCCAAATTTTTAGTTATATCGCCAGCGATCATAGTCTCAATGCCGAGCTTTTCGGCGGCCTTGTCGCCCGCTCTGCCGTGCATGAAAACACCAATAATCGCCGCCTCTTCCGGAGTGTAACGCTGCGCCAAAAGCGACAAAATCACCCCTGTCAGGACATCACCGCTGCCTGCCGTCGCCATCCCCGGATTGCCCGTCGAGTTGAAGAAACAAGTGTCATTCGGGAACGTGATTGAAGTATTGGCGCCTTTAAGAACAATTATGATGTTATGCCTGACAGACATCGCTCTCTGCAGCTCAAGGCGTTGAGCCGAGTCCTCACTCCTGCCGAACAGCCGCTCAAACTCCTTCGGATGCGGCGTGATAATGGTGCGCTCAGGTAAAAACGACAGCCACGTCTTGTTTTCCGAGATGATATTCAATGCGTCGGCATCCAAAACCAACGGCACACGCGCATCTTGTATCACATGTTTCAACGCACTTACTGTCTCCTCCGCCTTCCCAAGCCCAGGACCGGCTCCGATGGCATTATATGGTTGTAAATCAGGAACCTGCGAGAAATAATCATCCGACTTATCCGGACTTATCATCGCTTCAGGCAGATACACCTGCAACGGCAACATCGCCTGTTTCGGCAAATGCGTAGTCAGCAAGCCTACGCCCGAGCGCATACACGATTCCGAGGCCATCAATGCGGCACCCGTCTTTCCCGTCGAACCCGCTATCAACAACGCATGCCCGTATGTCCCTTTATGCGAGTGCTTCCCTCGCTTGTGTATCAACGGCTTAACAACATTTTCTGTGGTGTAGAAATTCACCGTCTCAAGATTTTCGATGTAATCGGGATGGATTTTGATGTCCAACACATCCCATTTCCCCACAAACGGCTCGTTTTCCGGATACAGAAAAGCCATCTTCGGGAACTGCATCGAAACAGTGTAATCAGGTCTGAAAATAACACCGCCGTTGTTTATTGCGTCGCCATTCAAGCCCGACGCAATGTCAATAGCAATCCTAACAGCTTGATTATCATTTAAATGACTTACCAATTCCGCCACCAATCCTTCCAACGGACGGCTTAAACCTGAGCCGAATATCGCGTCAATAACGATATCGTTATCATCGATTTTCGGAAAATCTTCATTCGAGAAAATACCGAACATCGGAACATCGGGAATCTCCTTCAAACGCTCGTAGTTCACCTCGCAGTCGTGACTGAAGCTGTCGCTAACATGAACGATATAAACCTGTGCAACAATGTCGTTCGAGGCCAATAATCGCGCCAAGACAAGCCCGTCGCCGCCGTTGTTGCCCATGCCGCAGAAAATTTTTATCGAAACTTCCTTCGTTTTCAGCTTCTTCATCAGCCAGAAATATATCTGCGTGGCAGCGCGTTCCATCAAATCTACAGACGAAATAGGCTCATTCTCAATGGTATAAGCGTCAGCAGCTCGAGCGGCTTTGATATCCGGAATCTTCATAACAAGCAATTTTTTTGCAAATATAAACTTTTATTCGTCATTTCGACCGAAGCGGAGAAATCTTTTATCGTAAAATGATAATAAAGATTTCTCGACTCCACTTCGTTTCGCTCGAAATGACGGAGGAATGAAATTATTTTGTAATTTTGCGGCATGAAAAAAGTTAAGCAACCCCAATATATTGAAGACGTCGAAATCATCGACGCCGGAGCGGAAGGCATGAGCATAGCCAAGCCGGAAGAGAAAGTTGTGTTTATCCCGTTCGGAGCACCAGGAGATATCGTTGATATTCAAGTGTTTAAAAAAAAATCGAACTGTTTCGACGGCAAGATTATCAACATTAAAAAGGAATCCGACAAACGTGTGAAACCTGTTTGCCAGCACTTCGGTCTCTGCGGCGGCTGCAAATGGCAACACCTTGATTATCAATGGCAACTGTTTTACAAACAGAAACAGATAAAAGACAACTTCGACCGCATCGGGAAGATAGAATACCCCGAGATGATGCCGATTTTGGGTTGCGAGAAACAGTTTTTCTATCGCAACAAACTCGAATACAGCTTCTCGAACCGCAAATGGCTCACCGACGGCGCTCCAGCAGGCACTTACGGCGAAGAAGATTGCAAAGGCTTCGGCTACCATCTGCCTGGCTTATTTGATCGTGTCATCGACATCGAGAAATGCTATCTACAGGCCGACCCGTCGAACGATATCCGCTTGTTTATCAAGGACTTCACAATGAATCACAAGCTTTCGTATCATAATGTGAAAGCTCATGTCGGAACCATGCGCAATGTCATCATCCGTTGCAACGGCAAAGGCGAATTCATGGTCATCATCGTCATCAACGAGGAAAACGAGATCGTCAGAAATGAACTCATCCCTGCCCTTTCGATGAATTTCCCACAGATTATCTCGCTGATGCTTGTCATCAATAGCAAGTTCAACGACACTATCTCCGACCTCCCGTTCGAATGCCTCAAAGGCGAGCCATATCTGGTGGAAACTATGAAATCGCCTCGTCCTGGTTTTAATGATTTGAAGTTCCGTGTCGGACCTGTATCGTTTTTCCAAACTAATGTATATCAAGCTGAAAGACTTTACAAAGCGGCTTTCGACCTCGCCAACGTGAAAGGCAACGAGCTGATGTACGACCTCTACACCGGAACAGGCACCATAGCCTTGTATTTCTCACGTTTCGTGAAACGCGTTGTTGGAATTGAATATGTTGAGGAAGCCATCGTGGATGCCAAAATCAACGAGCAATTTAATAATATTACAAATACCAGTTTCTTTGCTGGCGACATGGCAAAGGTTCTCACCGACGAGTTTATCGCTGAGCACGGCAAACCCGATTTTATCGTCACCGACCCGCCACGCGCAGGTATGGCCGACAAAGTCATCGAACAGCTGAAGAAGATTCAGGCTAAGAAGATTGTCTACGTGAGCTGCAACCCAGCCACGCAAGCCCGTGATTTACAATTACTTGATGATTTGTACGCTGTTAAGGCCGTGCAGCCTGTCGACATGTTCCCGCACACACAGCATGTCGAGAACGTGGTGCTGTTAGAGCTGCGATAAATAACTCATCACCTCTTCGATATCGAAGTTTTCGCCTTTGACAATGAAATTCGCCTGCTCATAAATCGGCAGACGAGAATTATAATGATTCTCAATGAATTGGCGTAGTTCTTCTTCTGTCTTTCCAAACACCAGCGGCCGTTTGCGTTTCGCATTCATAATCCTATGAAACGCCGTCTGCGGACTGACTTTCACAAAAACAGTGGTGCCGTTCTCGTTCATCCACTGCATGTTATCAAAGAAACAAGGCGTGCCTCCTCCCGTGGAAATCACCACTTTGTGAAGCTCGCCAGTCTTTTTCAAAATCTCCGATTCAAATTTTCTGAAATAATCCTCGCCGTATTTCTCAAAGAAATCCTGTACGCAGATATGATATTTCTCCTCAAACAAATCATCGGTGTCGTATGGCTCGTATCCCAGTCGCGCCGCTACTTTCCGTGAAATCGACGACTTCCCGGAACACATATAGCCGATGATATAAATTCGGTCAGGAAGCATTATCTTCTTTGTTGCTGTTTCTGCAGCTCTTCCAAGCGTTTCTGGAATGCCGACTTTTTCACAGGTCTCTGTTTCGCGAGCTCTATTTTCTTACGCAACTTCTCATCATCCATGAAGATTCTGAACAGATACATTTGCAAGAAGGTGATGATATTTACCAACATATAATAGTAGCTCAAACCTGATGAATAGCTGTTAAACAGTCCGAGGAACATAATTGGCATCAAGTACATCATAACCTTCATACCTTTCATTCCCTGCTGCTGTGTGGCCGCCATCTGCTTGTTATTAATATAGGTGTAAAGTATTGTCGTGATTGTCATCAACAATGTGAACAAACTCACATGATCGCCGTAGAACGGGATATTGAATCCGAGGTCAAGGACGCTGTCGTATGTCGAGAGGTCGTCGGCCCAAAGGAACGGTTGCTGACGAAGCTCGATACTCGCCGGGAAGAAACGGAAGATTGCCCACAAAATAGGCAGCTGCAGCAGCATAGGCAAACATCCTGCAGTAGGACTTGCGCCCGCTTTTCTGTAAAGCTCCATCACAGCCTGCTGTTTCTTCATATTGTCCTTTTCGTCAGGGAATTTCGCGTTGATCTCGTCGATTTCAGGCTTCAAAACGCGCATCTTCGCCGTCGACTGATACGATTTGAACGCAAACGGCATCAAAGCTATCTTGATGATGATTGTAAGCACCAAAATCACGATACCGTAGTTCCAACCATAGCTGCCAAGCCAGTTGAACACGTTGACAACGATATATCTGTTGATCCAGCCGACAAACTTACCGCCAAGAGGAATCTGTTTGTCGAGGTCGATACCATATTTATCCATGATTTTCAAGCTGTTAGGGCCGAAATAATACTGCATAGCCATAGTATTGTTCTCCTGGAATCCATCAAACGGGACATCGACAGAAGCATACATTGTTTTAAGATAACGCGGATTATTAGTCCTAAAATCGGACTTCATTCCGACAACAGCTGAGTTGAAACCATCTTTAGAAATAAGCGAATAGCTGAAGAAACGCTGCTTGAACGACAACCACTTGATGTTTGAGCGCAACGCTTTCTCGCCGTCTTTTTCACCGCCACGGTCACCGCTTAACGACTCGACATCATCGCTCATGAATTTATAATATATGTTGGAGCCGTTGAAACGGTCAACAGCTTTCTCTTGCTTCAAAAGATCGACATACCAGTCGATAGTCAAGAAATTGGTGTTCGAAGCGATGACGTTCTTCATGTTGACAGTCTTCACATCGAAATCAACCATATACTCGTCTTTTGTGACGGTATACGTAAACTCAATGTATTGATTCGGATTCAGCTCGTTGGAATAATCGTCGGCATTTGCTCTGAAGTTAAACACCAACGGCTTTTCGCCCACGACAATATTTTCATCGCCATTATAAACCTCTCCATTGAGATATGGCGTAAAGAATAAATCAATAGTATTGATATTTCTGTTTGAAGCGAAAAACGAAAGGCTGAACTTGCTTGTATTTTCATCAAACCCAATAAGAGGTAGAGAATCCCATGTTTTGTAATCTTTCAGTTCAACCGTCTTCACATAACCGCCTTTTGAGGTGAGAGTCATCTTCAAAACATCGTTCTCGATAGTATAGATATGTTCCACGCCTTCAGCTACCGTAGCGAAAACTCCATATTTGTCACGCAAGGCAACACCTGACATCTGAGCATTGTTATCTTGCTGAGCCACAATCAGTTCGGCTTCTTTTTGCGCTTCTACAAAACGAATGGAATCCTGAATGAAACGTTCCCTATTCGCCTGATAAATCGAGTCTCTATAATGTTTTTGTCTTTCAATCTCTTCCTTTGAAGGTGTCATCCAAATTGAATAACCAACAAGAATTCCAATAATAAGGATAATTCCAATAATTGAGTTTTTATTCATAAAAAATTTATTTTCTAAAAATTAAGGCGCAAAATTACAAAAAATTTAATCATCATTTAAAACATGCAGCAAGTTTTTTTTCGAGCGATTCCTTAATTTTTTCAGAGCTTTGTCTTTCACTTGACGAACGCGTTCACGTGTCATGTCCATCATGTAGCCGATCTCCTCGAGAGTGTAAGGATGATTCGATTCAAGACCGAAATAATAAATTATAATCTGTCGCTCTTTCTCGTTAAGCACTGACAATGAACGCTTTATCTCTGCCGATTCGGACTCTGAGATAACCTGTTTGTCGGCGTCGTAATTGTCTTCCGGCACAACAGTATCAATGAATGTCATGTCATCGTCGTTTGTGACCGGCGCGTCCATCGAGACCTCTTTTGAGCTGATTTTCATTATTGCCTCGACTTTTTCCTCAGGCATGTCGAGTTCGTCTGCGATTTCCTTAATCGTAGGCTTACGCTGATAAAGCTGTTCGAGCGACGACGCTGTTTTCTTCACTCTGCTGAGAAATCCCACCTGATTCAGCGGCAGGCGCACCATCCTCGACTGTTCCGCCACAGCTTGAAGAATAGCCTGACGTATCCACCACACGGCGTAGGAAATGAATTTGAAGCCTTTCGTTTCGTCGAAACGCTGTGCCGCTTTGATAAGTCCGACATTGCCTTCGTTGATCAAGTCAGCGAGGCCAAGTCCTTGATTTTGATACTGTTTCGCAACGGAAACCACAAAACGGAGGTTAGCCCTCACCAAACGGTCGAGGGCAATCTGGTCGCCTTGTTTTATTCTTTGCGCGAGCTCAACCTCCTCATCAGGGCTTATCATTGGCTCTTTCGCGATATCAACGAGATATTTGTCGAGAGCCCCCTGCTCGCGGTTTGTAATCGATTTTGAAATCTTTAATTGTCTCATATCTAATTGTTTTTTATGACAAACTATCTCGGATAATCTGTCAGCGTCACTTTTATAACTTTCTCTTTGTCACCACGTCTTATCTTCACGTCGACTTTATCGCCAGGACGATATTGACCCAACGCTCCCATAAGTTGTGCTCTCGTATCGACAGTCAAGCCATTGATACTCAAGATTATATCATCTTTTTTGATGCCAGCCTTCTGAGCCGCGCCACCTTCAAAAACGTCGGCGACATAAACGCCCGCGAGGACGTCAAGACCTTTGTAATCGGCAAGGCCTTCGGTTATCTCAACCATCGAGACGCCAAGATAAGCGCGTTGCAGCGAGCCGTATATCAAAAAATCTTCAACCACTTTTTTCGCGATATTAGAAGGAATGGCGAACGAATATCCTTCATAACTGCCTGTGCGTGAAGCTATTGCGGCGTTGATACCAATCAACTCGCCGTTTATGTTTACCAAAGCGCCACCGCTGTTTCCAGGATTAACAGCCGCATCGGTCTGGATGAAAGATTCGATAGTGTCTTCACCTAAAATCTTGATACTTCTTGCCTTTGCGCTCACAATACCTGCCGTAACAGTTGATGTCAGCTTAAAAGGATTACCCACGGCAAGCACCCACTCGCCCACTCGCACCTTGTCAGAGTCACCGAAAGTCAGAAATTCCAGATCACGAGCTTCAACTTTTATCAAAGCGATATCAGTAGTCGGGTCAGCGCCAACAATAGTAGCCTCTCTTTTGTGTTTGTCGTTGAACGTCACCTCTATCTTACGAGCGCCTTCCACCACGTGATTATTCGTCACAATATAGCCGTCAGGAGAAATCACCACGCCGGAGCCGAAGCCCACCGAGATATTTTCAGGCACCTGGATCTTACCGCCATAAATCTGCTCAAGAAACGGTCCGAAAAAATCATAGTAACGATTGCTTGTAACTATTTCAGTACGGATATGAACGACAGAATTCACCGTCTTCTCAGCCGCTACCGTAAAATCAACGCCATCAGCCCTGCCAATCAGCACGACACACAACATCCCAATTAAAAAAATCGCCTTTTTCATTTCATTAAGTTTTTAAAAGTTTCTTAGCAATAAACGCTTAAATTTTAATATTCTTGTTCTTTTTTAAAAAAATTTAAAAATAATTAGTATTTTTACATCAAATTTCTTGCCAAACTTTCATTTTTGGAGAAAAATTTTTCAGTATTATGCAAAACATTGATTATAAAGGAGTTAAATTCAGCAAATATCATGGCGCAGGCAACGATTTTGTCATGATTAACGCAAAAAATTCACCTGTCATTTTAACAGATGACGAGGTAAAAGCCATTTGCGACCGCAGAACCGGCGTCGGAGCCGACGGATTAATCATGATTTTGCCTTCGGAAAGATACGACTTCAGGATGAAATATTACAACTGCGACGGTCACGAGAGCACCTTCTGCGGAAATGGTGGTCGATGTATCGCCGCTTTTGCCACAGAAGAAGGTCTTGTCCCGCAACACATTGAATATGAAGCTATTGACGGAGTGCATAAAGCCTTAGTGACTAAAAATTCAGACAACGAATTTATGGTTTCAATCACCATGCGCGACATTGAAAGCTATGATTTGAGCGAAGACAGGCTCCTTATCAATACAGGTTCTCCGCATTACGTTACACGTGTTAAAAATCTCAAGGATTTCGATGTAAGAAAACACGGCGCTGAAATCAGAAACGATAAAAGCATCTCCACCGACGGCATCAATGTCGATTTTATGGAAGTCATTGACAATCAATTCAATATAAGGACTTTTGAACGTGGCGTGGAGGACGAGACATTGGCATGCGGCACAGGCGTGACAGCTTCTGCGATAGCGGCGGCATTATGGTACGGAGGCGACGACATCAACATAAAAACGACATTGGCGACATTGAACGTGAAGTTTGAAAAAGTCGGGAACTCGATAAGAAACATAGTTTTATCAGGTCCGGCGACACACGTTTTCGACGGATTTTATATCTTTGCAAAATGATGTTTATTAAAAACGATAAAGTCTCTTTGCGTGTCGCGGAACCCAACGACGCCGACATCATCTACCGTTGGGAAAACGACATGGAGGTATGGCGCGACAGCGAGACACGAGTCCCCTACTCGATGCGCCAGATTGAACAGTTTTTACTGAACAACAACGACCTTACGAGCGAAAAACAGCTTCGTATGATGATAGAAAACGTGAAAAACGGCAATATAATAGGCTGCATCGACATCTACGATTACGACGAATTCAACTCTCGCGCAGGCTTCGGCATACTTATTGACGAAAAAAACAGAAACAAAGGTTTTGCCAAAAGCGCGATAAAATTATTATTGAATTATTGTTTTAACACCTTACTGCTCAATCAGATATACGCTTTGGTGTTGGCCAACAACTTAAATAGTATAAAGCTTTTTGAGTCGGTGGGATTTGTAAGATGCGGACAAAAGAAACAGTGGTGTAAAACGAGTGAAGGTTTTGTAGACCAGATTGAATATCAATACATTAGCGAGAAACAAAAATGAAAAAATATAAATTGTCATTTATAGATAAAAGGCAAAAAAGGAGACGCAGACGGCGCATCATTTTGACGATATTTCTCCTGATAATTTGCCCCATTGCTGCATTTTTAGCAAGAAATTATCTGTACATCACCAAGCCGATAATCAAAACAACCGATGGCAAAAACGTATCGTTATACATCCCAACAACTGCTGATTATCAGCAAGTTAAAAATGAAATTGTTTCTTTGAACGTGTTAAAAAGCAAGAAAGCTTTCGACTGGTTGGCAAAGAGAATGCATTACGATGAAAACGTGCACCCGGGACGTTACGTTTTGACTGATGGGATGACTAACCAACAGTTAATCAACATGTTACGCATGGGTCATCAGACGCCGGTAAAAGTTGTTTTCAACAATATGAGAACCGTTGAACAACTTGCGGGACGCATCAGCGAACAGATTGAAGCCGACTCTGCCGAGATTGTAGAAATCATCAACAGAAACGACACCCTCGACGCAACTATCTTTATTCCAAACACTTACGAATTTTATTGGAACACCGACGCTGAAGATTTCGTCGGGAAAATGCTCGTTGAGTACAGAAATTTCTGGAACGAGTCGAGAAGAAACAAGGCTAAGGCCCATAAACTCACTCCACGACAGGTCAGCATCCTGGCTTCGATCATCGACAAAGAAACCAGAAAAACATCCGAGATGCCGACAATCGCGGGCGTTTACATAAACCGTCTTAACAAACGCTGGCCTTTACAAGCCGACCCCACACTCGTTTTCGCTTTAGGCGACTACAACATCCGCAGGGTTCTCGACGTGCACAAAAACATTGATTCTCCGTACAACACCTACAAATACGCCGGGCTTCCGCCAGGACCGATCTGCATCCCTTCGATAGCAGCCATCGACGCAGTTTTAAACGCGGAAACACATAATTATTTCTATTTCTGCGCAAAAGACGATTTGTCGGGATACCATGTGTTTGCAAAGAATATCACCGAGCATAATAAAAACGCCGAAAAATACAGGAAAGCATTAAACAAAAACAAGATATACAAATGAAAGCATTCAAAGCATACGACATCAGAGGCGTTTGGGGCACCGACCTCAACGAAGAGATAGCATACAGAATAGGGTATTTTCTGCCAGACGTGTTGCCAGCCAAGACTATTTTGGTAGGAAGAGATATGCGTCTTTCGTCGGACACGGCATTTGTCCAGCTCACCAAAGGTTTGAACGACCGTGGCGTGAACGTCGACAGCGTCGGACTATCCACCACCCCGCTAATCTACTGGACGACTGCAAAATACGGCTATGATGCTTCCGTAATGATTACAGCATCGCACAACCCGTCGAATCATAACGGGTTCAAAATCAGTGCAAAAGATGCGAAACCTGTAGGATATGACACCGGCTTGAACAAACTCGAGGCGTTAGTCGCATCAGATAAAAAAACTGTAGTAGCAGATCAGAGAGGCGTCACAAAAGAGATTGATGTTTATGCGCAATACATTGATTATCAGAAGCAATACATTGGTAACATCAGCAATTTGAGGGTCGCTGTAGATTGCAGCAACGGAGCTTCGAATATTTTCATTAAGAAACTGCTCGGCGACACACCTTATTATATTAATGACACCCTCGACGGACGTTTCCCTGGTCACGAGCCGAATCCGCTCGAAGCAGAGAATCAAGAGCAAATCAAAGAATTAGTGTTGAAAAACAAATGCGACATCGGACTTTTATTCGACGGCGACGCCGACAGAATAACGTTCATCGATGAGAAAGGTCAATTTATCTCTCCAGACTTGATTATCGCTTTCCTGGGCAATTACTTCCTTGGCGAGAAAAAGCAAAAAGGCGTTGTGCTTCAAGACATTAGATCATCAAGAGCCATTCAGGAATATCTTGGCAGACTTTACAACGCCCAAGTGGAAACGTGGCGTGTCGGACGAGCCTACGCCGCTTTGAAGCTCCGTGAACTCGACGGCTGTTTCGGAGGCGAACTTGCAGGTCACTATTATTTCCGCGATTTCTATTATTCAGACTCAGGAATCATGGCAGCGCTGTTGGTGCTCAGACTTTTAGCCAAATTCAAGGCGGAAGGCAAGTCTATGTCGATGATTGTCAAAGAGATATCGGGCTACCATAACTCTGGCGAAATCAACTTCACCATTGAGAAAAAGAAAGAAGCCATGGATGCCGTTCGCGATCACTTCACGAACAAAGAAAAACCAGAACGTTTCCTCGATTTCGACGGCTATCGTCTTGATTATCAGGATTGGTGGTTAAATATCAGACCTTCTAACACCGAACCATTTCTAAGATTTTTGTGTGAGGCGAAAAGCGAAAACAAATTAAAAGAAATCATTGAGACGGTAACAAACATCGTTCGCAGGTTCCAGTAGGGATAAGACAGCCTTATCAGTACGGGATGAGACAGATTACATGAAAAAAGCGTTTTTAGCGATATTATTGATTTTCAGCGTGTTACATGCGTTAGCACAGGACACCATAACGAATGAAGCGAAAGTCAGGCGAAATGTCAGGATTGTGCTTTATTCCGAGGCCGGACTTTATGCCGTCACGATGACAGGTCTGTATTATGCCTGGTATGCCGATTATCCGCAGTCAGATTTTCATTTTTTCAATGATAACAAGGAATGGCTGCAAATGGATAAGATAGGTCACGCGACGACGACATATTACGTTGGAAGCCTTGGTTATGAAGCACTTAGAGCTGCCGGTCTCGATGAGAAACGTTCCATCTGGTATGGCGGTACTCTTGGTCTGGCATTCATGACTACAGTGGAAGTTTTTGACGGATTCTCAGAAAAATGGGGCTTTTCTTGGGGCGACATGGCTGCCAACACGTTTGGAACCGGTCTGTTCATAAGCCAGCAGCTGTTATGGCACGAGCAACGCATAAAGATGAAATATTCGTTTCACACAACCGAATATCCCAAATACCGTCCCGACGTTCTCGGTGAGAATTTTCCACAACAGACAATCAAAGATTACAACGGTCAGACATATTGGCTCTCTTGTAATTTTAAGTCATTGTTTCTCAATAAAGAAAGTCGTTTTCCAGCATGGCTCAACTTCGCTTTCGGATATGGTGCTGACGGCATGACCGGCGGCTTCGAGAACGCCACTGAACATAATGGCAAACCCATACCGCATTTCGACAGGACGCGACAGTTTTATTTTTCGTTAGATATAGATCTCACAAAAATCCCGACTAAAAATAAATTCTTAAAATATACGTTTAAAGTCTTAGATATATTCAAGTTCCCATTTCCCGCGATCGAATACAACAGTGGCGACGAATGGGTATGGCATTGGATGTATTTTTAGTTAGAAGTTAAAAAATAAAATTTATATGAAAAGGTTAATTTTTGCAAATTTGGCATTATTGTTTCTGGTAAGCTGCGGACCAAATCCTGAAAAGTCAAGAGTTTTCATGAACAAAGGTATCGATTATCTTTATGCTTCGCAAATTGACGAAGCCATTGAAGAGTTTAACAAGGCCATCAAGTATGATGCCACCAACTACGAGGCATATTATCATCGCGGATGCGCTTACAGCAACAATTTCAAAAACGAGCAGGCATTCAAAGATTGGAACAAAGCCATCGAGTTAAAATCAGATTATCCTGATCCATATTTCAATATCGGATTGATTTACAGGAGACAAAACGATTATTCCATGGCATGCTATTATTTCAAATTAGCTGAGAAATATGGCCGTCAGAACATGGAAGATTATGTAAAATACTGCGATTATTATTAGAATTTAGACTTTTATGGCTGAATATTCTTCGGTTTTATTGGAAAAGGCTGTCGACGAGTTGGCAAAATTGCCCGGAATTGGGCGGAAAACGGCTTTGAGATTGGCTTTGCATCTTCTCGGCGAGGAGAAAGTAACCACAGAAAACCTTTCGCAATCACTGCTAAATATGCGAAACAACATCGTGCTTTGCAAGCGTTGCTACAACATAAGCGATGAAGAGAATTGCTCGATTTGTTCTAATCCAAAGAGAGACAACGAGTTACTTTGTGTCGTGGCCGACATGCGCGATGTGATGGCTATTGAGCGAACCGGCTCGTTCAATGGCATTTATCATGTTCTCGGCGGAGTCATCGACCCAATAAACGGCATCTCCCCTAACGATTTAAGAATCAAGGAGTTGGTTGAAAGAAGCCTTAAAGAGAATTTCAAAGAGATAATTTTGGCGTTGCCCGCCACTATCGAAGGCGACACCACTAACTATTACATTTTCAAGATGTTAAAGCATTTTGAAGGCACCATCACAGCCATCGCAAAAGGCATCTCGGTCGGCGACGCGCTGGAGTTTGCCGATGAAGTTACATTAGGACGTTCGATCAAGAACAGGATTCCATTTAATCAATTGTAGTGTCTTCGAACAAATCCAATTGATTTTCGCATAGATACAATTCTTCAGGCACACCATATTCGTAGTGCGAGATAAACCTTTCTATGTTCTTCTTAATCAACTTGATAGGCGTTGTCTTGCGCGCCTTACAGTAGTTTTTGAGCGACTTGTACTGTCCTTGCGACAACTTGAACGTTATCGCATGGTACTTGTAACTTCTTCTATGATGTTTAGCCTTCATTATATTAGTTATTCAGTTGTTCAGTTAATCAGTTGTTCAGTTAACTGGCTAACTGATTAACTTATTACATTAGTTTCTTAGCTTCATCGAGCATCATCTGCGCGAGTTTGTCGGCTTCTGCTTCGCTTTTGCCTTCAGAATACACTCGGATGATAGGCTCTGTGTTCGATTTGCGGAGATGCACCCAGCCGTCGGCGAAGTCGATTTTCACGCCGTCGATGGTTGTAACCTGCTCGTTCTTGAACTTGTCGGCAAGCTTTGCCAAGATGCCGTCGACATCAGTCTGAGGAGTGAGCTGTATCTTGTTTTTCGACATGTAATACATCGGGAACTTTTTCTTGAGTTCCGACACTGTGCATTTGTTTTCGCAGAGATATGTCAGGAACAAGCCAACGCCGACGAGAGCGTCGCGACCGTAGTGAATCTCAGGATAGATGACGCCGCCGTTGCCTTCGCCGCCGATTACAGCACCTACTTCTTTCATTTTAGCGACGACATTCACCTCGCCTACCGCTGCCGCGGAATACTTACCACCGGCGGCGATGGTCACGTCACGCAAGGCACGCGTCGACGAGAGATTTGACACTGTGTTACCTTTTTTATGTTCGAGAATATACGAAGCAACTGTCACGAGGGTGTATTCCTCACCGTACATCTCACCTTTTTCGTTTATGAACGCGAGACGGTCGACATCAGGGTCGACGACGATGCCGAGGTCGGCACCACATTCTTTGACTTTAGCGCAGGTGTCGACAAGATTGACCGCCAACGGCTCAGGATTATGAGCGAATTTTCCCGTCACTTCGCAATTAAGCTCGACAACATTCTTCACACCCAACTTCTTGAGTAACATTGGAATAGCCATTCCGCCAGTCGAGTTCACACCGTCGACGACAACTTTTAGATTCGCTTTCTTGATGAGTTCTTTTTTCACCAATGGCAGTTTGCACACCATGTCGGCATGACGTTCAATCCAACCTTCAGCGAGAGTGTAAGTTCCGATTTCGTCGATTGGCGAGAACTCATATTCGTCTTTTGCGGCTTTCTCGAGCAGCCATTTTCCGTCGGCGGCGTCGATGAATTCACCTTTATTGTCGAGAAGTTTGAGAGCATTCCACTCCTTCGGGTTATGCGAAGCGGTAAGAATGACGCCGCCGTCGGCTTTCAGCTCGGTGACAGCGATTTCTGTTGTCGGAGTCGTACTCAATCCTATGTCGATGACATCGGCTCCCATAGCTTGCAGGTTACCGCAAACCAGTTGATTTACCATAGTTCCAGAGAGACGGCCGTCGCGCCCCACCACGATACGAGGACGTTTCACGCCACCGCGTCTGATTAAACAAATAAACGCTGAAGTCAGCTTGACAATATCTATCGGAGTTAATCCGTCGTCCGGTCTGCCGCCAATAGTGCCGCGAAATCCGGAAATTGATTTAATTAATGGCATAATTCTAAAAAATTTTCTGCAAAAATATGATATTAATTTGAAATTTGCAATAAATATATCGAAATTTTAATATCATTTTCGAATTGCTCTCAGTACCCTGTGGTAGGTCGTATTTCTGCGAATGACACTAATAATCCTTTATATCAAGAGTATCTTTCAGTACCATGGCGGTAAGTCGTAATTCTGCATTATTTTTAAACGCCATTTTAATGTCATTTTCGAAATGCTCAACAGTACCCAGTGGTAGGTCGCATTTCTGCAAATGACATTTAAAATGTCTAGTAATCAAAAAAACCGAGGTCTAAAGTCTAATATCTAAAGTCTTTTTTGTATATTTGCAAAAATTTTGAAGATGTTTGACGACGACAATTTTTTGGACGACGATTTTGATGTTAAAGAGCTGGTTAACCGTTTCGAGGAGATGGTTAAGCAGCATCAGTCGTGCTATTTCGACGCCGATGAGTTGAACGTCATTTTGGAACATTATCTTCAGCAGAACAATATCAAAAGGGCTAATCAGGCAGCTGACATCGCGGTAAAATATCATCCTAACAACCCTATAATCAATATTATAAAAGCAAAACAGCTTTTGGCGAACTCACACGCTAAAGAAGCGCTGTCGACTCTAAAAAACGCCGATTTAGATCGCGACGACGCCGATTATCTGCTTACTTTGGCCGCATGCTACTCCGATTTGGGCGAGCACGAAAAAGCTATCAAGGCATACATGAAAGCGGCGAAAGAATTCGATTACAAAGATTGTGAGGACATCTACAATTTCATCGCCGTAGAATACGAGAATCTTGGCGACATAGAGAACGCTCTCAAGTTTTTCATTTTAGGCATAAGAGGCGCCGAAGATATTGACAATCAATATTTTGAGATAAGAAACTGCTATTCGCTTCTTCACAAAATGGAAGAAGGAGTCGAATTTTTCAAAAAAGAAATAGACCACGACCCGTACAGCGTTCCAGCTTGGATGGCTTTAGGCAACTGCTACGTGCGTCTTGGACAGCTTGAGAACGCCATTGAACAGTTTGAGTTTGCGGTTTCAATCGACCCGCATTATAAAAAAGGTTACGTCGACATCGCCACAGCTTATAATGAGTTAAACCGTTTCAAAGACACCATTGAATTGGTCGATGAAGCCATCAGATACAACGTGGAGTCGGCTCTGCTGCTTTGTCTTTACGGAGAGGCGAAGGCGAAACTTGGCGACACAGAAGAAGCCTTGAAGATTTATAAGAAAGCCATGAAAATGGACGAAAATCTTCCTGAGGCTTACGCTGGAATCGGCTTCCTGCTCAGCGACGAGAACAACCCGCAGTCGGCGATAAAATTCCTGAAACACGCGCACACTTTGTCGCCGTACAACACCGATTACATGTACGTGATCATCGAAGAATACAACAAAATCGGGGAATACGACAACGCTTTGAAATACGTTAACGAGATTTTGGACTTAAACCCTTACGACGAAAACGTTTACATCTCAATGATGGAATGTTACGTGCTGAAAGACGATCCCGATAAGGCGATGGAGACGCTTGAAAGAGGTCTGCTCATCCTTCCGAACAACGCCGCCCTACTCTATCGCAAGGCTTTCCTTTATTTCGCGCAGGAAAAGAACGAGTCGGGACTGCTGACACTTGAGATGGCTTTGGAATCAGATTACAACGGACATATAGAGTTTCTTAGCTTCGACGCCGAGAACCTCACCAGCAACCCAGCCATCATGGATTTGATTGAGGAATACAGAATTAAAAACAAAAAATAATCTTTACAACTAACTATGAATCAGTTTGTTAACAACTTTTTAAAAGGCATAGGAATAGGTTCCGCCAATGTTATCCCAGGCGTGTCAGGCGGCACAATAGCTTTGTTGACAGGAATATTCGAGCGACTTATAAATTGCCTTAAATCATTCAATATCACTGCGTTACAGCTTCTTTTCAAAGGCAAATTCAAAGAACTGGCGAAACACGTCGATTTATGGTTTTTGCTGTCGGTAGGCGCAGGCGTGATTGTCTCAATCTTAACCATCGCCAAACTCTTTGAAATCTGGTTAGCAGGTTATTACTCAAGGATCTATCTCATGTGCTTCTTCCTTGGCCTTGTCATAGCTTCGATTTATTATGTCGGGAAAACCGTAAAAAATTGGGACTGGAAATCAATTTTAGCATTCATAATAGGAGCTGGAATTGCCTTCGCTATTTTCGTTCTGAATTACATTAAAGAAACAGGTGTAGAAAGCGCTGAGATGCAATCGGCGGAGATGAACAGAAACTTTATTTACGTCATGATTTGCGGCGCCATCGGCATCTGCTCGATGATTTTGCCAGGACTTTCAGGCTCTTACGTGCTCTTGATGATGGGTGTTTACGACAACATCATCGTCGCGATAAGTAACCTCGACTTAGGCGTCTTGATCCCGTTCGCCATCGGTGCAATTGCCGGACTCCTCGCCTTCTCGCATGTGCTTTCGTGGATTTTCAAAAGATTCCCAGACATCACGATAGCCTTGCTCACAGGATTCATACTCGGCTCATTACCAGTCATTTACCCTTGGAGAGACGCCATCACAAACGAGCTTGCATTCCCAGAAGCAAACATAAAATTAGCAATCGCAATAGTTATCGCACTGATAGGCGCGGCGGTGATAGTTTTGACAGAAAAAATGGCAGCGAAAAAACAATGAAAACATTTGGTTTGATAGGACATCCGTTAAGTCATTCATTTTCAAAGGCTTATTTCGATAATAAGTTTAAAAATGAAGATTTGGACTGTTTTTTTGTTAATTTCGACATTGAAAAATTGGACAGCATCGAGGATATTCTTATACAATATCCTAATTTACAAGGCTTTACCATAACACATCCATATAAAAAATCAATTTTCGAATATCTTGATTATATTGATGAGAACGCGAAGCAGATTGGGGCGGTAAATGTCGTTAAGATCGACTCAAGCAGGAAACTTTCGGGTTTCAACACCGATTACATTGGTTTTCAAGGATTATTGAGAGAAGCGCTTGATGGGAAAAACATCAAAAACACCTACGTCTGCGGTACCGGCGGCGCTTCGGAAGCCGTGAAGTTCGTGCTTAAACAGAGAAACATAAGCTTTCAGATTTTGTCAAGGAAAAACAACTCATATCAAGAGTTAAAAGACAAAGGATTTCACGACAACGAATTGATTATCAACGCTACACCTGTCGGAATGTATCCTAATTGCGATGAAAAATTAGATTTGCCATACGATACGGCTAACAGTACCAATGTCTTCATCGATTTGATTTACAATCCGGAGGAAACGATGTTTATGAAAGAAGCTAAAAAGCACGGAGCAAGTGTTTATAACGGATTGAAAATGTTGAAGTTACAAGCCGAAGCGGCATGGAGTATTTGGAGTAAAGAGTAGAGAAAGATGAATTTTGTAAATAAAATATCGCAGGAGTTTGGAGTCACAACGAGAGTGGCGGAGAATGTCATTAAGCTGTTAGGCGAAGGTGCCACGGTGCCTTTCATCGCGCGTTATCGCAAAGAGATGACCGACACGATGAACGAGGAGACCGTTGCTGACGTTAAGAAACGTCTCGAACAGCTCGACGAGCTCGAAAAACGCAAGGAATTCGTGCTGAAATCGATAGCGGAACAAGAGAAGCTGACTCCAGAACTCGAGAAACAGATCAACAGCGCCGAGACGCTGCAAGATGTCGAGGATTTATATCTCCCATACAAGCCAAAACGCCGCACCAAAGCAGAGATAGCGCGACAGAAAGGACTTGAGCCGTTGGCGAAGCTCATCATGTCGCAAAATAGCGACGACGTGAACGGCATGGCGAAACGTTTCATCAGCAAGGAAAAAGGCGTCAATAGCGAAGAAGAGGCATTGCAAGGAGCCTGCGACATCATGGCGGAGTGGATTTCAGAGAATATCAACGGGCGCAACAAAATACGTAAGATTTACCATAAGGAAGGCGTCATTTCCTCGACTTTGGTGAAAGGCAAAGAAGCCGAGGCACAGACATACAAACAATACTTCGACTTCAGCGAGCCTATCTCGAAGGCACCATCGCACCGTATTTTAGCACTGTTTCGCGCTGAAGACGAGGGACTTCTGAAGGTAAAACTCAGCATCAACGCCGACGACGCGCTCAACGTGCTCGACGGCATATTCTTGAGGAACGACAATTCTTCTACAGACCTCGTTCAAGACGCCATCGACGACGCCTGGAAACGTCTGCTTGAGCCGTCGCTTGAAACGGAGATGCGAGCATTGTATAAAGAAAAAGCCGACGAGGTGGCGGTGAAGGTGTTTGCCGAGAACCTGCGACAGCTGTTGTTGGCAGCACCACTCGGAAAGAAACGTGTTTTAGCTCTTGACCCGGGATTCAGAACCGGCTGTAAAGTGGTGATCTTAAATGAATATGGGGCTTTGGTTCACAATGAGACCATCTACCCTCACCCGCCGCAAAACGAACACGGAAAAGCCGCGGCGAAGATATCACATCTTGTGCAGGCATATAAAATCGACGTCATAGCCATCGGAAACGGAACGGCAGGACGCGAGACCGAAGACTTCATCAAGAGCATAAGATTCGACCGTGACATCACCGCTGTGATGGTCAACGAAAGCGGCGCTTCCATCTATTCCGCAAGCAAGGTCGCGAGAGACGAGTTCCCTGACTACGATATCACAGTTCGTGGCGCCGTCAGCATCGGCCGACGCCTCATGGATCCGTTGGCGGAACTCGTGAAGATAGATCCGAAATCTATTGGCGTAGGACAATATCAGCACGACGTGAACCAGAAGATGCTCGGCGATGAGCTTAACTCCGTTGTGGAAAGCTGCGTGAACGCTGTCGGCGTGGAGCTCAACTCAGCGAGCGAGCAGCTGCTTTCATATGTCAGCGGCGTAGGCCCTCAACTCGCGAGCTCTATCGTGAAATATCGCAATGAGAACGGAGGCTTCACCAGTCGTAAACAACTAATGGAAGTGCCTCGCTTAGGAAGCAAAGCCTTCGAGCAATGCGCTGGCTTCCTCAGAATCCACGGAGCGAAACAGCCACTCGACGCAAGCGCGGTGCATCCAGAGAGTTATCATATCGTCGAGAAAATGGCGAAAAAGCTTGGTGTGAACGTAGGCGAACTCATTGGCAACGAAGAACTTATCGCCAAGATAAACCCGAAAGAATTTATTGAAAAAGACTTCGGCATCGAGACTATTAACGATATCATCGACGAGCTCAAGAAGCCAGGGCGCGACCCACGACAGAGTTTCGAGGTGTTTGAATTCGATAAAAACATCCGCACAATCAACGATCTCAAACAAGGCATGCAACTCGTCGGAATCGTGACAAACATAACGGCTTTCGGCTGTTTTGTGGATGTAGGCGTGCATCAGGACGGACTCGTGCACATCAGCCAGATGTCGAACAGCTACATCACCGATCCTAACCAGGTTGTGAAGCTCAACCAAAAGGTAAAAGTAACGGTGACTGACGTCGACATTCCAAGAAAACGTATAAGTTTGAGTATGAAATAAAATAAATTTAGAATCAATACGTTATCATTGTATGAAAAAGTACATCTTAATAGGATTATTCATCATATTCGCCGCCTTCACAAAAGAGGCGAAAGCTCAGATTTTCCTTGGCGAGGCGTTTGTCGGATACAACATTTGTCAAGTTGACGGCGACCGGATAATGGGATTTTACAAAAAAGGAGTTAATGTTGGTGTCGGTGTCATAGCACCTATTTGGAGAAAGAATAATTTCAGCCTTGAGCTGTCGTTGGAAGTCGCTTATAATCAAAAAGGTGCGAAGCAAGGCAAAAAATACAGCGATGGTGTAATTGACTCCATAACAGGCAACCCTATTACCGGCGAATACGACCTCAGCCTCAACTACGGGGAGGTGCCAATCATGATTTATTTCACCGACAAAAATGTCGTTTCAGCAGGTTTTGGCTTGTCATACGCCCGACTCATGGAGGTGAAAGAATACGAACACGGCGTAAACACACATGTAACGGCGACGAGCGGCGAGTTTAAACGCGACGAATTAAACATCCTCGCCGATGTAAAAATCCGTGTTTATAAAAGATGGAAACTTGGTTTCAGATATTCTTATTCATTAACACCTATAAGAACGCGCGAGTATTTCAATATAAATCACGAATCGTTAGGCACTTTCAAGCAATACAACAACATGTTCACTTTCCGTTTGACATATGTTTTCAACGAGAAACTTGAAAACCTGCAACGTGAGGAATACCGCTACACCGGCGACAATCCGAAGTTCCACGAAAGAAAGCTTGAACGTCAGCGCAAGAGAATGGCTCGCCAACAAGCTCGTGAAGAAAGAAGAAAAAATAAATAAAAAAGGTCGCAGTCGCGACCTTTTTTATTTACTCAATCACTGTAACTAATTTTTTCAATTCCTTCATCGTTTCGATGTGACCGTCTTTTGTGACGTAGCCGAGACCAGGAACGAGAAGCTCGATGTTGCGACCGCTGTTAAGGAACTCCATCAAAGTGTTCTTAACACAATATTCTGTCGCTATGCCGCTGATAACCACGTTATTACCGACACATTCGTTCAGCTGACGGCCATCGGGACCGACAGATTCGAAACCTGAATACTGTTCTTCGTCGACTTTCTCGCCCTTACGGAAGATGTTTCTTGCAGGGTCAGGACGGTTTGCAGGATTGACAACATCTGTGTAGAATGCTTCGTGAATAGCGCCGCCGCGTGTGCCCTGAACGCAGTGAACCGGCCAAATACCGCCGAAATCAGCAAATGAGCTGTGATTTGCAGGATGATAATCAGTGATGTAAATCACTTTCATATCAGGATGTGCATTGATGTACTTAACAACTTCGTGAACAGCGTTTTCAGCATTGCCGCAAGCCAAAGTGCCATCGATGAAATCGTAAAGCATATCGACGACGAGATGCACAGGAGCGTCGGCATGATGTTCATCGACGAAGCTGTAGTTTTTGCCGTAATCGAGATGCTGCTGTAAGAAGTCGCATGGGTAGTTGATTTGATAATCAATAACTTCGCCGTTTTTCACAACAGGAACGATTTCAGGATTGATGAATCCGCCGTAAGGTTTGAGTCCGAGAGCGTCGTAACGCGCTTTAACTTCTTTGTGAAGCTCAGGGTCGATTTTCACAGCGTAAGTTTCAATAAGATTCTTGCCGGCCTCATAATCGCCTTCCGACTTAACACGCTGAACCTCAGCAAGAAGTTCACCAAACAAGCCACGAAGTTTCTCATAGTCATTGATGACGAAATATGTCTTGCCTTCGCGAACCTTTTTCTCGATGACGTTGTCTTTCAGACCCTTCTCATAGCACCACCAGCTGATGAGAGCGCGATCCTGCATGTGTGATTCTGTAATGTTTTTGCCAAGTTCAATTCTTGCAAGTTGTCCCATTAAGCCATTACGAATGAAGCTTGAATATTCAGCCTTATAGCATTCCATGTTCGGCAAAATGCCAAGTTCAACCATCTTCGGGTCGGCGCAATAATACAAGCCAAACAAGTCGGCACGTGCTTCTTCGAGTGCCGAGTTATACTCTTTCAATGAATTCGGCTGCGTTGTAGGCAGCAACTGACCAGAGCCGTGGCCGAGGCATTCGTGAAGGTCGGTATGCAAAACATCAGCAATGCCGCCATATTCCTTGCAAAGGTCAATCTCTTCCTGTGAATAGGCGAATTCTACCAAAGCGCTCTTCGGTGACTCGTTGGCGGCTTTCTCGTAAGCGTCCATCAAGTTGGTGATAGTCACCGACTTTGATCCGTAATCTTTGCGAATCCAGTCAGCGTTCGGAAGGTTGATTCCGATTGGAGGCGCCGGGAAGCAGTCGCCAGCCAAAGTGGTGACGATAATGCCTTTAGCGCTCACGCCCTTGCATTCTTTTTTCTTGAAACGTGGGTCGACCGGTGAGTTGTCCTCAAACCACTGAGCGTTGGCGCTGATGATTTCCGAGCGTTTTGTAGCTTCCATATCTTTGAAGTCGACGATAGCCTCCCAAGTGGCTTTCATGCCCATCGGGTCACCATAATCCTCAATGAAACCGTTCACAAAGTCAATTGTAGAAATAGAATCCTGAACCCAAGCGATGTTGTATTCATCCCATTTCTTGAGACAACCCGTTTTGTAGTAATCGATTAACAGATTTGTGTAGTTACGCTGGGTGTCGTTTTCAGCGACCTCATTAGCTCTCTTGAGCCAATAGACAATCTGCTCGATAGCTTTGCCATACATGCCGTCAACTTTGTAAACCTCTTCACGAAGCTTGCCGTTTTCCTTCACGAGCTTTGAGTTCAGGCCGTAAGAGACAGGCTGTGCGTCGTTTGGCTTGCGTTGCGCGTCATAGAAAGCCTCAACTTCACCTTTATTAATATAGCCTTCATAGAAATTGACGCATGAATTCTGGATGATGTCCTCCTCCCCGCTGCGGCGCATTGCGTACAAATCCTTGTCGAAGATCACTGGAGTGATGAAATCGAGGAAAGCCTCAACCGTCTCACCTTCAGCCAAAGGAAGCTGTTTAGCGTCAGAATTTTTCACCAACTGAGCGAAATATTCCTGAGAAATCTCCGGAAACATCTTGTCCTCCGCATAATGATGATGAATACCGTTGCTGAAGAAGACGCGTTTTGCATAGACAACAAAATTCTGATAATCAACGCATTTCTTGTCACCATTGTAAGAATTAAGGATAGCCTCAATGGTCTTGCGGACGGTAAGATTGTACTTAAAATTCTGATCAGCAAGAATGTCGCGACCACATTTTGCAGCTTCACCAAGATAATAAATGTATTCTTTCTGCTGCAACGTTAAATTTTCCCATTCCGGAATCTGATAACGCATCACTTTAAGGTCGGCAAACTCGTCGACGAGATACTTGAATTCCCCATTTTGAGCTTTCTTATCGCTTGGTGCACAAGCAGTTAGAAGCCCCATAATTCCTAAACACATAATAAGTCTTTTCATTATTTTTATTTTTAAATTTTATTTTACGAATAAGGATGCAAAATTATTGTTTTTTTTATTATCTTTGCAAGAATTAACAAATTAAAATTTTTAGATATGGAATACACACAACAATCTGGTTATCAACAGAATAGACCAATGAACAACAAAAAATACACACCTATTATAGTAGGTCTTGTTGCATTATTACTGCTTATCATTTTCTGGAATCGCATCACGGTGACAATCCCTGCAGGTCACGGCGGCGTGCTTTACCGTCTGTTTGGCGGCGGTATCGACACCTCTAAGACTTACGAGGAAGGATTCCATTTCATCGCGCCTTGGAACAGCATGACGCTTTACGAAGTCCGTCAGCAGGTGGCCGACGAGGAGATGAGCGCTCTTTCATCAAACGGTCTGGAAATCAAAATAGAATTTTCGACATGGTATCTCCCGAAATGGGAAGAGCTCGGACAGCTTCACGCCACAATTGGCACACAATATCTCGAAAGAGCTGTAAAACCTGCCATGCGTTCGGCTGCGAGAAGCGTTCTCGGCAGATACACGCCAGAACAGATTTACTCGACAAAGCGCGACGCCATCCAGGAAGAGATTTTTATTGAGACAAAGAACCTTCTCGAAGGCAAGCACATACAGCTGAACCAGGTGCTCATCCGTTCAGTCACGCTCCCTCCTACCATCAAATCGGCTATCGAGAGCAAACTGAAACAGGAACAAGAGGCTTTGGAATATGAGTTCAAGCTTGAGAAAGCATCTCAAGAAGCTGAGCGTCAACGGGTTGAAGCTGAAGGTAAGGCAAGAGCCAACAACATCGTCAGCGCAAGTATCAACGACAAGATTTTACGTGAGAAAGGCATCGAGGCGACGCTGAAACTAGCCGAATCGCCTAACTCAAAAATCGTCATCGTGGGCAACAGCAAAGACGGCATGCCGCTGATTTTAGGAGACATCAAATAATGGCAAACAAGGTCAAACAGGTAAGAATCAGCATAAAGAACAAGCGGGCGTCGTTTGAATATTTTCTAATCGACCGTTACACCGCCGGTATCGTCCTGACTGGAACGGAGATAAAAAGCATACGCGAAGGCAAAGCCAGCATCGTGGAGTCTTACTGTTCCTTCATCGGCGACGAGTTGTGGGCTATTGGCATACACATAGCTGAATACGCATTCGGGACATACAACAACCATGTGCCGAAACGCGACCGCAAGCTTCTTCTCACCATGAAAGAACTGCGCAAACTCAAAGCTAAGAGCGCCGAGAAAGGATTCACCATCATACCTGTTGAACTGTTTGTTAATGAAAAAGGACTGGCAAAGTTAGAAATCGCCTTGGCAAAAGGAAAGCATTTCTATGACAAACGCGACAGCTTGAAAGAAAAGGATTCGAAAAAAGAGATTAGAGAATATTAATTTAGAGTTGAAAGTTGAGAGTGTTGGGTTTAGAGTAGTTTTAAAGTTTAGAGTTTGAAGTTCAAAAGTTATGAAGAGATTATTATTTGCGTTAGTATTCATGATAGCACTACCTATTTTCGGTAACGCCCAGAAAATCAACTGGATGACGTTTCAGGAGGCGGTGAAGCTGAACGAGACGACGCCGAAGAAGATTTTCATCGATGTTTTCACCGATTGGTGCGGCTGGTGCAAGCGAATGGATCAGACTACCTTTATTAATAAGGATGTCGTAGAATATATGAATGAAAACTACTACGCCGTGAAACTCGACGCCGAGATGAGCGACACCATCGTTTTTTCGGGCTATACCTTTGTAAATGAAGGCGGCATGAACGGTCGCAAAGGCACCCATCAGCTGGCGGCGGCCTTGCTTCAAGGCAGACTCTCCTATCCGTCGTATGTCTTCATGGACGAGCACAACCAACTTCTCACCGTCGCTCCGGGTTACATGGAAGCGAACGATTTCCTGCCTATATTGAAATATTTCGGCACCGACGCCTATCTAACTGAAAAATATCAAGACTACATAAAGAAATAACAATGCGAAAACTGTTAGTTTTTATAATATTGGCACTTGTCACAGTCACCGTTTCCTGCAGGAAAAACCGAAATTTTTCTAACAGCCCGTCGTTGAACATCAGCCTTTCAAACGACACCATCACATTCGACACTGTTTTCACCGCCGTCGGCTCCTCCACAAGGATTTTGATGATTTATAACAAAAACTCCGAGAACCTGAAAATCAACTCGATACGTCTTGGAGGCGGAGCGTCATCACCGTTCAGCATCAACGTCGACGGACAGCCGGGACACACCTTCACCGACACGGAAATATACGGCGACGACAGTCTTTACGTATTTATCAAGGTGACAATCAACCCGAACAACGGAAATAATCCATTTTTCGTGGAAGACAGTCTGATTTTCAACACAAACGGGAACGAAAAGATAGCACACCTTATCGCATACGGACAAAATGTCAACTACATTATCGGCAAAAAGACAATATATAAAAACATCGGAGGCCAAACTTACGCATTTAAAAATTGCTATAGCATAACAGACTCAGTAAATACCGACGTTCACTGGACTTCAGAGAAACCTTACGTGATTTATAACACCGCATTTATCGACTCCGACGGCACACTCACAATAGATCCCGGAACTCGCATCTATTTCCACAAAGGAGCAGGATTATGGGCATGGAGCGAAGGTCAACTCATTGTAGACGGAACACCCGAGAATCCTGTTGTGTTTCAAGGAGACAGACTTGAATCATTTTACGCCGACCAGCCGGGACAATGGGACAGAATATGGCTTATGGAGGCGCGCGAGGGTCATGGGCACAGCATCAACCACGCCATCATCAGGAACGGATTCATCGGACTTCAGGTTCAAAGGATGCTGAAAGACAACATGGCTCCAACGTTCATCAAAAACACTATCATCGAAAACCATACTGGAATGGGCGTTTATGCCAACTGTTACAGCATCGGGATGTCGAATATGCTGATAGATAACTGCGGGAACTATTGCGTAGCACTGACTGGCGGCGGCGATTATCTTCTCACACACAGCACCATCGCTAACTATTGGACTGGCTCCGCAAGAAAAGCCGAGGCATTGTTCTTCAACAATTATTACGACAACCCCGTCGACGGCAACACTTACGCCATCCAATTCAACTGCGAGATCAACAACAGCATAGTGTACGGCAATAAAAACAACGAATTTGGAACAGATTTCTATTCAAGACCCGACACCACATACGTCTTCCGCAACAGCTTGATCTGCACTAAAAGAGCTCATAGCGACTCCACCTTGTTTGAGTCATGCCTGTTCAACAAAGCACCGAAATTCTTGAATACGTCGGAGTTCAACTTCCGCCTCGACTCTTTGTCACCAGCCATCGGCTTAGGAAATCCGAACTATGCAATTGGTGACTTGAGATTAGACCTCGACGGCATCGACCGTGGCGACACTCCAGATGCAGGAGCATATCAGCACGTCTACACGCCTGAACGTTAATTATTTTTTCGGTCTTTCCCGAATGATGTTGTAAGTTCTGCGCGTCTCGTTGCCAACGCAGTCTCTCACAACGATTTCCATTTTGTTATTCCCGATTTTCAGATTCTCGTCGACATCGTAGAAAAGCAAGTCGTTTTTGGCGTCATAAGCCCCGATAACCCATTTCCCGTTAATGTAAATATCATATTTCTCAATGCCCGACTCAGCGTCTTTTATATTGATTTTCAATCTCTTACAATTAACAACTTTTGTGTTGTTTTTGAAATTTATTGGAGTAACTTTTGGAGCCAAATAATCTTCGGCCAGGGCAAAAGTGCCGAAACTTCTCACCTTCGTACAAACCATGCCGTCAGCCATTTTACCGCCTTGAGAAACAAATTTTCCGTCTTTGGTTATTGAGACAACGTAAAGCTTGTCCGACGATGCATATTTTTCGGCAGGACGAAGCCTGATATTTATATTTTTTTGAACTGGAATCTCCTCAGAACCAACAAGATACGCATAATCAGAAGCGATATTTCCGATTGTGTCGAGCTGACGCGCCAAGACATATTCAAATCTATAAAAAGCTTTTTCAGGAATAATGGCCGTAAAACCATCAAGATTCACTTCCACCTCTTTTTTACCGTCAACACGATAATAACTTCGACCATATTGATTATCAGAATATTCAGTCAACGGTTTGTCGCCCACCAAATTAAATCTCACCGTCGAGATGTTGCCGAAATAATCCTTAACCACGAATTTCATTTCAGCCTTCTGCCCTTCTTTCAAAGTCACGCAACCGCTTTTCTTGCCGTACAAATCAAGGATATTGTACTCGTCAATTTCAGTGCGGACATACCTTATTTTATCGTTTACAAACTTTTTATAATCAATCAAACTATTGATGTAACGGGTCTCGTCATACGAATATTTATCAAATAAAATACTGAAAATCAATCTGTTATCAGCAAAAAGCTCGATTGAATGAACGCCGTTTTTATTGTTCGAGTTATTCGCCTGGTCGTATGTCGAGATGCCAAAAAACACAGTCCCGTTCACCTTTATTTCGCCATCCTTCACCGAATAACCGCCTTTGTCGTTTACAAGCTCGAAATACGCCGCCTCATCCTTGCCGTTCACCGAAGAATTTTCCTTTGGATACAAAGCAATTCCATTGATTCCAGGCTTCACCTCATCCTTAATTTTAAACCCGAAGAAATAAGGGTTCACCGGACGTTGGTTCGCGTCACGAAGCTCATAATGCAGATGTGGACCGCCAGAGCCGCCGGTATCGCCGCTAAGTCCAAGGAAATCACCGACTTTCACAGGAATCTCATCCTTTTCAAGAAAAACATTCTGCGCAAATGATTTATTCTCGAACTGCTTGTTTCTGATATATTTCGTAATCTTATTATTGAAGCTCTCAAGATGAGCATAAACCGACGTAAAACCATCATTATGAGTGACATACACCGCATTACCATAGCCAAAAGGCGACACTCCGATACGGCTCACATAACCATCCGCCACAGCGTAAACCTTCTTGCCAATCTCACCCCCAGTCTTTATGTCAACACCCGCATGAAAAGCATTGTTGCGCAATTCCCCAAAAGTCGCCGAAAGATAAATCGGGAACTTCACCGGGTTCGGATAGACAGGATATCTTGCCTCATCTTGGGCATTTAACAAATTGACAATCAATAAAATACAAATCAAAAACTTAAATCTCATTTTCAAAATATTTATTTCACAAAGGTATAAAAAATTTAAATATTTTTATACAACTATCGCATTTTTTACTAATTTTGTAGATTATTTTAAAAATATATTCTTTATGTGGAAAAATAAAGAAATGCCTTTGTGGATGATGTTTGTTGTGCGTCTTAGCGCAATGCTTTTATTACTTGCATTGAGCAGATGGATGCTGTTTTGGTTCAACACATCACATTTTCCTGATGTCGGCCCCGCCGATCAGTTCAGATTTTTCTTCATCGGCATGCGATTCGACATTTGGACACTTGTCGTAATGAACCTGCCGCTCTTGATTTTATATGGAATTCCTTTTAGATTCAAATACAACAAGATTTACTGCAAGGTCGTCGACGTGCTGTTCATAGTCACAAATGCCATCGCATTAGCGCTCAACCACATCGATGTTATTTATTTCCGCTACATCGACAAGCGAATGACATCGGAATTGTTCCACTTCGCCACCGACTCTGATGAAAATCAGACCGGTTTGATGAAACAATTCGTCATCGACTTCTGGTATATGTTCGTTATCTTTGCTATTTTCCTAATCGTCGTAATAATCATCACAAAAAAGACGAGACTCAAACCGGCGATCGTGACAAACAAGAAACAGTGGTATTTTTCTCAAACAGCCGCGTTTCTGTTCCTGATATTCGCATCCGTAATAGGCATTAGAGGTGGTTTTCAGCTAAGACCTATCGCTATCATCACTGTCGCGCAATACACCAACACCCGTAACATGCCGCTATTGCTGAACACTCCGTTCAACATTGTACGCGGATCAGCCGGACAGGCGCTGAAAAAAGTCAATTTCTATCCAGACGACGAAATTGAATCCATTTACACACCAATACAAGACGACTTCACCGTCAACAGGTTCATCGACGAGAAAGCGACAAATTACAACCTATTCTTTATCATACTAGAGAGCCACGGTCAGGAGATGATAAGTTACTACAACAAACAACGCAAAGAGTCGTTGACACCATTCCTTGACTCCCTTCTGAGCCAGAGCCTCACCTTTGACGGCATGGCCAACGGGCGCAGGTCGATAGAAGCCATAACATCTATTTTCAGAGGGCTTCCTTCCCTAATGAGTGTTGAATATATCTCATCACGTTATGCTGCCAACCGTCTTGAAGGTCTGGGAGTTGTGCTTAAAAAACACGGATACAACATAGCGTTCTACCACGGTGGCAACAACGGAACCATGAACTTCAACTTCTCTACAATCGCAGCCGGCTTCGACAGCTATTATGGACGCACCGAATACGACGACGAGCTTGTCGGTAACGACGATTACGACGGCACCTGGGGTATCTCCGACATGCCATATCTGCAGTACACAGCCAAGAAAGTCAATGAGTTACACCGACCATTCGCCGCAGGCGTATTCACTTTATCGTCGCATCACCCTTTCTACATTCCCAAAGGATATACATTACCGGAAGGCGAATATCTGAGCGAATTTGACAAGACTGTGCGCTATACCGACGACGCCATGCGCAAGTTTTTCGAGACGATGTCACAATACAGCTGGTACGACAGCACAATATTTGTCATCACCGGCGACCATGTAGGCCCAGAACACCCATATGCGAGCTATCTCAACGGCCACGGACAATATCAGGTGGTAGCTGCATTCTATGCTCCAAAAATCATCAAGCCTCAGAAGACCGACGTATTGCTTCAACATATCGACATCGGCCCGAGCCTGATGGCAGCGTTAGGATACGACGACACCATGTTCAGCTTCGGCCGCAACGTCTTCGACAGCCTCCAGGAGCCTTGTTTCATAAGCTGCCTCAACGACGTGTACCAGTATTGCGACGGCAAGTATATGCTACACTCAGACGGCAAAAACATCATGGCGGTGTACGATTTCATCGAAGACCCTCAGCTGACAAACAACCTCTACATTAAAGGCGAAGACGAGAAATGGGATGACATCAACAACAAATTCAGGATGCGCCTACAGCAATACAATAACAGAATGATTAACAATAAGTTATATGTAGAATGAAAGAAAAGATTCTGTTTATTGTCAACCCGATTTCAGGTCATCACGACAAATCGAAGTTTCCTTCGCTTGTCGAGAATTTGATTGACAAGGACAAATATGACTATACCATTTCCTTGACGGAATACGGCGGTCATGCAGCGGAACTCACAAAGAAAGCCATTGAGGATGAATACGATATCATAGTGGCTGTGGGCGGCGACGGCACCATCAACGAGGTGGCCACAAACATGATCGGAGCACGCCAGACCTTCGCCATCGTGCCTTACGGCTCCGGCAACGGACTCGCCCGTCATCTGCACCTGCCGCTGAAACCCGAAAAAGTCATCAAAGAAGTTATTAATAAAGGTGTCAAAGTGAAAATCGACACCGTCGCCATGAATGGCGTGCCATACATAAGTATCGCCGGCGTAGGCTTCGACGCGAAAATAGCCGATTTCTTCGCAAAAGACCCGAACAGAGGAATCAAGACGTACGTGAAACATGTCATCAGGGAATATATTCATTTCAAACCAGAGAATTACCGCCTCATCCTCGACGACAAAGAAGAAATAGACTGCGCGCCGTTTTTCATCTCGTTCGCCAATTCCAACCAATTCGGCTCTAACGCTGTGGTCTCACCTACCGCATCGCTCAACGACGGACTCATCGACGTGTGCATCTTCAAAAAACCGAACCTGCTCCAAGCAATTTATGTCGCGACACGCCTGCTGACAAAGAAAATCGACAAGACAAAATTCGTCAACATTCACAAAGCTAAAAAAATAAAAGTTGTAAGAGAAAAAGACGACGTGGCTAACATCGACGGCGAGCCAATGATGATGCCAAAAGATCTAATCATAGAAATTAATCATCTGTCACTCAATATTTTAACATCAAACGAAAATATTTAACAACATGGTAACAAAATACTTAGTTTTTCTCGAAAAATTGTTCCTCGATTTACGTTTTGAACCGGCAATGGCCAAAAACATCTCACAAGGAATAGGAATTATCACATTGTTTGTGATATCATTCATACTTTTCTTCCTAATGAAATATTTTCTGGTGAAATTTGTCGGGAAATGGATTAAAAAAACCAAAACAGTATACGACGACTTTTTCCTTAACAGAAAATTGGAGAGACGAATAGCATTTCTTATTCCTATCTATCTGATTAAGAATCTCTTATACGATTTTGCACCAGACTTAGACACTATCAACTCATTCATTATCGTTTGGACAAGAGTTGGTGAAGTGACCACATATACTGGAATTCTATTGTCAATAATCGATTCATTATCAGATATTTATTCATCATTTGACGTGTCAAAACACAAACCGATCAAAGGTTTGATACAGATTATCAGGATTATTTTAATCATTATTTGCGTCCTTCTGATCATCGCTGTTTTGACAAACAAAAATCTAAGCAACATCTTCATCGGACTCGGTACTCTTTCCGCCGTCCTGATGTTGGTATTCAAAGATCCTATACTTGGTTTCGTCGGTGGCATCCAGCTGACTTCCAACGACATGATACGCATCGGCGACTGGATTGTGAAAGGCAACGCCGACGGTGTGGTCACCGACATGGGGCTCACAACAGTGAAGGTTCAGAATTGGGACAATACAATCTCCACAGTTCCAACATATTCGCTTATCTCAGAGCCTTTCATCAACTGGCGAGGCATGGCCGAATCAGGTGGACGAAGAATAGCCCGCGCCTTCATCATCGATGTCGACACAGTGAAGTTCTGCACCCCTGAAATGCTTGAAAAATACAAGAAATTTCAACTTGTTGAGAAATATATCGTTAAAAAAGAAAACGAAATAGCTGAATATAACAAGCAAAACAATATCGACACATCAAACCTTGTTAACGGACGCCGCCAGACAAATCTTGGCATCTTCAGAGCTTATCTCACTGAATATCTGAAGAAAAATCCTAACATAAATCACGATATGACTCTTATGGTACGCCAGAAACCAGCTACAGAGTTCGGCATCCCGATGGAAGTATACTGCTTCAGCAAAATAAAGACATTGGCAGAATACGAATCTATCCAAGGCGATATCTTCGATCATATCTACGCCGTTATAAAACAATTCGATTTGAAGATGTTCCAAAGACCTTCTTCACATTCGATAAGTTTGATGTCGGATAAATAATCTTATTTCTTGTTCCAGAACGTCGGAGTGAAGATAAGCAACACTGTGTAGATCTCCAAACGACCGACAATCATAAGAAACGACATCACCCACTTCGCCATGACGGAAAGTTCGGAGAATGTGGTGGCAGGTCCTGTTGACCTGTAGCCAGGACCCATATTGCCAAGCGATGTGATGGTGTTGAAGATGCTTTCCTCAAAGTCGCATCCGCTTATCGAGAGTACAATGACGCTCACGATACAAATCATAACATAGAAGAACAGGAAGTTAAGCGTTCTTAACAAGATGTCGTTCGACACCACTTCCCTTGAAATCTTCACCGAGAACACAGCGCTCGGGTGCAAAAACTGCTTGATGGTTATATTGATGGATTTCAGGCACACCATCCAACGGATGATTTTTATACCGCCTGATGTTGAGCCTGCGCATGAACCACTGAGCATGAGCAGCAATGTAGGGAAAAGGAACATGCCGCCCCATAAGGTGTAGTCGTAATACGAACCCTGAAAACCTGTCGATGATATTATTGTAACCACGTGGAACAACGAGGCTCTAAAGCGCGATTCAAAAGTCGGCTCCGGATAAGCACTGGTGTCGGTCGCGATTTTCGAAACATCAGGCGCATAGTAGAACAAGGCGGTCACCACAGCAACCATGATGACGACAACACCTAAAAACCAACGCAACTCTTCGTTTTTGGCGAAATTCTTCAAATCACCTCTCGACAGGAAATAATACAAGGAGAAGTTAATGCCTGACATAATCATGAAAATCGAACAGGCATACTCAATATAGCTGGAGTTGAAATATCCTATACTCGACTGATGTGTGCTGAAACCGCCGCTCGACATCGTGGTAAGGGCATGGCATACAGAATCGTACAAATTCATCGGCCCCGCCCAATAAACGAACGCGCAGCATATCGTCAAAAACATGTAAATAAGCCAAAGATGACGCGCCGTGACAGCCATCTTAGGATGCAGTTTCTTAACGCTGAGGCCCGACATCTCCGCGGAATATAATGTCGTTTTGTTAGATTTCTTGTTCAACGCAGGAAGGATGGCGAGGAAAAGCACGATGATACCCAAACCACCTAACCACTGCATCATGCTTCGCCAGAATAATATTCCATGTGGCTGAGAATCAATGTTATTCATTATCGTGGCGCCAGTGGTCGTGAATCCAGACACCGACTCAAAAAACGCATCGGTGACGTTGTCAATAGCACCCGTGAAAATAAACGGAAGCATTCCAAACACGGCAAAGAGAACCCACACTACAGTAACAAGAATAAACGAGTCTTTCATCGTCAAGTTGTTTATCTCCTTGACCCTATCGTCGCCCTTACGGGCACGCTCACGTCCCGCTGAAAGAAGGATGAAGCCGAAGACGAAGGTAACCATAGTGGCGGCAAGCAGCGACACCACATCTTTCTCTCCGGCATGCACATTGTAATAAAGCGCCACCATCGAGGCGACAAACATAAAGAACGCCTCAATGAGAATAAAAACACCGTAAATCTTAGCCTTCATATATTTATTACAATTGTGCGACCTGCAAAGATAGATATTTTTTTTGAATGTGTAAAAAAATTCACTACCTTTGCAAAAAATTAGGATTCATTATGATGGAATTGAATGCTTCTTATTGCTCCGACAAGTATCAGTATACGATGGGCAAGTCGTTCTACGACAATGGGATGAAGGACAAACGCGCTGTGTTCAACCTCTTCTACCGCAAGGCTCCGGACACCAATAACTGGGCTGTGGTGAGCGGCGTGCGCGAGGTGTTGAAAATGGTGGAAGGTCTTGGAAAAGCCGACGAAAGCTTCTTTGAGCAGTTCCTCCCGGGCGATGAATACGAAGAAGTGCGCAAATATTTCGCCAATATGAAGTTCACAGGCAACATCTACGCCATGCGTGAGGGCGAGATAGCATTCCCGAAAGAACCGATCATAACCATCGAAGGCCCAATCATCGAGGCGCAAGTCCTTGAGACTCCTATGCTTTGCATCATGAACCATCAGATGGCGGTGGCGACTAAGGCATCGCGTGTAACACGCAGCACCACCAAGCCTGTCAGCGAGTTCGGAAGCCGTCGCGCTCACGGTCCGTGGGCTGCTATCTACGGCGGAAAAGCAGCGTTTATCGGCGGTTGCCAGAACACCTCAAACATCGTGACTGGTGTTGAATTTGGTTTTCCTGCTTCAGGCACGATGGCTCACAGCTACGTGACATCGTTCGGCCCAACGGTGAAAGGCGAATACGAAGCGTTCGACAAATATATCAAGACCCACAAAAACGAGGTGCTGATACTCCTCGTCGACACATACGACACCCTGAAATGCGGTGTCAAAAATGCTATTAAGGCATTCAAAGACAATGGAATAGACGACTCCTACCCTTACGGCTACGGCATCCGTCTCGACAGCGGCGACCTCACATATCTCTCAATAAAAGCTCGTGACATGCTCGACGAAGCCGGTTTGAAGAATTGTAAGATATTCGCTACCAACGCTTTGGATGAATATCTCATCACCGAACTTGAGCGTCAGGGTTGTAAAGTAGACAGTTACGGCGTTGGCGACGCTATCGCGACAAGCAAACATAACCCTTGTTTCGGAAATGTTTACAAGCTGGTGCAAGTCGACGACATGCCGGTTTTGAAGCGCTCGGAAGAAAGCAGCAAGCTCATCAATCCTGGTTTCCAGATTACTTATCGTATCATCAGAAACAATAAATTCAAGATCGACGTGACTTGTCTGAGAGGCGACCGACTTGCGCAAGCTATTGAGAATCATGAAGAAATCACTCTTCGCGACGAGATGGATCGTCTGAAATCGACGACATTCCCTGCCGGCTCATACGAATATCGTATTTTGCAGCCCCAGGTGATGAAAGACGGCAAACCGATTGTGGAGTACGTCTCGATTACTGAGAAACGTAATTATTATCTCGATAACCTCGCCCACCTCGACGACACCGAGAAGCGTCTCATCAACCCGCACTACTACAAATGCGATATTTCCGATGACCTTTACGATTTGAAGGAACGGTTGATTGAGAATATCGTGAAGGAAATCGAAGAATTTGATAAGGAATAAAAAGCGATTAGCCGATAGCCATTAGCCATTAGATTTATCTAGTAGCTAATGGCTAATAGCTAGTGGCTAATACCTATATTTGTTTCAGCAGATTAATCATTTCAATCGCTGTAGTCACTGCATCGTAACCTTTATTTCCGGCTTTTGAACCAGCGCGTTCGACAGCCTGCTCGATGCTGTCGGTTGTGAGAACGCCAAAGATTATTGGCACTTCAGTCTGGAAACCTACTTGAGCGATACCTTTTGTGGCTACATTTGCGACCATGTCGAAATGAGGTGTTGCACCACGGATGACGGCACCAAGGCACACGACAGCGTCGTATTTCTTGCTCGCTGCCATTCTCTTTGCTACGAGCGGGATCTCGAAAGCGCCCGGAACCCAAGCAACATCAATGTTTTTTTCGTCTCCGCCGTGACGTTTGAAAGCGTCGATGGCGCCACCCAACAGCTTGTTGGTGATGATTTCGTTGAAACGGCCGGCCACGATAGCGATTTTCTGGCCTTCAGCTAATAATTTTCCTTCTAAAATGTTCATGTCTATTTAATTTAAAGATTTAATATTCAAAATTATAATTAACTTCTAACTACTCACTTCTAACTCCTAACTCTTTCACATGAAGCATATGCCCCATTTTTTTGTATTTCGTGTAAAGATAGAAAGCATCCTTTTCGTTGCAGGTCATCTCGATTGGCTCACGGCCGACGATTTCGATGCCATATCCTTCCAAACCGCTGATTTTCATCGGATTATTAGTCATAACAATGATTTTCTTAGCGCCAAGGTCGGCCAAAATTTCTGCGCCTGTGCCGTAATCTCTCAAGTCGGCAGCAAATCCCAAAGCTAAATTCGCTTCAACGGTATCCATGCCTTTGTCCTGCAATGTATAGGCTTTCAACTTGTTAATCAATCCGATGCCGCGGCCTTCCTGACGGAGATAAAGCAACACTCCCCTGCCCTTTGCCTCGATACGGCGCATAGCTTCCTGAAGCTGCTCGCCACAATCGCATCGCATTGAACCGAAAGCGTCGCCCGTCAAGCATTCAGAGTGTACACGGCATAAAACAGGTTCCGGAGTGGTCAAATCGCCTTTCACCAGCGCCACATGATGCTCACCAGAGATCTTATCGACATAACCTATAGCTCTGAAAGTACCATATTTTGTTGGCAGTTCAGCTTCTGTAACGCGTTCAACCAAGACCTCTGTTTTGCGACGATATTTAATCAACTCTGCTATTGAAGTGATTTTCAAGTTGTTAGCCTTTGCAAATTGTACCAGTTCAGTTGTGCGCATCATGGTGCCGTCTTCGCGCATAATCTCGCAGCAAAGACCGCATTCCTTCAAACCTGCCAGGCGCATCAAATCGACGGTAGCCTCAGTGTGACCGCCACGTTTCAGCACTCCACCCTGACGGGCTTCAAGCGGAAACATGTGTCCCGGACGACGAAAATCTTCAGGTCTGATGCCGTCTTCAACCACTTTTTGTGCAGTTATTGAACGTTCAACAGCCGAAATGCCTGTTGTAGTATCTCTGTAGTCAATTGAAACCGTAAACGCTGTACAGTGATTGTCAGTATTTTCTGTCACCATCTGATTGAGTTTCAAACGTTTGCATATCTCAGAACTCATCGGCATGCAAATCAAACCCTTGCCGTATGACGCCATAAAATTCACATTCTCGACGGTCGCAAACTCAGCCGCACAAATCAAATCGCCCTCGTTTTCACGGTCAGGGTCATCAACCACGATGATCATCTTACCGGCCCGAAGGTCGTCCAAAGCTTCCTCAATAGTATTAAAATCTTTGTTCATTTATGTTAAAAATTATTGTCTTTCAATAAGTTAAGTAGTTTTTCATCATGTCGGGCAGTGATATTGCCAACAAATTTTTCGATATATTTTCCAACAATATCGTTTTCCAAATTCACGGTGTCGCCAATCTTTTTCTTTGTTAAAGTTGTCTCATCCTGAGTATGCTGGATAATTGAAACGCCAAAGTCGAAACTGCTTACATCAGTGACTGTCAACGAGATACCATCAATTGTGATGGAGCCTTTTTCTACGATATATCGCAAAATTTCAGGTCTGGTCTCAATTTTCACTCGGATTGCCTTGTCGTCGTAAGTCATTGTCGAGATAACGCCAACGCCGTCGATATGTCCAGAGACTATATGTCCACCGAAGCGACCGTTAGCAGGCATTGCGGGTTCACAATTCACCAAATCATTGATTCTCAGGTCTTTAAAATTAGTACGATTCATTGTTTCAGGCATCACATCAGCAGTGTAAGAGCTATCGTCAAAAGTTGTAACCGTCAAACAAACGCCGTTTGTGCAGATGCTATCGCCGATATGGATATCCTCCAGAATCTTCTTCACTGCGATAGTCAGCTTGATGCTGTTCGCGTGACGAACTATGGCTTTCACCTTACCGATTTCTTCAATTATTCCCGTGAACATATCTTTCCTTTAATTAAAACATCTCCATTAATATTTTGAATATCAACGTTTTGCAACTGAATTGCTTTATTCATTTTGTCAATTCCCTTACCAGAAACCGGTGTTTTCGCGACTTCTCCACCGATGATTTTTGGTGCGATGAATGCCCAGACCTCATCAACGCAACCGGCTTCAAGAAACGCTGCATTAAGAGTTCCACCACCTTCCAATAAGATGGAATCAATGCCTATGGAACCTAATTTATTCATGAGGTCATTGATGTTAACATGGTTGTTAACAGATTGACATTCAAGAAGTTCGATACCATACGATTCAAGCACTCGAATTTTATCCGTCATTTCGACTGAAGCGAAGCGGAACGGAGAAATCTCATCTGTTTGCAGGAGATTTCTCGACTCCCTATGGTCGCTCGAAATGACGGTGTTGGCAACAATTGTCCTGTATTCTCTCGCTGTCTTAACCAATTGAGAATCAATCGGTATTCTTAAATTTGAATCGACCACAATGCGTACTGGTTGATGCGGATTTCCTTCCAATCTGACATTCAACATCGGGTCGTCAGCCAAAATAGTACCGATTCCCACAATTACGCCCGCCATTTCGCTTCTGAGCTCATGAACCATCTTGCGGGATTCCTCATTCGTCACCCATTTCGAATCGCCAGTGTATGCTGCTATTTTGCCATCAAGGGTCATCGCGGTCTTCATGATGACGTACGGGCGCTTGGTGGTGATGTATTTCAAAAACACCTTATTCATTTCGCGAATCTCATCTTCGCAAAGTCCAACCTCAATCTCAACGCCTGCATCTTGCAAAATCTTAACACCTTTTCCTGCCACCAATGGATTCGGATCGAGGATGCCGGCAAACACTTTTTTGATACCTTTTTCAATGATTATTTCAGTGCAAGGTGGCGTTTTTCCATAGTGGCAACAAGGTTCAAGTGTTACATAAAGTGAAGCGCCTTTAGTTTCTGATTGACAACGTAATAGAGTATTACGTTCAGCATGAAATTCGCCGTATTTTTCGTGATATCCTTCGGCGATTATCTCACCGTCATTCACGACCACGCAACCCACCAAAGGATTCGGATGGACGTATCCTCCGCCCTTCTTGGCGAGCTCTATGGCGCGCCTCATAAACTCGATGTCTTTTTCGCAATATGACATAAAAAAGCCCCAAATAAACATCAGGGCAGCATATTTTGAAAAATTAAACAAACTAAACTTCTCTCATCCGGACTGTCACCGTCGGTTTCGGAATTTCACCGAATCAGTTCCCCTTGAGGAAGTCGCGGACTGTCACCGCCGGAAAGGAATTTCACCTTGCCCTGAAGTTTTCGACTGCAAAAATACACAAATTTTTAATATTGTGTTATATTTTATTGCATTTTTTTAACAAAACAAAGTCGAGGGTGACCATTGCCGCCATCGCCTCAACGATTGGAATCACTCGTGGAACGACACACGTATCATGTCGTCCTTGAATCTCCAAAGTCACCGCATTCCCATGAATATCAACGGTTTGCTGTGGCAACATCACCGACGGAATCGGCTTGAAAGCTACTCTGAAAACGATATCTTCGCCATTAGTGATGCCACCTTGAACGCCGCCCGAGTGATTGGTTTTTGTGCGGATACGTTCGCCGTCAAACAAGAATTCATCGTTGCATTCGCTGCCTCGCATACGGGCGGCGTTGAATCCTTCTCCTATCTCAAAGCCTTTCGCCGCGTTGATTGTCATCATGGCATATGCCAATATCGCGTGAAATTTCATAAATGCAGGCTCTCCGAGGCCCACAGGAGCGTTTTTGATGGTTCCTTGGATAATTGCACCCACCGTGTCCTTTTCTCTCGCCTCGCCCATCTCAATCACTTCAGATTGGATTTCGATGCCTTGTGTCGCAAGAATCTGTTTCGCGATAGCTCCTGCAACCACACATGGCAACAGCGTTCTCGCAGAGCCTCTGCCACCTCCGGCATAATCCCGGATTCCATATTTCATCTGATAGGTGAAATCGGCATGCGAAGGACGGAAAACATCCTTGATATTCTCATAATCAGACGTTTTCGCATCTTTGTTGCGGATAAGAAACGCTATCGGAGCTCCAGTGGTCTTGCCTTCAAACAATCCCGAAAGATATTCCACCTCATCGGATTCTTTTCTGGCCGACATAGTGGCGTTTTGTCCTGGTCTTCTGCGTGATAACTCTTTCTCAATAAGAGTTTTATCTAACAAAACACCAGCGGGACAGCCGTCGATGACTCCGCCGATAGCCGCCCCGTGTGACTCACCAAATGTAGTCAAGCAAAATGCCGTTCCAAATGTATTGGAATTCAATTATTGTTCGTTTAAAATCTTAATCTTTGCCTCGAGAACCTTAACGTCGTTCTTGAGTTTTGCAATCTTCTTCTCGTATTCAGCCTTCAAAAGATCTGACTGCTTGCTGTTGGCAAAGAATCCGATGTTATTCTCCAAAGTCGCAATCTCGTCGCGCAGTTTCTGAATCTTACCCTGAAGGTTCATGCGCTCTCTTCTTACCTTGTCGCGTGAATCCGGATCTTCTTTCAGACCTGAAATCATATTGCGGTACTCGTTGGTAGTCAATTCGTTATCGTTAGCACGCATCTTGTCGAACATGCCGTCGATGAGACTGCGGTATTCGTTCTGAATAGCGTCTTTGACCTTCATCGGGACGTGACCGATAGCCATCCATTCTCTCTGGAATCCGCGGATTGCCTCCATGTTTTCGTTGCGATCTTTCTTCAACTCGTAAGCTTTGATGCGCTCGATGAGTTCCTGTTTTGCCTTGAGGTTAGCGTCCTCTTCGCCTTTAATTCCTGAGAAATGCGAAGATTTATTGCCGAAGAACGCGTCGCAAGCGCTACGGAAACGCTTCCATATCTTGTCTGAATGACGTTTCGGCACCGGACCGATTGTCTTCCATTCTTCCTGCAGCTTCTTGATGCGGTCGGTGGTCTTCTTCCACTCTGTCGAATCGACGAGATTTTCAACTTCCACGCAGATTTGCAGCTTCTTGTTGTAGTTTTCCATCTGCTGCACCTTGAGCTTGCTGAAGAATTCCTTTTTTGCCTCAAAGAATGTGTTCATCGAGCCTTTGAAGCGGTTCCAGATCTCATCGCTCTGTTTCTTTGCGACAGGACCGATCTCTTTCCACATCTTGAACAGATCATTGACGTCATTCGACTTCTTCTGATATGCATTGATGCTGTTAACAGGTTCATTTACAATCTCTTCCATCTTCACGCAGATAGCTTCCTTAGCTTCGTAGTTAGCCTTCTGTTCTTCTTCGATCTTGGCGTAATGCTCGCGGCGGATCTGGTTGACTTTATCTGTAGTGTTCTTGAAACGCTCCCAGATTTCGTCTTTCTTTTCCTGCGGAACAGGTCCGATTTCTTTCCATTCGTCGTGATATTTCTGAAGAAGTTTGAACGCTTTTGTCAGTGATTTCTCAAGAAGCAGAAGTTCAGCCTTCTCGCAAAGCTCGATTTTAGCCTCGAGGTTCTTCTTGAGGTCGAGGTCACGTAACTCTCTGTTAATCTTTACCTTATCGTAGAATTTCTCGATGAGGAAATGATATGTGTTCCAAATATTCGAGACCTCGCTTGCCGGCACCTGACCGATTTCTTTCCATCTGTCCTGGAGCGTCCGGAAGTCGTCATAAGTCTTTTTCAAAGTCTCCTCTGAATAGATCAAAGCCTTCAGCTCCTCTATGATTCCAAGCTTTTTCTGGAGATTGTCGTTCTTCTGACGCTCGAGTTCTTCTTTATATTTTTCCTTATTTGCCTTGTAGATGTCGAAAGCGGCTTTAAAACGCACCTCAAGCGGGTCGTCTTTGTGCTCGTAGCTCTCTTTATCGCCACCGTCAAGGATAAACTGTTCCATCTCACGGTCACGGTCTTCCTTATTGAGTTTCAAGAAGTTAAATTTAATAGCAACAACTTTGTCCTTGATCTTCGCAACGTCCGTGTCTTGGACTGTTTCCTCAAGAAGTTCAACGAGTTGGAGCTTGTTCATGCCTGAAAAATCGAATTCCGGCTCTTCCTCTTCCTCGTTTTCGTTGTCGTTTGCTAAATCCAGCTCGGCATCCTGCGGAATTTCCTCATTTTGAGGAATAATTTCCTCTTCAGGAAGCTTCGTTTCTTCTTCATTTACATCAATTTTCACATTGATTTTCACAGAACCAGGCAAAATTGTCGGTTTGTTGAGTTTCTCAATAGTCTTGAGTTCGGTAGCGTTCATCTTTTGATAAATGTTTGATAATCAATAATTTAATTAAGTCGTTATCAGAATTTTGCTTTCACAAAACTCGATATTAGAGTAAAAATAGGCTGCAAAGATAATAATTTTCTAATGATTTTGAATTATTTTGAAAAAATTTTGTAAGTTTGTAACCTAAATTTTTGCATATGCTAACTTTGGAAGAGATTAAGAAAACGATTGCGGAACTCATTGAAAATCTGGGAGAAAAGGTTTTAGAGATTGTGGCGATGCCAAGTTCGGGCTCGTCAAGGAGATATTTTAGGGTGAAAACCGACAAAAGATATCTGATCGGCGCGTATAATATCAACATTGAGGAAAACGAGGCTTTCTTCTGTTTTTCAAAACATTTTCATGAATGCGGACTGCCAGTTCCAGAGATTTTAGCAATCTCTTCAGATAGAGATATTTACGTTCAGACCGATTTAGGTGATGTGACACTGTTCCATCATGTTGAGAATTGCTTAAAAAACGGAAAATTTGACGACGAGACGATTGGTTTGTATAAAAAATCGCTCGACAAACTCGTTGATTTTCAGATAATTGGCCACAAAAATCTCGATTATTCAAAGGCCTTTCCTACTCCGGCATTCGACGAGATGTCGATAATGGAAGATTTGAATTATTTCAAATACTGTTTCTTGAAGGAGCAGGAAGAAATTTCGTTCAACGAAACAAGGTTAGATATTGATTTTCAGCGACTTGCAAAATATATTTTAGAGGCTCCGTCGGATTTCTTCATGTACCGTGATTTCCAATCTCGTAACATCATGGTTGTCGGCAATGAGCCATATTTCATTGATTATCAAGGCGGAAGAAAAGGGCCGCTGCAATATGATGTGGTGTCGCTGCTGTATCAGGTAAAAGCGAGGATTCCAGAGGAGATTAGAGCACAACTAATTGAGTACTACAAACAAAGGATTTCTCGACTCCCATCGGTCGCTCGAAATGACATAGGGAATCTGTCATTGGTTGAATCATTCGACAAATATTTCCCAGCTTTCGTACTCCTCCGTCTCCTTCAAGTGCTTGGCGCATACGGCTTCAGAGGCTTGATACAGAAGAAGTTACACTTCATGCAAAGTATCCCATACGCCATCCAAGAGATTATGAAAGCGTGCGATAATTGGTCGTTACCGTTTGAGCTACCTGAATTGCAGACTGTTATCAAACAGTTTGACGTATTGCTTTTAAAATACGAATCCGTTGAACCTGAACGACTTACGATTACAGTAAACAGTTTCTCATTCAAAAACGGTGGCGTTCCTTACGACAAAAGCGGTAACGGCGGCGGTTTCGTCTTCGACTGCAGAGCATTGCCAAATCCAGGACGCTATGCGGAATACAAAAAAAGTACCGGCGAAGATGCCGATGTTATCGAATTCTTGGAGGATAAAACTGATGTTCATTACTTCTTGCAAAACGTTCAAATGATTGTTTATCAGTCGATTGACAACTATCTAGAACGCGGTTTCAAGAACCTTCAAATCAATTTCGGATGCACAGGAGGACAGCATCGCTCGGTGTTTTTTGCGCAAAAAATCGGCGAGCTAATTCACGAAAACTACCCGATGGTGAACGTTGAAATCAACCATTTGGCACAACATATCTCTCACGTTTATGAAGCAAAATAAAAGAACGGCATTTATCCTCGCAGCAGGTCTAGGCACTCGATTGAAAGAGCTAACATCAAACATGCCAAAGGCTTTAGTATCAATAAATAACATGCCTTTACTTGAAGTGTTACTTAAAGAATTGATAAAGCAGGATTTTAATCATATTGTTATCAATATTCACCATTTTGGAGAGCAGATTATAGAGTATTTAAAATGTCGAAATGACGTCAACATAGAGATTTCCGACGAGCGCCCGCTCCTGATGGACACCGGTGGCGCCATCTTGCAGGCTCTGCCCTATTTCGCTCAAAGCGAGGCAGTTCTCGTCCATAACGTTGACGTGCTCACAAATGTCGATTTAAAAGGGTTTTACAACGATTTCTGCAAAAGTGACGACGCTGCATGGCTACTAACCCAAGAGCGTAACAGCAAACGCAAATTAGTGTTCGACAGCAACAACAATTTCCTCGGCCGTTTTAATAACGAAACTAACGATTATGACGGCAACGGCACCATTCCAAATGACTGTAAATTATTGTCATTCAGCGGAATACACCTTTTCAAACCTCAATATTTCAAAGATTTTGAAGTAAAACCTTGCTACGTCTTCGGATTATATCAAAAAATCGCTGAAAATCATAGAGTTACGTCAAAACTAATACATCCTGAATACTGGTTTGATTTGGGAACACAGGAACAACTGAAAAACGCGGAGTTATGGCTTTCATCAAAAAGATAAGTGATTATATTACAAGTCATTACAATTTGACGAAGGAGAACATAACCATTGTTTTCCCGAACAAACGCGCCGCTTTGCAGTTAAGAACCGAACTCGCGAAGACTATAAAAACCAATTTCTGGGTGCCGCAAATACTCTCAATTCAGCAAGCCATGGAAGAATGGAGCGGTTTGCAACTCATTGATAATATTGAAATTATCTTCGAAATTATCAAAATGAATCAGGAGTTTTTCCCCTATGCCGCACAGATGGCTAAGGATTTTGACGAAATCGACCAATATGGCGTGAATGCTGAAAATCTTTTTGCACATTTGAAGGACGCAAAGGAGATTGAAGAATGGAATCTCAGCCTCGAAAGCAGTGTGGAATCGAATTATCTGAAGTTCTTCGGTTCTCTCCTATCCTATTACAACAATCTTTGCAATACTCTTCAAAAAAATGGACAGGGTTATTATGGCTTGATAACCAAGAAGATAGCTTCATTTGACGATGCCACTCTGAAGAAATGTACTCGAGGTCGCAAAATTATTTTCGCCGGTTTCAACGCTCTGACCACCACCGAAGAGAATATAATCGTGCGTATGGTTGAAAGTGGTAACGCAGTGATGCTCTGGGACTTAGATCGTTACTATTTCGAGGACGAGAAACAAGAAGCCGGTTTTTTTGCAAGAAAATTCTTCAAAAAACATCCGAATATTGAAAAGAACTTCATTGACGACAGCTTTTTAACCCAAGAAAAGCGCATAAACATTGTCAGCGTTTCGGGCAATGCGGTGCAGACCAATGCTTTGCAGTTGATGTTAGAAAAGGATAAGGAGGATAAAAGAAGAGTGATAGTTTTGGCGGATGAGTCGCTGTTGATACCTGTGCTGAACTCGATTCCGGAATCTTGTGGTAACATTCAAGTGACAATGGGCTATCCGTTTGACAAAACTATCGTCTATCACTTTGTAGATCAACTGTTTAGGTATCAGAATACGCTTTCCGACGAAGAGAATAAAAACTACCTTTGGACATTCATCCGTTTCTGTAATTCCGACTTTATCAAGCTGATTTTCAAAGGCTTGGAATACAACAAACTTAATGCTTGGCTTATGAATATGGCTAAGAATTCGGTTTATTATTTCAAAAAATCGGATTTGAAACAGTTCGAAGAATATAAGGCGCTCCATGACATCCTGAATCTTGCTACAAAAAAATGGAATAACACCAAAGAATGCCTCAATTCCTTAAAGGATATATTGCTTGTTTCAATGACAAAACTTGGCAAAGACGACAATTTTGTCAGAAATCAAATAAGCGTAGCCGGAAGGATTGTAAATCGAATTGATTTGCTACTTAACAAGTACTCAAAATTTATCAAAATCCTTGATTTACAGATGCTTTATGCTCAGGTCGCCAGTCAGATGTCGATCAATTTGCAGGGCGATAAAGAGGGCCTGCAAATCATGGGATTGCTCGAAACTCGAAACCTTGATTTTGACACCATTCACTTCTTGAGCGTGAATGAAGGCGTATTGCCTCAAAACAAAAACAACAATAGCTTGATTCCGTTCGACTTACGCAAAGCTTACGGCTTGCCGACATACGATCAGCAACAGGCCGTTTATTCATACCACTTCTACCGACTTTTGCAGAATGCTAAAAACATAAATTTGTACTATAACAATTTGGCCGATTCGGCAGGCTCAGGAATGGGCGAACCAAGCCGTTTTGTCAGACAATTGGAGTATGAATATGCAAAAAAAAATATTAAAGTAAAACTTGAATATAAGCAATATAAAAATCCTATAATCAAGAATTTAGAAAGTAAGATAGTTGTAAAAAAGACGGACGGGACATTAAACAAAATTCAACGTCTCTCTCCTACTTCAATCGGCGCATACGTAAGATGTCCGCTACAGTTTTACTGGAAACATGTGGAGAAAATTGAAGACAAATCGCCAGATGAGGAAATCCAGGTTAATGTTGTGGGAAGCATAATTCACGGCACCCTTGAACATTTTTACAAACTCTTCAAAGAAGATGAGATCATTTCGCTTCAGCTGTTCGATGAAATGTACAAAAATCAGTTTGATAAATGTTATCATAAATCATTGATTGACAATAAGTTCAGCGACGGCTTGCCCGACAGCGGATTCAACTGCCTGAGTAAAATTGTAATCAACAAAATGCTGGCTGATTTCATTAAAAATGAACGCAAATTCATCGAAGATGGTAATCAAATGTCTATCATTAGCACCGAAAAAGAACTCAAGAAATACATTGATTTTCAAGGACATAATATTGAATTGTACGGTAAAGCGGACCGTATTGACAAAGTTAATGGCGAAATAAGAATTATCGACTACAAAACCGGCAAAGTCAACCCTTACGACTTGAAAATCAGCGATAAAGTTGATGGAATCACTGATATGGCCGAGAAATCGATACAGTTGTTGATGTACAAATACCTTTATCTGAACGATAATCCAAAGACTGACCCAGACACGGTATGCCCAAGCATCATCGGGTTCCAGAAACTCAGCCATGGGGTTTATAATCTGGAAATCAATGAGTTACTCGATTTGAGCAAGTCATTCAAAAAGACTTGTGACAAGTACTTCAATGACTTTTTAACTGAACTTTACGACAAAGACATCCCGTTCACACAAACTGAAAACGTTAAAAACTGCAGTTTCTGTGATTTCAAAAATATCTGCAAACGCGGTTAATCACCTGAATATCAAGTCGATATACACTGGCAGATGATCACTGTAACCGCCAAAGTATTTCGGGCCGACGTACGTTCTAAAAAGTTTCACTCCACCAAACGACTCGTCTTTCTCAAAAAGGAACTCCCCATGGAAGATTCGAGCGCTGTTATTTTTGTATAACAAACCTTTATCATTGTCAATCAATGATTTAGAAACAATGATTTGATCGAAAATCTGCCAATTGTACTGATGCTTCAGCGTGCCTTCAAAACCAAGGCTCTTGCCATCAGTGAACAGATTTACAAGAACATCATCTTTTATCAGGACCTTGCTGATACTTGGGTCTTCAGGTGTGTCGTTAAAATCACCCATGATGATGATTTTGGGTATCGTCTGATGCAAAAAAGCAATCGAATCAACCTTGTGCCTCAATGTGTTAGCAGCCAATGCACGCAGTTTGATTGTCTCTCTTTCACCACCATAACGCGACGGCCAGTGATTGACAAAAACATGCAATGTGTCCCCTCGCCTGTCGAAAAACTTGGCGTACAATATATCGCGTGTCTTATATCTCGGATTATTCGGATTTTGCACCTTAACAGGCTCAGTATAAATGAGTTGCAACTTGTCTATACAATAAACCAACGCCACATCTATTCCTCGTTTGTCGTCACCTTCGTAATGAACAATGCGATAATTGTGCGATTTCAGTGGTGTTTGATTGAACAAAGAATTCAAAACATATTGATTTTCAATCTCCGCAATGCCGAGAATTGCCAATGGTTCGTTTTCTGAGATGGCAAGAATCGCTTTGTAAAGATTATTTCGTTTCTTGTAAAATCGCGATTTTGTCCAGTGTTGGCCGCCGCCTTCGGTGAATTCATTGTAAACACGCGTGGAGTCGACAAACGGATCAAAGAAATTTTCAAAATTCCAAAACGCGACACGAAGTTCTTTTATCTCCTGTCCCACAGCGACAAAGGAGTTAATTAACTGAATACCAACAGCTAAGCAGAAAACTAAATGGATGTTTATTTTAAAAACAGGTCTCATATTTTTTGAATTTTTAGACATACAAAGATACAAAATATTTTGACATGAGACATGATTTTCATTATTTTTGCAAAAATTTTGACAATCTTAACAAAATCATGAAGATAAACGCTTCGCTGACAAGAAAGATAATATTAGCATTTGTTTTGATTATTCCGATATTTGGAATGTCACAGGTTGATATCAAAATCACAATTGATAATCAGCAAGATAGCATTTATCACCTTTATAAATATAGAGGAAGTAAGACCACAATTATCGACACTTTGGTTCCTGAAAAAAGCATAATTCGTATTAAAAACAAAGAAAAATTTCCGCAAGGGATTTACCTCCTGACTAATGAAAACAACTTACCCTTGATAGAGGTTTTGATTGGCAAAGACCAAAGTTTTTCATTGACAATCAACGATTTGGAAGATTTAAACTCTGCAAAAGTAAAAGGCGGTAAAGAAACAGAAATTTATTTCAAGTTGATGGCAAAAGTGAGGCAATACGACATGAATATCGCCGCTTTGGAGAACGAAAAAGGATATTTTCCCGACAATTACAAAAAAATCGACTCGTTGAAGAAAGATTTGAGCGCGTTTGAGGAATCAATGAAGATCAAGAAAAAAGACGCTTTTATCAATGTTTTCATCAATTCATTAAAGCGACATGGCTTGAAAGATTATTGGGATGATTTTCAGCTAAACGACGGAAGAATTCTAACCTATCCTTTGATAGACAATAAGTTAGAAACATATTTCAAATACATTCCTATTGATTCCGACACGATTAACAAGGCCATCGATTACCTGATTTCGCGCGCTGGCGATTGCATTGAGGTGCGCGATTATTTGATCTGGCATTTCTACAGAACGTATTATTCGCCTAATTACATGAATTTGGACGATGTTTACATTCATCTTGTCGATAAATATTTTTTGAAATTAGAATTGGAAAATGTATCGGAAAGCATCATCAACTTGATGGCCGACCGCGCAAATTATCTTGAAAATCTTAAATTAGGAGCAAAAATTCCAGAAATAGGAAACTTATATTCTGTTAACGCTCAATATATTGCATTGGTTTTCTATGACGAGACATGTCAGAAATGCGCGCAGGAAGGACGTATTTTGGAAGAGATTAGGATGAGGCATCCTGAAATGACCATTTTCCCCGTTGAGGTTCACTCCGGAATAAAAGAAAATTTACTGTCTTTGTACGATATTCAGACCACTCCTATGATTTATCTTCTTGATAATCAGAAGAAAATTATTGCAAAACGCATCAAGGCAGGACAAGTGGAACAATATTTAAATATGGATTGACATGAGCAAAAACGACACTATTTGTGCGGTCTCGACAGCTTCAGGAGTTGGAGCCATCGCGGTTATCAGACTTTCGGGCGCAGAAAGTCATAAAATAGCATTGTTTATCTTTAGAAAAAAAGGTAAACAACTGGATATCAACGATATAGAGCCAAACAAGGCGTATTACGGCGAGATTTTCGACCCGATTAAAGACGACAAGCCGATGGTTGACGATGTGCTCATAACATTTTTCAAAGCGCCTCATTCCTACACCGGCGAAGACTCTGTCGAAATAAGCTGTCATGGCTCGGTTTTCATTCAGCAAAAGATATTGGAGCTCCTTGTCGTCAGAGGATGCAGATTAGCGAAACCTGGAGAATTTTCTAAGAGAGCGTTTATTAACGACAAATTTGATTTGGCGCAGGCTGAAGCCGTAGCAGACCTTATAGCATCTCAAAATGAGGCGGAGCACAGAATCGCTGTGAACCAACTGAAAGGCGGTTTCTCCAACGAACTTCGTGATTTACGGTCTAAATTGGTCGACTTGACATCACTTTTGGAGCTTGAACTTGACTTTTCGGAAGAAGATGTGGAGTTTGCCGACCGTACCAAACTTTACGAACTGCTTAACACCGCTTTGAAGCATATCGGAAAGCTAACCGATTCATTTAGAATGGGTAACGCCATAAAAAACGGCATTCCTGTGGCTATCGTCGGAGAGACAAACACTGGGAAAAGCACGCTTCTAAACGCCATTTTAGGTGAAGAACGGGCTATAGTGAGCGATATTGAAGGAACGACACGCGACACTATCGAGGAAACATTCAATATTGATGGCTTGATGTACCGTTTCATCGACACAGCCGGCATACGCGAGACATCGGAAACCATTGAAAAGATTGGCATTGAGCGCACTTTCAAAAAGATCTCTGAAGCCGATATCGTGATTGGAATGCTCGATGGAACGAAGTCGGTAAAAAAGATAATCGAGGCATGGAAAACCATAGTTTCTCATGTTAACGTGCTGAAACAGAAGCTGTTAATTATAGTCAACAAACAAGACATCATGGATGTCGCAACAATGTTTACCTTAAACGATGATTACATCGATTATATGAAACCGACTTTTGAGAAAAACATTGAGAATTATGGCGGTTATATGACCGATGAATATTGTTACAGCATCACCGGAATGGATTTATACGACATCCGCGAATTGATGACATTCTCTTATATCTCGGCAAAAAATCAGGAAGATGTCGATGGTTTGAAGCAAAATATTCATCATTGTACAACTTTGCCAAATATTGACGGCAGCACCACGCTTGTGGCTAATATTAGGCATTTCGAGGCTTTGACACATGCAAAAGAGAGCCTCGAGCAAGTTAAAAAAGGCATGGATGACAAGCTATCTGCCGATTTGTTGGCGCAAGACTTGCGTCAAGCGTTGTATTACATCGGAAGCATAACCGGTGAAGTGACCAACAGCGAGGTCTTAGGGAACATTTTTGGAAGATTTTGCATCGGCAAATAAACTGAACTGCTCTTTTCTCACGTTGAAACGACCAAAAAAGCGGTTGAAAATACCATTACATTTAAATATGTTTGCAGAAAAAACACTATTTTTGCAAATCATTAACAATTAGGAAAAAAAATAAAAAATAACCATAAAATGTTCAAGATTAAAAGTATTTTAATTCCGGTTTTTTGTCTGGCAATGCTTATGACATGTGGTTTGGCGCACGCTCAACAAGCGCAAGACTCCATCATCATCAGTTTGGACAGTGCAATAAAAATCGCTTTGGAGGAAAGCAACACCATCAAGATTGCGGATCTCACCATTAAGAAAACAGGATATGCTAAGAAAGGCGCCTATTCCGCCATCTATCCTAACATCAGTATATCCGGAAACTATCAACGCACGCTGAAAAAACAAAAAGTCGTTTTCAACGGCAATGAATTTGAGATGGGTACCTGGAACAACGTCAACGCAGGCCTCAACGCATCAATGCCGCTCATCAACGCACAGGTATGGCAGTCGCTGAAACTTTCGGCCTTGGATGTGGAGTTAGCTGTAGAGCAAGCACGTTCATCAAAGATTTCGAAAGTTACGCAAGTAAAGCAAGCATTTTACGCAGTGCTCCTCGCCCAACAGGTTTTTGACGTCTACAAAACCGTTTACGAAAACGCGGCAAAAAACCTCGAACGCACAGAGTACAACTACAACGCCGGCAAGACCTCAGAATATGAATACCTCAGAGCTCAAGTCAACGTGAAAAACGCCGAGCCAAACTTATTCAGTTCATCAGCCGCCATCGACCTCGCCATCTGGCAACTCAAAGCGGTAATGGGCATCGATTTGGAGACAAAAATCGGCGTCGAGGGCACAATAGATCAATATAAGAGCGATATGATGTCGTACAAACTATCTGGCGACAACATAAATCTTGAAAACAACACGACATTGGCACAATTGGAGCTTCAGAGCAAGCAACTCGAGCGCACAATCAAGATGACGAAATATCAGCACATACCGACGTTGGCAGCGACATTCTCATATTCATATATCGCTATGGGCGATGATTTCAATTTCAATTGGAATCCTTACTCAGTGGCTGGCCTCAGCCTCAACATACCTATATTTAATGGTATGGCTACAAGAAACAGCGTGCGCCAATACAAAGCGTCGCAGGACATCCTGAAACTCAACATTGAAGACACGAAGCGTAACCTTAATGTGGCATTGAAAAACTATGACAATCAGATGGTTACATCCATGAAGAATTATGCTGCCGCTGAGTCGACAGTCGAGATGGCACAGAAAAGCTACGACATCGCTGAGAAGATGTACGAACTCGGCAAAGCCACTCTTCTTGAGCTAAACGACGCTCAGCTGGCATTAGTGCAGGCTCAGCTCGTTATGAGTCAGGCAGTGTACAGCTTTATGATAACCAAGGCTTCTGTCGAAGAACTCGTAGGAAACGAATATAATTCAGAAAAATAAAAAACTAAATACAATGAAAAGATTCAACACATTATTAATCGCTTCAGCCGCCATCGTTTTGATGTCATGCGGACAAAACGATCAGAACACACAACAGGCAGTAGAGGAAAATCCTAAAGTAACCGCCGTCACAGTCAACGCTGAATACGTTTCACAGCTCTCGGTTTACCCTACTATAATTGAGGCTGACATCGCCAACAACATCGCGCCGCAGTCTTCCGCACGTATCAGCAAGATTTATGTGGAGATTGGCGACAAGGTGGAAGCAGGTCAGAAGCTCGCCATGATGGACGAGGTAAATCTTGAGAAAGCAAGACTTCAGTTGATAAACGACTCAATAGAATTCGGTCGTATACAACAACTTCACGAGATTGGCGCCGCCTCACAGTCGGATTACGAAGCTATGACTTTAAAATATGACGTTTCTCAGAGAACCTACAAGAATCTTTTGGAAAACACCATTCTGAAAAGCCCTATCTCGGGTGTCGTCACAGCCCGCAACTACGACGAAGGCGACATGTATGCCATGGCACAGCCTCTGTTTGTGATTCAGAAACTGAATCCAGTGAAGATGCTCATCAACATCCCTGAGAGCAAATATTCACAAATTAAAAAAGGTATGGAAGTCGACATCACCACCGACGCTTACGGAGATCAGCAGGTGTTTAAAGGCGTTGTAAGCCTCATCTACCCTACCATCAACTCAGTGACGCACACCTTCCCTGTCGAGGTTAAGTTTATGAATAAAGACCTCACTTTACGTCCAGGTATGTTTGCCCGCGTGACAGTGAACTACGGTGACAATTTCAACGTCGTGATTCCTGACAGAGCAGTCATGAAGCAAATAGGCTCAGGCGAGCAGTACGTTTATATCGTCAATCCTGATGGGACTGTTTCATACACTATTGTGGAACTCGGCCGCAGAATGGGCAACAGATACGAGATTTTAAGCGGTATTGACGACAATGCAACAGTCGTTGTGACAGGTCAGACCAGATTAAAGAACGGCATCACTGTTGATATTGTAAAATAATTTTGTAAAAGAAGGAAATCATGAGTATATACAGATCATCAGTAAACCATCCGGTAACGGTATCGTTGGTTTTCATCACGGTGGCGATTCTGGGTGTTTTCGCGCTAAGCAAGTTGTCTATCAACCTGTTGCCTGATATGGGAACCAACACCATCATGGTTATGACGTCATATTCAGGCGCGAGTGCGGAAGATATCGAGACAAACATCACGAAGACGATGGAGAACACCCTCAACGGAGTGAGCAACTTGAAGCACCTCACGTCTTCGTCGAAAGAAAACATCTCTGTCATCACGCTTCAGTTTGAATACGGCATCGACATTGAAGACGCCACAAACAACGTGCGAGACAAGATCGATATGGTAAGGCAGTACCTCCCCGACGGAGCCGGTAACCCTACCATCTTCAAGTTCAGCATGGAAGACATCCCGATTATCATGCTTTCTGCCACAGCAAAGGAAAGTATCTCAAGCCTTGACAAGATTCTCGACGACAAGGTGGCTACCCCGTTGGCGCGTGTTTCAGGCGTTGGTACCGTTTCTGTTTCCGGCGCTCCGAAACGTGAGATTCAGGTTTTCGTCGACCCTAACAAACTTGAAGCCTACAACCTCACTGTGGAGCAGATTTCACAAGCTCTGGCCTACGAAAACAAGAACACTCCTGCCGGAAACATCGACATCGGCTCAAACACTTACGCAGTACGCGTGGAAAAAGAATTCAAGTCGGCAAGAGAGATGTTTGATGTGGTTGTCGGATCATACAACGGCGCACCTATTTATCTTAAAGATATCGCCAGCATTCATGACGGCGAACAAGAACGTCTGCAGAAGGTGTTCTCCAACGGCATCCAAGGCGCTATGGTTACCATCCAGAAGCAAACCGACGCAAACTCAGTAAGAGTTGCAAAAGGTGTAAGGAAAGAGTTAGCTAAAATAGAGAAGACGCTTCCTTCCGACGTTAATCTCAAATTCATCATGGACTCCAGCGAAAACATCAACAACACCATCAACTCGTTGAAAGAGACCATTTTCATCACTTTCATCGTGGTTATGTTGGTTGTGTTTATCTTCCTCGGAAGATGGAGAGCCACCGTCATCATCGTGCTTTCTATCCCAATCTCGTTGGTGGCATCTGTCATCTACCTGTTCGCGACCGGCAACACCTTGAATATCATCTCAATGAGTGCTTTGACTATTGCTATCGGTATGGTCGTCGACGATGCTATTGTGGTTTTGGAAAACATAACCTCGCATATCGACAGGGGAGCGAAACCTAAAGAAGCGGCTGTTCATGCTACGCAAGAGGTGTCAATCTCTGTTATCGCCTCTACCCTCACAATGTTGGCGGTGTTCTTGCCTCTGACAATGATTAAGGGCGCTGTGGGCGTGTTCTTCAACCAGTTGGGATGGATTGTCAGTATCATCATGATTGTGTCAACATCAGCGGCTCTAACATTAGTACCTATGATGTGTTCTAAGATGTTGAAGAGAAACGCGCAAACACACACATGGCACAAAATCATATTCACACCTATTAATAAAGGCCTCGACGCTTTGAGTTCAGGATACGGTCGCCTCATCAACTGGGCTGTCACACACCGCGCTCTAACGCTTATGATCTCTGTCCTGATTTTCGTTTTGACATTATTATTGACGTTACCGAATATGAAGACGGAGTACATGCCGAGCATGGATCAGGGACGTTTAACCATAAACATCGAGTTGCCTGTAGGTACTCAGGAAGACATCACCGGTCAGCTTGGCGCTGAGCTTGCCGAGAAATATATGAGAGAAGTCCCTGAGACATACATGATAAACTACCGTTATGGCGTCGCCGACGAGGATAACGCCTTTGCCTCAATGCAAAGCAACGGTACACATATCATCGCCATGTATATGAACCTCGGCAGTAAGGAAAATCGTAAGAGAAGCACTCAGGAGATAGCCGAATATATCCGTAAAGACCTGAAGAACAACGCCTTGATTAAGAAATACAACGTATCTGAAGGCACTGGCATGGGTTCCACTTCAGGCGTCAAAGTGGAGATCTACGGCTACGACTTCTTCACTTCCGACAAGATTGCACAGAATATCGCTGCAGGTATGAGAGAGAGAACTGAAATTTCACAGGTTCTCATCAGCCGTGACGAATACACTCCTGAGATTCACGTCGATTTCGACCGCGAGAAGCTGATGCTCAACGGTATCAACATTACGACCGCATCGCAATATGTGAGAAACCGCATCAACGGTTCAATCATGACACTGTTCCGCGAAGACGGTGACGAATACAACATCCGCGTTCGTTACGCTCCAGAGTTCCGTACAAGCATTGAAGACATTGAGAACATCGTGCTTTACGGCTCATCAGGACAGGCGGTGCGCCTCAGCGAGGTGGCTAAAATCGTTGAAGGTCAGACCCCTCCTACCATCGAACGTAAAGACCGTGAGCGTTTAATCACAATCACTGGTATCGTGGCTAAAGGTTACGCTTTGAGCGACGCTGTGGAGGTGTCACAGGAGTTAATCGACAAAGCTGAAGTGCCATCTGAGTTCTTGGTAAAAATCTCAGGCGACTACGAAGACCAGCAAGACGCGTTCAAAGACATGTTCACGCTCATCATCCTCATCATTATCTTGGTTTACGTTGTAATGGCGTCACAGTTTGAGTCGTTGCTCGACCCGTTCGTCATCATGTTCTCGGTGCCGTTTGCCATCACAGGCGTGCTCATCGGATTGAAGGTTCACGGAATGGCTCTCGGCGTCATGTCACTCATCGGTGTCATGATTTTGATGGGTATCGTGGTGAAAAACGGTATCGTGCTCATCGACTACACCCGTCTCTGTCTCGAACGTGGCATGGGTATCAACGAATCTGTTGTCACAGCATCGCGCCAACGTCTGCGTCCTATCCTCATGACTACGCTCACCACCGTCCTCGGTATGATTCCTATGGCTATCGGCAACGGTGAAGGCGCTGAGATGTGGAACGGCCTCGGCGTCGTTGTGGCATGGGGCTTGTCGGTGTCAACCCTCATCACCCTCGTGATCATCCCGACAGCATACGCCATCTTCATCTCCAGAAGAAGAAGACGTCAGGAAAGAAAAGCAGCAGAACTCGCATTAGCTAACTAAAAAAGAACAAACATGACAGCAATATTCATCGCCTACAATCAGGCATATTACGAAGAAATCTCCGAACTCCTTGAAAAACAAGGAGTTCGCGGATTCACCAAATGGAACGAGATAACAGGAAGAGGTTCAAATACAGGCGAAGCTCATTATGGTAACCATACATGGCCGACATTCAACGATGCCATGTTAACCTTCGTCGACGACGACAAAGTTGATAACATAATGCACGCACTGAACCAACACGACCTTCAAACACCAGAATTGGGTTTGAGAGCGTTCTCTTGGAAAATCGACAAGACTATTTAACTATTTAATAGAAAAACGATAGATGCAGGTGTGATGATACTCCTCGCCAGGTCTTAACACCACGCTTGGGAAATTAGGCTGATTGATAGCATCTGGGAATTGTTGTGTTTCAAGAGCAAATGCCAAGTATTTGACATCGAAGAAATTGCCGCTGTAAAACTGCATTCCAAGTTGGTCTGTCAGCACTTCCATTATTCTACCCGATTCAGGCTCACGAACTGACGCTGCCAATCCAATTTTTCCGATAGGTTTGTTCAACACCCAGTTGAAATCATAGCCACCGCCATTTTCCATCTGCGGATGATAAGCTTTGATATCGCGTCCGATAGGTTTCTCCTGCATGAAATCCATCGGAGTGCCTTTAACCGGAATGAAATTACCCGTTGGGATGAGGTTTTTATCGATTACAGTGATTAATTTTCCATTAATCATCATCTCATGGTCGAGAATTGTGCCGTTGCCCTCGCCTTTCAAGTTGAAAAATGAGTGATGCGAAAGGTTGCAGACCGTAGAAGCGTCTGTTGTGGCCAGATAATCAACACGGAACTCGTTTTCAGGAGTCAAGGTGTAAGTCATGGTGATATCGAGATTGCCTGGGAAACCGTCCAATCCGTCTGGGAGGAGCACATGAAGGACTATCGCGTTATCAGTCACAGACTGAACATCCCAAACCACTCTGTCGACGCCGAACTCACCGCCGTGAAGCGTATTGTCGCCATCATTTTTATAAAGCTCATATTTCTTACCATCAAGCGTGAACGAGCCATTACCGATACGATTGGCGCAACGTCCGACAACAGCGCCGAGGTATCTCTCACCTTTATTATTAATATAACTGTCAATATTATCGTATCCGAGCACAATATTCTCAAAACTTCCATTACGATCAGGCATCCACAGCGACACAACACGACCGCCGTAGTTTGTGACCTGAATGGTTAAAAAGCCATTTTTCAAAGTGTAAAGCGACACTTTCTTGCCATCAACTTCAGTGTTAAAATCATTGACATTCATAAGTTTAACCTCTTTTTTCTTTGTACAACCAATTAAAATCATCGCGCTGAGCGCTAAAATCAAGAGCTTTTTCATATTTCATACAAAATTAATACTGCAAAATTATAAAATATTTCCAAAATCAAAGTTTTTTTTAGTAATTTTGTCACGATGAGAGAGCGATTCAGATATAGAAAACATTACGAAAGCCGCGTCCGTTGGGAAGCGCTGGTAATTTATTTCGTTGCGACAGCTCTTTGCGGCGCCGTTATTTATTACATTTCCAATCTTCAAAAATCCATTCTTAATCAACGAGTTAACATCTATAAAAACGAAAAAGTCTTAGACTTGACCAACGACTTGATTAAGAAAGTCAACGAGACACAATCCGACGCCCAACTCTACTCCTTTTCTGGAAAGCAAAAGCATTTGCTTGATTTTAAGAACAACCTGAAAATGGTGTCAAGCATCAAGGACTCCATCATTTTCTATTCAAACAACGATGAAAAAAACAAGGCGATTCTCAACGATATTGTGAGTTTGTTGAAACGCAAGGAAAACATCATCAAGAGGATAACGCACCAATACGACCTTTTCAACCCTTACGACGAGATTTACAAACTCATCACTAACTACAAGCCGGAGAAAAAAACGAAGATTGTGGCGGTCACGAAGCAAGACACCATCGTTCATAAAGCCGAGAAAAAGTCATTTTTCCAACGCGTTTTCTCGTCAGAGACGCCTCGAGACAGCATTATTTTAGTCTCAACAACCACTTTCGACACCATAACCGACGACTCTGACGACAGCATAGATATCATGAAAGATATCAAGCTTTACACAGATAAAGGCAAACAAGAGTACATAGAACGACTTAAAGCCGTTGAGAAACAATATCAGATTTTCATTGAATCTGACCAAAAAATTTCAGAAGAAATTTCCGGACTTCTCATCGTCCTCCACCAACAGACATTGAGTTCGGTTATGGAAGAGATTCAGAAAAGCGAGTCTCTAATTCAGCGCAATATGGAATACTCAACATACGGAGGAGCTTTTTCTCTGATATGCATTTTAGTTTTTATATTCCTGATTTTCAAAGATATACATAAAGTTTCAAAAGCAAGAAAAGCCACTGAAGAGGCACAAAAGCGCACCGAGGAAATCATGGAGAGCCGTCACAAGCTACTCCTTTCCGTTTCGCACGACATCAAAGCACCGCTTTCATCAGTTGTCGGTTATATCGAACTGATGCAGATGGAAAATCCTAAAGACGAAGACATGCAGAGGCTTAACTCGATGAAATATTCATCGCAACACATACTGTCTCTCCTATCGAATTTACTTGATTTTTCAAGTCTTGAACAAGGTAAGCAGTCTGTAAAACGCACCGATTTCAATGTCTCGGAACTTTGCGATCAGCTCGCCGCCATGTTCAAACCTATCGCGGAAAACAAACAGTTGAAATTTTTCTATCATAAAAACATCGCCAATGACCTTTACATCAATTCCGATGCGTTGAAAATCAAGCAAGTGGTAAGTAACATCCTTTCCAACGCTTTGAAATACACCATCGACGGCGAAGTGCATTATGGAGTCTATTTAATAAATAACAAGCTGGTTTTCAACGTAATAGACCAAGGCATAGGCATACCTGAAGAGAAAATTGAAGAAATGTTTAAGCCATTCAGCAAGGCCGACAACAATCCTGGACTCGCCGAAGGCAACGGCTTCGGTCTTTTCGTTGTAAAAGGACTGCTTGAGCTTCTTGGAGGCAACATAAAAGTGATGTCGGAACTCGAAAAAGGCAGTCATTTTGAGATTTCAATACCTGTTAAAGTCGTAGATAAAAAAGGAGAAGCGAAGCCTTCAATTTCTGATAATCAAGTAATTACATCAAATAAAAAACTCAACATACTTCTCGTCGACGACGACAACAGTCTTCTCGCCGTCATTTGTGCCATGTTAAACAAAATCGGGCACAATTCCGACATTTGCCGTTCCTATATCGAGTTCAATAAGTATCTCAACGAGCTCAACAAATACGATTTGGTCCTCACCGACCGCGAAATGGGTACTTTCTCCGGCAATGACGTGCTAAAAACAATAAAATCCATCGACAAAGACAAAAAAGTCGTCCTTATGACAGCCCGTGACGAGTATTCAGAGAAATATGCCATCAACGAAGGCTTCGACGGATATATTAAAAAACCTTTCAGTATCAAGACGTTAGCTAAGCTTCTCGATAACAACTGGATTGAAACTGAAAACGACAAATGTGAGTTTTCAGAAGATTTTCCGCAGCTTTGCACTATGTTCGCCAACGACAGCAATGCCATCCGTGAAATCTTAAAAGCTTTTGTGGACACCACTTCCGACAATCTCGTCACGCTCAACGACGCCATCACAGAACACGATTTTACGAAGGCGCAGGCCGTCTGCCACAAGATGCGCCCGATGTTCATACAACTGGAGCAAGCGTCAGCGCAATATCTGATTGACATTGACAACAGCCGCGGTCAGGATGCCTACACCCTGCCCGACTGGGAAGAAAAAGGCATCGAATTCATGAATCAATCCGATGCCCTCTTGGCTATGTTAGCCGATAAATATGATATTTCCGATTAGTCTATCTCCTCGCTCTTTCTGCCGCTTCTCTTCCTCTCTATTTCGTCGAGGATGATTTTACGCAGACGTAAGCTCTTTGGAGTCACCTCGAGATATTCGTCGTCGCGGATGTATTCCATGTATTCCTCAAGCGACATTCTTACTGGCGGGATGAGCACTATCTTATCGTCTGAACCAGAGGCACGGACGTTGGTCAAATGCTTGGTCTTGTTGATATTCAACACGATATCGTTTGAACGTGTGTTCTCACCGATGACCTCACCCATGTATACGTCTTCGTTGGGTTGGACGAAGAACTTACCACGGTCTTGAAGTTTCCACAAAGCGTAAGGCACTGCTGTTCCTGTCTCCATCGCAATAAGCGCACCCACTTCATGATTATCCATCTCGCCTTTCCAAGGCTCGTAATCCTTGAAACGATGCGACATCACCGCTTCACCTTCTGTTGCTGTAAGCATAGCGCTACGCAAGCCGATAAGACCTCTCGCCGGGATGTCGAAGTCGAGGTTCATTCGGTCGCCCTTAGGTGACATGTTCGTCATCTCGCCTTTATGCTGTGACGCAAGCTCGATGACGCGACCTGCGAAGTTTTCAGGAACCTGAACGTTCATCACCTCGATAGGCTCGCATTTCTTACCGTCAATTTCCTTCAAAAGAACCTTCGGCTGACCAATCTGGAACTCATAACCTTCACGGCGCATCGTCTCAACCAAGATACTAAGGTGAAGGATACCACGTCCGTAAACCATCAACGAATCCGGAGAATCGGTGTCTTCGACGCGCAAAGCAAGGTTTTTCTCAGTCTCTCTGTAAAGACGCTCGCGCAAGTGACGTGATGTGACGAATTTCCCTTCTTTTCCGAAGAATGGTGAGTTGTTTATAGTGAACAGCATACTCATCGTAGGCTCATCGACATGGATTGGAGGCAATGCTTCCGGATTTTCGAAGTCGGCGACAGTGTCACCGATCTCAAAGTTCTCAAGACCCATCACAGCAACGATATCGCCAGCCATCACAGGCTTTTTCGTTCTCTCTTTGCCGAGACCTTCGAAGGTGTATAATTCCTTGATCTGGTTTTTTTCGATCGAGCCGTCGCGTTTCACCAACGAGACGTTCATGCCAGCCTGGAGGATACCGCGTTTCAGACGACCCACCGCGATACGTCCGACATATGAACTGTAGTCGAGTGAAGTGATAAGCATCTGAGGCGTTCCCTCTTCGTATTTAGCTTCAGGAATAGTGTTGATAATCACATCCAAAAGATATGACACATCGTTTGTGACATGTGTCCAGTGATCCGACATCCAACCTTGTTTTGAAGATCCGAACACTGTCGGGAAATCGAGCTGATCGTCGTTAGCGCCGAGATTATACATGAGGTCGAAGACGGCTTCCTGTGTCTCCTCTGGTGTGCAGTTAGGCTTGTCAACTTTATTCACCACCACGATTGGCTTCAGTCCGAGCTGGATAGCTTTTTCAAGCACGAAACGTGTTTGCGGCATTGGGCCTTCGAAAGCGTCGACGAGAAGAAGAACGCCGTCCGCCATGTTAAGGACACGCTCCACCTCTCCACCGAAATCGCTGTGGCCAGGAGTATCAATAATGTTGATTTTCACATCTTTGTAACGCACAGAAACGTTTTTCGACAAGATGGTGATACCTCGTTCACGCTCAAGGTCGTTGTTATCCAAAATCAAATCTCCATTATCCTTATCATCTCTGAAAAGCTTTGACTGATACAGGATTCTATCCACCAAAGTGGTCTTTCCATGGTCAACGTGAGCGATAATTGCAACATTACGAATACTTGTCATCTGCTTATTTTTTAAAAAAATCGGGCGCAAAAATACGAAAATTTTGCAAATAATTGTTATCTTTGCAAAAAAATAGTTGAATGAGTGACTTGACGCGATCGGTTTTGGTGAAATACTGGGGTTACCCGTCGTTTCGTCCGATGCAGGAAGACATCGTTGATTCCGTCATCGAAGGTCACGACACGCTTGCGCTTTTGCCGACAGGTGGCGGTAAGTCGATATGTTTTCAGGTTCCTGCCATGGCGATGGACGGCGTATGCATCGTTGTCACTCCTCTCATCTCCCTGATGAAAGACCAAGTCCTTCATCTTAAACGAATAAATATCTCAGCATCAGCGATTTATTCAGGCATGCACCCCAGCGAGGTCGAGCTTGCATACAATAAAGCCGTTTTCGGAAACCTTAAATTTCTTTACGTCTCCCCAGAACGTCTCTTAACCGACGCTTTCATCGAGGCGATAAAAAAGATGAAAGTCTGCCTGTTGGCCATCGACGAGTCGCACTGCATCTCGCAATGGGGTTACGATTTCCGTCCACCTTATCTAAAAATAGCTGAGATTCGCCCCTACATTCCGAACACGCCGGTTCTCGCGCTCACAGCCACCGCGACGCCGAAAGTCGTCGAAGACATTCAATACCGACTCGGTTTCAAGGAAAGAAACGTGTTTCAGACAAGCTATGAGCGCAAAAACGTGACATACAACGTCATCAAAGTCGCTGATAAATATGGGCTTATGTACCGTCTCTTTATGAAGATGGAGTCAGGAAGCGGTATTGTTTACGTACGCAGCCGCAAACGCACTAAAGTCATCGCCGACTGGCTGCAGTCAGCGGGTATCAGCGCCACATTTTATCATGCAGGCATAGATGCCAAGACTCGCGACGAACGCCAGAAGCTGTGGATGGACGGCCGCATCAAAATCATTGTTGCCACCAACGCCTTCGGCATGGGCATCGACAAGCCTGATGTGCGTGTCGTGGTTCACATGGATCTGCCAGACAGTCTGGAGGCTTACTTCCAGGAAGCGGGACGTGCCGGTCGTGACCTCAAGCCTTCAGAAGCGTTCCTGCTCGTAGCCGACACAGACATCAAACAACTTAAGGAGAACCTACAGCAGTCATATCCCGAACTTGATCGCATAAAAGCCATTTATGACGCCATCGGAAACTATCTTCAAATACCGGTAGGCGCTGGCAACGAGCAGAGCTATCCTTTCGACATGAATGAGTTCGCCAAAAACTATGATTTCTCGCTATTGGAAGTATTCAACTCCTTGAAACTCATGGAGAGAGAAGGATTTTTTGCTTTGTCCGAAGCCATGGACACGCCTTCGCAACTCATGATCAAGGCAAGCCGCGAAGACCTCTACCGTTTTCAGGTGGAATACGCTGAGTTCGACGCCATCATCAAATATCTACTTCGCAACTATCCCGGCATCCTCTCCGATTTCGTCAAGATTAAAGAAGAACAGATCAGCCAAAAACTCGGCGTCGATGTGGAAAAAGTTGAGAACACGCTTAAAAAACTCGAGAAATACAACTTTCTGACATACATTCAACGCAGCGACAAACCTCAGATTCAGTATCTTACCGAGCGTCAGGATACACGCTATTTCGCACTATCTGACGAGGTTTACAAAGATCGAAAAGACGATGCTACACAACGTGTGCAGGCAGTGATTGATTTCGTAAACAACGACAGCGAATGCCGCAGCGTTCAGCTTCTAAGATATTTCGGCGAGAAAATCAAGTCGAGATGCGGCAAATGTGATGTCTGCAATATTCGCAACCAAATGAATATCAACGACGAAGAGTTTAAGAATATCAGCGAGATAATTCTTGAAGAACTGAAAAAACGTGTCGTTCCTCTGTACGAGACTCCGTCGTTAGCGAAAAACTTCCTCGAAGAAAAAGTTCTCGAAACAGTGCGCTGGATGCTCGACAACGGCACCATAGAACAGGATGAGAACGGAAATCTAAAAGAAAAAGGCAAACAATGGTCGTTGTTTTAAAACAAAAAAGGTCGCCTGCGGCGACCTTTTTTTAATGAATAGAAAATTTGGCTTACTTTAATAAACCTGCAGCTGCTTTGAATTTTGCAACTTTCTTTTCTGGTACGTTCACCATAACTTTTTTGTCTTTGATACGTGGGTTACGTGCCTGATGTGCTTTACGGACTGTCTTTGAGAATACGCCGAAACCAACTAAAGTGACTTTTTCACCTTTCTTGAGTGTTTCAACTGTTGCGCCGATAAATGCATCGAGAGCTTTCTTTGCATCAACTTTTGTAAGGCCAGCTTTTTCAGCCATTACATTCACTAATTCTGCTTTATTCATCTTTTTAAGTATTAAGAAGTTAATATTTATTGACATGCAAATATAACATAAAATCAGTAACTTACAACCTTTTCTTTCATTTTTTTTAATTTTTTTTGAAAAAATTTTCAATTGTAAGTCACGGAACCACCTTCCAATCTTCTGAAATCCTTGCTCCTCTTAGGAATTCAGCAATTGGCATAGCCTTTTTACCTGCCTGCTGAATTTCAATAATTTTAATACAAGAATCGTTTAAAACGACTTTCAAGAAGGTCTTTTGGTCTGTTTTTATGCTTAAAAAGTCACTGTTTCCCTCTGATTTTAACGCTAATTCGGTCTCGAATATCTTCAAATCTAAAATTTCACCCTCAGGATTCTGGATTTTAGCATGCGCCGCAGGATATGGCGACAGCCCTCTTACAAAATCGTATATCTCCTTCCCTGACTTATTCCAATTGATATAACAATCTTCCTTGAAAACCTTCGGCGCCGGTTTCAAGGTCAAATTTTCCTTCTCAATGACACTATTCTGACTCATCGCCTCCACTTTCCCTTCCTCAATCTTCTTAATGGTCTTGACAATGACATCATTCCCAAGATTCATCAGCGCATCATGCAGCTCGCCTGCATTCATTTTATCACCTATAGCTATCTTTTCTTGCATTATCATCGCGCCTGTGTCAATCTCTTTATCAAGAATGAATGTCGTCAGTCCTGTCTCCTTTTCACCATTAATAATAGCATGGTTTATAGGAGCCGCGCCACGATATTGAGGCAACAACGAGGCATGAAGATTTATCGTTCCTTTCGGAGGCATGCTCCAAATCACTTCCGGAAGCATCCTGAACGCCACTACCACAAACAAATCGGCGTTATATGAGCGGAGCTGCTCCACAAAAGCCTCGTCTTTGAGCTTCTCCGGCTGAAGCACAGGTAACCCGTGACGCAAAGCGCATTCTTTTACTTCCGAAGCATGCATCTGCTTGCCTCGTCCCGCCGGCTTGTCGGGCGTTGTGACAACAGCAGGCACATCGTAACCTGCCGCTAAAATAGCTTCAAGCTGCGATGCCGCAAATTCTGGCGTTCCAAAATACACGATTTTCATAGTCTATATGTTTATTTATTAAAAATGCCTGACTCACCAGAATCAGGCACCTTTACTTCTTAATCTTAAATATAACCTTATTTCGCTAATTTCGCCTCTACGTAAGCAATGTATTTTTCAATGCTGAAGCCTTCGTTGCTGCTCGGATATTCAGCCTTGATAATCTTGTACATCTCAAGTGCCTTCTCGTAGTTCTCAACCATTTCGTAAGCGAGACCGGCCTTCATGAGGAACATAGGGCTTGTGAATGTGTTCTCTGACTCCAAAGCGGCATTTTCATAGCATTTTGCTGCTTCTGCTGCGTTGTTAATCTCAAGATAAGCGTCACCCATGGCTCCCTTTGCCAAAGGCTTCACAATCTGATCTTTTCCTTTATATTCACCGAGATATTTGATAGCGTTAGTGAAGTCACCTGTGTTAAGATAGCAGATACCTGCATAATATCTTGCAAGGTTACCTGTCTTTGTTCCACCATATTCATTAATGACATCCATGAAACCTGCATTTACGCCGTCACCATTGAGAGCTGTTGCATAATCATTGTTTTCAAAAAGCTGCTCTGCATGGAAAATAGCTTTCTGAGCCGCTGCCTCACGAGGTTCCATAACGAATTTCTTAACACCGAAGATAGCAAGAACAACAACTATGATGGCTGTAACAACAATCATAATAGTCTTCTGATGCGCTTCGATAAACATTTCTGTCTTACCTAATGTTGACTCAATCTGTTCAAGACGTTCTTCGTCTTTCTGTACGTTTTCTTTTGCCATAATATCAAATACAATTTTTCGAACTGCAAAAATACGCTTTTTTTCTTTATGTCCGAACAAAAAATTCAATATATTTGTAAAAATTTTAAAGATATAGTTTTAAAAACATAACTCATTCATTTTGAACGCAAAAGAACAAAAATTATATGAATTTCTTTCTGGTTTCATCACCGAAGAAAGAAAACAACGGTTCGAAGAAGTGCTTCAATACCGCACTCGCCACATTACAATTGTGCTTGAAGATATCTATCAGTCGCACAACGCGAGCGCAGTGCTGAGAAGCTGCGACCTTACTGGAGTGCAGGATATTCACATCATCGAAAACAAATGGGTCTACGACATCAACCCTGACATCGTCGTCGGCAGCACCAAATGGCTCGATCTGCACAAATACAACGTCAACGAGTTCAACACTCCCGAGGCTTTCGACTATCTCCATAGCAAAGGTTATAAGATTGTGGCGACATGTCCTCACCAGAACGACTACACTCCCGACACTCTCCCACTCGACCAGCCAATAGCTGTTGTATTCGGCACCGAAAAAACCGGCTTAACAGACTACGCCCTTGAGCACTCCGACATGTACGTCCAAATCCCGATGCACGGCTTCACCGAGAGCTTCAATATCAGCGTTTCAGCGGCTTTGCTGATGTACACGCTGACTCAACGTCTGCACAAGAGCGACGTCAACTGGCATCTTACAGAAGAAGAAAAACAGGAGATTCGTCTCGATTGGACCCGAAAATCATTGAATCGGGTCCGTACCTTCGAGAACAAATTTTACGAATTATATCCGGAATTCAAATAATTATTCCGCAAACAATTTTATTATATTCAAAATCACTTCTGAAGCCTTTTCCATGCTTTCAAGCGGCACATACTCCCATTTTCCGTGGAAATTATGGCCTCCAGCGAAGATGTTCGGACAAGGTAAGCCCATGAAACTAAGATTTGCGCCGTCAGTACCGCCACGAATAGGCTGCACTTTAGGTTTGATGCCCGCCATCTCAATGGCTTTGATGGCTTTTTCAACAATAAAGTAATGAGGCTCAACCTCTTGGCGCATGTTGTAATACTGATGTTTCAGCTCCAAAGTCACAACATTGCCGTATTTCTTGTTCAAAAAATCGACAATAGCCGTGATTAACTCTTTTTTCGCCTCAAATTTAGCTCTGTCGTGGTCACGGATAATGTAGCCCATATTCGTCTCCTCCACCGTTCCGGTGATATCAGTGAGATGGAAGAATCCTTCATAACCTTGCGTGTATGCCGGTCTCTGCTCCACCGGAAGCATTCCGTTCAACTCCATCGCTATAAGCATCGAATTGACCATCTTGTCTTTTCCATAACCAGGATGTATGTTACTACCCTGAATGTGAATCTTAGCAGCAGCGGCGTTGAAGTTCTCGTATTCCAATTCGCCAATCTCGCCTCCGTCGATGGTATAAGCATATTTAGCGCCAAACTTCTTGACATCGAACTTCGCCACACCACGACCGATCTCCTCATCAGGAGTGAAGCCAATCTTGATCTCACCGTGCTTGAACTCAGGATGTTCCATCATATATTGTGCCGCATACATGATAGCCGCCACGCCGCCTTTGTCGTCAGCGCCAAGCAAAGTTGTGCCGTCGGTGGTAATCATCGTTTTGCCAATGTATTGCTGCATCTCAGGAAATTCTGAAACTTTCAGATAAAGTTCTTTCTCCGCGTTAAGCAAAATGTCGCCTCCACCGTAATTTTCAATAATTTGCGGCTTGATATCCTTACCTGAGGCGTCTGGCGACGTATCGACATGAGCGATGAACCCAATAGCAGGAATTTCCTTGTCTGTGTTCGAAGGAATCGTAGCCATGACATAGCCAAATTCATCCAAATCAGCCTTGATGCCCATGTTCTGAAGCTCTTTCTGCAACATTTTCAAAAGGTCGAACTGACGCATTGAGCTCGGCTGCGTCTCCGACTCAGGATCCGACGTAGTCTCAACAGAGACGTAACGTAAGAATTTATCTAATAACTTTTCCATTTTATACCTTATTTAATTATTCTTCAACTTTTGCACGTTTTGAATCCCAAATCACGTAAGCAATGATTGTGATGTACATCATCAGAGCTATCAAAGCCGCCAACGGTGTCGAGGCAAAGAGCGAGCCGTCGCCCATTCTTGCAACTAAATCGACGTTAGCGAACTTCAAGATTGCGCTCACAACACCCATCAAAGCGCCACCAGCAATGAAACCTGAAGCGATGAGAGTACCTCTGTCGTAACGTGATTTGTTGACTTTTTCGTCCTTGCTGCGTGATGAGACATACCATGAAATAGCGCCGCCAATCAAAAGCGGGATGTTCAGGTCTATCGGGATGAACATACCGAGAGCGAACGGCAATGCCGGGACTTTTATGAACGTGAGAATCAACGCTATAGTTGCACCGATGCCGTAAAGCAACCAAGGCGCGTTACCTCCCGACATCATCGGCTCGATAACAGCCGACATAGCATTTGCCTGTGGCGCGACGAGTGCGCCCTCACCGGTGAAGCCGTATGCCTTGTTCAAAATCATGATAACGCCCGCGACTGTCGCTGAAGCCACCGCAACGCCCACGAACTTCCATATTTCCTGGTTCTTTGGCGTAGTTCCAATCCAATATCCGACTTTTAAATCAGTGATGAAAGCACCCGCCACAGCGAGAGCCGTGCACACGACGCCGCCAATTATCAATGCGGCAGTCATTCCTGCAGCTCCACTCAAACCCGCAGCGACCATCACCAAAGAAGCGAAAATCAAAGTCATCAACGTCATGCCGCTAACCGGGTTAGAGCCAACGATAGCGATAGCGTTTGCTGCCACTGTCGTAAACAGGAACGCGATAACAGCAACGACTAAAATACCTATTGCGGCATGTCCAAAGTTACCGACCACGCCGAAACGGAAGAAGACAAATGTCAGAAGCAGAATCGCCACGATTCCGATGACGATAAACTTCATCGAGAGATCTCTCTGCGTGCGTTCCGTCTCGCCTTCAGCTGATTTCTTACCCTTAAACTCGTTTACGGCAAGTCCAACCGACGATTTTATCACGCCCCACGACCTGATGATGCTTATCACACCTGCCATAGCGATACCGCCGATGCCAATATGACGTGCGTAACTCGTGAAAATCATCTCCGGCGACATCTCACCTATTCTCATGCTGATTCCGGCGTTCATCATATCGATGATATCGTTGCCCCAGACGAGATTCATGCCCGGGATGATGATAAACCACACCAACATTGAGCCGCAGCAAATGATGAAAGCATATTTCAAGCCGATGATGTAACCGAGACCAAGCACCGCCGCGCCAACGTTCACCTTGAACATCAGCTTGACTTTATCTGCCATAGCAGCGCCCCATCCGACGACTTTCGTTGTCACCGTCTCCGACCACCATCCGAAAGTGGAGATGATAAAATCATAGAGACCGCCAATCAAACCGCTTATCACAAGAAGCAGCGAGTCTTTGCCTTTCTTCTGTCCGCTCACAAGAACCTGAGTGGTTGCAGTCGCCTCCGGGAACGGGAATTTGCCGTGTTGTTCCTTCACAAAATATTTCCTGAAAGGTATCAAGAACAGGATTCCCAACACGCCGCCGAGTAACGAGCTCAGAAACACTTGCATATAGTTGATTTCAATGTCATAGCCTCTGCCTTGAAGGATATAAAGCGCAGGCAAGGTGAAGATTGCACCAGCGACCACACCGCCAGAGCATCCGCCAATCGACTGTATGATGACATTTTGCGACAAAGCATCGTTTTTCTTCGCCACACCCGAAAGTCCAATCGCGATGATAGCAATAGGAATAGCCGCCTCAAACACCTGTCCCACCTTCAATCCGAGATAAGCTGCCGCAGCCGAAAACAATATAGTCATCAGCAAGCCGACAACTACCGACCACACCGTGATTTCACTATATTTTTTATTTGGCGACAAAATTGGTTCATAAACCTCGCCTGGCTTAAGCTCTCGTTGAGCGTTTTCAGGCAATCCGAGTTTTTCGTTTTCTTCCATAGCTAATTTATTGATTTACAATTCTATTCCGTATAAATGCATTTTATTATACAATGTTTTCCTATCTATTTGCAACAACTTTGCCGCAATTGTTTTGTTGCCTCTCGCCTTTCTCAAAACAGCGATAATCTGTTCCTTCTCATCACCTGGCTGCAAAGCGAAATCGTCGTTTTCTTGAGTTTTCTTCATCCTATTTGCCAAAACAGGCAGGTTTTCCACACTAATCTCTTGATTTTCAGCAAATAATGTGGCGCGACGTATAACATTTCTCAATTCACGAAGATTTCCATCCCAACGATGTTGTTTTAGCATATCAATCGCATCCGCGGAAATATGTTTCACATCTTTGCCCAGTTCTTCGTTTGCCTGCCCAAGGAAATGATACGCAAACTCTTCCAAATCGTCCAATCTGTCGCGCAACGGCGGCACTTCTATCGAAAACTCATTGATTCTATGATACAAATCCTGACGAAACCGGCCTTCTTCTATTGCATTTTCAAGGTCTTCATTTGTAGCCGCCACTATTCTGACATCCACATCTATATCTTGAGCCGATCCTACAGGTCTTACCTTCTGCTCCTGCAATGCTCTTAAAAGCTGCTTTTGCACCTCATACGGCAGGTTCCCGACCTCATCGAGAAACACAGTGCCACCTTTTGCCTCTTCAAAAACTCCTTTTTTATCAGCTATTGCCGAGGTGAACGAGCCTTTTTTGTGACCAAACAACTCCGAAGGCGCCAATTCCATCGAGAGGCTTCCGCAGTCAACAGCAATAAACGGCTTGTCTTTGCGTCCACTTTGATCATGAATCATTCTGGCGATATATTCCTTACCAGTACCACTCTCTCCAAGAACGAGAACCGACATCTTCGTCGGCGCAACCAGCGCCACATGCGTGTAAACACGCTGAATGACTGGACTTTTACCCTTCACCATCGTCGTAACTCTCTTCTCCATCTTATCCTTCTTCTCTTCCTCATCATTCTTATCCTCCTTCTCCTGTCTTAGCGCCAGATCGATCTTCTGCTGTAACAATTCAGGAATGATAGGTTTTTTAAGATAGTCGAATGCTCCGAGTTTTATGGCATTGACCGCAGTCTGTACGTCAGCATAGCCTGTCATTATAATAAAAGGTGTCATCACCTTCTTCTCGCGCAAAAAAGTCAGGAACATAATGCCGTCACCATCCGGAAGACGCAAATCGCTAAGTATTAAATCAAACTTAACTGAACCTGTTGCCGAAAGTGCCTTCTCAAGACTCGACGCCAACGTGACGTCCCAGCTGTTTTTCTGGAACCAAGTCCTCAGCATCACGCCATAAGACACATCATCATCTACAATCAATATCTTTTTTGACATAATAAAACATCTGCTCGTTTTGCAAAAATAAATATTTTCTTTTTATCCGTGACAAAAAGAGGATAAAAAAATAGAAATCCGGCATCAGGCGATGTCGGATTTCCGTAAATATTGAAAACGAGCAGAAAAATTACTTGGTTAGAACAACCAAATATTTTGTTACGTTCCAGAACATATCTGGATCTGTAATTTCTAATGTCACAGTCTTCTTATCTGCACCTGGTACGAGGTTATAAGAACCTGCTGGGTGATTTGAAAGAACGACAGCTTTCTTTGTGTCGAAAGTGATTGAAGTGAGTTCGCGTTTGTCACCCTTTGTGAATGCCTCTGTAGGAACACCGCTCTTCAAGATGTTCTTTGAGTTGAGGATGACACCCTGGTTCTTCAATTCTTTCTTTGTACCTGAAACGTAATAAACCATGTTCAACTCTGTGTCCTGAGCCAAGTTGCGGCTGTTGAGGTCGTTGATCTGGTTGTTTGCGTTGTTGAGGTCTTCGTTGAGGTTAGAAACCTGTGTGTTTAAGTTAGCAATCTGACCATCTTTCTCTGCAATCTGAGCCTGGAGGCTAGCGATCATTTCTTCTTTTTCAGCAAGCTGAGCCTGGAGCTTCTTGATCTGAGCACGGAGATTTGCATTGTTTCTGTTAGCTTTTGCCAAAGCATCGCTCAATGAATCCAAACGTGCGTGATTTGCAGCCATGACTTCCTTGATTTGAATGATCTCAGAAATAATCTGATCTCTTTCGCTTCCTTCTTGTTTAACTAAAAGGATACCTTCAGCGTCGCGAATTGCCTGGAGATTGTTCTCGACTTCATTGATAATACCCATTGCTGAGTTGAATTCATTTTCAAGATTCTGGGTTTCAACTGCGAGAGATTCTTTCTCTGCTAATAAAGTCTGATACTTCTTTGAACTCTCAACGCATGAGCTTAACATAAGAGCTACTAATGCGACTGATAAAACTGTTAATGCTTTTTTCATTTTTGTTATAATTTTTAAATTAGTCTATGCTAACGAATAATGTTTGGTGCCAAAATCGTGCCAAACTGTAATTTTTTTTAAAAAATCTGTTAACTTTCTGATAATCAATGATATTAAAATCATCGACTCTCGTTTTCTTTGTCTCAATCTGTGGAAAATTGTGGAATCGCTCCACACCATTCCACATTCCTCGCTTTCAACAGCGCAAATTTACAAAAATATTTGATACATAGCACAATAATTTTTATTTTTGCATAAAATTTTTTCACATGAATCGTTCTATCTTAAAATTAGCCATCCCCAACATTATCAGCAACATAACTATTCCGTTGCTGGGACTGGTCGATATGATTTTGATGGGACACCTCAGCTCTCCTATTTATATTGGAGCCATTGCCCTCGGAGGAACGATTTTCAGCGTGCTTTATTCGTTTTTCAGTTTTCTGCGCGCCGGAACAACAGGATTCACGGCACAATCTTACGGCGCAAACGATTCAACAGAAATCAATTACTCACTGTACAGATCGACAACAATAGCAATCGCGGCGTTTATATTAATATTGTGTATACAAAATCCTATTGCGAAGCTCAGCTTCACCATTCTCGACGGCAGCATTGACGTGAAAAACCTTGCGATCACATATTTCTTCGTAAGAATATGGGCAGCACCGGCCAACATGATGCTTTATTGCCTAAACGGATGGTTTATCGGCATGCAAAATACCAAGATTCCAATGACTATCGCAATAATAATCAACGTGTTAAACATAGTTTTCAGCATTTTCTTCGTCGTGGTGATGAAACAAGATGTGGTCGGCGTGGCTCTCGGCACCGTCATCGCGCAATATTGCGGACTGATAACCGCCATAATTTTTCTTTTCACTAAATACAGAAAATATCTCATCAAAATCGACATTCATATTTTATTGAATATCAGTAAGATAAAAAGATTTTTTAAAGTAAACACCGACCTGATGATAAGAAGTATTCTCCTCGTTTTCACCATAGCGTTTTTCACCAACCAATCAGCGAAACTTGGGGATAATATCCTGAGTATCAATATGATACTCCTGCAATTCTTTTATATTTTCTCATATTTCACCGACGGTTTTGCATACGCAGGAGAAGCTCTCGTCGGGAAATACATCGGAGCAAAAGATTCCGACAACCTACGAGGCGTAGTGATGCACCTTTTCAAATGGGGAGCGATAATAAGCGTGCCGTTCGCCATTCTTTACGCCATCTTCCCCACTCCTTTCGTAAAGTTAATTTCCGACCATCCTGTCATAATAAGCGAAATACAACCTTATTATATATATATGATGTCGATTCCGATAATTACGTTCGCGGCATTCATTTGGGACGGGATCTACATTGGCGCAACAGCCTCAAAAGCCATCCGCAACACAATGATTATCTCGTCAATCATAATTTTCTTGCCGACATGGTACTTTTTAACGCCTATTTACGGCAATCACGGTCTTTGGATATCTTTCCTCAGCTTCATGCTCGCCCGTGGCATATCAATGACATTTTTCGCAAAGAAAAATATTCTTCAAATCCTTAACTATCAATAAGATGCATATTTTATCAAAGTCGACATATATCAAAGGCGAGCAATGCGAGAAAGCTTTGTATCTATTCAAAAACAGACCTTTTCTTCGCGACAAGCTGAGCATGGAACAGCGCGCCAAATTCAAGCGTGGCACCGACGTCGGAATACTCGCCCAGAAATATTTTCCTGGAGGTGTCAACATGACACCTAGCTCACCGTCGCAGTTTGGTAAAAAAGTCGTCGAAACAATGCAAAACCTATCAAATACGGACGTCAACGTGATGTATGAGGCTGTGTTTCAATACGACGACACCCTCATCATGCTTGACATCATCGTTCGTGACGGCGACAAATGGCGTGCCATCGAGGTGAAAAGCTCGCTCAGCCTCAGCCCAACCTACATGAAAGACGCGGCGCTACAATATTATGTCCTCAAAGGCTGCAATATTCCGCTTTCCGATATGCAACTCATGTACATCAACGCTGATTATGTCCGAAACGGAGATTTGGATTTATCACAACTATTTGTGTTTCAATCTATTAAAGAATATGCCGAGCAATATCAAGATGTGATTTCAAAAAAAATTGCTCATTTCAAAGACATAATAAAACAGCCGCATTCGCCAAAAATTCCAATCGGAAATCAATGCGACACACCTTATAGGTGCGAGTTCCACGGCCATTGCTGGAAAGACGTGCCAAACGAAGCTAACAAGCCTTATTCTATTGATTATAAACCACTTTACGAGCTTATTGGCGACAAAAACAGGTCAACAGCATTCGTGGATCTGCTGTTTTATCGTCCCGCCGTCCCACTCTTCGACGGCGACAAGCCATACACCGAATTCATAATTGGATTTTCCATCCTCTCAAATAACGGAAGTTTTGATAAAATATATAATTGGAACTGCCTCGACGACCTTTCAAAATGGAAAGAAAGCCTCGAAATTCTCACCGAACAACTAACAGGATTCGAACGCGTCGTCTGCTTCGCTCCACAAAATATCACGGCCTCGTTACAGAAATATAACGTATTGGAATCCAAGGAGTTAAATTACAAAATATTGAATTTCAGAGACGTCTTGACGCAATCCGATTTTCATCATGAAAACGTGAAAAACGACTTCTCCCTGAAAAATGTATACGAGAGCGTCTTCCCCGACAAGAAACTTTTTGAGCACAGCCGCATCATCCTGAACGCATTAAGCGACAACCCGCTCGACAAACAACTGATTAGCAGCGATTTAGAACAAGAAAACAAAGCTTTACGAGAAGTTTACAATCATTTCGCGCATTAAAAATCAAAAAAGTTATCAACATCTTATAAACAAAAAATCTTTTGTACTACTTTTGTAGTATGAATAATGAAAGCATAAAAAAATCGGGTTTTATCAGGTCACAAGCCGCCGCACAAAACGTGGATGTGCTTAGTAATCAAGGACGTATACCACCTCAAGCCGTTGACTTGGAGGAGGTTGTTTTAGGTGCGCTCATGCTCGAAAAAGAAGCGGTGAACGCAGTGATCGACATTTTGTCGCCGGAAGTGTTTTACAAAGAGGCGCATCAGATAATTTTCGCAGCTATCAAGGATTTGTTCACCAAGTCTGAGCCTATCGACATTCTGACAGTCACGAACCACCTGAAATCGACAGGCGACCTTGATGCTGTTGGAGGGCCTTATTACATATCACAGCTCACAAACCGCGTCGTTTCGTCAGCAAATATCGAATATCACTCTCGTATTATCCTGCAGAAACACATTCAGCGTCAGCTCATCCAGATTTCTTCGGAGACGATAAAAGACGCCTACGAAGACTCCGCCGACGTGTTCGACCTCTTGGATACCGCGGAAAACAAGCTTTTCCAGATTAGCGAGAACAACTTGCGCCGCAATTACGACCAGATGCCTGACCTCGTGAAACTCGCCATCGACGATATAGAAAAAGCTAAAAACGCAGGCTCTGCCCTTCGTGGCGTGCCTTCCGGATATACCGAGCTCGACCGCATCACGCAAGGCTGGCAGAAATCCGACCTAATAATCCTCGCCGCGCGTCCAAGTATGGGTAAAACAGCGTTCGCACTCAACATGGCTCGCAACGCCGCCGTCGACTTCAACAAACCGATTGCTTTCTTCTCACTCGAGATGTCGTCGGTGCAGCTCGTAACCCGTTTGATTTCTTCGGAGACATCACTCACCGCCGACAAACTGCGTTCCGGACAGCTCGCCGAATACGAGTGGCAACAACTTAACACTAAAGTTTCCCCGCTCATCAACGCGAAACTCTTTATCGACGACACGCCACAGCTTTCAGTGTTCGACCTCCGCGCTAAATGCCGCCGACTCAAGCAGCAGCACGATATTCAGATGATCTTCATCGATTATCTGCAACTTATGACTGCAAAAACCGAGAAAAACGGTAACCGTGAGCAGGAAATCAGTAACATCTCGCGCTCGTTGAAGAGCTTGGCAAAAGAGCTGAACGTCCCAGTTTTGGCGCTTTCGCAGCTGTCACGTAGCGTTGAATCGCGTCCCGGCTCAAAGAAACCAATTCTTTCCGACCTTCGTGAATCTGGTGCTATCGAGCAGGACGCCGACATGGTTATCTTCATCTATCGTCCTGAATATTATGGACTTAGCGAAGACGAGGATCATTCTTCAACAAAAGGAAAAGCTGTTATCAACATAGCAAAACACCGTAACGGAAAACTCGGCGACGTCGAACTGCGTTTCGTTGGACAATACGCGCGTTTCGAAGACCTCGAGCAAGACTATACCAAGAGTTTTGGTGTTGGCAACAACGCCGGTGGCAGCGACCAACCGTCACAGTTTGCGCCTAATTCCAACTTCAACACGCCTACAGAACGACGCATCGGCTCAAAAATGAACGACGACGTCCCATTCTAACTACTTAACGATGCGTGTTCCAGCGTTAGGATTTCCAAGACTTTCAGCGTCTGTGATGACCGCCTCGTGACCTGTTTCTTCAACGAACTTGATGGCTGCGCGCATCTTTGGTGCCATCGAGCCTTCGGTAAACTGTCCTTCTTCGAGGTATTTCTTGGCTTCAGCCACAGTGATTTTACCGAGAGCTTTTTCGTTTTCCTTACGGAAGTTGATGTAAGCCTGCGGAACGTCTGTCAGGATATAGAACTCATCAGCTTTTACCTGAACTGCAGCTAATGATGAAGCGAGATCCTTGTCGATAACTGCCTCAACACCAACATAGTAACCGTCTTTTTCAACGACAGGAATGCCGCCGCCGCCCACTGTGACAACGATATTTCCTCCTCTTGCAAGTTGTTCAACTAATTCTATATTATTGATTTCCAACGGCTTCGGTGATGCCACGACTTTACGCCAACCTCTGCCCTTCGGGTCTTCCTTGAAAATAGCACCAGTGGCGGCGGCGTAATCTTCAGCCTCTTCCTTCTCGTAATAAGGACCCACAGGTTTTGTAGGGTTCTTAAACATCGGATCGTTGCTGTCGACCAACACTCTGGTCACCAAAGTAACGATATTATGCTTGTATCCGTGTCTCGAAAGCACCTTACGGAATCCAGTCTCGATAAGATAACCGATAGAGCCTTGTGTCTCAGAAACGCAGAAATCCATTGGCATCGGCTGCACTTCAAACATCTTGGCGCCTGCCTCATGCTGAAGCATCACATTTCCGACTTGTGGACCGTTGCCGTGGCCGATAATAAGCCCGTCACCGTTTTTAATAAAGCTCATCAAAGCTTCACAAGTCTCCGTAACGTTTTCAATCTGTTCTTTGTAAGTTCCTTTTTGATTGCTTCTCAGCAAAGCGTTTCCGCCGAGAGCAACAACGACTAATTTACTCATGTCTATATTTTATTTTTCTATTTTTCTCTTAAATGTGACCGAACATCCTGACTGTGAAAGGATTAACTCGTCATCTGTAACTTTTTCTATCTTCAAAGTATCAGAAAAATCTCTTTTCACAGAACCGACATTTTTACCTTTTAAAATAAGCATGTCACCAACTTTTTCCCATGACTCATATTTCACGAAATCCACATTGATATCGTCAGCGGCTCCATCTTTATACAAGACAAATCCCTGCTCCTGTGTAAATTCCGTTTGAGGCTGCACCCATGTCCCGACAAGCGGAGACGTGCACGAAATCATCAAAAATGAAAGTGCTAAAGCACTGAATAACAATACTTTCTTCATATCAAAAAACTACCTTGCTATCAAACCAACGCCAAGCATCACGAGTAAGATTCCAGCCCATCTGACGACAGAAACGGTCTCGCCAAGGAGAAACATCGCAATTAAAATCGTGAAAATGTAACTGATGCTTGTAAGCGGATAAACCACCGATAATTCGTAATTTTTAAGCATGTACAAATAAATAAACATGCCGAGCACATACAACAACAACGAAAAGCCGAGCTGCCAGTTCAAAAAACTTTTGAAGAAAACCCACGACATGCTATAATCCACGACCCTGTCTACACCTATCTTCATGAAATACTGTGCCACTGCAAGAAACGCAGATTGTATTATTGCTATGATAATCAATTTAAACATAGAAAAATTTTTTGCAAAATTACGACTTTTTTCAATTCAAATAATAATCTTTTAAAAACTCTTTGTAATCTTTTGTAAATGAATGGTCTGGATTTCTCAATACAAAAGTCTCGCTCTTAATATTATCAACTTGATTTACAACGAGTTGCATATTTATTCGATTCGGTTCTTTCCCTTCTATTGGAACAATTTTCATCTCCTTTTGAAGATAAAATCCTTGATTTTCAGCCTCTTTGAGAAACGTCTTCGATTCAATGGCCGGCAGCACCAAAGCGAAACGTCCCTCTGGTTTGAGCAACCTTTTAACAGAAACAAGCAAATCCTTGTAACTCAACGTATTAGTATGCCTTGCAAGTCCTTTTTTCGCCTTCTCAGGAATGTTGTCGCCAAAATAAAACGGCGGATTTGACACTATCAGATCGTATTTTTTCGAACAATGACCGGAATATTCCTTAACATCCTCATTAATGGCCAAAAGTCGCGAATTCCACGCCGAATTTTTGAAATTTTGCGTCGCTTCTTCATAAGAATCCTTGTCGATTTCTACCGCATCGGCACTTTTTATGCCTTTCTGTGCAAGCATCAAAGGAAGCAAGCCACAGCCAGTCCCGATGTCAAGAACATCGTCTTTTTCAGATACTTCAACCCAACGCCCCAAAATAATCGCATCCGTCCCGATTTTCATGGTCGAGCGATGATGAAACAAACCAAATTTCTTGAAAAAAAACGGACGGCAATCCATGATTACATATCGAGGTACATGTCGATAAGCCCTTCCGGTGCCTTGACATTCAATGTTTTAGCTTTTTTATCCACCTTTTGAATAATATCATCGTGAATCGGAATCAGAATCTCCTTCCCGTCTTTCATCACCTGAATGACAGCCTGAGTCGGATACTCCAAAACGTTCGAGATAGGCCCGATTTCGCCTTTCACCTCATCAATAAGCTTGAAACCTATTATCTCTTTATAATAAAACTCGTCATCTTCAAGTTTCGGCATCAGCTCATTGGGCAAAAAAACCGCTTTTCCGACAAAAGACACCGCCTGCTCCATTTTTTTCACATCCTGCAGCTGCACAAACATCTTATCGCCGTTAATCTTTTGATATTCAATAAAATAAGGAACAAGCGTTCCACCCTCTTCTATTAACAAATATCTCAATTCAGCGAAATCGGCAGGATTGGCGACGTCGAGTTTTATGGTTATCTCGCCTTTCAAACCATGTGTTTTGGTAACTTTTCCGAAAAAAAAGCAGTCGTTTTTATTCATAGATATATTTTTTGCAAAAATAGTGTATTTTTGCAAAAATTTGAAAACGATGTTAGAAAATTTGTATCTTATTCTGCAACAGACACTTATAATCACTGCCTTTGTTATCGGAATGATGATTATCATCGAGTTTATCAACGTTAAAACCGGCGGTTTATGGTCTAAAAAACTTCAGGCGTCACCATGGGTCCAAATTATGATAGGCGCTTTGATGGGTGTGATTCCGGGATGTTTGGGTACCTACACCATTGTTTCGCTTTATATCCATCGCGTGGTCAACTTCCCAGCATTGATTGCAACTTTGATTGCGACAGCAGGCGACGAAGCGTTCTTCATGTTCTCTTTATTCCCTGGCAACGCGCTGAAAATCACGGTGATTATATTTGTTTTGGCAATAATTATCGGTGCAATTTTACAACTCACGATGAAAAACAAATTCATCGGGTTGTCTGAAAAGTCGTTCCCGCTTCACGAAAACGAGCCGGAATGCCATCATCACCATCACGAGCACACAATTAGCAAGAATTTCAAGAACTTCACTTTTGTAAGAGCTTTGCTTGTGGCTATGTGCGTAATGATTTTGGGCTTGATTTTAAGCGGTGTGATAAACGGCGAACATCAGCTCAACCTTCTGATGGGAGGCCAAAGCGAGGAAACTGTTATCGAAGCTTTCCAAGAAGACGCGCATTTGGAATGCTGTGAGCATCATCACGAGGAAGGTCATCATCACGACCACGAAGGCGAAGCCGATTGGATTCGTTACACTCTCATCGCGATGTTTTCGGCAATTCTTCTCATTGTCATTGTGGCGAAAGAGCACTTCCTTCAGGAACACATCTGGGAGCACGTCATAAAAGTGCATCTTCCGAAAGTATTCCTTTGGACGCTCAGCGTGATTTTAGCACTCACAATTGTCAATTATTTTATTGATATTCAAGGAATTGTAACAAAGAATCCATATATTGTACTTCTCATTGCGATTTTAATAGGCATAATTCCGCAATCGGGCCCGCACTTGATTTTTGTGCTTCTCTTTGCACAAGGAACCATACCGTTGAGCATACTTTTAGCCAGTTCCATCGTTCAAGACGGACACGGAGCGTTGCCTCTGCTTGCCGAATCGCAAAAAGCGTTCCTGCTTTCAAAAGGAATAAAAATCGTTTTAGGAATTGCAGTAGGAATTATCGGATTGGCGTTTGGTTTCTAACAAAAAAATAGGGGCGAATCAAATCCGCCCCTACCAATGACAATCGCATATTTTAAGCGATGTTAATCGTCTTCGAAACTTTCGTTTCAACTTTTGTTTTCTTTGGCAAAACAACCGTCAGGATGCCATTTTCAACCTTTGCGGAGATTTGTTCGCTATCCACATCTTCAGGCAAAGTGTAGCTTTGCTCGTAGTTGGTGTAAGAGAACTCACGGCGCAGATAGTGATGTTTGTGGTCACCTTCTTTATGTTCTGTCTTGTTTTCAATTGCTACGCACAAGTTGCCGTCTTCGTTGATGTTCACACGGCAGAATTCCTTCTTGATGCCAGGAGCAGCAACCTCCATTGTGTAAGCTTTTTCATCTTCCTTCACGTTCACTGCCGGTGCTGTACTGTTGGCACGAGGCATGAAATCAGTGTTCAGGAAATCATCAAATACTGTTGGAAACCAACTGTTTTTAAATACTGGTAACATAATTTATACCTCCAAATTAGTTAAACATTTTGTTAATTTGATCGCCTCAGCTTTCGCATCGGCTTTCGACAGAAATATATTCAAATTATGTGCCAGAGGATTATTGTGGACAAAATGACAAACTAAATGACAATTTGACGCATTTAGGTGTAAAATAGGCAGTGTTTATTAGTTTTGGGGATAATTTGGGGGAGGACTGGGTGAACAAAAACGGCATAACCAAATGAATATCAATCAGTTATACCGACTATTTGGCGGAGAGAAAGGGATTCGAACCCTTGGAACGCAAAGCGTTCAACGGTTTTCGAGACCGCCCCGATCGACCACTCCGGCATCTCTCCCAAACCTTTTTACAAAATAAAAGCAACCCTTCAGAGTTGCTTCTTCAGCGGAGACAGAGGGATTCGAACCCCCGATACATTTCTGTATAACGGTTTTCAAGACCGCCGCGATCGACCGCTCTGCCATATCTCCGCTGCAAAAATACAAAAGTTTTCAATGCGACAACATTTTTTGAAAAAAATTTTTATTTTTCCGAAAAAATCCTTTATCTTTGTTCCCGATTATGAAGTTTTTTTATCGACATATTGTCTTTATCTCATTGCTAATCATGGCATTATGCTTTTTTGCCTGCAACAAAAAATCCATTCCAACCGAAATAATGGATTTTAAAAACAATTATGAAAACTCCGACGAATATCTTGAAAAACTGTCAAAAATAGTCGACAGCTGCTCGAAAAATTACGCCAACGACCTCGTTTTTCTTGAAAAACAATCACAAATATTTTTCCAAAAAGGCAGAAACGAGCATAAAAAAAGTGAATATCTGCAAGCTACAGCGGCATTTATCAAAGCTTACAATTCACAAAAAAGCCTCGTTTCCCTTAAAAAAGAAGCCGACAACGACGATTTTCACTATCTAGGCCAGATTCTTGACAATATTGGCGACGTATATTTCGACGTAAACAGTCTGAAACCATCGTCTTATTTCTACGACCAAGCCTTATCACAATTTGAAAAGGCCAACCGTCATCATGAAGTAATAGACATTCTTTTAAAAATAGGAGATTTATATCAGCACAACCATATTTCAAACATCGCGCTCCTCAACTACGAAACAGCCGAGGAGAAAAAAAATCTGACCGAAGAGCAGGTAAACCTGATCCAGATTAAAAAAGGAATAGCATTATACGACATTTTTGATATAAATTCCGCCGATTCCTTATATGGAAGAATATCGACAAAATCCTTGTATTCAATTGAATATCAATATTTTACAGCTTGTCATTTTTATTACAACAACAAATTTGACGATGCACTGCCTTATTTGCTAAAATGTTTTGAAGAAGGCAACGCAAAAATGAAGGTCGATGCTGCTGAAATGCTTGCCAGCGTTTACTTTTCACTAAATGATCACGATAAGGAACTTTACTACGCACAATATCAGGCAAAAGCGCAGTCGACAGAGGCGCGACTGACCCCTGTAAAGATGGAACTCGACACGATTTACGAGAGTTTTGTATTGGAGAACAACCCTCAAAACACCAACAAAACTAAAGGTTTCAGAGGTTTAACCTGGTTGCTCGGCGCAATTGTCATATTATTAATAATAGGTATTACAGGACTGCATCTTTATCTTAGAAAAAATAAAAAAGAAATAATAATAGAAGTCCCGGAGACAGCGCAACATTCTTTTGAAGAAAATTACAACACTTTCGTCAACACCAAGATTTACAAAGAAATAAAGGCATCTCTCGAAGGTAAGGAAATTCTGATAAAAACCGTAGGCGACTACCCTCGTCTGGCGCTCACAAGAAACAAGATAATAACTCTCACGACCACATTCAACGAGTCGTTTCCTAATTTAATACACTCATTATCAATAACTTATCCCGATTTAACACAATCTGACTTCAGGTTTATCATTTTGAGTTTGATGGGATTCTCCGACATCGAGATCGCTGTTTTACTAAAACAAACGTACAGCTCAACCAACAAACGCGGCAACCGCATTGAAAATATTTTCGGCACACAATTAGAATTAAATCACTTTATTCCCGGATTTTTAAGCACTTTCAAGTACTAAAATCAGCACAGTATAATTTATTGCAAACCAATAAGTTACACAAATTTCTTCCATATTTTTCGATAAAAAACACCGCCAAAAACCTTGACAAAAAATTTTCATGACAGTATTTTTGCACTCGAAACAACAAATAAATGTGCATCATGAAAAGATTCATCCTTATCAGCTTAATGGTAGTGCTTGGAATAACAGCCAACGCACAGAACAAAAAGACATTGAACTCATATATATCTTATGCGACATTCAATGTGCTTGAAGATGGATCATCACCATACGTTGAAACATATATTACATTCGACAAAGGAAGCCTCGTTTACGTAAAGAACAGCGACGGACAATACAACGCTACAGTCAACGTGACTATAATGTTTAAACAAGGTGAAGCTGTAAAGAACTTCGGAAAGTATTCATTATCAAGCCCTGCAGTCAGCGACACGGCCAACATCAACGGTTTCTTCATGGACATGCAGCGCTACGTTCTCGCAAACGGCACATATTCATTAGAGGTGATTCTTGAAGACGAAAACAACAAAGGCGATAATCCATTTAGAGTTGAAGATCAGCTGGTTATGGATTTCCCTGATAAATTCTGTTTCTCAAGCATAATCGGTCTCGAAAGTTTCTCAAAGGCCGAGACAGAGACAAGTTCATCAAAGAACGGCTACAACCTGATTCCTATGATTATGCCTTTCTACCCTGAGACGATGAACAAACTCATGTTTTACACAGAGATATACAATGCGAAGAAACAACTTGGCGAAAACGAGAAATACCTGCTCAACACCTATATCTGCGCATTTGAGACAGGTACCAAGCTCAACAACTTCTACTTCACCAAGAGAATGAACGCCAAGGACATTGATGTCATCATCAACAGCATGGACATCACAAACCTTCCTTCAGGCAACTATTATCTTGTCCTTGAAGCACGCGACAGAAACAACGACGTCATCGGTTTGAACAGATACTTCTTCCAAAGAAGCAACCCTTATTATCAGGTCGACAATACTATGCTTGCCACAATAAACATAGACGATGTGTTTTCGGGGAAAATCAAAAATGTTGACACGATTCGTGAATACATCAAGAGCCTCTCTCCTATCTCAACTATGGTTGAAAAAGAATATGCCGAAGAATTAGTCAGAACTGACGATATTAAAACCATGCAACAATATTTCTACATCTTCTGGTCGAGCAGAGACAAAATCGATCCGAGACAAGCATGGTTAGATTATTACGGACAAGTTAAGAGAGTCAACGCTTCATTCACGACATTAACACAGAAAGGTTATGAGTCTGACAGAGGTATAGTTTATTTGAAATACGGAACTCCTGACAGAATCGTGCAAAGCTACAACGAGCCAGGCGCATTCCCTTACGAAATATGGCATTACTACGCTCTCGGAACACAGCGTAACAAGAAATTCGTGTTCATGACACGTGATATTGTCACCAACGATTTCAAGCTCATCCACTCTGACGCTGTAGGCGAACTCAACAACTTCAGATGGACCACAGAAATCTACCAGAGAACATACGGAACATACAATGACTATGGCGTTGACGGTGCCGCAAATCCTGACTCATACGGCGACAAGGCTAAGGATTACTACGATAATCCAAGATAAAAAAGAATAGTAATTTTTAAACATACCCATATACCACACATACTTTGTTTCGATACTGGGGCTCGACGAAAGTCAGCCCCTTATCTTTTTGCATATTTTTAATAGCTGATTTGTATTGATTTTTTTTGTAATTTTGCGCCAATGAAAAAAGTAGCAGTAGTCATATTGAATTACAACGGCAAAAAGTTCCTTGAGAAGTTTCTTCCAACCGTCATTGAGCATAGTTCCGACGTGGCTGAAATAATTGTCGCGGACAATGCTTCAACCGATGACTCTGTAGCTTTCATGAGATCAGCTTTCCCTGATATCCGCTTGATACTCAACGGAAGTAACGGCGGTTTCTCAACAGGATACAACATAGCATTAAGACAAGTCGACGCTGAATATTACTGTCTTCTCAACTCAGATATAGAGGTTACGCCACATTGGATCGAGCCGGTCATCGAGTTAATGGACAGCGACCCGACAATAGCTGCTTGTCAGCCGAAGATACTCTCCTATTTCGACAAAACAAAGTTCGAATATGCAGGTGCAGGTGGCGGTTTTGTCGACAAATACGGTTATCCATTCTGCCGCGGACGAGTTTTCCAACATTTGGAGACCGACAACGGTCAATATGACGACATCAAAGAAGTTTTTTGGGCGACAGGAGCCTGCATGTTCGTAAGATCCGACGTTTATCATAAATTTGGCGGCTTGGACGACAGTTTCTTTGCGCACATGGAAGAAATTGACTTCTGCTGGAGGGTAAAAAGCGCCGATTACAAGGTTATGTACTGCCCGCAATCGAAGGTTTATCACATCGGTGGCGGCACATTGCCTAAAAGCTCGGCAAGAAAAACCTACCTTAACTTCCGCAACAACCTGTCGTTACTGATGAAAAACCTTCCAAAAGGAGCTGTTTTAGGAACAATCTCATACAGAATCTTATTGGATTGGGTAGCAGGTTTAAAATTCCTTTTCGAAGGCTGTTTCGCCGACTTCTGGGCCGTCACAAGAGCACATCTAAGTTTCTACAGACATATTCCGGCATTAAAGAAAAAAAGAAACGCACATCCACACAAGCACGTCTCTCAAGTATATCAAAAGAACATTGTTTTCAAGCATTTTCTTGGCAATAAGAAGCTTTACACAGAGCTTAGCGAGAACGATTTCTCGTAAAAGTTTTTTAATCGTTGATTTTTCAGCCTTCAGCTTTCGAAGGAAGGTGGCAGCTGGAAAATGACGATTAAAAAACTCAATATTTAATGAGATAGTTTACTGCTTCGGCGTAACCTTCCAAACCATGCCCTGATATTGAATGAACAGCGGCTTCGGCGGTGTATGAATGATGCCGATATTCCTCCCTTTCGTAAATATTTGAGATATGAACCTCTACAACCGGTATTCCTATTGCTTTAACGGCATCGGCCAGTGCTATTGAGGTGTGCGCATAACCGCCGGGATTCATCACAATGCCGTCATATTTTCCCATCGCCTCATGCAGCTTATCTATAAGAACACCTTCATGATTTGTTTGGAATTTATCGATCTCGCAACCATCAAAACGAGTTTTCATGGCATCCAAAAAAACGTCAAGTGATTGATTACCATATATTTCAGGCTCTCTTTTACCAATAAGATTTAAATTAGGGCCGTTTAAAATCAAAATTCTCATAACAACTATTTTTTAAAAATCTTTATTATTTCTCCTACTAAGACCACAGGGCTTGTACACAGCAGACATATGAGCCAGTCGCGCCAGTTAAGAGGTTCAACGCCAAACATTTCGCCTCCGAAAGTGACTATCAAGAACTGTCCGAGGAATATTATTATCAAGGCGAGTTCAAATCCGCCGAAGTTTTTCGTAATCTTACTGAATGCCGACGTATTTGTGTTGAATGATTTCGCATTGAAAAGGTTCCAGAACTGCATGAACACGAATAGTGTAAACGTCAGAGAATGTTCGTAAGTGGTGTAATTTTCAGCGTTTACAATATTGAAATTGAAGAAGTTACGGAGATAAAGTCTCGGTGAGAAATCCGTCAGCGAGGTGACTTCAACATGTTTGAAATACTGTACAAAGCCGAACATTACCACCATAAACAACAGTCCGACTGTCAAAATTGTGGAAATCATCGGTTTTGTGAGTATGTGAGCGTTTCTTGAGCGAGGTTTGTCGTTCATCACACTCTCTGACGGCGGCAACGATGCCAATGCCAGAGCTGCCAAGGTGTCCATTATGAGGTTCACCCAAAGCATTTGAGTCACGGTAAGCACCACATCCGTGCCAAGCAACGCTCCGAACATCACGAGAAGGCAGGCCGCCACGTTAATCGTCATCTGGAACAGCACAAAACGCTGGATATTCAGATAAAGCGAGCGTCCCCACATAACAGCGCGGCTGATGCTCTTGAACGAGTTATCAAGAATTGTGATATCTGAAGCTTCTTTTGCAACAGTTGTTCCATCGCCCATAGAGAGGCCGACTTGCGCGGCTTTCAGAGCGGGCGCGTCGTTTGTGCCGTCGCCTGTTACGGCCACCACTTCCCCATTGTATTGCTGCAGACGCACCAGGCGCTCCTTATCCATAGGACGCGCCCGCGACATAATCTTAATCAAAGGAATGCGACGTTTAGCCTCTTCATCAGAAAGTGTCTCAAAATCCTTGCCGGAAATATGGTTGAAGTCTCTTTGGTCATCATCTTTCCACAACCCAATCTGTCGACCAATCTCAATGGCTGTCCCAGAATTGTCGCCAGTCACAATTTTCACATCGATGCCGGCTCTCATACATTGAGCCACAGCATCGGCCACATCCGGACGAATTGGGTCGGCGATAGCGATAGCAGCAAGGAAAATGAGATTTTCGGCAACAAGATTATCGGTGCGAGGGTCAAACGACTGTTCGTTTGGATCAGCTTCTTTATAAGCCAGCGCCAAAGTCCTCATCGCCCTATTGTTATATGCAATAAGCTGATTTTCAATAGATTCGCGATATGACTGAATGTCAACAATTCCTTCTTCTGTGATAATTTTATCGCAATGTGCAAGTATTATCTCAGGAGCGCCTTTGACATAAAACATCGGCTTGTTGAATGTCTTGGAATCGACAATTGTCGCCATGAATTTATATTTCGTGGAAAACGGCACCTGATACAACAGCTTCATATCACCCCTATAATCATAATAATCGACCCCATGTTTATAAAGCCACAACAAAAGTGCGCCTTCCGTCGGGTTGCCGATAGCTTTTATCTTTTCCTTGTCCTTACAATCGAGGAAAGCTGTTGTATTGACCGAAATACATTCATTTATAATATTATTTTGACCGCTATAAGTCAATATATCGTTGACGCTCATTTGGTTTTGCGTCAAAGTACCAGTTTTATCAGTGCAGATGACAGTTGCAGCGCCCATCGTCTCGCAGGCGTGCATTTTTCTAACCAGGTTATTGGTTATCAGCATTCTACGCATGCTCAGCGCCAAGCTTAGGGTCACGCTCATCGGAAGGCCTTCAGGTACAGCTACCACAATAATTGTGACGGCTATCATCATGGTATTCAGCGCATATTGAGCAAAATTCAACCAATCGACACCATTTTCATTACTATTATATATAAAATACATAACAAAGCGGCTCACGAATATTATTGCCGCGATGATGTAACTCGCATAGCAAATAACTTTTCCGAGTTTGTCGAGTTGGATATTAAGCGGCGTTTTTATTTTATTGTCAATCTGAGAGCCTTTATATACCTTGCCCCATTCTGTAGAATCGCCGATTCTTTCAACACGCATAACTCCGTGACCGTCAATAACTTTACTGCCACGCATAACCCAATTTGACGGATAGGTAGCCTCATCATCAAACTCTTTTTCGTCGGTGGTTTTTCTTGCCATCGGCTCGCCTGTAAGGTCCGATTCGTTAAGTTGCAACGAGAAAGCGTCAAGAAGTACGCCGTCAGCAGGCACTTCATCGCCTGTTTCAATAACGACCACATCACCCACAACGATATCGCGACGTTGTATCAAAGTTACGTTGCCGTCACGGATAACTTTAACATTTTCCTCATCATTGACTTGATTGAGGATGTCGAATTTTTTATTTGCGTTCAATTCGAAGACAAAGCCCACACAGGTAGCCAACATTATGGCGACAAAAATTCCCATTGGCTCGAACAACACACCCGCGCCATTCGCCGTAATTACATATTGATATACAGCCACGCCCACCGACAATGCCAGTGCTATCAGAAGAATTTGGATTATCGGGTCTTTAAATTTACATATAAACTGATGAAAAACCGACTCCTTTTTTGGTGGAGTTAGAACATTAAAGCCGTGTTTAGCACGGCTTTCCTCTACTTGTCTGGCACTAAGTCCTTGATATTTCATAAACTATTTTCGTTTCTTTTTTACGGGTATAATATTATTCTTGCTGATTACAGCCTTGATTTTAGAACTATACACACCATTTTTCAATACAGGCTCCTCCACCACAACTTCTTGTACATTGTTCATTATCAATATGGTAGATATCTGCGTTGTATCACAATATCTTGTATAAAATTCATATTCATCACCCATGGTGAAATCGGTCACGGCGCCTTTAGCGCTGAATTTTGCCGTTTTAGCGATTTCATTTTCCGCACATATCAAGGCTATTCTTCTCGATTCATTTTTAGCTTTTGAATAATCCGAGCCCACGACAGCCTGATAACCTTCTATCTCATAATTATATATTTTCCCGTCGTTCTGCCCTTCCTCTTCAGGCATCCCGACTTCTACAATATTCCAATCAACATAAAGATTTCCTTTGTCGCACAACAATCCGTTTATTTCACAAAACACATTTGTCTTGTATGTCATACGAGCCAGGTCTTGAACCTTATCGCTATATTCAGAATCCTTATTATAACTCTGAAAATCGGATATCATTCTATTTGTACTGCTAATCAAGGTTTTTTTCGGCATAAAATTAGACATCGCCTGCATGAAAGTATCTGTAAAGCAATGCCAAAGGCCGTGTCTTGTATTTTGGTTCACAACATCTTCCGACGCGTCACCGCATTTGTCGTAAGAATAATATTTTTCTAAAACCCTCTCACTCTCTCCGTCTGTTGTTGAATAAACTGTCGTATAGCCTTTTTCTGTTCTAGCGAGCCATTCCTGAGATTTAATCTCTTCTTCAGGTGTAGTTATATTCAGCATCAGCATATCACCATATT
>JAFYIE010000113.1 GCA_017538795.1 Bacteroidales bacterium | reverse complement strand
CCAATCAATTACTTTTTCTTTAAAAATCGAAGCACTCAGAGACCTAAGAGAACTCGGGCAAGAATACTACGCTACTCTAATCGTGATAATCACTGTCTTTCCATTCGAATTTTATCTTTTCAGGGACGAGGTAACTACCAATTTTGTAGTCGATATTGGCTTTGTGAGCCTGGCTAAGCTGATAGCATCGTTGAACCCGGTACATCTTTCCGTCTTTTATAAAATGAGCACCGGTTTGGTGAAAACGGAATGGCACTTCTTTTTCAACACATTGATTGCGGATGTCGAGAATCCAGTCGTAGTTGCAAGGACGTGCATTTACGCCCGACTCTCCACCGACCGAGACCTCCTCAATGGTTTCATTCAGATATGATGTAAGATTTACAGCCGTAATAATTGGAGAAACAATAATTGTTTTATGCTTGATTGGAAGCGAAAGGAATATCGGCAAACGATAGTCAGCCATCTCTTGATTTTCAACGGTGCAACCTACAATTACGTTGTTGTAGCCGTCGCCCCAATCGTCGGGAATGCATTCCATGAAACGGTCGATACGCTTAGTGAAGAAGAAGAACCAGAGATCGCTGCGCCGTTTTATCATCTCCCAGCATTCAGGCCGCCACTGGTCGGCATCTTTAAGAAGAAAATCGGAGGTGAAACACGTAAAAACTATCTTACCGCTCTCGATTTTCCATGATTTGTCACGTTTTTTCTTTATCGGGAGGTAAAAATTGCTAGTCTTGCGGCATTCGCTGCTTGATAGTTCGCTGCCATACATTTCATCCTGGCGATAAACATAGCAATATTTGCAGCCGGGACTTATCTTTGTGCAGCCGTGCCACGGATTCCAGTCAGCGTATATTTGCCAGTGTTCAGACATGATTTATCTCCTCCATGCTCCAATAACTTCACCAATATAAACAGTGTGAATACCAGCATCGAAATCAGCGTACCAGTCTTTTGTAGTGTTGTTGTGACGTTCCATAAACTCCCAATGCAGTGATTAACAAGGCGATTAGTAATAGTTTTTTCATGGTTGTTCTACAAAGCATGTCCTCCTGATACTTTAATTACTTGACCTGTAAGCATTTTAGCCTGCTCACTTGCCAAAAACAATATGGTTTCGGCTATATCTTCCGGTTGAATCAGCTTGCTCATTGGTATTAACGGAATAACAGCTTTTTCCAGTTTTTCATCAATCCAGCCTGTTTGCGTTGGACCTGGTGCAATACAGTTTACCGTGATGCCATACTTCGCAACCTCAAGAGCGATGCTGCGGGTAAGTGCTTCAATCGTTGCTTTGCTGGCTCCGTAAGTGATTTGACCTGCAAAAATCTGTGATGAATCTGTAGAAATATTGATGATTCTACCGTAATCCCCACGATGGTTTACGAACTCTCTTGTCATAAGAATGCTACCTCTGACATTGACTGCAAAAGTGTCGTCAATCACTTTTTGAGTAATTTTTTCAATGGTATCCAAGCCGTCCATGTCACCATCTGCAGCATTGTTGACCAAGACATCAACCCTACAGTATTTTTCAAGGACTTTAGAATAGATTTCCTTAACAGCATTCTCATCAGTAATATCACTTTCGAGTATCAGATAATCGGTATTCATTTCCTTTAGTCTGTTTTCAACAACATTAGCATTTCCAGCATTAGCCTTGAAATATCTGTCAGCTCCGTTTTTGTCGGTTTTATTATCATCAAACTGTCTCTCGATTTTCTTATAAACCAACACCACCTTAGCACCTTCACGAGCAAAAGCATATGCCGTTGTAGCACCGATTCCCTGAGGATTATTAGCACCGGTTATAATAGCGACTCTATCTTTTAGTCCATAGTTAATCATAGTCATTACCTCCTAATTATTATACCAGCATTACACAAATCTTATCTTCTCTAATGACTTTTGGAGCTGATTTTCCTGCCAAAACCAGCACCTTCTTTCCATTCCGATAAATATGAAGCTGTCGGGATCTAACCACAGCAGTCAGTTCCGGGTCGTCTTGCATAGCTACCCAAAGATGATGATATATACCGTCTTCATTAAACAGTTTCTTATGCAAATGAGAACACATATTGATAGTGTCGATTGTCATCATACAATTTCCTCCAAAGCTCCTGTTTCTGAATCAATTATGAAGCCACGAACCACTATATCCTTTGGTACGAGAGGATGTGTTTTTATGGTATCGACGGTCTTGCGAACTGATTCCGGCGTGTCTTTAAATCCCTCTAGCCAATGATCCAGGTTGATGCCGCATTTTCTTATAGTATCAAGCGTCTCATCAGTAACACCACGAGCTATCATTTCATGGTGGAAATGGTCGTAGCTCATGTGACAGGCTCCGCAATGAGAATGAGCAACCACCATAATCTCCTTTACACCAAGCTCATAGATGGCTACAATCAGGCTACGCATTGCTGAGTCGAAAGCAGAAATCACCAATCCTCCGGCGTTTTTGATAATCTTTGCATCGCCGTTTTTCAGTCCGAGAGCAGCTGGTAAAAGCTCTGTCAATCGGGTGTCCATGCATGAAAGCACCGCCAGTTTCTTGTCGGGATATTTGTCGGTGAGATATTTTTCGTAGCCTTTATTCTCTACGAAAGTCTTGTTGTAGTTGATAATCTGGTCAATCATAATGCTAATCAAAAATAATCAACTGCAAATATAATATTTTTTTGAACTCGGAAATGTCCTGAAATGGCTTGACTAAAAAATTGTAAACAATAATCAGGACGATACAAGTTTTATCAGTTATTTATCTAATTCATCTTTCAAAAAGCTATAAACATAACCTGAAGATTGGAAATAAAGACCAGTGGCTGGATTGTTAAGCTTTTCGAAAAGGTGCGAAGTGTAAACGGCATCAAAAGCCTGCTGCATTGAGAGACCACGCTCCTCCATCAATCGGGAAATCATATCCTTGACGATTTCCTCTTTCATGTTTTGGAATTCTGCCTGTGATACGTTCATAGCTTTATAAGTTTGTCAACAGCCCTTTGAGTGCAAAATGCGTATTGGAAGGTTATACCTTTGATGTATTGAATACGATTAAGGAACTCTTCAAAAGTGATGTAACCCTGTTTGAAGCGAGTAATTTGTGCTCCGATTCGGTCGTTGGCTATTGGACCATATACTATATCATAGTCGTGCAGTGTGCGGCCTTGAGGATCAGTACGATGATTGTAAACAAAGTGAGCCCACTCCTCGGTGTATTCATCGAAACGTTTACAACGGAACTGTTGGAACAAAGCTTCATCGAATTCGAAAACATTGACAATAGGATTGGTTTCTTCGAACTCGGCTCTGAATTGTGCTAATTCCAAAGCCTGATGTTCATCGACAGACAGATAGAATGCTCGACCAAAATCTTTATTGGGTTTAGACTTGTCCAAATCGATTTTTTCAATGTATACAGTAGAGCCGTGATAAAGTTTCATAGCTTACCTCCTTTTCGCTGACAATAATCGTGCAGGGTTTGGATGTTTTCGTTAAGTGACAGTGTATGCATAATGCCATAATGCTTTTCACACAATGCCAATGCGCCATATTGGTTAAGATAGCGGTAAGCTTGTGACTCCGACACATTACTTTGATGGGCAAACGCTGCCACCAGTAACACAAGGTATTCTATTTTATCAATTATGGATGATGACATGACCTTATCACTTATTACATTTGCAAAATTATTAAAAAATTTCAATACTGCGGCTAATTTTTGGTTGTTTTTTTATTTTTTTTGCAAAAATTGCTATATTAATCTCTATGTTATTTCGGGTTAACGGTATAAGGTACTAACGGTATAAGGTTGTTTATGGTTTGATATAACTATCATGAGCCTGGTGTTTTATTTGGCCGGTGGCGCAGAATTTGCGGATGTATTTCTCGGCGGTTTTGGGTGCGATGTGAAGTCGTTCGGCGATGGAGAGATATGTGCGACGGTCTTTCGGTTGAGACCTGTCCTGCGGGCTATCTCCCGCAAACTCAAACCATCGATGCGATGGTAGTGTAGAATCTGTTCTTTCTTGTCCATGTCAATCATTTTGTCTCACTGTTTCCTGTATCGCATCGGAATGGCCTGTCAACGCCGCGAAAGGAGCGAATTGTGCCGCGCGGTTCATCATGCTCATCTGCGGATGCTTCTTCGAAACATGATGCGGCAGGTTGATGATATCGTCGTAGTTGTCGATCATGCTTTGTGTCCTCCTATCTGTTGGTTGCGTTCCTTGGCAGTTGCACCATCCTCAAAGTTCAATCCTTTAAGTATGGCGTTTTTCCCGAATTTCTCTTTTATCTCAAGCAAAGCCTCCTGCATCTTGCGCTCCTTGGCTAACAATTTGACTTTCTTTTCATCCTGATTGGCTTTCTTCTCGTAATCGATGAAGAGATCGAGCTGCTCCGGTTTTGCATTTTTACCGGCATTTTCCTCGTTTATCACACGATTGACAGTGATGTTTATATGGCGAATCAGCAGCTTGTGATCAACTATCTTGGCAAACAAATCGGCTGTGACCTGGGTGATTTCCTTAGTTGAAGAGGTGTATCTGTCAAGTTTTGCTGTGCCGTGAGCGTGTTTCGGAACCTTACGGCCATAGTGGTCGGTGGTGACTGGCCCTGTGTATCTCTTGTGCGGATTGGAAAGATTCTCGGCGTCGTAGCCAATCGTCAGCACTATCTGGTTTGTTACAAGATGATGCTTTACCAAGTTCATCGACATCTCATCAGCCATTTCCATAATAACAACTCTGGCTTTCTTATAATCATAGCCTGTTGAGAGCACTTGTCCGCTGCTGAGGGAGTTGGTCTCAGGCTTGTAGGCTTTCACTTCTTTCATGGTGACAGGCTCCCAACCCCAGGCGTGATCGATGAGAAGTTCGGCGTTGACTCCAAAAAGTTGATACAGCAGTTCTTCGTTTTCTATCGAGCAACGCGCAATCTTTCCCATGGTGTCGATGCCGTATTGTTCAAGTCGTGCGGCGATTCCTCTCCCTATTCTCCAGAAACTCGTCAGCGGCTTATGATTCCAGAGCTTCTGACGATACGACATTTCATCGAGTTCAGCTATCCTGACACCGTCTTTGTCGGCAGGAATGTGTTTCGCGACAATATCCATCGCCACTTTGCAGAGATACATGTTGGTTCCTATGCCAGCTGTCGCGGTGATTCCAGTTTCATTCAGTACGTCACGAACCATCCGCAGCGCAAGCTCATGTGCAGTGGTTTTATATGTCTTCAGATAATCGGTCGCATCTATAAAAACCTCGTCGATTGAATAGGAATAAATATCTTCAGGTGCCACATACTTCAGATAAACCTGATAAATTCTGGTGCTGTATTCAATGTAGTAAGCCATTCGTGGAGTCGCGACAATATAGCTCAGATGCAGATTAGGATTGGCACGGTTTACTTCTGCCACTTTCTGCACCACCTCAAAAAGACGTGGACGGCCACCTATGCCGTATGATTTAAGTGAAGGTGAAACAGCAAGACATATAGTTTTCTCGGTACGGCTTTTATCGGCGACGACAAGATTCGTAGTCAAAGGGTCAAGTCCTCGTTCCACACATTCAACCGATGCATAAAACGACTTGAGGTCGATGGCTATATATGTACGCTGTTTCATTCTGGTACTATCCAAACACTTTCTTCATTCTCTTCATCGCCTCCTCAACCACGCTTCGTGGGCATGCCAAGTTGATTCTCAAGCACTTCTCTCCCACTTTTCCGAACTCTTTACCGTTGTTCAGACCCAATCCTGCCTCAAATATCATCTTGTGGTTAAGCGCTTCATTATCAAGTCCGTAGGCCGAGAAATCAAGCCAAAGCATGTAGGTCGCTTCCGCTTTGTGGACACGAACTTTTGGCAACTCCTTATTAATATAATCAACAACATAATCGATGTTTCCTTTTATGTATTGCAACAGCTGTTGCAGCCACTCCTCTCCTCGCTCCATAGCTGTTTTTGTCGCTATCTTGCCAAAGATGTTGCCTAAATTTATCTCGGTGCTGTCAACAAAATCAACATATTTCTTGCGCAAATCATCGTTCGGGATGATAATCGTTGATGTGGCCATACCAGCGAGGTTGAATGTCTTACTTGCAGCGTGGGCAGTGATACTGTGTTGCTCAAATTCCTTGCAAACACTGGCAAACGGCACATGTTTGAAGCCTGGCATCACCAAATCGCAATGTATCTCGTCGGAGAACACCAAAACATTGTTTTTCATGCAGATATCACCTAACTTTTTCAACTCCTCACGCGTCCAACTTCTTCCAACAGGATTATGAGGATTGCTGAGTATCAGCATCTTAGCAGTCTTGGCTTGCTTCTCCAAGAGCTCGTAATCCATGATAAATCCATCGACGGTGTCGATCAAGGTATTTAAAACCAACTTGCGGTTGTGGCTCTCCACTGCATGGAAAAACGGCGGGTAGACGGGCGGCTGAATAATCACCTCGTCGCCTTCATTCGTCATCCCCATCACCGCCATATTAAAAGCGGCAACAACACCCGGCGTATATGTCATCCATTCTTTCTTAACATCCCACTGATGACGGCGACCGATCCAGCTTGCAATAGCTTCAAAATAGGCGTCTTCACGGAAAGTGTAGCCGTACACATCGTATTTTGCTCTCTCGATGACAGCGTTTCTTATGAAGTCTGGCGTACGGAAATCCATGTCGGCCACCCACATCGGAAGAACGTCCGGATTACCGAAAATCTTTTCTCTTAAGTCGTACTTAACACTCTCTGTACCAACACGATTGATTATATCGTCGAAGTTATATTTCATGATTCATTTTTTTCGCAAAGTTGTAACATTTTTTGATATAAAAAACATTTTTCTGCAAAAAAAGTTATATTTTTGCACCTCAATTTGCTTTTATGAAAAAATTGCTTTTTTCGTTTGTCTTTATCCTGTTCGCGACTTTTGAAATGGTCGCCCAGACCGGCATCTACGGTGTCGTCAAGGATGAGGATACCGGCGAAAAGCTTATGGGCGTTGCTATTTACGTCGAATCGCTTCGTAAAGGCACAACTACCGATTTCGAGGGACGTTACGATCTTCCATTGGATGCCGGAAATTATAATGTCCGCGTCTCATACATGGGATATGTCACCCAAAATTTGACCGTGGCGGTTGAAAACACGCGAAAACGGCTCAATATAAGCATGAAAATTGAGAGCCATCTTCTCGATAAAGTCGTCGTGACAAGCCAGAAAAAAGACGCTAATGTGCGCGAACTGGCTATGAGCGTGCAGAAACTCGACATGGTGAAAATCAGGAAAATGCCGGCTTTGATGGGCGAAGTGGATGTCATAAAAGCCATTCAGTTGCTTCCTGGCGTGCAGGCCGCCTCCGAAGGATCGTCTAACTTCAGCGTGCGCGGCGGAACTCCCGACCAGAACCTTATCGTCCTTGATGACGCTCCGGTATACAACGCTTCGCATTTTCTTGGATTTTTCTCGGTTTTCAACAACGATGTGGTGAAAGACGCCACATTGTTTAAAGGTGACATACCCGCTAACTACGATAGCCGTCTGTCGTCAGTTCTCGACATCAAAACTCTTGATGAGATACCGTCACGCTTCACGATGACCGGCGGAATCGGCATACTCACGAGCCGCCTGATGCTCAACATCCCTTTTAACCAGCAGCGTACTGCCGTTGTGCTTGCCGGACGTGTGACATACGGCGGACTTATCGCGCCTGTGTTAGTAAAAAAACTTAGAAAAACCGTCATATATTTCTACGACCTAAACGGCAAAGTCACACATGTATTGAACAACAATAACCGTCTCTATGTGTCGGTTTACAACGGAAACGACCTTATTGGATTGAAAAAAATCATGGACATCGGATACGGAAACACAACCGCCTCCGTTCGCTGGAATCATATCTATAACAAAAAACTTACTTCAAATCTGTCGCTTCAATACACTCGCTACAGATATCTTATCGACGTTATGATGGATCCTTACGATTTCTCCGTCATGGCGGGAATATGGGACTATAACGCGAAATACGACTTCGCCTGGCTGATGAACGACAAAATCACGGCAAAGTTCGGAGTGTCAACGACTTATCACATCTACAACCTGGCGGAACTCGACGACAGAACCGGCGTGGTCGCTGAGTTTATGGGAGTCGACAGAAATAAAAAGGTATTAAGAAACGCGTTGGAGACCGCCCTGCATTACGGCCACGAACATAAAATAAATCCTTTCTTCTCAATAAGATACGGCGCACGTATCTCAATATATCAGAATGTCGGAAAGGAAACTTTTTACCTGTTTGACGAAAATTATGAGAAATACGACTCTATAATGTACGGTCCGGGAGAATTTTTCCATACAGTGGCTAATATCGAGCCTCGTCTTGCGATGATGTATCGCCTGACAGCGACATCATCAGTAAAAGCCTCGTATTCCAGAACCGTTCAATATGCACAGATAGCTACAAATTCAACAGGCGGACTGCCTTTCGATGTGTGGTTTCCCACAAGTCCTAACATTAAACCGCAGAAATGCGACCAGATTGCTGTGGGTTATTTCCGCAACTTCAGAGGCAACGATATCGAGACTTCCGTCGAGGTTTTCTATAAAAACATGACCGACGTCATTGATTTTGTCGATGACGCCAAGTTTTTAGGCAACAAAGAGATTGATGGCGAGGTTCGTGTCGGAAAAGGCCGTTCCTACGGCGCAGAATTCATCATCAGAAAGAATTACGGCAAACTGACAGGCTGGGTGTCGTACACCTATTGCAGGTCGTTCCGCACAGTGGAAGGAATTAGCCACGGCGAGGAATATAATTCGCCTTACGACAGGCCGCATTGCATCAGCGTGGTTCTGAATTACGAATTCAACGAGAAATATAGCATCTCGGCCAACTGGATCTATAACACAGGCCAGCCTATCACCTACCCATACGGAAAATATAGCGACCACGGCAACACATACGCCATCTACAACGGATACCGCAACAAAAGCCGCTATCCCGACTATCATCGCCTCGACGTTTCTTTCACCTGGCAGGGCAAGAAACACAAACGTTGGCAAGGTGAATGGAATTTCTCCATCTATAACCTTTACGGACGTCATAACACCTGGGCTGTAACGTTTAAACCAGGAGAAGACAATACCATCGAAACAAACAGAATGTATCTGTTCTCGGCAGTTCCTTCATTGTCGTACAACTTTAAGTTTTAGAATATGAGAAAAATTGTGATATCAGCGTTAGTGCTCATTAGTTTTATAGCTTGCACCGAAAAGATGAAAATCGACCCGCAGGAGGGCGACCGTTTGGTCGGTATAAGTGGCTCCATTACAGACGAATACAAGAAACACGAAGTCATTTTAAGCCGCACAGAGCCATTTTACGGCGGCATGCCTGAGATGATCTCCGACGCTACCGTTTTCGTGGTAGACGGCACCGATACCATCTGGTTTGATGAATCTGACGAAGCGGGCCATTATCTTACAAGAGAAGAGCTTGCCGGACAGCCAAACCATACATATCACCTCTCCGTCGACTTCACTGACGATAACGGAAACCATCATTTTTACGCTGAATCAAAAATGAACGAGAATGTCGAGGCTGTCGACTCGATCAGGGTTAAACCTTGGGTTTTCAATTCGCTTGAACTTGATGATAAGCTTGGAGTTTATCCATATTTTCAGTCTACCGACGACCCGAATACATACTATATGACAAGAGTTAAGATCAATAATGTGGATGTCGGCGGGGATACACTTACGAGATGTATGCTTATTAAGCTCAAGGGATATGCCGGAATTTATTTCAACAGTCCGTACATGGTTATGATTATGGGCGAGACCCCACTTTACTCTCTCAATCAGCTCGACTCTCTTGAGGTTGTCCATACCGGCGATACCGTCACTTTGGATTTGTGGTCGGTTCCGCGCGATTATGCTCATTACATTAGAGATATAAAAAATAACAACGGCACCAACCCGATGATGGGAACGCCGCATAATGTGCGTACAAATATCTGTCCGGAAGGTAAAGCGGTCGGCTGTTTCCATGCTTCGTCGTTGAAACAATGTTCTGTAATTTATTGATACATAGTTTATTGCGATTTTTTATAATTTTTTAATAAAAAATGTTGCAGGATGCGGAATATTTCGTAATTTTGCAGCGCAAAAATCCCTGGGGGAGTCGCATAGCGGCAATTGCAACAGACTGTAAATCTGTCCTCGGATGAGTTCGGTGGTTCGAGTCCACCCTCCCCCACAAAAAAATTCACATTTTTTGAATAACCTATCAAAAAATGTTGTAATTTTGCAGCGCAAATCGCAAATGGACTAGTAGCTCAATTGGATAGAGTCCCTGACTACGGATCAGGCGGTTGTGGGTTCGACTCCCGCCTAGTTCACTCAAAAAAAGCTGACGATTCCGTCAGCTTTTTTTGATTTCTACCGTACTTGCAGCCTTTCCTCGTTTTGTCACCACAATCTGCGCCGGGATACGTTCCTTCAGACTGTCGACGGGAGATATGATACCGACTCTGCGGCCGAATTTTTGCATGTTTCCAAGCGTTTGAACTGCCATCTCAAGACTTTCACCATCCAAAGTGCCGAAGCCTTCGTCGATAAACAGCATGTCAATATTCAGGTTCTCGTCGTTTAACGAGGCCAAACCTAACGCCAAAGCCAATGAAACGAGGAAGGTCTCACCGCCTGACAACGAGCTCGCACTACGCAACTCTCCTCCCATCTCCTTATCCATCACCATGATAGCCAACGAGTTAGTGTAACAAGTAAGCTCGTAACGGCTACTGAGTTTTCTCAAGAAATAGTTAGCCTGATCGAGCAGTATCCGCATGGTGTAAGCCTGCGCCACGTCGCGGAAATTATCAGTTGCAGTGGTTCCTATTGCGCTGGCTAACTCGCCCCATAATGTCGAAACCTTAGCTTTCTCCTGCATCTCCGACTGTGCCTTGGCCGCTTTTTCGGCGTTCTGCCTGTTGTTGGCTATCTCTCCCTTGATATCGGCTATCCTGTCGTTCAACGCCTTCTTGCGACCCTCAAGGACTTCCATATCTTTTTTAGCCTCTTCTTTTGTGCCTCCAGCGGCGTTCTCAGCGAGTTTCGCCCTTTCGTTGCTCTTCTCTATGAGATTGGTCAAAATCCTCGTAAAACCAACTAAAATCTCGTCTTTCGCAATATTATTCTTTGTCGCCGCCTTACCGCCGAACTCGGCAATACGTTCAAATCCCGCAATCTTCTTGATTCCATTGGCTATCTCATCAATCTTACGGATGTCGGTGTCGACCTGCGTATGCTCGTCGTTGAGCTTCTTCCACTTGTAAGCGAGTTTCTTTAACAACAAATTATAGTTGTTTTCAGCCGTCTCCTTCTTGTTTTTCAGTTCTTTAAGCTCGTTCTGGATGGTTTTTGCCTTTTGAATCTTATCTTCAATGCTGTTAATACTCGCCTTCTCATCGGAAATCTTTGATTCACAAGCTTTTAATCCATTATCTAAACGTTCCATCTCGAAGACAGGCTGGTCATTACACTCCTTTTTGAGGTTTTGCAGTAGATTGTCCGAAAGTTTCTGCTCGTTTTCAATGCTTTCGTTCTGCAGCTTAATCTTCTGTTCTGTATTGTTTTTCTCGTCTTTTGCTTTATCGAAAGCTAATCTTGCCTCATTATACGACTTCTCGATAGAAGCGAACAGCGAGCTTACCAGACCTTCGTCATGATACTGATGGGTGGTGCTGCCGCATAGTGGACACGGCTCGCCATCTTTAAGCTTCGAGCGCAACGATTTTATATGCTCGTCGACCATGCTTTTCTGCTTTTGAAACTCCTCATCTTTGATCTTAAAAGTCTTCTCGGCTTCATTATAAGCGCATTCACAATCATTAAAGTATTTCTTTAAGTTAAAAAGGTTAACTTTTTTATTTTCAATGACTTGCCGCTTGTTATTATAGTCCGATAAAATCTGCTTTACGCGCAGACATTTTGTTTTTCGCGCCTCGAGTTCAGTCAGTTTATTATTATGCTCTACCTTCTGATTCTGCAATCCTTCAAGGTCGGCTTTTTCAAGTCGGGCATTGCACTCGTCGTAAGCATTTGTGGCATTTTTTTGAGTGCTTTCGGCTTCAGAAAGAGCGTTAGAGATCTCCGAGAATTCCAATTTATCAACGTTTTCACGAAAATCCGAGTGTTCCGTCTTCTCCATCAAGCTCACTATCAGCGGCATTTTCTCTGCCAACGACTTCATTCCAGACTGCTCGTCGATTTGCTTCTTCAAAGCATCACGTCTCCTCACTAAAGCACTTTTTTCTTCAAGAATCTTTTCGTAAGATGCATAATAATCAGCGAGTTGCGATTTATATGAGTCGATATCTCTGTCGAGATTTTCCAGCTTGTCAAAATTGACAATCTTGGTCTCAATAGCTTTGATATTGCCTTCGGTCTCAATCAGCGCATTCTCGTTGCCGGCGAGTTCCGTGTTCAATTCATTAAGTTTTTCTTCTGGTAATATACTCTCACTCAACGATTTATACAGCTTAGCTGCATTGTCGTATTCACCTTTTGCCTCGTTTTTCTTCGTTCCCACCATTGCGGCAATCTTCGAGTATATCTCAGTGCCTGTCAGCATCTCTAAAATGGCGGTTTGATGAGATTTGTCGGAAGTCAGGAACGTGCTGAATTGGCCCTGGGCGAGCATCACAGAGCGCACAAACTGGTCGTAAGTCAGGCCTATCAAATCTGTAATTTGCTGATTTACAGCGTCTATTTTTGTCTCAAGCACGATTCTTTCATCGCCTTTTAAAACCTCAAGTTTTCGTCGGTTTGTCGATTCGTAGCGACCGCCACGGGTCTTATGCATCTGCCATGTCGCTATGTATCTCTCGCTCCCGATGGCAAACCATACCTCTGCTTTGCCGTCTGTGCTGCCTTTACGCAACGCGTTGGTGATACTTTTCATCGTCGCCTGCCCGTTTTCGGTCTTCTCCTTGTTTTCGGTATTCTCGTAACGCGGCGATGTGTCGTACAATGCAAGCGTGATGGCGTCCAAAATCGTCGTTTTACCGCTTCCAGTCTCTCCGGTAATAAGGAATAACGTCTCCTGGGATAAAATGCCCTCAGAGAAGCTAATTTCGGCCTTTTCGATGGAATTTATGTTCTCGATGATGATTTTTTCGATTTTCATACTCATTTTGTGGCCTCCTCACACACTTCTTTGAACAATTTCTTCATTTCCTCAGGCATCTCAGTGCCATTTTTCTTCTGATACACGTCGCAGCCAAGCTCAAAAGGACTCAGCTCTTTCAGCTCTCGAAGCGTCTTAACTTCTTGAATATCATCGCTTTCTGATCTTTCGGGGAAATACGACTGTATACCACAGAACAATGCGTCATGGCCATCGAACTCACGCATTATCGATATGGTGTTCTCCTGCGTCAGCGGCTGGTCGGTCTGCACATGCACCCTCACATAAGCCTTCTTGTCGATAACCTCAAACAGCTTCATCATGACAGTCTCAAACGGCTCAGCATCTTTGTAACCGCTTGGTTTTGAGGGGAAATCGATAATTGGAATCAATGTCTTCAAAGGAATGACCGTCGTTTTCGTCTCTCCATTTTCAATATTCACCGACACCACTGAATGATCATAATTCTCGTTAAACGAAATCGGGAACGCCGAGCCAGCGTAGCGCATATTATCGATGCCTTTGATGGCTTGCGGATAGTGGATATGTCCAAAAGCCCAGTAATCAACGCCTTTGACCTTCTTAAAGTCTTTTATATCAAGGGTTTCAAGCTTTCCGATGATATCGGCGCTGTGACCACGGATGTCTGCATTGCCAACAGCAAGGTGTCCTGTCGCCACAATAGCTTGATCTTCAGCGTATTCCGGTCTGTTTTTAAGATGAGCTAGAAGCTTCTGGTAGAAGTTGGCAATACGCTTTGAAACGCTGTCGCTGTCTTTGACAGCCGGGTAATTGCCGGCGTTCATATATGGCACCGCGACCACCCAGCCTATGACGGCACCATTTCGAGTTATAGGTATCTCGACTTTGTTTGGATCAAAGTTCAAGCCATCGTCATCTGTAACAGTATGATAATCAAGCATTCCAACCACTGACACGTTAAACGCTTCCCAAAGCGGGCGCGGTGCCTCAAGACGTGAAGGCGAATCGTGATTTCCACTCGTGATAACTATCTGTAAATCAGAATCTAAACGTGACAAATCGACTATAAAATTGTAATAAAGCCGTTGCGAGACAATAGTCGGAGTGGCAGTATGAAAAACATCTCCCGAAACGACAACGACATCAGGTTTCTCCTTGATAATGATTGACTTAAGCTGCTCAAAGAAGAACAAATGCTCTTCTTCACGGCTATAATTGTGAAAAATCTGGCCGATATGCCAATCGGATGTATGCAAAACCTTCATTAGGTTGGAATTTAAAATTTAAGGGTGTAAAATTACAAATTTTTCGCTGACATATCAACTTTTTTCTTAATTTAGCAGTCAAAATTTATCTAATCATGAAAAAACTCAATATCACAATCGTCGTAATACTTTTGGCAATGACATTTGTATCATGCCAAAAATCAACAGAAACAGCTGATTATCAAGTCGTTCCTTTGCCCAATGGGATAAGTGTTTCGGAGGAAAAGCCTTTTGTTCTCGACAAAAACACAGTAATTACATATCAGAATTCTCACGAAGAACTTCAAAAAGAAGCGTTGTTTCTTGCTGATTATATCGAGGATATCTTTGGATTCCGCCTCGCGATTCGTAGTACGGATAAAGATATGACAAACGCCATAAATCTTAAAATAAGAGAGGATTATTTTGACAATGTAGATGCATATCAAATTGTTGTTAATGAAAATTTTATAAAGATTACTTCAAGTAATACTTCAGGTATTTTCTACGGCGTTCAAACGCTGAGAAAAAGTCTTCCCGTCGGTACAAACGCCACAAAAATTGAGTTTCCTGCAGCGATAATCACCGACTGGCCTCGTTTCGCCTATCGTGGCATGCATCTCGATGTTAGCCGTCACTTCTTCCCCATCGATTCCGTCAAGGTGTATATCGATGCCATGGCTCTTCATAATGAAAGCAGGTTTCACATGCATCTCACCGACGATCAAGGATGGCGCATTGAGATAAAAAAATACCCGAAACTTACTGAAATCGGGGCTTGGCGTTCAGGAACCATCATCGGTAAGACAATGGCTTTCGACACCATCCGTCATGGAGGTTTCTATACCCAGGAAGAGCTTAAAGACCTTGTGAAATACGCTGAAGACCGTCATATCACCATCATTCCTGAGATTGACCTTCCTGGACACATGCTGGCTGCTTTGGCTTCATATCCTGAACTTGGCTGCACTGGAGGACCTTACGAGGTTTGGAAGCAATGGGGCGTTTCTGAAGACGTGATTTGCGCCGGAAATGAAGAAGCCATGCAATTCCTTGAAGACGTGCTGCTTGAGGTGATGGAGATATTTCCGAGTGAATACATCCATATCGGAGGTGACGAAGTACCACGAGACCGCTGGAAAGAATGCCCTAAATGCCAGGCAAAGATCAAAGAATTGGGTTTGAAAGGCGACGACAAACATTCCGCTGAGGATTATCTGCAAAGCTATGTGATGTCGAGAATGGAGCAATTCATTGAAAATCACGGGCGTCACATCATCGGTTGGGACGAGATGCTCGACGGCGAATTAGCGCCAAACGCCACTGTTATGAGTTGGCGTGGCAGCTCAGGCGGCTATAAGGCTGCGAAGATGCATCACAACGTCATTATGACGCCTAACGACTACGTCTATTTCGATTATTATCAATCACTTGACACCGACAGCGAGCCTGAAGCCGGAGGTGGCTACAACTCTGTGAGAAAGGTTTATTCGCTTGAGCCAATTCCAGAAGGCCTGACAGCGGACGAAGAACGATATATTTTAGGTCCGCAGGCAAACATCTGGACAGAATATACCAGCGAGTTTAACGTAGTGTTATACAGGATGTTACCTCGGCTCGGTGCCCTCGCCGAGGTCCAATGGTGCCAGCCCGATCAGAAGAATTACGATGATTTTGTGAAGCGCGAATACCGCATGACAAAACTCTATAATCTCTATCACTGGAGATACGCGACTCATATCTTCGACATCGACGTGAAAATAACGCCGAATGTGCAAGAAGGCGTTTTAGATGTAAGCATGTCGAAACAAGTTGATGGGGAAATAATGTATTCCATTGATAATAATGGATTTATAGAATACTCGGAGCCTCTGAAAATCAACAAAAACTGTCATCTCGAAGGTTATGTCATGTATCCTGATGGCACAAAAGGCAAGGTTTTCAAGACCGACTTCGACTTCAGCAAAGCATCGATGAAGCCTATAGTTTTGAAGGAACAGCCGCACCGAAACTATGCTTACGACGGAGAGCAGATGTTGATTGACGGCTTGCGAGGCGGCTCAAACTATCGCAGCGGACGCTGGCTCGGATGGTACGGCAAAAACCTTGACGCCACCTTTGACTTACAAGAAGTTACAGAAATTTGTGAAGTAAAATTCAATCTTCTTGTTAACATGAAAGATTGGATTTTCAACGCAAAATCGGTAAAAGTGTTAGTTTCAGATGACGGAAACGATTTTAAAGAGATTTGCCGCAAGAATTACGATCTGATGCCTGCCGATTACAACAGTAGCTTCTACCCTGTTGAAATCGCATTTGAGCCAATAAAAACACGCTTTGTGGAAGTCGTTGTGGAGCCGTTTGACTGTCCCGAAGGTCATTCAGGCTACGGCTATCCTGCCTGGATTTTCGTTGATGAGATTGGAATTTATTAAAATTTAGAATTATGAAACTTTATAAACGTGTAACTCCCGAAGATGTAGTCGCTCTAAAAAAGAACGAAATATTCGTTTTTGGAAGCAATTTACAAGGTTATCATGCCGGTGGCGCCGCTATGACGGCAAGAGTGATGTTTGGCGCTGAATATGGGAACGGCGATGGCATTCAGGGACAATCATACGCTATTCCAACCATGTTCGATAGCGTTAATGAGATAAAACCCTACGTCGACAAATTCATCGATTTCGCGGTTCTCCATCCTGAACTTGATTTCTTAGTGACACGTATAGGATGCGGCATCGCGGGATTCAAACCAAGAGAAATAGCGCCATTGTTCAAAGAAGCGACACGTTTGCATAATGTGTGGCTTCCTACTGAATTTTGGGTGATTTTAGAACAGGAAGGCGACTAATTTCTCAATATATTCCTTGTCCGTCTCGTCGAAAGTGCTAAGTTTTTCGCTGTCGATGTCGAGTACAGCAACGACTTCGTCTTTTTTAAAAACCGGCACCACAATCTCAGATTTCGACAAGCTGCTGCATGCGATATGTCCGGGGAACTCGTCGACATCAGCAACGATGACTGTTTTTGCTTGTTGCCATGCAGTTCCACAGACGCCTCTGCCCTTTTTAATGCGGGTACAAGCCAAAGGTCCTTGGAATGGACCAAGCACCAATTCATCGGCGATGACACGATAGAAACCGACCCACCAGAAATTGAAAGTATCTTTAAGGCAAGCCGAAACATTCGCCATATTTGCAATGATGTCATTTTCGCCTTCAACCAGCGATTTTATCTGCGGAAGCAGATTTTCGTATAATTCTTTCTTGGAATTTCCTTTTATAACAAGATTTTCAGACATGATTATTTAAATATTATAACAAATACAACAGTCAGGGCGAAAACAATAGCTTCGAGCGACGACATTCCTATTAACTTATTTAATTCCAGACCTTTAGCCTTGGAAAATTTGATACTCACAAGCGTAGAATAAACAAGAAACGGAATTATTGAAACCAGCCAAACGCACGGAGCAATTATCCCATCAAAGAAAACTAAACCTAAGACAATGGCAATCAGCGGATTACAGAAGTATAACATTTTCATAAAACGCTTCCCGAGTACGTTTGCGGTAGTTCTTTTACCGTTTTTAAGATCATCGTCAGCATCTCTGTAATTATTGACAATCAACAGGTTATCAGTAATTAAACCTACAGATAATCCTGCGATGATGATTTGCCGATTTACAAATCCAGTTTGAATGAAAAACGTCAGGGCGACAGGTGCTATGCCGTAAAAAAGTATAACCGCTAAATCGCCTAAAGCATGTTGTGACAATGGGAAAGGGCCCATCGAATATGCCAAGGCGCAAAGCATTATCAAGATTCCAAAAGGCAATAAAATCAAGCCGCCCCAAAACATCAAGGTACAGCCCAAAATGAAAGTCAAAACGCACATTATTGCGATACCTAGGCGCATTTTTTTTGGTGAAATAATGCCTGAAGCCACCATTCTCTCGGGTCCGACACGATTCTCGTCAAGACCTTTTATCCCATCGGAATAATCGTTTACGAAGTTTGAGATAATCTGAGCCATCACAGCGAAGACGAGGCAAATTATTGCAGGTAACCAATTGATTTTTAAAAAAATAGAAGCAAAAGCCACCGACATTATGACGGGAGCCATCGAGACTAACAAAGTCTTTGGTCGCGCCGCCTGAATCCAATATTTTAATGATATTCCGCTCATTTCACACCTTTTTAGCTTGATAAATTCTGCACAAACCAAAAGTCAGCGCCTTGTGCTTGATTTCACTGTAGCCGCACGATTCCAGCATTGCGATAAACTCTTTCGGCATCGGGAACTTCTCAACAGTTTTCTGAAGATAACGATAGGCTTCTTTGTTGCCCGAAACACATTTTCCGATAAATGGAAGAATGTGTTTAAAATAAAGGTTGTAAAACCAACGGATTATAATATTCTGAGGTTCAGAGAGTTCCAGGACAATCAACGTACCATTAGGCTTTAAAACACGAAGAATTTCCTTTAAGCCCGTTTCACGATCAGAGAAGTTACGGACGCCGAATGCCACCAATGCCGCATCGTAGATATCATCCTGAAAATCAATGTTTTCGGCACTTGAAACAGAAAAAATGATTCTATCGTTCAAGCCAAGTTTCCCGACTTTCTCCTCTCCTATTTTCAACATTCCTTCAGAAATATCGACGCCGTTAACTCTCACATTATCATTTATTTTAGCAAGAGCAATCGTTGAATCGGCGGTACCGCAAGCCACGTCAAGAAGCAGAGGCTTTTCGACGCCGGAAACGGCCTTTTTGACACGATGCACAGCCTTTCGACGCCACGACTTATCGACATTTAGAGAAAGGATATGGTTCAGCTTGTCGTAAGTCGGAGCGATGTCGTTGAACATCAATGCGATATGGTTGTTCTCAGTAGCCATATTTGTCTTTCCATTTTGCCTTCAGCGAACGTCTCAGCTCCATTTCTTTAGGGTTTTCTTGAGGCGAATAAAGTCTTGTTCCTGATATCTCTTCGGGCAGGAATTCAAGTTCCACAAAGTTGCCTGGATAATCGTGAGCGTATTTGTAACCGTCGTGATAACCAATGTCTTTCATAAGTTTTGTCGGAGCGTTGCGCAGATGCAAAGGCACGCCGAGATTGCCGGTTTTTCGCACCAATGCCTGAGCAGAGTCGATAGCCACACAAGCGGCGTTGCTTTTCGCTGACGATGCGAGATAAATCGCAGTTTGAGCAAGAATCAGCCTGCTTTCCGGCCATCCTATTTTATTAACCGCATCGAAACAGGCGTTTGCGAGCAGAAGAGCATTGGGGTTGGCGTTTCCGATGTCTTCAGAAGCCAAAATCAGCATTCTTCTTGCTATGAAAAGCGGATCCTCACCTGCCTCAATCATACGCGCAAGATAATAAACCGCCGCGTTAGGGTCGCTGCCACGTAATGATTTAATAAATGCCGAAATGATATCGTAATGCATCTCGCCGAGACGGTCGTATTTAAGCAAGTTGCTCTGAATGTATTTCGTCGTAACCTCATTATTTACAACGAGTTTCTCGGCATTAGGATCAGCATCATCGAGCATTCCAACAACCAAATCTATGGCGTTGAGAAGCTTCCTTGCATCGCCACCGCTTATCTGCATCAAAGCCTCGTCTTCTTCAACTATGATATCTTTCTTAAAATCATCTTTCAGAACTTCTATTGCATTGACAATCAACTTCTTAAGATCGTCCTTTTCAAGCTCCTTCAAGATATAAACCTGACATCTCGAAAGCAATGGTGAGATAACCTCAAAGCTCGGGTTTTCAGTAGTGGCGCCAATCAAAGTGACCAAACCTTTTTCAACGGCACCAAGAAGCGAGTCCTGTTGCGCCTTCGAGAAACGATGAATTTCGTCGATAAACAGAATCGGAGGTTCAGGAGCCATGCGCGCTCGGTCGTAGACCTCGCGCACGTCTTTCACGCCGCTACTCACAGCACTCAGCACGAAAAACTGACGTTTCACCTGCTTCGAGATGATATATGCCAGCGTCGTTTTACCAACGCCTGGAGGTCCCCAGAAAATCATCGAAGGAATATGCCCGCTCTCAATGGCACGACGCAGCACAGCATTCTGTCCAATCAGATGCTCCTGCCCAATGTAACCATCCAACGAAGCCGGGCGCAGACGTTCCGCTAAAGGTTTTAAACTTCTCATTTTTATAAATTATTCAGGTCTGACAAACCTATCGCCGGTTTCTTCAATCACTTTTTTCTTCCAAGAATCAGGATAACCGATTTGTTTTGGTTTCACCGGATAGCCATGGCCATTACGTTTAAACTCACCGTTTTCTTCTTGTTTCACATTACTATCCAAATATTTGACTAACAGATAGTTATCCAATGCCTTCCAACGATTTACGGTGTTGGTCGCGGATATAGCATCAAATTCTGTCAAGAATGCTTTTGCCTCCTCTGTTTTACCTTTGTTTAACAAGTCAACAGCTTTATTATCAACACTTTTAACCTGTTCTTGATAGTTTGTCTCAAGCTCGTCCTGAACTTTTTGAATGTCGCCAATCACACGATTATAAAAAAGGTATTTAAAATGTGCGAGACGGTTAAACACCCAGAAAGCGGCGTTATCGGAATACGTCAAAATATCGCCATTACCTTGTCTAAACTCTATCGGGACTTCAGAAATTGAGCAATAGAAAGGTGTGTAAACCGTTGAGCCGGTGTCGTCGACGCCGAACCAGATGATTCCGCCAACCTGATCAGGCAGCCAATTTCTCGACTGTGCGATGAACGAAAAACCGGTCTGAACCGTCTCAGTGCTACGTTCGTTAAAATATTTCACGCCATCATACTCCCAATACAGCGGATTGCAGCGATAAGGCGAGCCGAACGGACCTGCGCCAGCATCAAGTGTTTTATCAAGTTCAGTTCCCTGATAATGATTTCGCATGAACGACATCATGTCCGTCAACGAAATCTTGCGGTTGGGCTTGACATACAATGGCATACGGCCGTGTTCTAAGTCTTTTCCTGTCACGTAATCCCAATATTGATCCATGTCGTCGCACACCTCGTTGAACATAGCCCAAACCCTCAAATCGCAGATGCGGGCAGCCGAGAAATCGACAGGAGCATAAGCTGCGCTGAAGTCGAAATCCTTGTCTTTCCCGTCAAAATAGCTTTTTTTGCGTGCAAAAGTGATGATGTCGTGTTTGTAAATGACTTCAACATCAGGTTTATAAAGTTTTTTCCAGTCTTTGTCGGTGATTGACTTCTTGCCGTCTCTCAGCGGGAAAGTCTGAATTCTTGCGGCATTGGCGTGACCGGAGATATATCCATCAGGGATGCGGATAGCAACCCAGACAGCGCCACCATCCTCTCCTTTTCCGATAATTTCCATGTACCAAACCTCGTCCTTGTCGGAAATCGAGAACGACTCGCCATCGCTGCCGTAGCCGTATTGTTCAACCAAATCAGCAATTACTTTAATAGCTTCGCGTGCCGATTTGCTGCGTTCGAGAGCCATAAACATCAGACTTCCGTAATCGATGAGACCATTGGGATCGATAAGTTCCTCTCGGCCACCGAATGTCGTTTCGCCCATAGCTACTTGATTTTCATTGATATAGCCGACCACCTGATAAGTATGCGCCGGCTGCGGAACGTAACCTCTAACAGCATTAGTGCTACGGTCATAAATCGTTCGCATCGAGCCCGGCTCCCAGTCAGCAGCCGGCGTAAAATACAGCTCGCCATATCTGATATGCGAATCGGCAGCGTATGTTATGAAATTTGAGCCGTCGACGGATGCACCTCTTGTCACTAAAAAATTAGTGCAGGCAAATGTTGAAATTGTCGAGACAACAAATAACGATACGAGTAATAATCTAAATTTTTTCATGATATTGCAACAATTATATATTTAACAACAT
>JAFYIE010000112.1 GCA_017538795.1 Bacteroidales bacterium | reverse complement strand
TAAAGACTAAAGACTAATAATATTCTAAACTAAAAATAAAACACCATGAAGAAAAAATTTGTATGTCCGATTTGCGGATATGTTCACGAAGGAGAAACAGCTCCTGAAAGATGCCCACAGTGCAAACAGGTTGTTGAATGGAAAGTTCTCGACGAGGAAGCTAAACTGAATTTCGTCACAGAGCACGTTGTCGGCATTGCCAAAGGCACCGGCGATGACATGATCAAAGATTTGAACGCACATTATATGGGTGAAGCCACCGAGGTTGGCATGTATCTGGCTATGAGCCGCCAGGCCGACCGCGAGGGTTATCCCGAGATTGCAGAGGCTTTCAAACGTTATGCTTTCGAAGAGGCCGAACACTGCGCCAAATTCGCCGAGCTGTTGGGTGATGTGGTTTGGGACACCAAGACCAACCTCGAGAAACGTATGGTGGCTGAATGCGGCGCCTGCGAAGACAAGATGCGTATCGCCCGCGTGGCAAAAGAACGCAACCTCGACGCTATCCACGACACAGTCCACGAAATGGCAAAAGACGAAGCCCGTCACGGTAAAGGATTTGAAGGACTTTACAACCGCTACTTCAAGTAAGGTTGAAGTTTTGAGTTTTGAAGTTTGAAGTAGAGACGTTTCCTGAAACGTCTCTATTTTTTTTATATTTTCCACCATCTTCTTAATAATTTCCTCGAAATGACAGTTTTATATCCTGAACCGACCAAAAAAGCCACTCAAATGTTGGCTGTATTTTCAATTTTTGCATGGAAATGACTTATCTTTGCGACCTATTATTAATAGGTGTAAAAAATACAAAAATTAAATATAAAATGTCAAGATTAAAAAGTTTATTAACGACGGTTTTATGCCTCTCGATGATGACTGGTGAGATTATTGCGCAACAGGTGCAGGACTCGCTCATCATCAGCTTAGACCAGGCCATTGAAATCGCCCTCGAGGAAAGCAACAGCATAAAAATCGCTGACCTTACCATTGAGAAATCGGGATATGCGAAGAAAGGCACCTACGCCGCGCTTTATCCAAACATCAGCGCCAACGGCAGTTACCAGCGCACCATTAAGAAACAAGTGATGGCCATGGATTTCGGCGGCCAGGCAATGGAAATCGAAGTTGGAAAATGGAACAACGTCAACGCTGGCATCAGCGCCTCCATGCCGCTAATCAACGCACAACTATGGCAGTCGCTGAAGCTTTCAGCACTGGATGTGGAGATAGCCGTTGAACAAGCACGCTCGTCAAAAATCTCGATGATCAAGCAAGTGAAACAAGCTTATTACGCAGTGCTTCTTGCACAACAGGTTTATGATGTGTACAAAGACGTATACGACAATGCGACCACAAACTACGAGCACACCGAACAACTTTACAACGCCGGCAAATCGTCAGAGTATGAATATCTGAGAGCTCAGGTCAACGTGAAGAACGCCGAGCCTAACCTCTACAGCTCTATGATGGCTATCGACCTCGCTATATGGCAACTCAAAGCCGTGATGGGCGTCGACCTCGATGCAAAGATCGGCGTCGCAGGCACACTCGACCAATACAAAGACGAATTGATGTCGTATAACATGAGCAACAATATGAGCCTTGAAAACAACACCACGTTGGCTCAGCTACAGCTCCAAAATCAGCAACTTGAGCGCACTATCAAGATGACGAAATACCAGTACATCCCTACCCTATCAGCATCGTTCTCATACAGTTACATTGCTATGGGCGATGACTTCAAATTTAAATGGAACCCGTATTCAGTGGCTGGCTTAAGCCTCACCATCCCGATC
>JAFYIE010000111.1 GCA_017538795.1 Bacteroidales bacterium | reverse complement strand
TGGGGTCGCCTGACGGCGAGAAATCTTAAGAAAATCAAATAAAAAAATCTAAAAAATATTTGGAAGAAAAGTCTTAAGATTTTTAAATAGATTTTTTTAGGATTTCTGCCCGAAGGGCACAAAAAAAGAAAGAAATGACAATTAAAGAAATACAAGATTCAATAGTCGAGGAGTTCTCGATGTTCGACGACTGGATGGACCGCTATGCGATGCTCATCGAGATGGGTAAGGAATGTCCTATCATCGACCCACAGTACAGAAACGACAACTACCTCATAAACGGCTGTCAGTCAAGGGTTTGGCTTCATGCCGAGTTGAAAGACGGCAAGATTTATTTCACTGCCGACAGCGACGCCGTCATCACCAAAGGCATCATCAACTTATTAATAAAGGTATTTTCGGGACAGACTCCAGCCGACATCTTGGCAGCTGATATGAGCTTCTTGGATGAGATCGGTTTGAAGGAGCACCTCTCTCCTACCCGCTCGAATGGCTTGCTGAGCATGGTGAAACAGATGATGCTTTACGCTGAAGTAATGAATAATAATTGATTGCCGGAGATTTATTCACCTGAGGTGAATGCTTTCGCTTCGCTCAGGTCTCCGCTTCGGTCAAAATGACGTCTATCTATGACAGAAAAAGATAAAAACGATTTGAAAGAGCGCGTGATTGCTGTATTGAGCGGCATTTACGACCCTGAGATACCAGTTGACATCTACAAACTGGGTTTGATTTACGAAATCAACATCGATGACGAGGGTGCGGTGAGCATTCTGATGACCGTGACGGCGCCAAACTGCCCTGTCGCCGACTATCTCCCTAATTTCGTTAAGGAGAAAGTCAGCGCTATAATGGGCGTTAAGTCGTGTGATGTGGAGCTGACCTTCGAGCCGGCATGGAGTCCTGCGAGCCTCTCCGAAGAGGTGCGCGCTGAGCTCGGTCTCGACGAAGGTTTCGGCTTCAGCGATATGATGTATTAGTTTTTACTGCAATTTCCAATCAGATCTTTCGCCATGCCTAAGAACATAAAGGCAACGGCGTTGAAATCCATATTCAAATCTTTGCTCAAGCCGACTTTATCTTTGAAGATGGCGACGTTGAACCACTGCAGGCACTGGAATGCGCGGTGGAAATACAGACGGTTCAGCTCTTCCTGTGTCGGTTTGTGACCAACATAAGCCTCAAGCAGCGACAAAGCCTTGTCGAAACCGGCGTTTCCGTAGCAAGCGATATCATAGAACGGGTCGTTCATACCTGCAAATTCCCAGTCCAAAACATAGAACTTATCCTTTGCGATGACGAGGTTAGTTGGCTGATAGTCGCAGTGGCACGGCACTTTTTTCACCTCTTTGTAAAGCTTGCGCATCTCGTCGAGAGTGTGACGAAGCTCGACATATTCCTGAGGATGTTTGAAACCCAGGTCGGTGCAATATTTCTCGTAGTTGTCGAGACGGCCGAAAGCGTTGTAGTCGCTGAACTTCAGGTTGCTGTTGTGCAGTTTCTTCAGAGCTTTCACCGACATCTCGTTGTACGAAACCACGTCGGTTGTCGACATGATGGTACCGTCAACATATTTTGCCAGTTTCTCACCAGAGCGAATCTCAACGTAAACGGTCTCGTTGTTAAGGTCGAGTTTCTCAACTTCCTTAATGTTGGCGTCTTCTTCCACGCGGTCAACAAAACGTTCGGCAAACTTACCCGGCACACGGTATGTATATAATTCACCTTGACACTCAACCACATAAGTGTAATTACTCATTCCGCCTTCGAGGCGTTTCACAATCTTAGCGTCGGTTGCTTGCAGCAAGGCGTTAACTCTTCTGATAATATAAAGTTCAATTTCCATGGTTAATAAATCTTATTTTTTCGGGTTGCAAAGATATATAAAAGTTCATAATGTTTATCAAGTTTTTTGAAGATTTTTAGCCATTAGCCACTAGCTATTAGCCATTAGTTTTTGGGAACTCATTCCTAATAGCTAATGGCTAATACCTAATGGCTAAAATTAATTTAAGATGAATATGCTTTACATTAAAAAATTATGTAATTTTGCAACCTGAAAATAAGGGGGTTTAGCTCATCTGGTAGAGCGTTAGGTTCGCAATCTAAAGGTGGCCGGTTCGAGTCCGGTATCCTCCACAAGCAACGATAACTGATTGAATATCAATTAGTTGTCGTTTTTTATTTTATATATCTAAACACCTTCCTCTGCGACAGCAACAGCACTAACGCCAATATCGCTCCGAAGACATCGGACACTGTGCAAGAAGCGAAAACGCCCTGAAGACTGTCGAATCCCAGATCCTCAAAGATTATCGGCATGATAAACATCATCGGGATGAGGAAGATGACCTGGCGCGAAAGGCTGGTGACAATAGCTATCCATGGCTTGTCGATGCTCTGGAAGAAGTTGGAGTTGACAATGGTGAAGGCGATAAGTGGCGTCATCACGGTGATGTAAGGCAACGCCATCTGCGAGATGTCGAGCAAAATCTGGTCACTGGTAAACGCCATCGAGATGATGCGAGGCATGGTGCAACCGATGACGGCAGTGACAATGCCCAACAGAACGCAGACTTTCATCGTCAGGGTATAGACGCGTTTGAGTCTCTCGGGGTGACCGGCACCGTAGTTGTAGCCAGCTATTGGCTGCATTCCCATGCACACTCCGAGGATTATCATTATCATGATGAGGATGTAGCTGTTGGCGATGCCGTATGCGCCCACTGCCATATCGCCGCCGTATTTTATGAGTTGTTTGTTCAGAATAGCAACCACTCCGGCAGCCGCCACGTTCATCAAGAATGGACTCAATCCTATCAACAGAATGTTTTTGAAGATATAACCTTTCGGCTGAAATCCGTGACGATGGAAACGGATGAACGAGTCGCGTTTTACGAAATGCAGCATCGCAAGGAAGCTTGCGAACGCCATCGAGATGGTGGTAGCCCAAGCGGCACCTGCTATTCCCATCTTGAAAACGAAGATAAACATGGCGTCG
>JAFYIE010000110.1 GCA_017538795.1 Bacteroidales bacterium | reverse complement strand
GCCACCATTAGTGACAGCAGCGATTTCAGCAGAATGCGCATGAAAGGTGATACTCGTGCCATATTATCAAACAAAATGCAAAGTTACCACCATTTAATTTAATGTCAAAAGGAAATTGCGAAAAGTTTTGTGCTTGATGTTTTTGTTGTCGAGCTGCGCTTTCTTGTCTTGTGGCTGAGTTCTGTGATTGTGCTGTTTGGCATATTTTAACCCTATTTTAGGGGCAAAAAATGGCCATTTTAGTTAAAAGAGGTTAAATTTCGACGATTTCTGCTTGAAAATTATGTTTTATAACACAAAATGCTATACCTTTGCATCAGTTTTCATGGTATTAGTTTTTTAAGGTTATGAAATCTTAGTCGTCGTGAGACGATATCTTTTCATTGTTTTAAGGTTTATGTTAATGGTATTAGAAAGTTAATTAGTTAAGCAATCCCCGACGAAGAGTCAGGGATTTCTTTTTTTATATACCTTTTTTGAATGCAGAATGCTTAATCAATGCTTAATCTAATGCATAATGCACAATGCATAATGCACAATGCATAATGCAGAATGAACGCCGCGGTTGGATAAATCAGGCTGCGTTGACAACGCACTAACAACGCCTAGGATTCTAGTGGGACAGTTTTTGAAAAAAATCTATTTTCTTCTTTTTTTGTTCTTCTTTTTGATGTTTTTGTGTTTTGTCACTTTTGAATTAGAGGGAGGCAAGGGGCTTGCGGGGCTTATATTTAAACCAGGTTGCGTGTCAGGATTGTTTTGGGACAATTCTTGAAAAAATTGCGTGCTATTTTTTTGAGGAACGGGGAACGGGGATTGAGGATCGGTGACAAACAATGCTTTTTGTGTGGCAGACTCTTGTTCCTCTACTTGTTCTATTTGCTCTACTTGCTCTACTGGCTCTCCTTTCTCTTCACTTTCGCATTTCTCTTGATTTTCCTCTTGGTTCTCTTGATTTTCCTCATGGTTGCCTTGCTGCTCTTGCTCATCTTTTTCCTCTACTGTTTTTATCTCTTCTTGCCGGAGTTGTTCTCTTGTTGTGGCAAGGAGGCGGTGGATGGTGGACTTGGGTATGCGTGTGTGGGCAGCGATGTTGCGGATTGACCATCCCTTGGAGAAGGTGTCGTGGATGAAGTCGAGCTGCCGCTCACGTGTGGCGTCGATGGGGAGGAATATGAGCTGGAGCTCGTTGGCCTCGCGTGATGTGACGAAGAAATGGAGGTACTGCCTGCCGATGCGCGGGTTTATTGCCTCGTGTATCGCCTCGTCGTCGAATCCTATCTCCCTGTTTATCCTGGTTAGCCTCTCCCGGTCTTCCTCGTCGTAGTGCGTCTTCATCTTGAGAGTCATGACGGCGTTGTTGTGGAGCTGAAGCGGGGCGTTCCGTGCCTTCAGCTGCTTGACGTAGTGTGTGGAGCCGTCGGTGACGGTTCCCGCCGGTATGTCGTTGAGGGTGAAGATGGAGTCGAAGGCGTAGGCGAGTTGGCGGTCGCCGGTTAGGTGCTTCATGGTGAGCGGTGTCCCCTCGTGGTGGTGTGTGGAGTGAGCGATGATGAGTATTGAGACGTGGTAGTGGTTTATCCACTGGCGCAGACGTCGGAGGACATACTGTGTCTTGTTGCAGTTGCGCATGGGGCAGATGTGGGTGATGTCGTCGATGATGATGACAGGCGCGTCGAGGTCGAGGATGTCGCTCTCGATGCTTTCGAGGATTTTCTCACGGTTTGTCATTTCCTCGACCGATGTGTCCTGGTCGTAGTGGTAGACGGTGAGGTTTGCGGGCTTGAGGAACTGCAGGTCGGTCCAGCACTTGCTGAAGTAGTTGTGTACCATGTTCTCGAAGTCGACATAGAGCACCTGCCTTCCCGAGCATGCGACCTTGTGGGCTATGCTGAAGGCGAGAGTGGACTTGCCGATGTTTGGGTCGCCGAAGAGGCATGCGCACTCGTTCTCGAACCAGACGTTCTCCCAGAGGGACTCGGCGTTCTCGATCTGCCTTGCCTGGAGAGAGTCGTTGCGGTCGGAGAAGATGGAGCGTGGCAGTTTGGAATGGGCGTAGATGCGCATCTCTTCGTCTTCGTACTCGTTTCCGTTCTGGTCGAGGTATCCTACCTGGATGAGTTTTCTGCGTCGTGCAGCCTCGAATTGCTCGAGGATGGGTGTGAATGGTGTCATGTTGTTTTCAAATTTAAAGTTAATAATTTAATAATGTGGCAAAGGTAATGGAAGGGGATATTGAGGAGCAATATTAAAAAAATGCCCTCGTGATTCTTGAACGCCGCGCGTGCGGCGCAATGCATTAACAGCGCCTGGGATTCTTGATAGCTGCAACATTGTTGCAGCACACATTGACAATCGCCTAGAATTTTTGAACGCCGCGTGTGCGGCGCAATTGACTGAGGCTCGCCAATCGCACACCGCACTTCGTGCGACTCATGCTGCTCGCTCAGTCGAGCTGAAGGTTCTCAAACAATGCCCAGGATTGGCGAAAAAAAATCAACAATTAAGGAATATTAGTGATGATGGGCATATAGCTGGCCGATAAAGTGGGTTATTTTGCGCCATAATAATCATATCACTAATCTTTGCTTATGGCAAATTATAAACAACTTCAACAACGTGAAACTCTATGAATAGAGTGTTGATTGGGGTTTGAATTAAGGGTAAATTTGCATTCTAAAAATAGAGTACAATAATGGAAAATGAGATATTGAAAAGCTTTGGAGCTAAAGTTCGCCACTACAGAGAGTTACTAGGTCTTTCACAAGAGAAGTTTGCAGAGAAAGCAAATGTTCATCGCACATACATAGGTACTGTAGAACGTGGAGAGACAAATATCACACTTGTAAATGTATACAAACTTGCCAATGCTCTAGAAGTAAATGTAACACAACTAATTAAGGATTGAGAATTAATGAAGAAAGAAAAAAAATATAAAGAACCACTCGAACTTGACAGCCCTGTTGTCGAAGAAGATGCCGTCGCCTATCAGCGTTCATTGT
>JAFYIE010000013.1 GCA_017538795.1 Bacteroidales bacterium | reverse complement strand
GATGCTGAAAGGCAATACAGTAGTGTTTTCGGCAGCCTCAGGCGATGAGACGGCGATGACGTACAAGGAAAAAGGTCACGGATTGTTTACGTATTTCCTTTTGAAGAAACTTCAGGAAACTGGCGGTGAAGTCAGCTATGGTGAGCTTGACAAATACATTAAAACCAACGTTGAACGGGAGTCGTTTTTAATTAACGAGAAGGATCAGACCCCGACAACGAACGTCAGTGAGAATGCTGTTAACACGTGGAAAAATATGAAATTGAAATAAGCCTTTGGCTTTGTGAAATGATCCCCGAACTTATTGAAAAATCAAATGAGTTCTGGGATTTTTTATGTGGGTGAAAATCGCCAGTTGTCAACTGGCGAAATTAGATAGTATTTTATGCCAACTTAATCAACGGCTCTCCCAATGCCACTGAAAGCTGTGTCAACGAGCGTAATGTGAAGTTCGGAAAGCCAGTAATCCAACGGGAGACCATGGCTTCGCTTTTCCCCATTTTTTGTGCCAGATCACGCTGCGTCATGTTTTTTTTCTTTAAAATCAAGTCGATTTTTTCAATAATGTCAGCAGACATCTGAACTTCCGACATGATTTCTGGCGAAACATCGGCAACTTTTTGGTCAAACCATTCTTGTTTGTTTTTCATACTTCAATTGTTATGTTATCAAATCCGGTTAATTCTTTTTCCTCAATTTTGACGTAACCTTTTTCGATGTTTTCCTTTAGCATTTTGTCAAAATGCTGCAAATCCATAACATATCCGTAAAGTTTCGGGTCATCTTGGTATTTTTTAGTCGTCTTCACACCTCCGTTCCCCAATATCACTATTTGTTCCGATAATCGAAGACAATATAATCTTAACTTTCCTCCTTCAATTGGAATCGCTTGAAGATTGTCGTTGATTTTGCCTTCGGGTCGGAAAAACCTCTCCAAAGCACCTTTGTCCAATATAACTTGTAGTGCTGCTATAATTCTTTGATAATCATGATTGTATGTGGCATTTTGCTCGAATTCTGCCACGAATTTTTCAAATTCAGTTGTGCCATCTATTTCAAAACTGATGGAATACAGAGCTGCTTTTGCAGACTCTGAAATTTTTTCTATAGTGGTTTTCTTTTTCATACGCTGCAAAAATAATAAAAAGTTTGATATATATGTTAAGTTTTTGATAAAATTTTTGATAAAATAAAAAATGGCGGTTTTGCCCGCCATTTTAGAAACTTATTTTTTGTGCTTGATTATCCACTCTCTTGCATTCACAAACGCCTCAATCCACGGTGCCACTTCATCGTCTTTGCGGTTCTGCGGATAGTATGCCCACTGCCATGGGAGGAATGCTCTCTCAAGGTGAGGCATCATCGCGAGATGACGGCCGTCGGCTGAGCAGATGCCTGCCACTGACCATGGCGAACCGTTAGGATTTGCTGGATATCCGTCGTAGCTGTATGTCAACGCGATATTGTATTTCTCCTTGCCGTAAGGGAAGTTGAACTTGCCCTCGCCGTGAGCAATCCAGACACCGAGACGACGTCCTTTCAATGTCGAAAGCATGATGCTGTTGCTGTCTTCGATGTTCACGTTCACAAATCCTGACTCGAACTTATGTGAGTCGTTGTGAATCATGCGCGGATGCTTGTCGTGGTCAGGGTAGATGAGGTTGAGTTCTGTCATGAGCTGGCAGCCGTTGCACACGCCGAGACTCATGGTGTCAGGACGTTTGTAGAAGTTCTCGAGAGAAGTGCGAGCCTTCTCGTTGAAGAGGAACGCTCCTGCCCAGCCTTTCGCCGAACCGAGAACGTCGGAGTTGCTGAAACCTCCAACAAACACTATCATGTTCACATCGCTGAGGTCTTCGCGTCCGCTTACGAGGTCGGTCATGTGTACATCTTTGACATCGAATCCGGCAATGTAGAGCGCATAAGCCATTTCGCGGTCGCATTGGCAGCCTTTTTCACGGATGATAGCGGCTTTTATGCCCGAAGGAGTGCGACGGTGCATGTCGATGCCCAAATCCTTGGCCTTGCCAGTGAATTTGCCGAAGTCGAACTTAAGTGCTTGATTCTTATAGTTTTCGAAACGCTCTTTAGCTTTTACTTCGCCACTCTGTTTTCTGTCGAGGAGATATGAGCTCTTGTACCAGAGGTCACGCAAAGCGTTGATATCCAATTCGTAAGTTTCCTGGCCTTTCTTAAGGTTGATGCTACGCTTGCTGTTTGGCTTGCCGATGACAGCATATTTTATGCCTTCTTTATCGAGTAACTCCTTGACTTTCTTGTCTTTAGCTTGGATAACGACAGCCGGTTGCTCGCTGAACGCTACGCTGATGAGGTCGTTTCCGAGTGCGCTGAGGTCGATTTCCATGCCGCCTTCGTTGTTGGCGAACGTCATCTCAAGCAAGGTGGTGATTAAGCCGCCTGCCGACACGTCGTGACCTGCAAGGACGAGTTTCTGTTCGATGAGTTTCTGCAAAGAGTTGAAGCACTTCTTAAAGTATTCAGTGTCAACGATATCCGGTGTGTTGTCGCCGACTCTGTTGATGATTTGCGCGAAGCTGCTGCCTCCGAGTTTGAAGGCGTCTTTTGAGAAGTCGATATACAAAATCTCTGTGTCTTTGTCGTTGACAACCACTGGCTTAACGACTTTTCTGATGTCGGTGACTTCGCCTGCTGCCGTCACGATGACGGTGCCAGGTGCAAGTACCTTCTGACCGTTCTTGTATTTCTGCGTCATCGACAGTGAGTCTTTACCTGTCGGGACGTTGATGCCGAGTGCTAACACGAAGTCGCTCAACGCTTTAACGGCGCGGTAGAGTCGTGCGTTCTCGCCCGGGTTCTTGGCAGGCCACATCCAGTTGGCGCTCAATGACACGCCTTTGAGGTTCTCTTCGATAGGCGCCCAAACCAAGTTTGTAAGTGACTCAGCCACTGACAGTCTCGAGCCTGCTTCAGGGCTTACCAATGCCGCTGCAGGAGCATGTCCGAGTGCTGTTCCGATGCCTCTGACACCTTGATAGTCAAGTGCCATGATGCCGAGGTCGGTGAGTGGGAGCTGCACCTCGCCGGCGCACTGCTGCAAGGCGACGCGACCCGTCACAGAACGGTCGACCTTGTTGGTGAGCCAGTCTTTACATGCCACGCCTTCGAGCTGAAGCACCTTCTTGAGGTAATCCTCAAATTTATTATTCTGATATTCGACTTTCTTGAATTTGTAATCGACGTCGTTGTCAGTCAAAACGGTCTTAGGAGCGCTTCCGAAGAAGTCGGAGAGGCTCAAATCTATAGGATTCACGCCGTTTTTGCGTATGAAACGCAGACGTTTGTCGTCGGTCGACTCGCCAACCATATAATAAGGTGCGCGTTCGCGTTCGGCTGTCTGGCGGATGATCTCCGTATCTTGTTTGTTTACAAGGAGTCCCATGCGTTCCTGCGACTCGTTTCCGATGATTTCCTTGTCGGAAAGGGTAGGGTCGCCTACTGGGAGGTTGTCGACATACACTGTGCCGCCGCTCTTGTCGATGAGCTCACTGAGGCAGTTGAGGTGACCGCCGGCGCCGTGGTCGTGGATTGAGCGCACCGGGTTGCTGTCGTTCTCCACCATGGCACGGATGACGTTGGCGACACGTTTCTGCATCTCAGGGTTTGCACGCTGCACGGCGTTGAGCTCGATGGCATTGGAATATTGTCCTGTACCGACGCTTGAGACCGCGGCGCCGCCCATGCCGATGCGGTAGTTGTCGCCGCCAAGCACTATGATGAGGTCGCCCGGCTCCGGGTCTTCCTTCATGCTGTCGTCAGCCGGAGCGAAGCCGATGCCGCCCGCGAGCATGATGACCTTGTCGTAGCCGTAGTCGTTGGTTTTATTGTCGTTTTCGCTATGTTCGAAAGTAAGAAGCGAGCCGTTGATGAGCGGCTGTCCGAACTTGTTTCCAAAGTCAGAGGCACCGTTCGAAGCCTTGATGAGCAGCTCTTCAGGGGTCTGATAGAGCCACGGACGCGCCTTGAAGTTGTCTTCCCACTCGCGGCTCTCGTCGTTACGAGGGTAGCAAGTCATGTAAACGGCTGTTCCTGCTAACGGAATCGAGCCTCTACCACCAGCGAGACGGTCACGGATCTCACCACCGGTTCCGGTAGCTGCTCCGTTGAACGGCTCGACAGTTGTCGGGAAGTTATGTGTCTCTGCCTTGACAGAGATGACGGTGTCTATATCTTTGATTTTGAAGAAGTCGGCTTTATGCTGCGTTGCAGGCGCAAACTGTTCGACCTTCGGTCCGAGGATGAAGGCGACGTTGTCTTTATATGCCGAAACGAGGCGGTTGGTGTTGGTCTTTGAGGTCTTCTTGATG
>JAFYIE010000012.1 GCA_017538795.1 Bacteroidales bacterium | reverse complement strand
GAGCGTGTGAAAGCGAATCCAAACCTTCAAATCAAGAGCGTTTTCTCGCATTTTGCGACCAGTGACATGCCGGAGGAAGACGCTTTCGTGATGCATCAAATAGAGATGTTTGAGCTGATGAGCCAGAAGATTGTGTCGGCTTTTCCTTACAAGATTATGCGTCATCTTTTGAACACTGCCGGCATCTCGCGATTCACTGAGTATCAATATGATATGGTGCGTCTCGGTATCGGTGTTTACGGAGTGGCAATATGCGATGAAGACCGTGGCAAACTTCACAATGTGATGTCGCTTAAGACGACCATTAAGCAAATCAAGGAATACGGACCAGGTGAGACTATTGGTTACGGTCGTCACGGAAAAATAACAAAACCTTCGCGGATTGCTGTTATTCCTATCGGTTACGCCGATGGACTGCGTCGTCAACTTGGCAACGGCAAGGCCTGTTTCTGGGTCAATGGGAAGCCAGCTCCAATCATCGGAAACATCTGCATGGATCTCACCATGATCGACGTCACCGGCATTGACTGCCAAGAAGATGACACCACAGTTCTCTTCGACGACAATCACCCGATTGAAATCATAGCAGAAGCCTGCGACACGATTCCGTACGAAATCATGACAAGAATCTCACAAAGAGTTAAGAGAATTTACGTAAAAGAATAAGACTCCAGTCGAAATGACGTTGTGGAAGCTAAATCTTCTTCAACAGAATCAAGTAAACCGGGAAGTGGTCGCTATATCCAGCAAGCCAAACGCCGCCGGCGAATGAACGCCACGGGTAACCGTTGTAACGGCCTTCATGCTGTTTGAGGAACTCCTTGGAATGCACCATTGGTTTGTACAGTTGATAAGTCGCAAACGGATCGTTTTCGTCTTTGAGCAATGCCGGCGTGATGATGCATTGGTCGAGCACGCCTTTCACATCGCGGTAATAGTTGGTGCCTTCGCCGTTTTGGTGCATCTTCCACATCGGGTTGAAGAAATCGCCATCTTTCATGTCGGACACCTTACCTTTTGCACGCAGACCGTCGATGATACTCTTGTTTGTCGGGTAGTCGTTGTAGTCGCCCATCATCACAATCTTAGCCTTTGGGTTTATCTCCAAAATTGAGTCAGCGATATGACGACAGAGGTGCGCTGCAGCCATACGTCCTGGTAATGAACGTTTCTCACCACCATAACGTGAAGGCCAGTGCATCACGATGAAGCTGAACTCCTCGTCATCGAGGATGCCACTTACCACGAGTTGATCGCGGGAGATGAAGTTAGGCTGGTTCGGGACATTCAAACGATATGACTTATGGTTGGTAACCTTGAAAAACTTCGGGTTATAAAGCAATGCCACGTCGACACCACGGCGGTCAGGCGAGTCGTAATGCACAATCTGGTAGTTGCGGCTGGCAATTTCAGGCTGTTTCACCAGGTCCTCAAGCACATGACGGTTTTCGATTTCTGAGACGCCTAGCACCCAGAGGCCCTCGGGAGTGTTGAATTTGTCGCTCTTGTCGGTGCCAATGGTTGAGATAGCATACGCCATGTTATGCAGTTTAGTTATATATTTTTCAGAGTTCCATGCATTTTTGCCTTGAGGCAGGAATTCTTCGTCATTCTTATCCGGGTCGTTAATCGTATCATAAAGATTTTCAAGGTTATAGAAACCTACAAGACCCATCTTAAACTGTTGCTGGGCGGTCATCGAAGTGATGAAAAACAGCATCACAATGGCCAAAATGTTTAATCTCTTCGTCATGATTTAAAAATTTGGTACAAAGTTAAATAATTTTTTTGAAAAAATATCGAAAAAAGAAAAATATTAATTTTCTCCTTTTTTATTTTTATTGGAAATAATTTTGTAAATTTGTACGCTTAAATTTTATTAAATGAAAAAATTTCTACTGTTAATCTTAGCTGCTGCTTTCAGTATGAATCTGATAGCACAAGAGCAGACGACTGACACAATTGTCAGTGAAAACAGCTCGTTGCCGACAATCATTATGATTGACACGGATTATGACGATGCACAGAGCTCGACGGATATCTCGAGTTTCCTGCAGTCGTCGCGTGACGCTTTCAGTAGCATCGCGGCTTACAACTTAAGTTCAAGACGTTATCGCATTCGTGCCTATGACTCGAAATACACCGATGTGATGATAAACGGTGTGTTGATGAACGACCCAGACGGCGGTCGTCCATACTACTCCAACTGGGGTGGTTTGAACGACGTGATGCGTAACTCGGTCATCACCATGAACTCGGGTATCACCTACGAGAGTT
>JAFYIE010000109.1 GCA_017538795.1 Bacteroidales bacterium | reverse complement strand
GAGAAGCAAGATACATCTGAAAAAATGGGGCGTGAACAAGATAAAAATGTCGCTGAAAATGAAAGGCATCAGCGAGGAAATTATCTCCAATGCCTTGTCGGAAATCGACCCTGAGATTTATAAAGACGAATTGATAAAAGTGTTGAAAGCCAAGAAAATAAACGAGTCAGACCCTTATAAAAAGAAGGCGAAACTGGCGCAATATGCCATTCAGAAAGGGTATGAACCCTCACTGGTTTGGGATACACTTCGTGTCATTTCGAGTTAAACGATTCTTTCTCGTCATTCCGACCGAAGCGAAGCTTGTCCTTCGTCATTTCGACCCTAGCGAAGCGGAGTGGAGAAATATCATGAATAATAAATACAAATAATATGAAAATGAAGAATTTGTCAAAATTGATTTTAACGTTTGTCCTTGTAACCGGATTCCTTTGGAACGTCAACGCACAAGGCTATCAGCCAACCACTTATTTCACAACTGAGGAAATGCCTGATTTGATACAATGTCTGCCAGCACCTCCCGACAGTACATCGGAAGCCTTCAGCTACGATATTCTTCGTTATATGTGGGGTAAGTTGCAACGTTTCGACACTGAGCGTGCCGACATGGCCCGACGCGACGCTGTATGGAGCTACGAGGCTCTTCTTGCCGAGATGAGTGTGCCGTTCGGACTTGAGATTTCTGAAGAAGACACTCCTGAGATATGGAAACTCATCACCAACAGCCTTGCTACCGTCGATCAGATGCGTGTGGCACCGAAGGCATATTACCATCGCACACGTCCTTTTGTGTATTTCCACGAGGAGCCTTTCATGGAAAGCGACAAGGAATTCTACAACGAAGGCAGCTATCCGTCGGGACATACCATGCGCTGCTGGGCCACGGCGTTGCTTCTCTCTGAAATAAACCCTGAGGCATCAGGTGCCATCTTCAGCCGAGCCTGGCTGTATTGCGAGAACCGCGTCATCACGGGAGCGCATTGGCAAAGCGACATCGACGCCACACGTTCCGGTGCAAGTATAGGATATGCGCGACTCCAGACAAGCCCTGAGTTTCAGAAGCAGATGTCCAAGGCGCAGAAAGAATTCAAGAAACTAATTAAAAGCACCAAGAGTAGCCGACCTTAACAAACACGCCCAGCATAGAGCCGATTGCGGTGTGCTGCTCGAAGTAAAGCCTGTTGTGTTGGTCAATCTGGTATTCGGCACCGAAACCGACGTTAAGACCGCCACCGAATGAGAAAAACTTATCAAGTCGGTCTTTGTAATAATATTTCTTGCCATCATCAAGATAAACAGTGCTTTCGATGAGATCGTCCTCGTTTATCGTTATTTCTCCTAATGTGACGAGGTCATAAACCGTGGCCATTATTTTGCCTGCTCGTGAATAACCTACTGTAGCGTAAAAACCGGCAATCAGATAGATGTGGAATTGTTCTCTACCGAAGATGAAGTTGGCGTTGAAGTTGAGGTCGGCACGTCGTCCCCAAGCGATTGTACCTCTATTCAACGTGTCATATCTGTCAACAGTGTATTTTGTAGCTCTTTTTGACGAATAGAAATAATAGTTGCCGTCGATAGTGAAACGCACATTTTCAGTGTAGTCGTAAGAAAATCT
>JAFYIE010000108.1 GCA_017538795.1 Bacteroidales bacterium | reverse complement strand
GCCCGGCGCCACAGCACCCGAAGTGCCCCAGAAGTCATCGGGGTCGCCGCCTTCCTGGAAGATGATGTTCTCCGTGATGCAATAGATCCGGTCCACATCTTTGTAGAAGCTTTCATACGACAATTCGAAGCACACCTTTGCAATCAGCACGATGCCGATGGCGAGACCTATTCCCAACGATAGGATTTTAATGAGGTTATCAGAGAAGTTTTTCATACATTAATAACGTAAAAACATTAATAATGATGCAATAATCATGCCAAAAATGCAAATCATTCTAAATCAATGAAATACATTTTTGGCAAAATAAAAAGTGTAAAAAATTTTTACAGTGAGTGTAAAGAAATTTTACAATGCATGCAAATTCTTAAAACTTTATTTTATTACCAAACGAATGGTAAAGGTATTTCAATATTTTTATTATAAAATTTTACTTTTCTTGTTGCTTTTTAAAAGAAAAGTTGTATTTTTGCAAAAAATTCACAAATTTTGAACTTAAAAGTATGATTCTTGAATTTTGTGCCACTAATTATCTGTCAATAAAGGATGAGCTGAAGCTGTCGTTCGTCGCAACTTCGCTTAAAGAAACTTCAATTGAGCCTAACGAGCTTTTCAGTGTGGGCGACACCGGCATATCGCTAGTTAGGAGCGCCGTTATCTACGGTGCCAACGCTTCCGGCAAATCGAATGTGTTGAAAGCTTTCGCTTTTTATAAAAGGTTTATCACCGACTCATTTAAGGACAGTCAGGCGGGCGAGGCCATCGATGTGGAAACATTCCGATTGAATGCAGCCACGGCAAGCGAACCGGCTACAATGGAGGCTACTTTTACAGATGGTGATTTCATATACCGCTATGGCTTTGAGGTTAGTAGCGAGGCTGTCGAAACGGAATGGCTCTACAAGAGGGCTTGTAAAAAACGCGCCAAGGAAGTGGAAGTGTTCTATCGTGAAGATGGCAGTACCACAGTCCATCCGAAGAGTCCGTTGCTCCAAGAACTTGTCAACAAGAAAATGGTGCGCGACAATGCTCTGCTGCTTTCAACCGCTGCACAGTTCAACGAAACGACAGCCGTCAGTATTCTCGGTTGGCTGAGCGATACACAGGTGCTTTTCTGCTCTGAAGATGATGAGCTTTGGCAGAATGCGATAAAACATTTGGACGATGAAGCTTTACGGCAGCGCATCACCGACTTTGCAAGATATGCCGATTTGGGGATTGAGAGTATAACCAAAACCGACAACCGCCTTGTCAGCCACCATCGCCAGTACGACGACGAAGGCCGTGTGGTGAATAATGTGCCTTTCGCTTTCAACAGAAACGAGTCGGAAGGAACAATCAAGTATTTCTCTTTGGCTTATCCTATTATCGATGCACTCGACAATGGAAAGCGTATTGTCATCGACGAGCTTGATTCGCGACTCCATCCTTTGCTGGTCAGGAGAATAGTGGCGCTATTTAATGATGCCAATACCAACCCTAAAGGAGCACAGCTTCTTTTTACAGCTCACGACACCTATCTGCTGAGCGCCGGTCTTTTCAGAAGAGACCAGGTATGGTTCACTCAGAAGAACAGCTTCGGAGCAACCGAACTTTATTCGCTTGCCGAATATAAGGTGCGGAGCGGCTCGACATTCGAAAAAGACTACCTGCAGGGTAAGTACGGAGCTACGCCACTTATCGGCGATATGGAAAATGTTTTTAATTCAGAGAAGTAACTATGGCTAAAAGAAAGACAAAAGATCACAGAACAGCCAACCTGCGATTTCAACCAAGCCATCCAATTGGCAGAGAAAAACGGCTTCAAAGTGGCATATAGCAACCAAGCTTTTGAATATTGGTTTTTATTGCATTTTAATCTTTACACTGGGGCGATTCACCGAAACCAGTATAAGGATATGTT
>JAFYIE010000107.1 GCA_017538795.1 Bacteroidales bacterium | reverse complement strand
TCTCAATCACAGGTCGTGGTACAGTTGCAACAGGCCGTATCGAAACAGGTGTCATCAAAGTTGGTGATCCAGTTGATATTATCGGTATGGGTGCTGAAAAGCTCAAATCAACCGTTACAGGTGTTGAGATGTTCCGTAAGATTTTGGACGAAGGTGAAGCCGGCGATAACGCAGGTCTGCTCCTCCGTGGTATCGATAAGGATGAGATCCGCCGTGGTATGGTTATTGCAAAACCAGGTTCAATCAAACCACACAAACACTTCAAAGGTGAGGTTTACGTCCTTTCAAAAGAAGAAGGCGGTCGTCACACCCCATTCAGAAACAAATATCGTCCTCAGTTCTACTTCAGAACAACTGACGTTACCGGTGAAATCACCCTTCCAGAAGGAATGGAAATGGTTATGCCAGGCGACCACGTCACTATCGAAGTGAACTTGATCTCTGAGATCGCTATGGACAAAGGTCTCCGCTTCGCTATCCGTGAAGGTGGTAGAACAGTCGGTTCAGGCCAGGTCACAGAAATCATCGACGACTAAGAATAACTCCAGAGTGCTCCTAACACGAGCACTCTGACACACAGGCGTAGCTCAATTGGTAGAGTGGTGGTCTCCAAAACCATAGGTTGAGGGTTCGAGCCCTTCCGCCTGTGCTAAAAGTAAAACAGTTCAAACAAAATGAGAAAGTTTATAAACTACGTAAAAGAATGTTACAACGAGTTGGTTCAGAAAGTTAGTTGGCCAACTTGGAAAGAACTGCAAAGTAGTGCTGTCGTCGTATCCATTGCTTCCCTTATCATCGCTTTAGTGGTGTACTTGATGGATAAGTCTTTTGAAACCGTGTTGGAGGCGTTCTATCGTATCTTCTAACAAGGAAATGTTTGATCTAATAAATCATCATTCAACTACTTTATTAAATCACAGATAAGATGAGTGAACAGAACGAAAAGAAATGGTATGTGATTCGCGCGATAAGCGGTAAAGAGAAAAAGGTAAAAGAATATCTCGATGCCGAACTGTCACGTAATGCAACATTGCAGAATCTGATTTCACAAGTGTTGATCCCGACAGAGAAAGTGTATTCGGTGAGAAACGGCAAAAAGGTCAGCAAGGAAAGAAATTACCTTCCTGGCTACGTTCTCATTGAGGCCACTTTGGATGCTGAGGTCATGCATCTTATCAAGGAAACACCGAATGTGATGGGATTTCTCGGCACACGCGGTGGCGACCCTGACCCGATTCGTCCGGCAGAAGTCAGCCGTATCTTAGGAAAGGTTGATGAGATGACGGAAAACGGCGAAGGTTCGGAACTCGAGTTCATTGTAGGCGAAACCGTGACAGTCAACGACGGACCGTTCTCCAGTTTCAGTGGCATTATCGAAGAAGTCAACGATGAGAGGAAAAAGCTCAAAGTTATGGTGAAGATCTTCGGTCGTAAAACACCTCTTGAACTCAGTTACTTCCAGGTGAAGAGAGAGAGTTAAGAATAGTGGTTAATGTTTTCATTTAACTTTTTATAAGAAAATCAAATGAAAGAAGTAAGCGGATTAATTAAACTGCAAATCAAAGGAGGAGCCGCTAATCCAGCACCACCTGTCGGACCTGCATTAGGTTCAAAGGGTGTGAACATCATGGAGTTCTGCAAGCAGTTCAATGCTCGTACACAGGATCAGGCCGGTAAGGTTTTGCCAGTCATCATCACTGTTTACAAAGACAAGAGCTTTGACTTCGTTGTAAAAGCATCTCCAGTAGCTGTCTCCGTACTCGAGGCTGCCAAGGTCGCCAAGGGTTCAAAAGAGCCTAACCGTTCAAAGGTTGGTTCAATCACTTGGGACGCTGTCCGTGCAATCGCTGAGAACAAGATGAAGGATTTGAATTGCTTCACCATCGAATCAGCAATGAGCATGGTAGCAGGTACAGCTCGTAGCATGGGTGTTAAGATTACAGGCGAATCACCTTTAAAGTAAGACCAAGTCTTAAGCATTTGTAGAACAAACAAAAAAATTAAAAATGGCAAAAGTATCTAAAAACAGAAAAGAAGCTTTAGCTAAGTTCGACAAAAGCAAGGCCTACTCCTTGACAGAAGCTGTTGATATCGTAAAACAAATCACTTACACCAAGTTCGATGCTTCAGTTGATATCAACGTACGTTTAGGTGTCGACCCACGTAAAGCCAATCAGATGGTTCGTGGTAGTGTGACACTGCCTCACGGTACAGGTAAAGTTACCCGCGTGTTGGTATTATGTACGCCAGATAAAGCACAGGAAGCTACCGAAGCAGGTGCTGATTTCGTCGGATTCGAGGACTATGTCCAGAAGATCAAAGACGGTTGGACCGATGTCGATGTAATTATCACAATGCCTTCATTGATGCCAAAGGTTGGTGCTCTTGGTAGAATCCTCGGACCACGTGGATTGATGCCAAACCCGAAGACCGGCACAGTGACAATGGAAATTGGTAAAGCTGTTAAGGAAGTGAAAGCTGGTAAGATTGATTTCAAAGTCGACAAGTACGGAATCATCGACAGCCGCATTGCAAAAGTGAGCTTCCCAGCTGAGAAGATTTATGAGAACGCGAAGGAAATCCTTCAAATGATCATCAAATTGAAACCAGCAGCAGCTAAAGGTACTTACATCAAGAGTATCTACCTCTCAAGTACAATGAGTCCGGGTGTTCAAGTGGACGTCAAATCAGTAGCCATCTAAACCCTTAAATAAGTATTGACATGAGAAAAGAAGATAAAGAAGTTATCATTAACTCGATTGTAGAAAAGTTGAACGCATGTCCAAACTTCTACCTGACAGACATTGAGGCATTGGATGCCGACAAGACCAGTCAGTTGAGAAGACAGTGCTTCAACAGCCAGGTCAAGCTTGTTGTGGTGAAGAACGCATTACTGAAGAAGGCCATGCAGAGAACAGGTAAGGATTTTGGTAATCTTTACGATGTCTGCAAAGGCACGACAGCAATGATGTTGTCAGAGAGTGGCAACGCCCCTGCAAAGCTTATCAAGAAGTTCCGCAAGACAAGTGACAAGCCAGTCCTTAAGGGTGCATACATTGAAGAGTGTGTGTATATTGGCGACAACATGGTTGACACATTGTGCAACATCAAGTCTAAGAACGAACTCATCGCTGACGTTATCGCATTGCTCCAGTCACCAGCCAAGAACGTTATCAGCGCTCTTCAGAGTGGTGGCAACAAGCTCAGCGGCATAGTGAAGACCTTATCCGAGAGACCGGAATAATTCAGAATGATTATCATTCACAGAAAAGATTAAGAAAAATAAAAAATAATTGTATAACAAATAAAAACGTAAAAAAATGGCAGATTTAAAAGCTTTTGCTGAACAATTAGTAAACCTTACAGTGAAAGAGGTTAATGAACTCGCAGCAATTTTGAAAGAAGAATA
>JAFYIE010000106.1 GCA_017538795.1 Bacteroidales bacterium | reverse complement strand
ACAAAAGTAATGAAAGTACAAACTATCATGGAAAACCTGGAAAAGAAACATCCAGGCGAAAAAGAGTATTTGCAGGCAGTTCGCGAAGTGCTCGAATCAATCGAAGAAGTTTACAACAAGCATCCTGAATTTGAGGCTGCTAAGATCGTTGAACGTTTAGTTGAACCAGATCGTATCTTCACATTCCGTGTGACATGGGTTGACGATAAAGGCCAGGTGCAGGTGAACCTCGGTTACCGTGTTCAGTACAACGCCGCTCTCGGCGCATACAAAGGCGGTCTCCGTTTCCACCCAGCAGTCAACGTTTCAATGCTTAAGTTCTTGGGCTTCGAGCAGATCTTCAAGAACTCATTGACAAACCTCCCACTCGGTGGTGGTAAAGGTGGTGCTGATTTCGACCCAACAGGCAAATCAGACGCTGAAATCATGCGTTTCTGCCAGGCTTTCATGTATGAGCTGTGGAGAAACATCGGTGCTGACCAGGATTCACCAGCTGGTGACGTCGGCGTCGGCGGCCGTGAAATCGGTTACCTCTATGGTGCTTACAAGAAACTCGCTCGCGAGCACAGCACAGGCGCTCTTACAGGTAAGAGCTATGGCTGGGGTGGTTCTTTGATCCGTCCAGAAGCTACAGGTTTCGGTGCAATGTACTATGTTGACCGCATGGTTCACCAGAAGGGTGAGACAATGCAGGGCAAGAAAGTTGCTCTCTCAGGCTTCGGTAACGTGGCATGGGGTGCAGCTATCAAAGCTACAGAACTCGGCGCTAAGGTCGTCGCTATCTCTGGCCCAGACGGCGTTTGCGAAATCGCTGACGGTATCACCAAAGAAATGATCGACTACATGCTCGATATGCGTGCTTCTAACCGTAACAAGGTTCAGGATATGGCCGACAAATTCCCAGGCAAAGCTAAATTCACCGCTGGTAAGAAAGCTTGGACAGTGAAATGCGATATCGCATGCCCATGCGCATTCCAGAATGAAATGGCTGAAGAGGATGCTAAGGAATTGCTCAAGAACGGCGTGAAATATGTCGCTGAAGTTTCTAACATGGGTTGCCAGCCAGGTGCTATCGAGGCATTCCAGAAGGCAGGTATTCCATTCGCTCCAGGTAAGGCTGTCAACGCAGGTGGTGTTGCTACATCAGGTCTCGAGATCTGCCAGAACGCAGCTCACATCAACTGGACAGCTCCAGAAGTTGACCAGAAACTCCACAAGATCATGAACGACATTTATGACATGTGCGTTGAGTATGGTAAACAGGCTGACGGTACAATCAACTACGTGAAGGGCGCTAACATCGCCGGCTTCATGCGCGTTGCAAAAGCTATGTTAGCTCAGGGTATCATCTAATTCTGATCAAACATGAAATTTGTAGAGACGTTTCATGAAACGTCTCTACTTTTTTTATATATTTGCAAAAAATAATTCGATGTCAACCTTCGACGAAATATTATCAAAAAACGAGTTCACCCACGATGACCTGAAGGTTCTTCTTGCCGCGGAAGGCGAGGAGATGTCTCGTCTTTTCGACAAGGCACTGAAAACTAAGCTCAAATATCTCGACAATTACGTTCATTTGCGCGGTTTGATTGAATACAGCAACCGCTGTGCGAAATATTGCCTTTATTGCGGCGTGCGTGGCAAAAACACCAAGGTTGAGCGTTACACTTTGAGCGACGACGAAGTGTTGGAATGCGCTCATCTGGCTCATAAACTAGGCTATGGCTCTGTTGCAATCCAAAGCGGCGAGCGTGATGATAAGGAATTCGTCGATAAAATCGAATATCTCGTCAGGGAAATCAAGAAAATCGACAACGGAAGCCTCGGTATCACGCTTTCGTTGGGCGAACAAACTGAAGAGACCTACCGCCGTTGGTTTGAAGCTGGTGCGCACCGTTATCTGCTGAGAATCGAGGCCTCTGATGAGGAACTTTATTATAAGATTCATCCGAAAGATAAAAAACACGATTTTCATAAGCGCTTGGCTTGCATTGATTCACTGTTAAGCATTGGTTATCAGACTGGTACAGGCGTAATGGTAGGCTTGCCGTTTCAAACCCTCGATAACCTAGCCGATGACTTACTTTTCTTCAAGGAAAAAGACGTCGCCATGGTTGGAATGGGACCGTTTATTCCTCATCCCGACACACCTCTTTATCAATATAAAGACCAGATTCCATCGGCAAAAGACCGCATGAATCTCACTTTGAAGATGATTGCTGTTCTTCGCCTGATGATGCCTGAAATCAACATGGTGGCGGCAACTGCCAACCAGACTGTCGACCCACTCGGTCGCGAGAAAGCCATCATGGTCGGCGCTAACGTCATCATGCCGAACCTCACGCCAAATGAGTTCCGCGAAAACTACCTAATTTATCCTGACAAGGCCTGCGTTAAAGATAAACCCGACCAATGCCAAACATGCCTCGACATCCGCATGGAATCGATAGGGCATAAGGTTTTATACAATGCTTGGGGTGACTCAAAGGCGTTTACAAGAAGCCATTAGCCATTAGTCTTGTCATTTCGACCGAAGCGTAACGCAGTGAAGCGAAGCGGAGAAATCTCCTGCAAAATATTTTTCTAAACCTCTTGACAAAATGCAAAAGATGTTGTACCTTTGCAGTGTTGTTTTGATTGTTTTAGATTATTTGAAGTAGGTTAAAAGAGGAGGTTTTATGCCAAAAGTCTTAATTTATGCAACCGCAAAGGTTATATGGACATTTTTGTTTTACGGATCAGACAGCAACGAAAACAGAGCTCATGTCCATGTGGGGAAAGCCGGAAATATTAAATTGTGCAAAATATGGCTCGAACCAGAAGTGTCAGTGGCGGATAATGGAGAACTAACTGACAAACAAGTTAACCAAGTTGTGGCTATTGCCAAAAAGTATCAAGAAAAGTTCTTGGATCAATGGCAAAAGTTCCAAAATGGTGATAAAGTTAGAATTATTAAAGTGAATGAATAAAATGTACAAAATAGAAGGATATTGGGACGTAATCCCGCAGATTAAAAATGTGTCTTTTCCTATGAGAGGCAAGATGCAGGTTTTACTGGAAGATGGGAGAATTATCATTGTCTCGGTTTCCAAATTTCCGAGTGTCAAGAAATTAAGCATGGCGCAGCGGAAGAAATGGTACATTTTAGGCAACGGCTTCTCGTTTGAGGATTCCGATGAGGTTATTCACATAGAACAGATTCTTGGAAATTTTACGAATTATGCTCATGAAGGATAACATAAATGATTGATTAACAAATAAATTAGTAGAATAAAAAACAGAAAAACTTAAAAGTATTTAAAGACATATAAAAAGGCGTTTTCGCTTTTCTTGGCGTTTACGGAAATCTCGACAATTTCTAAAACTATCACGCAAGAAAGTAGAAACGCTCGCGGTTTTGACCGTGGGCTTTCTTGTTTGTGATAGTAGGTAGTCGAGAACCTCCGTGAACAACAAAAAGTTCGCGGTTTTTTTATTGTCAAAATTTTAGAATGTTAATTTTAAATTTATAACAAAATGAAGAAAATTTTTACACTTATCGTGGGCTTGATGCTGTCGGTGACGGCATTTGCCCAAAAAACTGTGGCTGTTTATGTCACTGCAAGCGAAGGAGTTTCACAGGAAACCAAAAGAGTTTTAGGTAGCGAATTGGTGTCGGCTATCACGCAAACAGCCGATTATGTAGCCGTTGAGCGAACTGCCGACTTTATGGCGCAAGTATCGAAAGAGCAAGGCAACTATGAAATGAGCGATGCGGCTTTGTATGATTTGGGTCGTAAATTCGGCGCAAGTAACGTTTGCGTGGCTGATGTTACAAAATTCGGTGACGAGTATTACATCGTGGCAAGACTTTTGGATATTAAAACATCGAAAGTTTGGAAAACCGCAAAGAAATATTCAACTCTTAAATCACTAAGAGAACTCGTTGAGATCTCAGAGGCATTGGCTAATGAGCTTTTCGGAAGCACAAAGGAATTCTCAACTTATGCTTATGGTGACAATGTTGACAATAACAGCTTTATAACTAGAATTGAAAACCGTGGTAATTTCACAAAAGTTACATTAAAATATGTCTCTATGAATTCTAAACAAACACTAGGTATTTCTAGAAACACATATATTGAGGATATGTCAACACGCCAAAAATATAATCTGACTGATGCCGCAAACATCAACATTTTTGACCAAAACAGCAATTCTGGCAAGCTAATAGGCAGTGGAATTTGGGAATATCATCTGTTTTTTGACAGAATTCCGGAAGATGTACATAATATTGCGATAATTGAGCCCAACGGACACAAATACAACGACATAGTCTTAAAACCATACGGCGATGAAAACACTTTTGTTTTTGTTGACAACACGCAAAACGTCTATAACAATATGCTGGTTGATGCCAATGAAACTATGTTGGCAAAAGGAAATCTGACAATACATAAAAGAGGAAGTTCTTATTATTTAGGCGACAGATTGCTGACTAAAGATGAATATAAAGGTCTCATTGAAGATTGTCCGGAATCTTGGGCTAAATATAAAAAAGGGAAAACATGGCAAACAATAGGATGGGTTAGTATTGGTCTTGCTATTCCTTGTATTGCACTTCCAACAATAGGAGTTGTATTAGGTTTATCATCAATTCCGGAGTTTATCGTTGGCAACAACAAAAAACGCGAAGCCTATATAGAATACAACAAACACTGTGCAAAGCCTGCGACATTAAGCATAGGAGAAACACAGAATGGTGTTGGACTTGTGCTGAATTTTTAATAAAAAAGGTGACCATCTTACGATAGTCACCCAAACATCATTCATTATATAATCCAAATTGAAGTAAAATCTTCTTCGTAGTCTTTAGTTTTTAGTCATTAGTCGTTAGTAATTCGATACTAAAGACTAACGACTAGAGACTAACGACTAAAAATACAAGTCGCGTTCACCCTGTTTAATCCTCTCAATACGTTTTTTGAGTTCTTCAAGGAACTGTGGGTCAACGTTCTTGAAGTTGTTTTCGATGGTTTTCCAGCCTTTTGCGGCGACTTCAGGGGTTGCGTAGTCAACTAGGTATTCCGTCAAGGTGAGGATTGCATTCGGGGTGCAATAGCGCTTGATGAAGCCCGGCACGCTGAACTCCATGAAATGCTCGCCGGTTCTGCCCAAACGATAGCATGCGGTGCAGAAGCTCGGGATGAAGTCGTGGTCCAAAAGCTCGTCGATGATGTCGCCCAAGGTGCGGTCGTCGCCGATCTTGAACTGTTCGCGGTGCAGGTTCTGGTTTTCCTGCTTGTCGCTGTTTTTCTCTTCCTCCTCGTGGTGATATTTGTAGTCGCCAATCTGCAGATTGGTACCGCCGTCGATCTGTGAGATACCGTATTCAATGGCTTTTGCGCGGAATGCGGCGTCCTCGCGGGCGGTGAGAATCATGCCGGTGTATGGCACTGCCAGACGGAAGATGGCGATGATCTTCTCAAATGTGTCGTCGTCAACGAAATATTTCTTGTCGATGCTCAATCCTGATGCGTCTTTGATGCGCGGGAACGAGATGGTGTGCGGTCCTACGTTGAAGCAAGCCTCGAGGTGGTTGGTGTGACGAATCATTGCCAAAACCTCGTAACGCCAGTCATACAAGCCGAAGAGGATGCCCAGACCGTTGTCGTCGATGCCGGCCTGCTGAGCGCGGTCCATGGCGGTCAGACGGTAGTCGTAGTTGCCTTTCAGCGTGTTCTTTGGATGATATTCGTTGTAAATTTCAGGACAATAAGTCTCCTGGAAGATCTGATATGTTCCGATGCCTGCCTCTTTCACTGTGCGGAAGCCTTCAACATCGAGCGGAGCTGCGTTGATGTTCACACGACGGATCGAGCCCTTGTTTTTCTTGGTGTTGTAGGTCACTTTCACAGTGTGGGCGATATATTCCGGCGAATATTTCGGCGACTCGCCATAAACCAGGATGAGTCGTTTCTGGCCGTCTTCCTCCAAAGCCTCCACGTTGCGGACGAGTTCTTCGTCGGTCAAAGTGGTACGGATCTGTTCCTTGTTCGATGAACGGAAACCGCAGTAGCTGCAGTTGTTTACGCAATAGTTACCCACGTAGAGAGGGGCGAAGAGCACGATGCGGTTGCCGTAGATGCGGCGTTTCAACTCACGTGCGCCTTCCTTGATCTCTTCGACCAGTTTTGGATCGGTTGTGTTGACCAGAACCGCTGTCTCTTCCATCGTCAGACGGTTCTTGTTCAGCGATTTCTCAATGATTTCGTGCACGCGCTCTGGTGTGCTCTTGGTGTTGTTGATGTAGTCCCAAATCTCTTCCGATGAGATAAACGGGCGGTTAGGCTCGTCTGGGATGCGACATTTTTCCGGATGAAATTGCATATTTTTAGCTTTTTATTTGTTATTTTCCTTTTAAAACAACAAAATTCAGCTGAGAAATGAGAAGTTTCAATTCCCTTGCCGTCGGATTTTTATCTCTTCCAGCTCTGATTTTTTATCTGTAAAGCCCTTAGTCTCAATAACTTATCTCGACTTTAGGTCATCTACAAACTATTGTTGGTTGGTCTTGCAAAGATACTAATTTTTTTAATTAAACCAAATTATTTTTAAAAACTAAAACCTAATGGCTAACGGCTAATAGCTAATGGCTAAAAACTAAAGACTAACGACTAAAGACTTTAGTAACTCTTTCAAAAATCCCGTTCATATAAGCAATCGCCATACCATAGTTGCTGATCGGGATGCCGTTTTCGACCGCCATGTTCGTGCGGTTGATGAGCTGTTTGCGTGTCGCCATGCATCCGCCGCATTGTATCGCCATCGCGTATTGACGGATATTTTCGATAGGAGTGAGGCCTGAAAGATAAGTGAATTCGATGTTCTTTCCTGTGAACTTCCTGATAAGGTTCGGCAGTTTCACGCGTCCGATGTCGCCGCAGCTTATTTCATGAGTACATGATTCGAGCATCAGGATTTTATCGCCATCTTTCAACTCAGATAGGTGAGGAGTGCCTTTCAGATAATTCTCGAAATCGCCTCTCAAACGAGCTAGAATGATGCTGAAACTTGTAAGCATCACATCTTTTGGCACAATCTTGTTGACAATCTTAAACACTTGAGAATCAGTGACTACAAGATTCGGTCGTGGCATATTTGGGTCGAAATACTGTTTTAATGCCGTTTCTTTCAAAACCACGCAGATGCAGTCGTTGTCGAGCACATCGCGGATTGCCATCACTTGAGGCAGAATCATTCGGCCTTCAGGAGCTTCGTCGTCGATTGGTGTGACGAGCACTACTACATCGCCAGATTTTATAATGCCTCCGAGCAACGATGCTTTCTTGTAAGCGCTTTCAGGAATGGCTTTTTTAAGTGCTTCTTGAAGAACTTTAGCATCATCTTTTAATGCGCTGAATTCCAGAACTTTAGTGGAAAACTCGCTTTCAATCCGAGTTCTCAAGTTCTCCGAGATCTCCGCGATCTCTGACTTGTTGTGAACAATAATAAACGGTATCTCGTGCTTCTTAAACTGTCCAATAATCTCTCTTTCTGGCTCCCCGAAATCTTCTCCAACAATCACCAAAATTGCGCAATCAATCTCTTTTAGCACCTGATAAGTCTTCTCAACGCGCTGTTTTCCGAGTTCGCTCATATCATCAATACCCGCCGTATCAATCAGCATCACCGGGCCGATGCCAAAAATTTCAATTGATTTCTTCACAGGGTCGGTGGTCGTACCTGCCTGCTCCGACACAATCGCCATCGGCTGTCCAGTTAACTTGTTGATAATCGAGCTTTTACCATTATTCATCCGCCCGAAAATCCCGATATGAGGTTTTAAATCTTTAGCCATTTTAAGATGATATTATGTCTTGCAAAAATACAAAAATTTTGATTTTCTGCCCTTATAGGTGTTTTTTCTTGTTCTTTCCCTTGATGGAAAGAATCAAAGATCAAGCGAAATAATAAGCTCGGATCGCATTATTTCGCAGGCCACCGCACCGCGAAGCGAAGTGGGGCGAAGCCATGATGAGATTCCTCGCTTCGCTCGGAATGACAGAACCCCATAGGGAACAACCGAGCGCGGCTTGACGGTTCTTACTAATCAGTAAGTTCTCGCATGCCGCGCCACAGTGATTAATAAGGATATGTCATTCTGAACCTCGATAGAGGTGAGGAATCTCAAATATTTCAAAAATTACTAATTTTATTAAAAATAATTACTATCTTTGCATCGACAATGTGTCTCAACCTCGTGTTAAATCGCCAATTTAGACAAAGGTAAATACGAGACACAGACTGTGGTTCACATACGTGGGCTGCTAATCTGTGTGTATTTACAAGTGTTTGGCGATACTTCACGAGGCGCATGGATGCAGTCCACGTTTTTTTGTAAGAATGTATCATTGTTTAACATAAAAAGTATCGCCGTATGAAAAAGTTATTCTTAATTGCATTGATTAGCATAGTTTTCGCTAATTCGATGTACTCCCAACAAACAATCACTTCAATTACAGACGGATGTCGTATCAAGTTTTTTCCTGACAAGAAAGAGTTTGTCTTTACATCAGATGAAGAAGAATTTAGCGAAGAAGTTTTCAGATTTCCGCTTGAAACAGCAAGTGCTTGCTTAAAGAAAGATGTTATCAAATTTTATGGTTTGCAAAAGAAATATGACACTGAACTAAAAGTAAGCATGTTTAAGAAAACCGATGAATATCAAGAGTTGTATGAAAACCTTTGTTATTATTACGAAGCAATGACTAATCCTAATATTAAAGGATATTTCTTTATCCAACTTGATAAGGAAACTAAATATGATTTAAAGCAACTTGCTTTAACATAAAGATAAAGGTTGATAATATCTATTTTTGCACAACACCAAATTATTATAGTTTTGGCAAAGGCATTGCTTTAACATATCCGTCATCTTATATAAAAACGCAACAAGTTCCCAATCAATGGAACTCGTATGGTAATGATATTTTTACAATGTTAAAGACAATCGTCATACCCGAAGAAATAGCGTTGAAAATAGAAGAGAATTATCCAAGTAGCCTTTTGATTGTTTTTCAGATTCAAAAATCCGCTGAAGAATTTATACACTTATATGATAATGTTGGTTGGTATAGTCCAATTGTTTTAGGTAAAACAGTTGGTGCATATATCGTGAATGAAAAGACTGGTGAAGTGTATTCCGACATGTCAAGTATCTTTAAAAAATAGTCTGTAAATAACAGCTATCTCAAAAGTTTTTGGGATATCCTCACGTCGCTTCGCGCCACGTTGTCTTTGGTGCGGTGGGAGGCGAAAAAAGTGCGGTTCGAGCTTATTTTTTCGCTTGATTTTTTGGATACTTTTTGATCAAGCAAAAAGTATCATAATCCTGCCTGCCAAGGCGTAATTTGTTAAAACTTTTTAACACAAAATTCTTTTTTCTGCAAGTTGTGTTAAATCTTTTTTACAATTGATTTTCTTAGAAAAATTCGTTATAATTTTGCAATAAAAAACATTTTTCTTGCATATATAACATTTTTGTTATATCTTTGCAGCGGAATTAAAAACGAATTTTTATGAAATGGAGCGAATTAAGAAGAATCGCTGAGGAAAATGGTTGGCGATTGAAGAGACATGGGAAGAAACATGATATTTATTATCATCCTGATAAAGACTATTTTGTTGAGATGGAACGACATGAGTCTCAGGAAGTTAGAAACGGAATTTGTAATAAGATTTTAAAACAAATCGAGAAATAATTATGAAAAAAGTTATCACATTAATCGAAAAAGGAGAGGACGGACTGTTCGGAGTGCACGCTCCGGAATTGGAAAACGTCGTCATCGGAAGTGGCGAAACCGTTGACGAAGCTAAAGAAGACTTTCTTGATGGCTACCAGGAAATGGTTGAAACATATATCGATGATGGGAAACCAGTTCCTGAGGAATTGAAAGATGTTGAATTTGAATACAGATACGACATTTCGGCATTTTACAATGCACATCCTTATCTTAATGTCAGCAAATTGGCAAAACGTCTCAACATCAATTCGTCATTGATGCGCCAATACAAGCAGGGACAATATATTTCAGAGGAGCAGGTGCTTCGTATTCAAGACGGCATCAGGTCAGTTGGTCAGGAATTGTTGTCAGTAACGTTGGTAAAGTAAAAAACTATGAGTTTCCTCTATCCAAATATGCTCTGGTGGTTGTTTGCGCTGGCAATCCCAATCATCATTCACCTTTTTAACTTCAGAAGGCATAAAATCGTGTATTTCAGCAACACTAATACGTTGAAGACGATAGAGCAGGAGAACGCCAAGACGAAAAAGCTAAAATATGTTATCGTTTTGATAATTAGGATGTTATTCATCGCTGGACTGGTTTTCGCTTTCGCGTATCCATACAATCCGGAGCAGAAACTTAAGACCGATGATGCTGATAATCTGGTGGCGGTTTATATTGATAACTCGATGTCGATGCATAGCCAGTCGTCGGAGATTTCTCTTATCGAAGATGCGAGGTCGTCGGCACGCGCTTTGGTCAGTAATATAAGCCCTTCGCAGAGATTTGTGCTACTCACCAACAGTCGTCAGCCCGACAATGAATACCCTATGAACCAGGACGAGATGCTGATGAGCATTGATGCGATGCAAACTGAAGCTTCTCCGCTGATGTTCAATAATTTATACGAGAATCTGCAGATGATAATGAAGCGAAACGGCTTCAAGTCGGCATCGTTGTTTGTTTATTCCGACTTCCAAGAAAACATGATGAACATGGACGGCCTCGTTGCTGACTCCGTAATTCAAATTGTCGCGATGCCGTTAAAGTCTGATTATCAACAGAATATTTATATCGACACTGTGTGGCTGTCGTCACCAATTCTGCAAAAAGGTCTCGCTAACGAGATTAACGTGCGAGTTGTAAACGAAAGTGCAAAGGATATAAACGGCCTGCCTGTAAATTTTGAAATCGATGGTAAGTCTGTGGCTTTTACCACTGTCGATATCCCATCAAACGGCAAAAACGAGGTCGCAATGCAATTCGTGCTGAACGAATCGGGGGAGAAAGATGCCACCGTTTCAATCAACGATTACCCGATCACATTCGATGATACGTACAATTTCGTTTTGAATGTCCGTCCAATCATCAAAATCGTGGAATTATCAACTAGTACTGGCGATTTAGCAATACAAACCTTATTTGAGAACGATTCATTGTTCGATTATCATGTGATGAATCCATATCGCATTGATCAACAATATCTCGCAGATTGTCAAATGGTTATAGTTGATGGTGACGCAAATTTGAACGAAACGATGTGGCAGACAATAATCGATTTTGCAAAAGACGGTGGAAGCGTGGTTCTGTTTCCTTCAGAGAACTCAGAGAACCCAAAGGCCTCCGAGTTCTCTAATGATACTTTAAGCATTAACACCATCGCATCTCAGCATCCGTTCTTTGATGACATCTTCGTCAATATCCCTCACAACGCCGATCTCCCAAAGGTTTTCAAGCACGTCCAAATCGATAAAAAGCTATTTTCTAATACTCTGACACTCATTTCATTACAGAATGGTACTTCATTCTTTACTTTAAGTAAAATCGGAAGTGGAAATATCTTCAGTTTTGCATCTCAATTGGGTAAAGAATGGACTAATTTTGCAGATAATTCGTTGTTCGTTCCAATCATGTACAAGATAGCGATGCTGGGTGGTCAGATGAGTCGCTTGTCTTATACTTTGGGCGTTGATAAAGACATCATAATCAACGATTTGACTGCATTTTCTGATGGCGACATACGTATTAGAGACACGCAAGGCAATTTTGAGATGATTCCAATGGTCGAGATGCGCAATAACCGTGCTCTGGTAAGGCTTTACGACGAATTGCCTGGAGCTGGGTTATATACCATCAACAAAGGTGATGAAGTCATCGAAACGATAGCATGGAACGATAATCGTAAAGAGTCGAAAATGAAGTTCTTGGATAGGGAAAAAGTTGGTAAATTGTTGAAAAACAATGGATTAAATGTACTCGCTGTGATGAAGTCAGACGAAATCCATTCCGACGACGTGATGGAGGTTATGGTACGCCGCTCGATGCTGTGGAAATCGTTTATCCTCTTATCGTTGATAACTATGTTGATAGAAATTTTGGTTTTGCGTTTCTGGAAATAAAAAATTTTGTATTTTTGTAAGTTAACTTTGAATTTTTGAAAATGGCAGATTTTGACGATGAAAATATTGACAATCAGGAACTTGAAGAAATAAACGAGATTGGCGACGATGTCACGCAAGTGCTCGACGGCTTCGATCCGACGGCGGAAGAGGAGTCGGGAATGCTTGTGCAGTCGGGCGACGGCTACCGTGTGGTGCCGCTGAAAGGCATGTTTGAGAACTGGTTTCTCGACTATTCTTCGTATGTCATTCTTGACCGTGCTGTGCCTGAGATTGACGATGGTTTGAAGCCTGTGCAGCGCCGCATTCTGCATTCCATGAAGGAGATTGACGACGGACGCTACAACAAGGTGGCTAATATCGTGGGAAACACCATGAAATATCACCCACATGGCGATGCTTCAATCGGCGATGCGCTTGTGAATCTGGGTCAAAAGGACCTTCTTATCGATTGTCAGGGTAACTGGGGCAATATCCTCACCGGCGACGGCGCAGCGGCTCCTCGTTACATCGAGGCACGTCTGTCGAAATTCGCTCTCGACGTTGTTTTCAACCCTAAAACGACTGATTGGACGTTCTCTTACGACGGCCGTAACAAAGAGCCTATATCTTTGCCGATAAAGTTTCCATTGCTGCTTTTCCAAGGCGCCATGGGCATCGCAGTAGGTTTGAAATCGGAGATTCTGCCACATAACTTCAACGAACTCATCGACGCGTCGATTTCTTACCTCAAAGACGAGCCTTTTGAGCTGTATCCTGACTTCCAAACTGGCGGTCTCATTGATGTTAGAGGCTACAATGACGGCGGTCGCGGCTCAAGAGTTCAGGTGAGGGCTAAAATCTCTCAGCTCGACAAGAAGACGTTGGTAATCACTGAGATACCTTATGGAACGACGACCGAAACGCTGATTCAGTCCATCACGCAGGCAGGCGAGAAGGGTAAGATTAAGATTCGTCGTGTTGACGATAACACCTCGAAAACAGCTGAAATCGTTATACATCTCGCTCCGGGCGTCTCGCCGGACCAGACCATCGACGCACTTTACGCTTTCACGAAGTGCCAGGTCAAGCTGAACAGCCTCTGCACCTGCGTGATTCATAACGATAAGCCTGAATTTACTACTATTTCAGCGATTTTGAAGCATAACACCGACCACACTCTCGATTTGTTGAGTTGGGAACTTCAGAATACACTCGAAGAGCTTGAGAGTCAATGGCATTGGATTTCTCTTGAGAAGATTTTCTTTGAGAAACGCATCTATAAGATTTTGGAGAAAGACGCACCGAGTTATGACGCCCAGATTGACGCTATTTTGAAGGCCTTTGAGCCATATCTTCCTAATCTGAAACGCGAAATTACGCGCGACGACGTGCTGAAACTTTGCGAGAAACCGGTTCGTAAGATTTCAAAATTCGATATCAAGAAGGCTGAGGAACAGCTGGAAGTTATTGAGAAACAGATAGAACAGGTGAAATATGACCTCGACCATATCGTGGATTACACAATCCATTATTTCGAGGAGATGAAGCGCAAATACGGCAAAGGTCGTGAGCGTAAGACCGAAATCCGTAACTTCGACAATATTTCCGCAGTGGCAGTTGCTGCTAATAACGAGAAACTGTTCGTCAACAAGGAGGAGGGATTTATCTGTAACTCAGTGGGAATCAAGAAGGAACAGAATAAGGACGCTTATGGATTTGTCTGCGACTGCTCCGATATCGACGACGTTATCGTGTTCCGCGAAAATGGCACGTTCTCTGTGGTGAAGCTGCAGCCGAAGCTGTTTGTCGGACCAGAGAAGATTATCTACGCGAACATCTATCATAAAGGCGACAAACGCACGATTTACAACATGGCTTATCGTAACGGAAAGTCAGGAAATCCTTATTATGTCAAGCGTTTCTACGTCGATGGCATCACTCACGACAAGATTTATGACCTGACGATGGGCGAGCCAGGCTCGAAAGTGGCGTATTTCTCGGCAAATCCTAACGGAGAGGCTGAGGTCATCAAGGTGATGCTGCGTCCGGCTCCGAAGCTCAAGAAGTTGTCGTTTGACTATGATTTCGCCACTTTGGACATCAAAGGACGCGCAAGTAGGGGTAACAAGCTCACAAATCACAGCGTAAACCGCATTTTTAAGCGCGAGGAAGGCGTTTCGACCCTCTCGGCACGTGAGATATGGTACGACGACACTGTGAAGCGTCTGAACGCCGATGGACGCGGAATTTCGATTGGACGCTATTCGGGCAACGACAGAATCATGCAGATTCACGCCAACGGCGAGTTCCGTCTCACGAATTTCGATCTCTCGACGCATTTCGACGACGACATGACGATGATTTTCAAATTCGAGCCTGAGACGATTTTCACCGTTTTGTATATCGAAGCTGAGACTAAGTTAATGTATATCAAGAGGTTCACTGTTGAAGAAGATACTCCTCTTAACAAACGAATCTCGTTCATCGGTGAAGGCGAAGATGCCAAATTGATAGCTGTCAACATGGATTTGTTGCCAAGATTGTTGCTTAAGTTCAACGATGGTGTGAGCGGCAAACACTTTGAGGATGAAGAACTTAACGTTGATGAATACATAGGTGTGAAGAGCTACAAGGCCAAAGGCAAACGGCTCTCGGTGCACGACGTGAACTATTACGAGTTTCTGGAGCCATTTGAGCCGCCGGTAGTGGAAGAGGAGCCTGAACCTTCGGAAGAGCCTGTGAAAGAGCCCGTGGAAGAACAATTAGAGAACTCCGAGAACTCTAACGATGACAATAAAGACGGTCAGTTGACGTTATTCTAATGATGAGAAGATACCTCGTCATATTGTTTTCAGCGATTTTGCTGCTAATTTCTTGTTCCCAGCAGAAAAACATCGCGCGCCGTTTTGTGAAAAACAATCGCAATACGGTGGTGGCGTTGTATCTCCCTGACAGGCTGATAAAGAAGAACTTACGCAATGACTCTTTGCCAGATAATCTTAAAAACGAATCACTCCAAGATCAGATTTCATATCTCGAAAAACAGATTAAAGTAATAGATAAAGTAAATGATGATAAATTCTTGGATATCATTTACTTAACAATGTGTAAAACGCTCAATGATTACGGCCTGACCGTCGAATATTGGGGCTACGATACATTGCATCCAGCCGATTCTACGCATTGGGTTATTGACGTTCCGAGGATCGAAATAACGGAAGTGTGTGAGAACCAACCGTTTTGCCGTTGGGTATATGAAAACAGGTACTGTATGGATGTTCCAGTTGATATGGTAAATGTCGCTGCGTGGTTTTACATTTCAAACGGTATGACAAATTCGATGACGTTTACTGAGCAAAACTATTTTAACGACACCGATGTGACTTTTGACATTGATTATGAGCAAAATAAGGTTATCGCAAAGACTTATGTCGATACCATCAATATCGACGGTTTTTATCGTTTCGTCACACTTTTGGGCAAGCTCTATGCCGGTTATTGTTACGATTTTGTGATGAATAAATACATTGATAATCAACAAACTACTCCAATCGACACTATTTCTCGTTTTCGCTACGACCCGTACGAGCAGTATTTTTACAGAACGTATAGGGATTATTTGATTGAGGTGGAATAACAATGATTTTGAAGAATTTATGGTTGAGCGCCATCCTTTGAAGCCGTTTCTTCCTGAAAACGCGAGAGTGCTGTTCCTGGGCAGTTTTCCGCCGCCGAAGAAGCGCTGGTGCATGGACTTCTTTTACCCGAATTTCTTGAACGACCACTGGCGTTTGGAAGGCGAGATTTGGTTCCACGACAAGAATCATTTCGTCGATTTGGAGCATAAGCGCTTTAAAATGAATGAGATAATCGCGTTCCTTAATGAAAAAGGAATAGCGTTTTTCGATACCGCAACCGCTGTTAACCGTTTAAAAGACAATGCTTCTGATGCATTTCTTGAGATTGTTGAAAGAACCGATATCAGAGCTTTATTGGCGAAGATGCCTCAATGCAAAACCATTGCCACAACAGGGGAGAAGGCTACAATTGAAGTTTGTAATTATTTCAATATCAATGAGATACCTGCACCGAACACCAAAATAGCATTAGAAAACGACTTGGTTTTATACCGCTTGCCATCCTCATCGAGAGCCTATCCGTTGGCGTTTGAAAAGAAAGCGGAAGCGTATCGGAGGATGTTTGAGGAGGTGTTTTAAAATTATTTTCAAAAACCTCTTGACGAGCGAGAAAAATTGTTGTATTTTTGCAGTGTCATTATCGTTACTTGACGACTGTAAATACGCCAAAACCTAGCCAGTTATAAATCTTTATCGGCTTATCTGAATAAGGAGTGTGCAAAAAACGCACATTGGATGAGGATTAAAAACACTATAGAATATCCTCCGCGACTTACAAAGAGTCAAATCAATTACATTTATGCCAGTGAAGCTGACATTATAAACATGGCATTATTCGAAATAACAGCTAAAGAATGGCGTGAGCAAAACCCTGATTTACAAGGCAATATGCGCGATTATGCCGAAATTAATCAGCTGATTTGTTTGGCGAATCTTGAAAATATTAATTCCGTTTTAATTGAAGACGATATTCCTCGCGGCAATAAGCTTACTTCTTGTCCTGATCAGCTTTGCCAAGCATTGAAGGAATTGAAGAGACAATAAATTTAATAGTTGCGGCTTTTCCGGCTCCTAAATCTTCTTTCTTCCCTGAATTTCCTTGATTTTCGCCTTCATCTCACTCGGTTTTACGTCCATGACTTTGCCGTCGAAAACGATGCGGATGCTGCCTGTTTCTTCGGATACGACCAAAACGATGCAGTCGTGAGTCTCTGATACGCCGATTCCGGCACGGTGACGAAGGCCGTAACTGCCTGGTAATCTTGTCTGTTGTGTGATTGGGAGAATGCAGCGCGCAGCCACGATTTTGTTGTTCGAGATGACCATTGCGCCGTCGTGGAGCGGACTGTTTTTGAAGAAGATATTCTCAAGCAAAGGCTTGCTTATGACAGCGTCGATAACCACTCCAGTGTCGATAATGTCTTGTAAATCATTCTCTTGCGTGAGAAGAATCAAGGCGCCGACTTTGTCGTTGCCCATCGAGATGCAGGCTTCGCAAATAGGGTCGAGGTTGGTGTCGTCGGATTCTTCATATTTCACACCGAGACGCGAGAAAAATCTGCGGAAACCTATGGCAAACTTGGATGTTCCGATGCTTAACAGGAACCGGCGGATTTCAGGTTGGAAGATGATAATCAATGCGATGAAACCGACGTTGACGAAGGCTCCGAGGATGTAGGTGAGGAGCTCCATGTGCAGTAATGTCACGATTTTTAGGCCGATAATCACCGCCACGATGCCGATGAAGATGTTGATCGCCGTGCTTCCTTTCACCAGCGTGTAAAGGAAATACAGCAACAATCCCACCAAAAAGATATCCAGAATGTCCAAATAACGAATCTGTATAAAAGCGTTTATCATCAAGTCAACCATAACGTTTGAATTAACTCACAAAAATAATATCTTTTTTTTAATTGCCAATAAATTTTTTGTTTTAGTTGTTGATTGACAGTTTATTAGTCTAGACTAAGAACTAATTTCACTGCTTCGACAGCTTCTTTCACGTCGTGGACGCGCAAGATGTCAGCTCCGTTCATTAAAGCGATGGTGTTTAATACTGTTGTGCCGTTTAATGCCTCTTGCGGTGTGAATCCTAAAGTTTTATAAATCAAAGATTTACGTGATATTCCAATCAAAATAGGCAAGCCATTGACACGATATTTATCGAGGTCGCGAAGCAATGCGAAGTTGCATTCAATGGTCTTGTTGAAGCCGATTCCTGGGTCTAAAATAATCTGTTGCTCACCGTATTCCAAAAGTTTATTTACTTGATTTTCAAGGAATTGACGAACTTTTTCATGTACATCTTCGCTGATTATTTCCTCATGATGCATGCCTTCGAGAGTGCCGGTGATGTGCATCAAAATGTAAGGGATGTGATTTTTGCCGATATACGGAATCATCGCCTCGTCGAAGAGTCCGCCAGAGATGTCGTTGATGATGTCTGCACCTTCTGTAATACATTGAGCAGCAACGCTTTGACGGAATGTGTCTATTGAAATAGGGATGTTTGGAAACTCTTTTCTGATGGCTTTTAAAGCTGGAATGACACGCTCAATTTCTTCCTTATCAGAGATGCGTTCGCTGCCCGGTCGGGTGGAGAAGGCTCCCAGATCGAGGATGTCGGCACCCTCACGGACCATCTTTTTACAATGTTCAATTACAGCTGTAAGTCCTTGATACTTACCGCCATCGAAGAAAGAATCGGGTGTCACGTTCATGATTCCCATCACCACGGGACGGTCCCACGAAAAAATTTGTCCTCTACTCGCTATTTGTAACATAAAAATGTGTAATTTTACAATCGCAAAATTATAAAATTTTTTTCAATGAAGGCAGATACAACAGCAGAATATAAGCAAGTGGTGGCGCAGTGCCGCGATATTTTTGATAAAAAGATGCAGGATTACGGTGCAGCGTGGCGAATCATGCGCACCGAGTCGCTCACCGACCAGATTTTCATCAAAGCGAACAGAATCCGCAGCTTGCAGAGAAAGAAGGAACATCTTGTAAATGAAGGCATTGAGCCTGAATTTATCGGCATAATCAACTATTCGGCAATGGCGATAATCCAGTTGCAACTCGGAGTTGTTGAGCAGCCTGATTTGGACTTCGAAAGAGCTTCTGAGCTTTATAAAAAGGTTCTCGACGAGGCTTTTGACCTGATGTCGAAGAAAAACCACGATTATGATGAAGCTTGGCGCAGTATGCGGATCTCATCAATGACTGATTTGATCCTGATGAAGATATTGAGAGTCAAGGAGATAGAGGATAATAATGGTAAAACTTTGATTTCAGAAGGCCTTGACGCGAATTATTACGACATGATAAATTATGCTGTTTTCTGCATGATTTTGATTAATGAAGGAAAGAAATAATGGCTGGTTCGGCAAAGAAAACGATGGTTGCGGTATGCAGGATACTCGTCGGATTGCTGTTTATTTTCAGTAGTTTCACGAAGGGTGTCGATCCGCTTGGCACTAAGTACAAGATGCTTGAATACTTCGCTGCTTACGGTATCGAGTGGATGAACGATGTAGCTCTGGTGCTTGCCGTAGTGATGATTTTGGCGGAGTTTATTGTTGGTATCTGTTTGCTAACCAACGTCTTACCGCGCCTCGCTACGCTCGGCGCGACTCTCCTCATGCTCTTTTTCACCACCACCACCTTGTTCGATGCCTTATACAACCTCGTTCCCGATTGCGGATGCTTCGGAGCGGCGATAAAGCTCACCAACTGGCAGACGTTTGGTAAAAATATCGTTATCGATGTGGTACTTTTACCTGTGATTATCAATAATAAGTCGTTGAGAAACAGACGATTAACGCGTTTGGGAGAGTGGACGCTTGCAATCATCTTTATGATTGGCTTCGCTTGGTTTGAGATTCATAACATTCGCCATCTGCCAGTCATCGACTTCATGGACTGGAAAGTGGGGAAGGATATGAGTCCGAAAGGCTACGATGCGGGTAAGATTTTTGTGACGTACGAGAACAACGAAACCGGTGAGACTCAAGAGTTTGAGTCGCCGAACTACCCTTGGAACGACAGCGTCTGGATGAGCCAGTGGACCTTCGTTTCTCAACGTTCTGAAGGCGGCTCCAGCGCTCTTGGATTCGCCATTTTGGATGCGGAAGGCGAGGATATGACGCATATTTTGTTCGATACGGAGAATTTGTACGTCTTCGTGGCTCCGTATCTCGAAGAAATGACCGAAAAAGACTTCGAGAATTGCGTTAAGATGACGGAAGTGGCTTATAATCAAGGATTTGAATATATGTGGCTAACGGCTGCATCTCCTGAATATGTTGAGAAACTTAACGAAAAATATCTGATTTTCAACGATGTTTATTATGGCGACGAGCTTGAGCTGAAGACCATGGTGCGTTCGAATCCTGGTCTGATGCTGATTGATAACGGAGTCATTAAAAATAAGTGGTCGAAAATCGATTTTCCGATAGTAAAATAATATGTTTGCGTACATTGTGAGAAAGATACTCTACGGCATCCTCGTCCTCTGGGGCGTGGCAACGCTCGTGTTTTTCCTTTTCACAATTGTTCCTGGCGACCCTGTTCGCATGATGCTCGGTCAGCGTGCCGATGAGAACGACGTTCAGGCTATCCGTCACGAGCTTGGTCTCGACCAAAGTATTGGAAAACAATACATTGACTATTTGAATGACCTTTCGTTTATCTCGTTTTACAACGAAAACAAAGATTTGTCGAAATACGAGCCGTATGCCCGAATGGCGACTGTCGGCAGCACTAAAATCATATTCAAAGCGCCGTATCTGCGCTATTCGTATCAGAGTAAAAGGCCTGTGGGAACGATACTTTCCGAGGCTTTCCCGAACACATTGATACTCGCTTTTGTATCAATACTCTTCGCCTTCGTGATAGGAGTTTTACTTGGTGTTCTCACTGCCATCGTAAACAGCAACTTTCTGAATCGTTTGACGCTGTTTATTACCACGATTGGGATGTCGCTGCCTTCGTTTTTCGCCGCAATCCTCATCGCGTGGCTTTTTGGCTTTGTCCTCGAGTCTGTAACTGGATTGAGCATGACCGGAAGCCTATTCTCTGTTAACGATTACGGCAATGGAGCCTATCTCGACTTGAAAAACCTCATTTTACCGGCATTGACATTGGGATTGCGTCCTTTGGCTGTTATAACAGAATTAACAAGAACCACCTTGCTCGAGGTGATGTCAATGGATTACATCCGCACCGCAAAAGCCAAAGGTTTGAAGAAGTGGCGCGTCATTGGCGTTCATGCTCTCCGAAACGCTATGACACCAGTGGTTACTGCAGTTTCCGGATGGTTTGCTAGCCTCCTTGCCGGTGCCGTTTTCGTTGAATATGTCTTCGACTGGAAAGGAATCGGCGTTGTCATCGTCGATGCGCTCGACAAATTCGACTTCCCTGTCGTCATGGGCGCGGTATTATTAATAGGAGTGATGCTTATCATCATCAACATCGTCGTTGACATTATTTATGGAATTTTAGATCCGCGTGTAAGGATAAAATAGTATCTTTGCAAAAAATTAATCATTTATTGTAGTTTTTCCATCACTATTGCGTCTAATGTGCAAAAGGTTTTAGACCATGAAGGAGAAAGAATTAGAGTTTAACCGAATCGTGAAGGCTAACAAAGCCGCCATTTTCACCGTGTGCTACCTTTTTTCGAAGGATCAGGACGAGGTGAACGACCTGTTTCAGGAGACGCTCATCAACCTGTGGCGCGGATTCGAAGGCTTTCAGGGCAAATGCGACGTGAAGACGTGGATCTGGCGCGTTAGCCTCAACACCTGTCTCACATTCGAAAGGAAAAAGAAACGCCGCGTGGATACGTTGCCGCTGACAATGGACATCAACCTGTTTACCGACACCGACGACGACACACGACAGGTGCAGATGCTTTACCGCCGCATCAACAAACTCGGGATGCTCGATAGGGCAATCATCCTGCTTTGGCTGGAGAACATGAGCTATGAGGAAATCGGTGAAATCATCGGCATCTCCACCAAAAACGTCTCCGTAAAACTGGTCAGAATCAAGGAACAACTGAAGAAAATGTCGAACGATTAAAACGCAAAGCTATGGAAAACAACGAATTGGAAGAAATGAGGGCGCAGCTTGCCACTTTAAACGAGAAGCTGGAAAAAGAAAGCATCGTCAGCGATAAGCATATTAGCGAAGCCACAAAGAAACATATTTCGGAAATGCAGCGTAAACTGATCATCAGAATGATACTTGTGGCAGTTCTGACACCTTTTATTTGTATGTGGATAGGTTTTTATTTTTTGCCTTGGTGCTTGGGTGTTATTTCATTGAATCTCTATATCTATCTGAAAACCAGAAGGTGGAATCTTGAATCGTTGAATGTGGCTGAGAATTCGAAACGAATCCACAAAATGATGAAAGTTTATAGGAGAACAAGACGGTTTTTAATGATATTCTTCTGCCTGTTTTTGATACTCGTTGGAGTAATAGTCCTAATCGCGACAAAGGCATCAATAGAAGGTGTGTCAAAATTTGCATTTTGCCTTTATATTGATATAATTGTCGTCGGCCTATATTATGTTATAGACAAAATTGCTGTTAGACCCGATGTTGAACTAGTTTTGGAAGGAATTTTAAAAGATTTGGAGGAATAAATGTTTTTATTATATTTGCAAATCAAATACTTAATCTGATGAATAATATTTTATTATCACTTTTAATCACTATTATGTGTTTTTCGTGCTCCGGACAGAATGGAATTTTAAAAGAAGAGAAGGCTAAGATTCATGAAGTTATTGAAAATCACGACAAAACGTTGATTTTCATCTGGAGTGAAAGCTGTGGAGCGAGCAAAAATATGCTCGAAAGAAACATCAAGCCTTATCTTGAAGGTCTTGAAAAAAACAATGTCGGCATTGTCATCATTTATTATGGAAAAGAAGAGGCTGTCGCCGATTTGAAAGCAGATAATAGGCTGATTATCAGCTCAAACCTGTCAGCTCTATTTGGTAAAATGAATGCTAACAAAACCATGAAGAAAATCCTGAAAGACTACAAAAAGTTCAACGGATTTCCGATCCCAATTCTTGTCGACAAAGACGGTTTTGTGCTGAACTACGACGCCAAGAGCAAGTATTATAGTTATTTGGAGATATTTCAAGCGGCGAAATAATAGGGATTTTCCCCAACCTTTTAGGGTTTTAGGAATTGACAAGCAAGATTTTTAATTGTAATTTTGCATAAAACTTCATTCTATGAAAAAACAATCGCTCCTATGCTCAATATTCGTCTCATTGATCCTATTAGTCTTATTGTCTTTTGGTGCTTCTGCTCAAAACGATAACTTTTTGAATATCAATGTAATCGTTGCTGATACTACAGGCAAAACTTTAAAAGATGTTGCGGTTTATAACTCACAGCAAAAGCTTATAGGAATCACTAATAATTTCGGAAAAACCAATATTTCGGCTCGATACGGCGAGGTGATCACGTTTTCTCATATCAGCTATGAACAGAAATATATCACCGTTTCTGACGATGTGTTTTTCGACAAAAACGAGAACGAATGCTATATGGCCGTTCACATGCAGAAGAAAACCAACGTCATTCCAGAGGTCGGAATCGTTGAAAACATGCCGCATCTGGCTTATAGCAACAAACAGGTCTGGGTCTCTGATTACAAAGTGAATGATGCCGGAATGTATCTCATTCTCGACAACAATTCCGAGCATTCGCTGATATTTTTGAGTCATGAGCAGGATACGCTCGCGAAGGCTAAAGTTGCAAAAAAGTTCGATTATCTCTACGAAGACGCTTTCGGAAACATCCATCTTCTTGGCTCGGATTCGGCTTATCAGACTTATTACGACGGTGAAAAGCTGAATATGTTGTATCCTATTGATATTCAAACTTTTAAGCGGAAACTGATGCCGGTGCAGGTCATTACCGACAGCCTACTGATTTTGCAACAATACGCTTCGATGTGGCAAGAGATTTTATATGTTAGCGTCAACCGCAGAACTAAGGAAACCAAGACTTTAATCGACTGTTACGGTCCGACGAGAGAGTGGGGAAGGTACCATTATCGGGACATGATAAAAGATGGGATGATTGACAGGATGGAAATGGAGAATCCGATGTTTCCAAATATTTTGGAAATGCATGGCGTTCAGTCGAATAGCGCTTCCGGAGAACCTTATGCCGACAATGGAGTTGATGAACTTACCAGAATGAATGATTATGTTGATTTTAATAACAGCCAACGCGCAAGATATGTTTTAAATCCGATTTATTGCCCGATTACGTATTTCAACGACACAATTTATGTCTTTAATTTTGAGAACGACAGGCTTTACAAATTCACTGAAAACGGAACTTGGGTCTCAGCTTGCGACCTGACTTTTCACCGCAACACTTGGGATAAAAAAATCATCATCGACAAAGCCCTTGGCAAATGCTATGCTCAGTTTACAAAAGACGGCACCGTTACATTGAAAGAGGTTGATTTACAGACTGGTACGATAAAGAACGAGATAAAATTAACCCATCATTATTATCCTGAAAACATTCAAGTTCACGACGGCACGGTTTATTATAAATTCATTGACGTGCGCCAAACCCACGGAAAAGACTGCCGCAGTTTATATAAAATGAAGTTGAAATAACTTTATCCTATGAAAATACAATCGTTCCTATATGTCATATTAGTCGTATTGGTCCAATACGTTCTATTGCCAATAACTGCGTCTGCTCAAAATAATGTCATCTCCGGCATCTGCCTCGATAGCCGCAAAAAACCCATTCAAGATGTCGGAATCTATTCCATCGACTCCACGGTCATCACCGTCACAAACAGAGACGGACAATTTTCACTTATCGATTCAAAGCCTGGCGACACTATTTACGCAAGCCATCTGGCTTTTGAAAATATCACTTATGTTATTGATAGTCTTGATGTTAACAAGAGAATAGTATTGAAAATGAAGCCGTCGAGGATGTCGTTGCCAGAAGTCGAGATCGTCAGCAACAAACCGCATGTGGTATATAGTAACAAGGTGATGAGCGTGATTGATTTTGAGATAAACGAGAAAGGCATATATCTAATCGCTAAAAAACGCCGAGGCACCTCGCTTCTGCATCTCAACTTTGCCTGCGACACGCTTAAAGACATGAAAATCAGCGATGCTTATTACAATATCTACAAAGACGTTTACGGCGAGATGCAACTCGTTTCTGACGACAATGTTTGGCAGATTGGGCATAAGACCTACGGAAACCATGTATTTGAGATGGAGCTGATGTACCGCACCCCGACTAATCGTTTTGTGAATTTGTTTAAAAATGTGGTGTGCGCGACCGACAGTCTTATCGTTGGTGGCCGATATTTTTTCTTCGGTCAAGAAATTTACTATTATTATTTCAATATTGGCGGTGACCAGCAGGCACATGAATTTCATCATTGTGTCAATGAAGAGAACCGAGATTTGATGATAAACCTTCTTAATCCTCGATTTGGAACGTTTTACCGCTCAGCTGGATTTTTAGATCCTAAGCCAACTTACGACCCTGTTTTTGCCTACGACAACAAGATTTATCTTTTCTCTTTTGATGAAGATAAACTGTTTATTTACAATAACTTAGGAGAAGTTGTTAATGAATATCCGCTCACTTTCCATAAATATCGTCACTGGAACGGCAAGATGAAACCCATCAAGAAATGGGGCAAGAAAGTGCTTCTCGACTGGGCTACCGGCAAATTTTACACCATCTTTGAAGACGGCGGCGTCACCACCATCAAACGCTTGAATCTCGAGACTGGCACAGCCGAAACAGTCTACACAATCAGCGGTTTCGCCTTCATCGAAAACCTTCGAATCTACAACGGAAAAGCTTATTTCCTTTATAAAAACGACAACACCCGAAACAGCCGTCTTTACGAAGTAAGAATAGAGTAGGAGATCTCATGAAAAAAATCCCATTCATATTAATATTATTAGTCGCATTGGCCCTGTTGCCAGTTCAAGCTCTCGCGCAAAACAATGTTTCCGAGCCGGTAATAGCTGATAGTTTGAAAACACGCGATAAGAATATCATCCTTGATGCGGTTTATGTCACCGCCGAGAGAATCACAAAAATCAGCGATAATGACTACGTGATGATTGATTTTGAAGTGGCAGACGATGAATGCTTCATTCTTCAAAGAGAGAAAAAATCACTTAAAAAACACCGCGTACTTGTGACAAATATGTTTTTTGAGCCTGTTGACACCATTCGGTTACCAGAACGGCTTAGGCCGACAAACTTGCTTTATGATATCGCAGGCAATTGCCAGATCGTGACACAAGACTCAGTATATCAAATAGTGAAGAAAAATTTTAAATATTTTTACTCGTTTCCGTCAGATAGAAAACATTTTAATGAGGTGATGAGCAATATCCTTTTCATGACCGACCGTTTTGTTTATTTCTGCGAGATAAAAATGGATGGTTATCTGATGTATTACTATCGCATTGATCCACTGAAGAAGACAAGCGAAATTTTATTCCGTGCTAGTGATATGCAAAAATACAGCGAAATTCCTCAAGAAGTGACATGGCATGAGAATCATTCGCGTAGAATGGGTGGTTTATGGTTCGGACCTAGTCCTGAAGATTGGGAAGTGTTTCTTAGAAAAGTATGGATGCGGCCAGAACAGTCGTATCTCGGACATTCATTCGACACTTTGTTTTATTTCGATCATCAAAACAGAAAAATCATGACCTTTGATGAGAATTTGAATCTTCTTCATAGTTGTGACATAACGTATCCCGAAAAAAAAATTTTTTGGCGTCACATTATCTACCAAGACCGCGCCTGGGGCACATTCTACACCATCTTCGGCACTACTCTGAACGAAATCGACATCAAAACCGGCAAAACAATCCCTAAAATCAACGCTAACAACTATCTAAGCCAAAAGATGATCATCTATAAAGGTAATCTCTATTCTTTGAAAAAGCGCAGAGATTCCGGTAATTCTGAATTGTCTTTTATCGAAAAGACGCAACTGTATTGAAACTCCGCGCAATCCGTTCGCTTTAGCGAACTAAATCCTTGCGGAAGAAAAATTTCTGCGTTTTCTGCGAAATCTGCGAGAGATTTTATTATCTTTGCACATTATTAATTAAATGTAATCATCATGAAAAGAAATAAAATCGTTGCCGGCAACTGGAAAATGAACCTCGATTTCGAGGAAGCCCAAACCCTTATTGAAGACCTCGAAAACCTCCTCGACGAGAAACAACCGTCGTGCGAAGTGATAATTTGCCCTCCGTTCCCTTACCTCGAACTCGCTACCGACGAGGCCTCGGAGCACGAGTTGTTTGAAGTGGGCGCACAGAACGTAGCCGCTTGGGAGTCAGGAGCTTATACAGGCGAGGTCTCTGCCAAGATGCTCGACTCAATAGGCGTGAGCTGCTGCATTATCGGTCACAGCGAGCGCAGAAAATATTTCGGTGAGGATAACAAGACTCTTGCTGCAAAGGTTAACCTGGCTCTCAAATATGAAATCGTCCCGATTTTCTGCGTGGGCGAAGTGCTCGAAGAACGCGAAGCCAACAAGCATTTCGACGTGATTCGCAAACAAGTTGAAGAAGGTCTGTTCCATCTCGACATCGCTGATATTGAGAATGTTATCATCGCCTACGAACCTGTGTGGGCTATCGGAACAGGCAAGACCGCAACTCCAGCGCAGGCTCAGGAAGTACACGCCTTCATCCGCAAACTCGTGAAAGAGAAATACGGCGACGACATTGCAAGTCAGATCCATATCCTCTACGGCGGCAGCTGCAACGCAAAGAATGCCTCCGAACTCTTTGCCCAGCCTGACGTTGACGGCGGTCTCATCGGTGGCGCATCGCTCAAGGCTGAAGATTTTGTGAGTATCTGCGAACAGGCTTCTAAGTAACTGACAATGAATTATATAGCCTACACTTTTTCGAATCCTCATAATGAGGCTCTGAAAGATATGTTCACCGAGCTGCTCGGCAATATCGGCTTCGACAGCTTTATGGATGAAGATGACGGTTTTACTGCCTATTGCGCCGAAAACGCCTTCAACAAAGAAGCCCTCGACGGTCTATTATCTCTAGAGCAACTATCCGACGTTCAAATAATTAAAAAGGAAATAATTCCCGACCAAGATTGGAACGCAACATGGGAGTCATCGTATGAGCCTGTGGTGATTGACAACACCTGCCGCATCCGCGCGCCTTTCCACGAAGCCGACAGCAACTACAAATACGACCTCTGCATCGAGCCGAAGATGTCGTTCGGCACTGCGCATCACGAGACGACAGCACAGATCATCAAGCTCATGCTTACCGAGGATTTCAAAGGCAAAGACGTGCTTGATATGGGCTCGGGAACGGGTGTTTTGGCAATTTTAGCTAAGAAACTCGGCTCGGCAAAGACTGTCGCCATCGACAACGACGAATGGGCTTACCGCAACGCTCTCGACAACGTGAAACTCAACGATGAGAATGAAATCACTGTTGAACTCGGTGATGCCAACTCATTGAACAACAGACAGTTTGATATTATCATAGCAAACATCAACCGCAACATCCTTCTGCGTGACATGCACGAATATGTAAAATGTTTGAAACGTGGTGGCAAAATCTTCTTCAGCGGTTTCTACGAGGCTGATTTACAGATGATTAAAAAAGAGGCTGAGCGACTGGGCTTAAGCTACCTTAATCATATAAAGAAAAACGAGTGGACGGCGGCGGTTTTCATCAATAAATAAAAAAATGTAAAAAAATAGGCTGCAATTCAAGAAAAAGTTGTATTTTAGCAGTCCGAAAAAAATTATTGGAGTTATGAAGTTTATTCTTTCGAGTTTAAAGCTTTTAAAAGCAATCCAGGCACTCAGCGGTGTCATCAATTCAAGCAACACATTGCCGATTTTGGACGATTTCCTCTTCAATATTGCTGAGGACGAACTCAAAATCACGGCATCTGACCTTGAGACGACGATGACTGTCTCCATCAAACCTGATATGGTTGAAGGCAAGGGCCAGGTCACCATTCCGGCACGTCTGCTTATCGACGTGATGAAGAATTTCCCTGACATCCCGGTGTCATTTAATATCGACGAAGCAACTCTCGCTATCGAAATTACAACAGGCGAGGGACGTTATAAGATGGTCGGCCATAAGAGCGACGAATTCCCGCAAGTGCCAGTTATTGCTGAGCCTTCAGTGTGGGATATCCCTGCCGACGTGCTCGCTTGCGGTTTCGAGAAGACAATCTTCGCGACAGGCAACGACGAGATCCGCCCAATCATGACAGGCGTTTATATGGCAATGAGCGACACATGCCTCACCTTCGTGGCAACCGACGCACACAAGCTCGTGCGCTACAGAAGAATGGATGTGAAGTCGGATGCAGCTGCATCGTTCATCGTGCCTAAGAAGCCTATCAACCAGCTGAAGAACATCCTTGCTGGCAGAGCAGATGAACCAGTGCATGTTGAGTTCAACAACACCAACGCATCGTTCACATTTGGCGAGTATAAGCTGATTTGCCGCCTCATCGAAGGCCGTTATCCTAACTACGAGGCAGTCATTCCGACAACAAATCCTAACAAGCTTATCGTTGACCGTCAGCTGCTTAACGCTGCAATCAAGCGTGTGGCTATCTTCTCAAGCAAGGCAACACACCAGATTCGTTTCAAGATTAGCGGTCAGGAGTT
>JAFYIE010000105.1 GCA_017538795.1 Bacteroidales bacterium | reverse complement strand
TGTCTTTGCCTGAAAAAAGTTGACTCATAAAAGAGTCAAAAAAATGAATAAGAAATTAAGAGAAAGACAGGCCAAAAAGGCTATCGAATTACGCAGTCTTGGTCTGCCCCTGCGCTCAATCAGCAAAAAAATTGGCCTCAGCAAGTCAACAGTCTGGCGAATGTTGCGTACCTTTGACCCCGAAAATGGATATGGGGTTGAAGACATGGAAGAGAAAGACAGGTCAGACAAAAGCAAGTCGCGTGAGCAGCAGCTGGTTGAGGAGATTGCCAGATTGAAGGCGGAGTTGAAGGAAACCCGCAAGGAGCTTGACCTCCAGAATCTCCGCGCCGATGTGCTAGACGAGATGATCAACATCGCCGAACGCAAATTCGAGATCAAGATAAGAAAAAAATCTGGCGTCAAACGTTGAATAGCCTGCAGGCACGTGACAGCAAGCGATACATGATTGCTCCCATGTGCAGAGCGTTTGACGTAAGCAAGCAGGCTTATTACAAGTGGGACCGAGAACGGGAGCTCCGTCGCTCTTTGCTGGAGTCCTTCGCCCTGGAGTTCATCCTCAATGTCCGTCTTAAAGACCCTGGCATAGGCGGCCGTAAGCTTTGGCACATGTACAGGCTTGAATTCCCTGGCGAAGCCCGGCTCGGCCGCGACAGGTTCGAGTCCCTGATAGCCGCCAACGGCCTGAAGGTGCGCAAGAGGCCACGCAGCACCAGGACGACCGACTCGGCCCACAGCTTCCCCTTGTGGCCGAATCTGGCACGCGGGTTCATCCCCACCGGCATCAACCAGCAGTGGGTGAGCGACATCACCTATATACCTTTGTGGACTGGCGACGAGCGCCACAGCTTCTGCTACCTGTCGCTGATAACCGATGCCTACAGCCGGGAGATCATCGGTTGGGCTGTCGGCCTTTCTCTTGATTCTGTCTACCCGATACGGGCTTTGGAAATGGCTGTCGAGAGGCAGGGCGGGACATCGTTAGAAGGACTCATCCACCACAGCGACCGCGGAGTCCAATACGCGTGCAGGGAATATACGGGGCTGCTGAAGGCCAACGGCATCCGCATAAGCATGACAGAGAACGGTGACCCGAAGGAGAACGCCCAGGCCGAACGCGTAAACTCCACCATCAAGAACGAGCAGTTCAAGGGCATGCGCTTCCACTCGCTGGCTCAAGTCAGGGAAGCCCTGGAGGCAGCTGTGGACTTCTACAACAACCGTCGACCGCACATGAGCCTGGACATGATGACCCCCGCACAGGCAGCCAAATGTCACGGCGAGATAGGAAAGAGATGGCACAGCTACCGTGAGGCTGCCATTAAGAAAAAAAGGTATAGCCTGATGGGATATTCCTGAAAATGGTTTACCTTTGCAACCTGCTATGGGCTTCCTTTCGGCCTACGGCCTTAAGTCAACCCATAGCAGGAATAAGAACGGGAGCAGTCAACCCCTAACAGGGATAAGTTTAACCGAGTCAACTTTTATAAGGAATAAGGACTGAACAAACAGTCAACCAAAATCAGGCAACCACAGTTATTACAACATTAATCTCTGAAAATCTACTTTTCCATACATGTTGATCCAAAGAGGACAATGGCGGAAGTATAGGATGAAGCTTTGCCAATTCGTTCTTTTTCTTTTGAAACAGGTAATGATCCAGTATATCAGTAATTATACTCCCCATCATTCTGAAAATCGCTCCGAATTGTTCATATCGCTCAAGTTCTTTTTGAAGGGTAATATCGTCAAGTTTCAGCAAATCGCGTGGATTACTACCATTTTAAATTTGATAATGCATAGCCAAATCTCTCTCATCTTTATCCGTGATAGCACTTTCTGCATACTCTTTAAGTCTATTTGTAATGGCTTCAATATCATTGTCGAAAACATTATTTTCTTTAACTAATCGATATTCCTTAATTAATTTACCCCACATGCTGCTTCCTGGCTTGTTGTAGCCCCAAAGAGCTTTAAAACCTTCAATAATGTAAGAATTTACATATTTGAGATGAGCCTGCTGTTCCCTTCTATCTGTAGACTTTAATGCACCAAACAAAGAAACCAAATAAACAGAGTAGAAATAGTTCACAAACATTTGTATGCATACTATTTGCATACAAAACTCTTTTTGTGGCTGCTCTAATGAGCAGTCCTCTCCTTCCAAATATTTATAGATTGCAAAATACTTAGGAAGTAAATTCTCTGTGTCTGCAATGATTCTCTCGTTTATCTGAAAGACTAATTCTGAGTTTCTAATCATCTTAAATATTTTTGTGTCAAATGGAATAAACTTCTTCTTTTTTCCTGGATTAAGATCCTGTCGGTTACCGTTTATCGGGAGGTGTCGCAATCCCTCGTGGACGCTCGATCACTCTTTTTATTCCAAAATTGGCAAATACTATAGAAACATCGTCATTGGTATTGGCAATAGAGTTGTTGCACCGTCCTTTTTGAAGTCCTTTGTGTATATGAGATATCGGTTGCTGATACGACTCGAGAATTTCTTGCAAAAATTATCAATAGACGCATGGGTGTTATAGCCAGATGATTTCACTTCAATAGGCCATAATTTGCTGCCTCTCGAGAGTAAAAAGTCTACTTCGTAGTTGTGGTTCCCGTTTTCTGCAGGCCAAACATGATAAAACAATCTATTTCCAGTAGAAACAAGTATTTGTGCTACCGCGTTTTCATATACATAACCGAGATTAGCCGACAGCTTGTCGGATAATAGCTTTTGATAGATTATATTTTCAGTAATATCTTTGTCCCAGAAAGCGAGAGTTATAAAAAGACCAGTGTCACATACAAACATCTTGTAGCGATCTTCGTCACTGTTGAGAGACAGCCCGACATTAGGATCATTCGCATGATATGAGAAGTT
>JAFYIE010000104.1 GCA_017538795.1 Bacteroidales bacterium | reverse complement strand
TGCGCGTTTTTAAACCTCGCCTCGTGCGCTATCGGCTCGTTCTTCATAGACTTCTCAACCTGCGAACATAATAAGGTAGCCTCCCACACCTCGTCGGTAAACAGATACACATCGGCGAGTTTCATCTTCAAAACCGCATTGTTGTACTGCGACATCCCTCTCTCCAAAGCATTGTTTAACAACGCCTTAGCGTCATCGCAACGATTCAGTTCGAACGCCAGGATCTCCGCTTGTATCGAAACCAGCGACAGCGTCTCCTTGGTATAGCCAATATGCGCGAAAGCGTCGTCGATTTCTTTCGACAGGCTCTCATAAAAACTCTTCTCATGATTGCCTTCCGTGGTCGCTTTCATATATTCCGCCTGAATCAGCCCTACTTTCGCCTGGATGTTATAAACTCCACCTCTCGACTTTTTCAGGATGTAGTTATAAGCATCTATCGCGATGTCGTATTGCCTGTTGTCGCTGGCAATCTGGGCTATCTGGATGATGTCGTTCTCATAGTCGGCTTGTCCTCGTCGGTCGAGCGCCTTGAGTTGCATCAGCGCCAGCTCATAGTCCTGCATCTGCAGCGAAAACCACATCAACAATGATGCATAATCCTCATTTTCAGGGTCTTCCTGCGTCTTGCGAAGCAATGCCATACGAATCACATCGTCTACATTACCGTTGAGGTCATACATCATCATCACACGAAAACGGTTTTTCACCATCTCGTATTGGTCAGGACTCTCCTTCAGAAACAGCAGATAACACTCCGTCGAGTTCTCAAAATCGAGCATAGAGTTGTAGGCATAAGCTTTCTCAAGGTTGAAGCTATAGCCGACGTTTGGATTCTTCGCCGCCTTATCGAAAATCTTTATCGCATATTCGTTGAAGTTTCTGTTTCTCAACAGATTAGTAAACTCCATTATCGAATTCTTATTCTCCGGAAGGTCTTTCGCGACTTTGTTCAGATACTTCTCCGCCTTATCATTTTCGCCTTGCTGGACATAAACATAAGCCAGGTCGACATGCGATTTCCAGTGCTTCGGGTTCTTCTTCAGATAGGCTTTATATGCTTTCTCTGCGCCCTCGTAGTCTCCGGTAAGTATCAGACACTCAGCATATTGCGTAAAATGATTGACTGATCCGTAGGTGTCGTAAAGGTTTTTGTAGATATCGCGCGCCTTCTCGTAATCTTTCTTATAATAGAAATCCCTCGCCAGCTTCTCATCGATCTGACGTTGAGTCTTAACATTCTGAGCTTCAATGCTTTGCAAAGACATCACAAAGCATATGAGAATTATCGTGAAGATACGGAAAAAGCGTGGCGACTTCATGGCCTCACTCCTTTCTCAGTTGTTTCACGACTTTTCTCTGCTCGTCAAACTTTTCCTGAAAATACTTGATTTGAGCTTCCATCATATGAAGCTCTTTTTCCTCATCTTGGATGTATCTCGACGTGGTTTTCTCGTCGTAAAGATTATTGTTGATGTCATCCTTCAAGTCGGAGAGTTGTTTTCTTGAATATTCAGCAGATTCTTTGATCACAACTCGTTGGGTTTCAAACTGTTGAAGATAAGCCTGCAGCAGTACCATCTCATATTGGATGTCTTTGTTTCTGGCAACGGTGGTGTCGAGCGCCTGATATTGTTTCACGAGATAGTCGAAGTCGTTGTTATACAGCTTTTCCACTCGACGCTCCACTTTATCCACGCGTTTCTGCATGGCGTCGATTGTCCTTGATGGCGTCTTGCTTGCGCAAGCCGCCATCAAGAATAATCCTGTGATTATCAATATTTTACTTAATGATTTCAAAGCCTGTGTATGGTTGAAGTGCCTTAGGAATCAAGATACCGTCTTCTGTTTGGTTGTTTTCGAGCAATGCCGCCACGATTCTTGGGAGGGCGAGGGCGCTGCCGTTGAGAGTGT
>JAFYIE010000103.1 GCA_017538795.1 Bacteroidales bacterium | reverse complement strand
TTATCTTGCGCGAAACTTGGCAAGAAAGGGGGTCTGCTCCACACCCGGTCCATACCAACTCCATACCAAGTCTGAGTAACAAACAATATTTTCTAACCCCAAAAACAATAATAAAGATATGGGAACAATTAAACAAGGTATTTTGGGTGGCTTCTCCGGCAAGGTCGGAACAGTCATCGGTTCAAGCTGGAAGGGTATCAGCTACATGCGCGGTCAGGCTCAGCATGTTAAAAACCCACGTTCAGCTGGTCAAATGGATCAGCGCACCAAGTTCAACCTCGTGTTGAATTTCCTGCAGCCTAATGTGCCGTACATCCGTATAGGTTACAAATCGCAGGCCGCAAAGCAGACAGAGTTCAACGCAGCTATGTCTTACCTCCTCAAGAACGCTGTCACCGGCAGCTATCCGAACTATGCTTTGGATTTCACCGAGGTGATGGTTTCAAAAGGCGGCTTGACTCAGGTCAACGACGCAGCTGTCAACTGGACAGCCGCTCAGTCTAAGCTCACGTTCAACTGGACTGACAACAGTGGTGTTGGCAACGCCCTCGCAACCGACAAGGCTATGCCATTCATCTACAACAAGACCAAAAACGAGACCATCTACAACACTTCAGGTGCTACTCGTACAACCCACACAATGGACGTAACAGTCCCTAACAACTGGGTGGGCGACAAGGTCGAAGTGTATCTCGGAATGGTCTCAGAAGATGGCGCACTCGTAGCAGATTCCATCTACTTCGGTGAGCTGACTTTGAGCGCAGCTTAACCCTTTAAATCCGCTGTCCTATGGGTACAATCAAGCAAGGCATCCTCGGGGGTTTTAACGGAAAGGTGGGTACCGTTGTGGGTTCGTCCTGGAAAGGTATCTCCTACATGAGGGGCAAAGCCCAGCATGTCAAGAACCCCCGCACAGCGGGGCAAACTTACCATCGTGACGCCATAAAGGCTGTCACGATGGCTTTGCGTCCTATCACCTCAACTCTGCGTCTCTCGTTCGCAGAGTACGCCAAAAAGATGTCGGCTTTCAATAAAGCCGTCTCTGTCAACTACCAAGAAGCAATAGTCAATCAGGATGGAAATCCTGTTGTTGACTATTCCAAACTCATCCTCTCAAAAGGATCTCTCAAGCCATTCGATTATCTGAACATCGACGACATGTCAGAGGATGGCCGCTACTATCTGTCAGTCATCAACAGTGATAACTCGCAGGTAGATTACGAAGGTCTCATCTTCTTCATCTACGACCCGGTCGAAAAAGTCTGGTGCACAGGCGTTATCAAGCAGCATTTCCACACAGGCGAAACCTTGGAATTCAACGGTATGCCTCTCTACGGAGATCAGGAATATCTTGCATTCGCTTGCGCCTACGACCCTGCCACCGGCAAGGTCTCCGACCCAATCCCCGATGTCGAAGCCATGGGCGGTTAATTTCACAATAAAACAATATAAAGATTTTTTATGGGAACAATAAAACAAGGAATTTTAGGAGGCTTCTCGGGTAAAGTGGGCACCGTGGTCGGCTCATCGTGGAAAGGCATTTCCTACATGCGCGGCCAAGCCGCTCACGTCAAGAATCCTCGCACCGCTGCACAAACCTATAATCGTGCAGCATTTCAGCTTATTTCTGACACTCTTCGCCCAATAATTCCAACTCTGCGAATGACTTTTGCCAAGAGTGCTGGAAAGATGTCAGCCTACAACAAAGCAGTTCAAATCAACTACAAGGAGGCCGTTAGCAATCAAGCTGGCCAGCCTGTAATTGATTTCTCCCAACTTATCCTCTCAAAAGGAACTCTTAAGCCGTTTGACTATCTTAAAATAAACGATATGTCGCAAGATGGCAACTACTATCTGTATCCGAAAAACAACGACAACTCAAGCGTTGACTACGAAGGTTTGATTTTCTTCATCTATGACAAGGATACTGATACGTGGTTTTCACAAGTCGTTAATAAGCATTTCAAAACTGGCTACATGGTTGATTCTTACGGCATTCCGCTGTACGAAGATAGAGACTACTTTGGTTATGCTTGTGCTTACGACCCAGCTACAGGCGAAGTGTCCAATCCGGTGCCAGTGGTTAGTGTAATTGCAGGTGCGTAACTCAAAAACATTTGAACTATGGGTAAAATAAGACAAGGTATATTAGGAGGTTTCAATGGCAAGGTCGGCACAGTAGTCGGTGCTTCGTGGAAGGGCATATCTTACATGAGAGGTATGCCCCAACACTACACCACGCAGGCTACATGGGGAACATTGTTCTGCCAGCGTGCGCTGAGCGCCATCATCGAGGTGCTTCGCCCCATCGCTTCCACTCTTCGCCTCACCTTCGGTGATTACGATCACGGCATGTCAACCTTCAACAAAGCCGTCAAGATCAATTATCCTGGTGCTATCGAAAACCATGATGGCGAGCCAGTGGTAATCTATAAGAAGTTGCAGCTCTCTAAAGGTTTCCTGCAGTGCTTCGATATGTTTGCTATCGATGACCCTGCAGAAAATGGCAATTGGTTTGTTGCAGCAATTCAGTACGACAATTCAGAAGTAGATTTTCCAGGCTTTATTCTTATTCTCTACGATAAAGTGTCTAACACCTGGTTCACTCACGTTCACGACCAGCCATTCACTACTGGAACTTCACTCACCATGCAAGGATTTCCAATCGACAAAAACAAAGATCTCTTGGGTTGGGTGTTCGTTTACGACAAATCACTCGGTCAAGTGTCAAACAACTGCTTGGACTTCCACAGCATGCACATCAACGAAGAAGATGAATAATAACAATTAAATTTTAAGTATATGGGAACAATAAAACAAGGTATTTTAGGCGGATTCAACGGTAAGGTTGGCACTGTTATAGGCTCTTCTTGGAAAGGAATAACCTATATGAAAGGTATCCCAACCCACACCAGAAATTCTCGCACTGAGAAGCAAATCGCTCAGCGCACCAAGATGGAGTTTGCTCGCAACTTCCTGCAGCCAGCTGCAGAGTTCATCAACCTCGGCTTTCGCGATGTCGCCAAGCATCAGTCACCGCTCAACTACGCAGCGTCACAAATGATGCGTAATGCTATTGCTGGAGATTACCCAGATTACAGCCCAATCTACGATAAGTTGATATGGTCACACGGTCTTCTCACACCTCCAGTCGTTGAGACAGTCTATGCCAACTACGACGCATTAGATTTCTTGTGGCAGGACAACTCAGGTCAAGGAAATGCCAAAGCAGATGATATCTCAATGGTTATCGTCTGCAATGAAGAGAAGCAAGAAATCAAATACTTCATGAACGGCTACACCCGCTCAGCCAACAGCACACACTGTGAGCTACCTGAAAGTTGGGTAGATGATCACGTCCACATTTACATCACCATGCGCTCAGCAGATGGCAAACTCATCTCAAACTCCCACTATTGTGGAGAGTTCTTACTCGAATAACAGATTAGCTGTTTTACATAGAGAAACCGCCCATTTCGAGCGGTTTTTTTTATTTGTCACACAAAAATATATTTTCTTTTTATTTTTACTTATTAAAAATCTTTTATATCTTTGCAAATCAATTAGTTACATCTTATTTTTATTGCTCTTATATTTGTAACATATTTGCAACACATCTTTGTAACTCATTGATTATAAATATATGTTAGATTTGAAGAAGTGAAATAAGACCTTAGTCTTTAGACCTTAAACTTTAGAAAAGGATGCTGTTAAAAGGCATCCTTTTTTTGTTTTATGTTTTCGTAAATAAACTGGGCGGCTTCTTCGTTGGTGAAATGGCTCACGTTGATGGTGAAGTCATAGTTTCGGACCTCATAGCGTGAGGCGCCTGCAAAATATTTGGTATAGGTTTCACGGGCGTTGTCGACATCGTCGATGCGCTGGATTGCGGCATCCTCGTCGATGTTGTATTTCTCAACCATTCGCTTGATGCGCACGTCTCTATTGGCAAAGATGAATATCTTCAATGCGTTAGGGTCGTCTTTAAAGATGCGGAATCCGGTGCGTCCCACAAAGATACACGATTCTTTCGCTGCGATATCGCGCATCTTCTGAGTCTGAGTATAATAGGCCTCACGTGAAGTGACTTTCTTATTTTCAGGCTTGTAAGTCTTGTTTCCCTCTATTGCCGCCTTGTCGTAAACCTTAATACCAAGCAACTCTCCCAAACGGAAAGCTATCTTTCTTCCTCCGCTACCACTTTCACGGTTAATCGTAATGATTATTTTGCCCATCTTTGACCTGTTTATTTTTTACAAAAATAACAAATCGGAGGCGAGATTTTTCAAGCTGCACAAATGGTCGAATGTTTTTCACAAACAATCGAGCTAAAGTCTTGACATGGGGGTGGGTATTGCGTAAAAAGTCGAGTTTTAAAACACAAAAAATCGAACGATTTTCTACTTTTTAGCTGTCATTTGACTTCTAAAATACGTCGGGGTAACCTCATATTTACGCTTGAAGTCGCGACCGAAGACGGTGAGGTTTGAGAATCCCGAGGCAGTCGCCACCTCGCTGATGGTCATCTCCGGATTGTCGGTAATCAGCTGGCAAGCATATTCCAGACGCAAGTCGCGGATGAAATCAGGCAAGCCTTCACAACACGAGAAAGCAGCACCGATACGACGCTCGTTTATATGGAAGCGATCCATAAGCACCTGACGGCCGAAGCTGTGGTTGAGGAACAGCTCCTCGCGACGGATGACATTGCTAAGATAATCGAACAGCTGTTCATCGTTAAGCTCCTCCACGGCTCGAGTTTGGAGTTTGAAGTGTGAAGTTTGGAGTTTTTGGGATATTTCCTTTTTATATTTAACAGCCTCTATCATCTGCTCGGTGAGCACACGGTTTTTGCGGTCGATGGCGTGGCGTTGTATCAACAGTCGGATTATGAAACCAACAGACAAAATCACCAAGATAAAGCCTGCCAAAGCGAGACTTTTGTTTTGCTTGGCTTTAGCCTGTTCGCGTTCGGTGTTCATACGCTCCTCCTGCAGTTTGTAGCGCGCTGCGTAATGAAATGCTTGTCCCTCGTGCTGCTTTCTGTCGAGAACATTTTTTATCTCAGTATAACGACGCCAGTAGCTTGTAGAGGCTTGGTAATCGCCAGCGGCTTCGGCGGCAAAGGCGCGGTTGTAAAGCATCGACGAAAAATCGAGATTCATGGTGTCGTTGCCTAAGCGCGCGGCCGCTACGTCGTAGATGGCAAGCATTTTGTCGTAATCACCCAAGATACACCATGTGCGGGATGCCATCATACGACCTGAGAAGGTCTTGCCATAGTCACTTTCTTCGAACAGCGACATGTAATGACGGGCTGTATCGTACTCTCCTATTTCGGCATACGCTTTGGCGAGGAAACAGTAAGCCTGAGCGGTATAGAAATTACAGTAGCCGTTGAATTGCTCGTCTGTTTGCGGCAGACGGAACGAGCCGTCAGCATAATCGTCGCTGTGTTGGCGGTAGTCGTCGATTTTGTCGATGATGCGCTGTGCAAGCGGGATGATGTTTTCAGTCCTGTCGAGAATATCTAAAATATTTATCTTTCGTTTGATTGCTATGATGCAGGCATCCATTTCGTTGAAATGACGTTGCTCGTCTAGAGCCCCGATGACCCCGCTAAGTTTGGCCAAACCTCTCTCCTCTTCGCCTAATTGTGCCAAGATGAACCCTATCTCGGCTTCGGTGCGCAACGCCTCAGTCTCATCGCCTTGCTGACGACAAAGGTCAACTTTCTCGGTCGACCAGCGCACCCATTGCTCATTGTCGCCACGTCGGCGTGTGATGGTGATCAGCAAGTCGAGCACATTCTCGCGATTAACCGGATTATCAACAAAATCGCTCTGCATCAGAGCTTCGCAAATCTGGAGAGCTTCCTCAAAATGCAGGTCGGCTGTCGAGCGGCTCAGCACTCTGGCACGCAACATCTTAGCGCGATCTTCGTCCAGATTGCCGACAACCACCGCCGAATCGAGTATCAGCAGCGCACGTTCAGGGTTACGGTCGAAAACAACCATAGCCGCATTTTCGGTGTAGAGTGTGTCGCCCGGCTGAGGTTCATATTTCACCTTACTGTCAGTGTTTACACAGCTGACGGCAGACAAAGCCAGAATCACATATAATATAAGGTGTTTTACCTTTTGCATTCTCAATTTTTTACGATGCAAAGATACAAAAATCTGTTGTTCATCACGCCTATTAGAACGGAAATATCTTTAACAAAAGGTATCCCAGCACTCCGCCGATTATTCCTAAAATCAGGCCCACCTTCACCATCTGGCTCGTTTTTACGAGACCGGTAGAGGCGGCTATAGCGTTAGGCGGGGTGGATATTGGCAGTGTCATTGCCAGAGAGCAGCAGATGGCGACGTAAAGGATTAGCGAGGAGGCGCCTCCGAGGGCTGTCAGCTCACCTTTGATGGCGGTTGATACTACTGCGAGAACAGGCATAAACAGGCTCGCTGCCGAAGAGTTGGAGATGAATGTCGAGAGCAGGTACATGATAAATCCGGCTCCAATTACCACTGCCACAGCATGCCAATGTGTGAACGGTATGGCGTTGATAAGCACCTTCGCCAGGCCAGTGTCGTTGAGACAGCTACCCAAGGCGAAGCCGCCAGCCACCATCCAAAGGATATGCCATTCTATTTTCGCGAAGTCGTCTTCCTTGAACAAACCCGTTATCGAGAACACCGCGAACGGCACCAACGCCACGATGTTTGAGTCGAAATGCGTCCAGCCTTCGGTGACCCACAGCAAAATCGTGACAGGCATTGTTATTGCGACGATCCAGAAATCACGGTTGAATTTGTCGGTTGCTTCGATATTGATTTCCAATTTTTCCATCTTCATCGGGAAGAAAAGCATCAGCACGACCCATGCTATCAGGAGGAGGAGTATCACGAAAGGAATCATGTGAACTGTCCAGGAGCCGAAGCTGATGTCGATGCCTACCTTTGCCAGCTGTCCGAGAGCTATGGCGTTGGGCGGCGTGCCGATAGGCGTTCCCAGTCCACCGAAGTTAGCAGCTATCGGGATGGCGAGTGTCAGTGCGGCGGGAGCGGCGCTGTCTTTCGGCAAGGTCTTAAGCACAGGAGCCATAAATGCGAGCATCATGGCGGCAGTGGCGGTGTTCGACATAAACATCGAGAAGGTGCCAGGTACCAGCAACAATCCGAGAAGCACGTATTTCGGCTTGTTGCCGAAGATACGGAGCAAGGTTCGGGCGAGATAAGCGTCGAGACCCACTTTATTGGCGGCGATAGCCAACACAAAGCCACCTAAAAACAACATTATCACGGGATCGGCAAACGACGCCATGATTTCGCGATAGCTGACCACGGCGCCATGGCCTTCGGCCACGAAGCCTTTGTCGGACACGGCAAAAAGCAATGCGACGATAGTCGTCACCGAGGTAGCCCAAGCCGGGATGACCTCAAACAGCCACATCAAGGCGGCGAACACAAAGATAGCCATGGTGCGTTGCTGCGTGACTGTCAGTCCGTCGATACCGAACGACTCCGTCGGCAGAACCCATAATATTATAGTTATCAACAAGATAACTATTGAAAGAATTATGTTTTTAGTGTTAAAAGTTTTTTGCATATGATTAAATTTTTTTGTTTTAAAATTTGTGGCAAAAGTACAGATTTTTTAATTATAAAAAAATGCCGCGGAAAATAAATTCCACGGCATTCTTAGATAATAGCTTTTATTGTTATTTCGCAGGTGTCTCCACTACCTCGACAGGTTGCTCGGCAGCTTCGGCCTTTGGTTCGGCTTTAGGCCGCCAGATGAAATAGGCAATAACGCCAAGGCAGATGATGACGACCAGCCATCTCAGCAGTTTCTTCCACCAAGGAGCCTTCATCGCGAACGGGTCTTTTGTCTTCACGATAGGATATTTCGCGATGCTCGTCAGGGTGGCGCCGAACTTCACGTTGACAAGCACTCTGGCGTTCAGAGCCCAGCCGTTGGCATTCAAAATCGGCGAGAGGTTGCGTTTGCGGAGCTTCATCCATGCCATCACCATTGCAGGACCAGAAATGATAATAATGATGGCTGCGAATAATATAATCCAATGATACCAGTGGAGTCCAAGCCATGCAAACAATCCTCCGATAGCAGCACCCACCATGCCTAACGCTAAGCCTATCGCGGCGAAGATACCGGCAAACTTAGCGATGTCGAACGGAGGCTTCACCTCTGCTGGTTTCTTTTCTGCTGGGATTTCTGCAGTTTGAATCTTCGTGTTGGCTTCGGCCATCACCTTTGCGTCTTTCTCGGCCGCGCGTTTGTTGATCATGTCTTCTATCGACTTCGACATCTTGCGGTAAGGCTGCCAGAATGCCTGACGGATGCTGATAGGATTCTCCACGATCTTTGTCACGGTGGCGTTCCAGCCGATGCCGTCGCGGTCGTAGAACACGGCGTGTTTCCCAACCATGATCGAGCCGACATCGCCATCGGTAACGACAGCTGCTATTGTCATGGTGCCAGGCTTGCTCTTGCAGGTGCAGTCGCAGTAAAGGATATACATGTTGCTCAGCGGAGCCATAGCGCCTTGAGCGCCCATGTCTGAGACCTTGATACAGAGGTCGCAGGCACGCTCGTCGATGTACAAAGTACCGGCCTGGAAGATAGCTCTCTTCTCAGGCGAGTATAAATCGGCAAAGGTGACGAAGTTTGTCAGCAAGGTGAAGAAATCTCTGTAGAGATGCAACATCTTGTCGACCTGGTCGATGGCGTTCGACTTGCTTTCGAGGGCTTTGTCTTGTGCCACAAGGTCGAGCAGAACTTCTTTCTTGTTCTCGGCGAGGATATTTTTCGCTGTCTCGTAGCCCAAGCCTTCCACTTCGGCGCCTTTCTTGGCACCCATCCAGGCGTTGTAAGCCGCGAATTTAGCCAAGATGCCATTCCATTGTTCCTCTGTGAGGTATTCGGCGTCTTTAAACTCTTTGTCGATGACGAGTTTCTTGAGATTTGCCATCGCTGCAGCCCATGCCGGGTTGATTTCTTTTCCAAGAGGCAGTTTATGTTCCGCGTTGACGCGTGCCAGCGGGTATGTCGCAATCTCGTCGGTGCTTGCCGCTAGGTTGTTGCCGCTTATCTCGCCAATCTTCGCCGACGAGACGTCGAGCACTGATGCGCTGTCGGCGTTGAATGAGGCGAGTTTGCAACGCATGAAGAAGTCTTCGACTTTGTCTTTCACCGCCATGCATGCCGCCAATGCAGCCGCTGTGTCGTCGCCATAAGGGAAGATGTTGTCTTTGTCGGCGTCGCCGGCTTCTTTCCAAGCGGTGTAGTCGGCCAAATCGGTGAAGAACGCCTCGATATGGTCGGTGTTGACGCCAGGGTCGCCGCTGCGGTCGGTGACGTTGCCCATGCAATCAAGAACGTGTTTGATGAGAGCTTTGACAGCCTCGTCGTCGGCAGAGTTCTCGGTGATGATGCCGTCGCCGTTGAAGCGTGTCTTGGCGAAGATTGCCAAGCTGTCGGAGACGTCGGCGATGGAGATGCTGTCTTTCTCTAATCCAAGATTTTCGAGGATTTGTTTTGAGGTCTCGAGCAGATGCAAGCCTTCTTCATTCGACCTGTTGAACGCCGAGAACGGGATGAAATCCTCGCGTTTCAGCAACAGCTCAGGGTCGTTGATGATTCTTGTGAGCCATTTCGAAGCCGCCACAATCTCTTCGATGTGAATCTTGCCGTCGCCGTTAGTGTCGAGCATCGTCATCGTCTTCTCGTCGATTTCGAGGTTTTTCAGTGGGCAGCTCAACGCTGTCCAGAGCTTTCTGTCAAGTTCATCCAGATGCATGATGTCTTGTCCCGACTCGATGTTGACGCGTGTCACGCCACCCACCGTCGAGAATTTCCAGTCGTAATTACCGTTTGATTTCATGGTCTATCTCTTTATGTTAACATATCTAAATTCATCATCGCAAATTTATAAAAAAAACTATCTCATTTCACATAAATTTTTAGTATTTTTGCTACCTAAAATTTTTGGACATGAAAGACTTGAAAGACTACGTACGTTCCATACCGGATTTCCCAAAACCAGGAATCATTTTCCGTGATATAACCACATTGATCAATGACGCTGAGGGCTTCCATCAAGCTATTGACGACATGTGCGAAAAGGTGAAAGACATTGATTTTGATGTCATCGCAGGTGCTGAAGCCCGCGGTTTCATCTTTGGCGCTGCCATGGCTTATAAGATGCACAAGCCTTTGGTCTTGATTCGTAAAAAGGGGAAGCTACCAACCAAAGTCATCGCTCAGGAATATGACTTGGAGTATGGTACCAGCCGTCTGGAGATGCATGTCGACAGCTATAAACCTGGCACCAAGGTGCTCATCGTCGACGACCTGCTGGCTACCGGTGGCACCACCAAGGCAATCACGCAGCTGGTGGAAAAGACTGGCGGCATAGTGGCTGGCATCAGTGTACTTATCGAGCTTTCCGAACTTAAAGGACGTGAACATCTTACCGGCTTTCCAGTCTTCAGTTCAATATCATTTGAAGGAGAATAATAATGTACGCGCTTTTCAGAAAAGAGATAAACAACTTCTTAAGCTCCCTCATCGGAATCATGGTGGTGGTGGTCTTTTTGCTCATCACCGGACTGTTTCTGTGGGTGTTTAAGAGCGATTTCAACATCATGTCGTATGGCTACGCGAGCCTCGACAGCCTCTTCATCTTGGCTCCGTGGGTGTTTCTGTTTCTAGTGCCGGCCGTCACCATGCGTTTCTTCGCCGAGGAACGTCGCACCGGAACCATCGAGATGCTTCTCACCAAGCCACTCTCCGACTGGCAGATTGTGTGCGCCAAATACCTCGCAGGCGTAGCGTTGGTGCTCCTATCGCTCATCCCGACATTAATTTATTACATCTCCGTCTCACGTCTCGCCATGCCCGTCGGCAACGTCGACCACGGCGGCATCTGGGGCTCTTACATCGGGTTGTTTTTCCTAAGCTCTGCATTCGTCTCGATAGGAGTCTTCTGCAGCTCTGTCACCAACAACCAGATTCTCGCGTTTATCTTGTCGGTGTTCCTCTGCGGATTCCTTTACATCGGCTTCGACCTCATCTACTCGATGGCGTTGTTCGGAAAAGTCGACCTTTTCATCCAGCAACTCGGCATGTCGGCGCACTACAGCTCAATGAGCCGCGGCGTCATCGACACCCGCGACCTGATATATTTTCTCAGCGTGATTGTGTTATTCTTAAGCCTGACAAAACTCACTTTGTCGAGCAGAAAATGGTAGGAGGCGGCGATGGAAAACAAGAGAAAAAATATCAAACGCAACGAAATCACATCTTTGGTTATCACATTGATAATCATTGTGTTGATAAACATTATAGGCTCGTTTGTCTACACCCGTCTCGACCTCACTTCCGAGAAACGCTACACCATCTCCAACACCTCGAGAGACATCTTGAAGAACCTCGACGACTACGTCTTCTTCCGTGTTTATCTTGAAGGCGAGTTCCCGGCAGGCTTCAAAAAGCTCCGCAAGGAGACGAAAGAGATGCTCGACGAGTTCCGAGCCTACAGCAAATTCATTGACTATGAATTCATTAACCCGTCGGAAAGCAACGACCCTGTAGAACGTCAGGAGACGTATAAGATCCTTTATCAAAGCGGCTTGAATTATTACACCGAGACGGTTCAGACCAACACCGGATTGCAGCAAATCATGATTTGGCCAGGCATCATCCTGAGTTACCGCGAGAACGAACTGCCTATCGACCTCCTTTCGGGACAGTCGGGACAAAGTCAGGAGGCCGTGCTAAACAACTCGGCTCAAGATCTTGAATACAAGCTCATCAGCGCGATAAAAGAAATTTCTACGAAGAACAGGGCTACCGTGGCATTCGTCGACGGTCACGGCGAGCTCAGCGACCTCGAGGTTTACGACATCGCCAACGCCATCTCGAAGAAATACTTCATCAAACGCACCACGCTCAACGAACAAATTAACTCGTTGATGAAGAGAGACTTCGACCGCGACAGCAACATCGTCATCAAGCCTTCTTACGATGCTATCATCATCGCGAAACCTACCATCCCGTTCTCCGAAAAAGACAAGTTCATTATCGACCAGTACATCATGTACGGCGGCAAGGTGATGTGGCTCCTCGATCCTGTCAGCGCCTCGATGGACAGCCTGCAGAACGCCGAATCCACCATGGGACTGGCGCTCAACCTAAACCTCGACGACCAGCTCTTCAAATACGGACTGCGCATGAACAAGAACCTGCTTCTCTCCTATCCGTGCGCACAAATCGGACTCGTCACCGGACAAGGCAACAACATGCAGAGCATACTCCTGCCTTGGTATTATTTCCCGCTGCTCAGTCCGGCATCGGAACATCCTATCGTGAGAAACCTCGAAGCGGTGAAGGCAGACTTCGTAAGCTCTTTGGAGCCAACGACATCAGCACCTGAGATTCAGAAGATACCGCTTCTGAAGACATCTGATTACACCAAGGTGTCGAGCGCGCCAGTTTACATCTCGCTGGATATCTTGAACCAGCGCCCGAGCGCAAGCATGTTTCCACAAAAAGGCATCATGACGGCATATCTCCTCAACGGAGTGTTCCATTCGCTTTACGAGAACCGCATGCCTGTCGAGATAACAAACTCGTCGGAGATAGGTTTCAAGACAGAGAGCGCCAACACCTCCATGATCGTCATCGCCGACGGTGACATCATCCGCAACCAGCTGGCGCAACTCGACTACGCCAAGAAAAACAACAAACGCGTCGGCTCACCGCTGCCGTTGGGCTACGACCAATACACCAACAACACCTACGGCAACAAGCAGTTTATTGAAAACGCCATCTCTTATCTCCTCGAGGGCGACGGCCTCATCAATATCCGTTCGCGAGAGCTTAAGATACGGCTTCTCGACATGAATAAAGTCAACGACAACCCGACGCTGTGGCAGGTCGTCAACGTGATTTTGCCAAGCGCCATCATGATAATTTTAGGAATAGTTCTCGCTATTTTAAGAAAGAAAAAATTTACAAGATGAAAAAAAATAACACCATCGCAATAGTGATTGCTCTCGTGCTTCTCGTCATCGCGGGCATCCTCATCGGAAACAACAGCTATCTCAGCACTTTGAACGACGAGGCGTCGGATTTCACCGTCTACGACACCGCCAGCATCACCAAGCTGTTCCTTGCCGACAAAAGTGGCAACCAGGTGCTTCTGCGCCGCACCGACAGCTGTTGGATCGTCAACGACGAGTTTCCGGCGTCACAAAAGATGATTAACAAGATTCTCTACACATTAAACCGCATGAGAATCAAGATGCCTGTATCGAACAAGAAAAGCGATGGTATCATCACCCGTATGTCGAGCACCAACACCAAGGTGGAGATCTACCAGATGATGCCGCGCATCAACCTCTTCAACAAGGTAAAACTATTCTATCACGAGAAATGCAGCAAGGTGTTTTATATTGGCAACGTTACGCGCGACAACATGGGCACCTACGTCCTGAAAGAAGGCTCCGACAAAGTCTTCATTGCTCATCTCAACGGTTTGAGAGGCTTCATCAGCTCACGTTTTACCGCCAACCCTACCGACTGGCGCGATCATCTAATCTTCAACGAACAGCTAGGAAACATTAAGTCGCTGAAACTTGAGATCTACAACGACCCGGATAATGGCTTCATCATCAATGAAAACGGGCGCTACCAGTATACCATGAGCCGTCTCAACGGACAGCCTGTGGAGTTCGACACTTTGAGAGTTCTGAACCTCATGTCGTCGTTCAACAACGTGCGTTTTGAGGCGTTCCTCGACGATATCAAGCCGGAGAGACGCGATTCTATCATCAACTCGCCTTTTCAACAACGCCTGACACTCACCACCAAAGACGGCAAAAGCGTCAGCGTCACCACATATAACATGCGCGCCAACGCTGATATGTACGACTATTCTGAAGAAGATATCAACAATTTCGACGATATGATTAAGGATCCTGACCACAAATACGCGCTCCTCAGCGAAGGCAACGAGTTCGTGCTCATTCAGGATTTTGTGTTCGGAAAATTGTTAAAACCGGCCGACTTTTACAGCAGAGATTATCACGAGGAAGTTCCGCAGATTTATTATCAGGAACTTGAAACTATAGAAAGTTATTAGTACTAATAATTTGATTCTACAAACTCCCAGTTAATTATTGCCCAGAACTCGTTCACGTAGTTGGCACGAAGGTTCTGGTAATCCAGATAGTATGCGTGCTCCCACACGTCGCACACCAACAGCGGCTTCAGGCCTTCTGTCAGAGGCGTCTGTGCGTTTGAAGTCTGCACTATCGAGAGCTTTCCGTCTTTGTCGGCAACAAGCCAAGCCCATCCTGAGCCAAACAACGTCACGCAAGCATTGATAAACTTCTCTTTAAAAGCGTCGAAGCTTCCGAAGTCACGCACTATGGCTTCCATGAGTTTGCCTTCCGGAGCAGCTTTTTTCGGATTCGGCGTCATGCAGTTCCAGTAAAAAGTGTGGTTCCACACCTGAGCAGCGTTGTTGAACATGCCTCCCTGCGTAGTCTTCACTATCTCTTCAAGCGTTTTGTTCTCAAACGGAGTGCCAACGATGAGTTTGTTCAAGTTGTTCACATAGGCGTTGTGATGCTTGCCATAGTGAAATTCTAATGTCTTTTGCGAGATATGCGGCGCTAGTGCGTCCAAAGCATACGGTAATTTCGGTAATTCAATCATAATTCTTTATTTTAAGTTTTTACCAATTTCGAGACCGAGATTATAAAGCTTTTCAATGTCTTCCTCTCTAATCGGCGCTCCCTTCACCTCGACAGGCTCGCCAACGATGTTCCACTTGCATGCTTCAGCGTTTTCTTTCAATGTCTTGAGACCGCCTCCGCTCCACGATGCGCCGCCAAACAGACCGAACACCTTGTTCTGTGGCTTGTACTCGGCCAACTCGTGAAGCAGTCCTGTCATGTTAGGGAAGATGCTGCCGTAGTGCGAGCAGGCTCCTAAAATAACGCCTTTGTATTTCCAGATGTCGCTGAAAATGAACGACGTCTCCGTCTTCGACACGTCGTACACCTTGATCTCTTTGACGCCGGCGTCTGCCACGCCTCTTGCCACTATATCAGCCATTCTGCCGGTGTTGCCGTACATCGAGCCATACACGATAACCACGCCTTCTTTGGCCTGCTGCAAACTCCATGCAGTGTAACGCTCAACGACCCATTGAAGGTTGCTTCTCCAAATCAATCCATGCGATGGAGCAATCATCTTGATGTCGAGGGTGCCTACTTTCTGGATAGTCTTCAGCGCCATCATCGCTACCTTTCCGACGATGTTGGCATAGTAACGGCGCATGTCGTCCTCGTAAAAATCGAGATTCACTTCGTCGTCGAAGATGCCGCCATTCAAAGCACCGAAACCTCCGAAAGCGTCGTTCGAAAAGATGATCTTCGTGCTCTGCTCGTATGTCGCCATCGACTCAGGCCAGTGACACATCGGAGCCATAAAAAACTGCAGTGTGTGCTTTCCAAGACTCAACGTCTCACCTTCAGCCACGATTTTCTTGTTTGCGATGGCACCGTAGAAGTTCTCCAATGGCGCGAAAGTCTTGGCATTTCCGACAACCGTCACCTCAGGCCATTCTCTCAACACCGCTCCCACCGAGCCGCTGTGATCCGGCTCGTCGTGGTTCACAATCAGGTAGTCGACTTTGCGGTCGCCCAAGATGCGCTTGATCTGAAACATATACTGCGCCATGAACTCCGGCTCCACCGGGTCGATCAACGCAACCTTATCATCTACAATAAGATACGAGTTATACGACACACCATTCGGCAACTCCATGTGGTTCTCAAACATCTCCGTGCGGCGGTCATTCACCCCCACGTAATAAATATTTTCCACTAACTGTATTTTCATATTAAAACTATTTAACTGATTAACTTCTAACTTCTCACTACTAACTTCTAACTCTTCTCTTCACGTCGGCTCCACGTACTCAAACTCTTCCTTCCCGTGCTTGCACAGCGGGCACACGATGTCATCAGGCAGCTGCTCGCCTTCATACACCCAGCCGCAGACCTTGCACACCCAGCAGCCCTTCGTCACCTTCTTCTTCGGCTTGATGTTTTTCTGATAATAATCGTAGGTGACTGAGTCTAAGTCATTAACATTCACCGCGTCGAGCACATCGGCGATGAACATGGTGTGGGTGCCGAGATCTACCGACTTCACAACTCTGCATGCGAAATATGCGTTGATATATCTCGGCAGATACAGCACATGGTTCACGGCGCGAAGCTCCTGCTCGCAACCAGCGAACTTGTTCACGTTCCTTCCCGACTGAAACCCGAAATGCTCAAACACCTTAAACGGTGTCTCCGTCGTCAACACGTTGATATTGAACACGCACGAGTCCAAAATGAGATCGTGCGTGTAGTTTTTCTTGTTGACAACTATCGACAACCTCAGCGGCTCGCTTGTCACCTGCTGCACCGTGTTGATGATGCAGCCATTGTCGATGTTATCGTAGTTCGTCGTCAGGACATAAAGACCGTATCCTATTTTTGAAAGAGCCTTTGTATCCATTAACTTCTAACTTTAAATTGCTAACTGTCAACTATCAATTGTCAACTATCAACTGACTAACTGAACAACTGCTAACTTCTAACTCCTAACTATTCAAGTCCGAAGTGTTCTTTTCCGACACCGCAAAGTGGGCATGACCAGCTTTCCGGTAATTTGTCGAATGGTGTTCCTGGAGCGATGCCGTTGTCCGGATCGCCAACTGCCGGGTCATAAACATAACCGCAGACGTCACATACGTATTTTGCCATAGTAATAATTATTAAAGGTTAATTTAAATCATTGTTTCTTCTCAAATATTGCAGTCTCTCAAATACTTTCACATCGGCCGAAGCGCTGCATTTTCCTTTGAACTCGCCAATGTTGTTGAAGTTGTGTTTCTTCATCCAGGCTTCCAAACCTGCCACCAAATCAGCGACATGTTTCACGCCGTTGCGATACAAGGTGCTGCACACCTGCACTGTAGTCGCGCCCGCAAGCAGTTGGCGCACCACGTCTTCCGCCTTATGAACACCTGTCGAAGCCGAGAGGCAGCAAGGGATGCCCTGCGCCGAAAGCAACGAGATCCATCTCAAAGTGTCGCTGTTCTCCTCTTCCACAGAAAGCGCCGAACCCGGGACAACCTTCATGTTCTCGATGTCGATTGTCGGGTTGTAGAAACGGTTGAAGAGCACCAAGCCTGCCGCGCCTGCCATCGACAAACGGAAAGCGATGTTGCCAATGTTGGTAAAATGATTTCCAAGCTTCACCGACACTGGTATCGTCACTGTCTTTTTCACCTCATTAAAGATGCTAACTACTTCATCCTCAATATTTTTCGATGCCATATCCTTGTCAAAAGGAGAAACCGAGATATTCAGTTCGAGGGCGTCAGCACCCGCATCCTGAAGCTCCTTGGCGAAGCTTGTCCACTCGCCTTTGTCGGCGCAGTTGATGCTAGCGATAATCGGGATATCGACGCTTTTCTTTGCCTCACGGATAAGATTTTCATAAATCGCAATCTCGTTTCCGCGAAGGAAAGTCTTCATATACAAATCGGCATCAGGATTTGAATTATAAATATCGGTGTAGCCTTCTTCTTTCTTGATATCCGACAAAATCTGCTCCTCGAAAAGCGACTTGAGCACCACAGCGCCAGCGCCTGCCTTAGCACAATTCACTATGCCTTCAACGGTTCCGGTAAAAGTCGAACTTCCGACAACAATAGGATTCTTAAGTTTTAATCCGAGATATGATGTAGTTAAATCCATAATTTTAAAATTTTTGAACTACAAAGATATGAATTATTTAACAATTCCAAACGTTTTCGCAAAAATTTTACTTCGTTATGACAACTTTCAGCGTCTGACTGCCATTTTCCGAAACCACACTGACAGTGTAAATTCCCGAATTCAAATTGTTCAAAGCAATTTCTAACTCATTAACATTCATTGTGTTAACAATCATACGTCCTATATTGTCGTACACTGTCATATTGACTCTGTCAACGCCTTCTTTTAATGTCACATTAACATTGCCTTTCGAAGGATTAGGATACACGCTGACGATTTCATTCTCACCAATCACAACTTCCTCAACATCAAGTATTTGTAATGCCATCACGAAATCAGGGATACCATAGCCATCGTAGCTGTTCGGATTGTTTGCATTGTCACCCGCCATTCTCACAGCGTCGCAAATTTCCTGTACTGAAGCGTTTGGTCTTGCTTGACGTAGACATGCCACCGCACCGGCCAACACCGGGTTGGCGAACGAGGTGCCGTTGCCGTTGTAATAGTCACCATACCAACCGCCTGGATTACCAGATGCCACGTAGGTGCCTTGACCCATCGCCATCACGTCGGGTTTGATACGACCGTCGTAGGTAGGTCCCACCGAGCTGAAATCAGCACGATCGCCTTGATCATCGACAGCTCCGACAGTGATGATATGCTCAGCGTCTGCCGGAATTCCCAAAGTGCATGTGCCACCGCCTTCATTGCCGGCCGCGTTTGTACATATCATTCCACGGCTTGCGGCAATCTCAGCACCAATACTCATAGGAGCGGTGTGACCGTCATAATCCGGGAAATAATGATCCCACTGTGGCATGTCGAAATCAATGTATCCCAAAGATGTCGAACAAACGTCAACGCCAAGAGAATCAGCTAATTCAGCACCCGACACCCAGTTGTATTCCTCAACAATATTTTCACCATTTCCGTCTTCGGTATGGAACAGATAAAACGATGCTTTAGGAGCCGTTCCCACCATATTGTTTGGGTCATAGGCGGCAATGGTACTTAAGCATGAAGTGCCGTGTGTGCTCTGCGAATACACTGATCCTGAACCATATACAAAGTCGCGAACGCCAAGCAAACGGCCTTCCTCACGCATATTGTCAAAAGTGTGGTGAATGTCAGTACCTATGAAACCACCATCCAAAACAGCGATATGAATGCCCGTTCCATCAAATCCCATTTCATGCAACTCATTTACTCTCAGTTGATTAACCTGCACCTCAGCACCTCCGTAATAACCTCTTGACACCACCGGACTTCCCGATGCTTTCATCTCGTTCTCCATCCAAATTTCCTTGTCGCGCTGAGCTTCAGGATAATCAGGGCAATTACGCACCACCTCTACAAATTCCAATTGATTGATAGCGTCAACCACACTCTGGCTGGTGGTGTAAATCGACACTCCGTTCAACCATTTCGAAGGATTCAAGAGCTGCGCTCCACAATCGGCGACTGCCTGCAAATACTGCGGGTTCACAGGGATGTCGTATTCGTCAATCTCGATGCCTAAACGCGCGCGGCGTTCCAAAGCCCTCTGGCTCAGATATTCGCTCGGGTTGTCGATAGAATAAGGTGAATTGTTCTTGTCGGTAAACTTCACCCAATAAATGTTTGTAGCAATCTGCGCCTGCATAACTATCGCAGACACCACCATAATAAGAAGTAATGATAACTTTTTCATATAACAACTTTTAATACTTTGCAAAAATACAAAAAAAACTTCTAACTTCTAACTCCTAACTCCTAACTTTTTTGTAATTTTGCAGCCCAAATTTATATTATAATTATTTTTTAACAATGAATAACGAAGAAAGAAGCGGCAAACGTCAACACGTTGCCAGAAGAAAAACTGCCGAAGTCAGAAGATTCAGTGACGAGAGATTAGAGCAGTTTGCAAAAGAAAAAGCTCGCCGCGAGGGCGATGATGAACGCCATGAAAGAAAACCTTTCGGCGAAAAAAGAAGCTTTGGTCGTCGTGATGACGAGAGAAGTGAAAGAAAATCATTCGGTCGTGACGACCGTAAACCTGCAAGACGTGGTTTTTCGAGAAGAAACGATGACGAAAGTAACGAAAAGAAGCCTTTCGGCAGAAGATCATTTAATAAAGAAGAGCGCGAAGAACGCGGTGCAAGAAAGCCTTTTGGCGACAAAAAACCTTTCGGCAAGCGCTTTGACCGTGACGAGGAACGTCCGGCAAGAGGCGGCCGTCGTGGCTACAGAAGAGAGAAAGACCCGGAGTTCGACCGTCCACGCGCTACTGGCGAGATCCGTCTCAACAAATACCTCGCCGACTCTGGCATATGCTCACGCCGCGAAGCCGACGACCTCATCCTAGCCGGCGCTGTGACAGTGAACGGCCAGGTGGTGACAGAACTCGGCACAAAGGTAAAAACAACCGACAAAGTGGTGTACGGCGGACAGGCTCTCAACCGCGAAAAGCTTCGTTATGTGCTTCTCAACAAGCCTAAAGGCGTCATCACCACAAGCGACGACCCATACGAGCGCCACACCGTGATGGACCTCGTCGAAGGGGCATGCCAGGAACGTATCTACCCTGTCGGCCGCCTCGACCGTAACACCATCGGACTGCTGCTGCTCACCAACGACGGCGAACTGGCTAAGACTCTCACTCACCCAAGCCACGAGGTTAAGAAGTTGTATCACGTCACACTCAACAAGCCTTTGACAACCAAAGACTTCGAAAAAATTCAGAACGGTCTCATGCTCGAAGACGGCCCTATCGAGGTCGACAAAATCGACTACGTCACCGACGACCCTACAATGCGCGAAGTCGGCGTCGAGATCCACTCGGGACGTAACCACATCGTGCGCCGTATCTTCGAAAGCCTCGGCTACGAAGTGACAAAACTCGATCGCGTCATGCTCGCAGGCCTCACCAAACAGAACCTGCCACGCGGCCACTGGCGTTTCCTCACCAGCGCCGAGATAAGCATGCTCAAACGTATCGAATAATAATATAAAGTTGTTGCCATGATGAAAAAGATTGCATTAATCCTGCTAATTCCATTAATCCTATTAGGATTCACCATCTCACTATCAGCCCAAAACGACACGCTGAAAGTGATGCAGTATAACCTTTTGAACTATGGCAACAACACCGGCTATTGCAATACCACAAACAACAATATCAACGATAAAAACGGTTATATCAGAACTATCTTAACCGCCTACTATCCCGATATCCTCACCGTCTGCGAGATGGGAAGAAGCACTTCTCTGCCTAACGATTTTGTCAGTAACGTATTGAACATCAATGGATTGAACTATTGGATGACGAGCGCTGGCTCCAACACCGGCAACTCATCGTCGCTCATCAACTGCATCTTCTATAACTCGACAAAACTGACGCTGACCGGTCATTATGTGGCTCAAACCTATACCCGCGACGTCGACGTTTACGACTTCAAGTTCAAAAACGACGACTCCGGACATATAACCCTGACGTGCGTCATAGCTCATCTCAAGGCGGGAACAGGCACCGACAATGAAGGAAAACGCAAAATCATGGCCGAAAACACCATGAGATATCTGGAAAGTAACTACCGCGAAAGAAACGTCCTCATCATGGGCGATTTCAACCTTTACACTTCAGCGGAAGACGCCTATCAGGCACTCACAAACCAAACAGCTTACCCGAACTCTTACTTCATCGACCCGCTTTACCCTTACGGAGTCGGCGCATGGAACAACAACGGCAGCTACGCTGAATATCACACCCAGTCGACACATAAAGACAACGACAGCGACTGCCACTCTTCAGGCGGCATGGACGACCGCTTCGACTTTATCCTGATGTCGGAAAACATCTACGGCGGCCGCGACGGCATCCGCTACGTCGGCGGCAGCTACAACGCCCTCGGCAACGACGGCCGACGCTTCAACAAAAGCATCAACAACCCGACAAACTACGCCGTTTCGCAAGATGTGGCCGACGCTCTCTTCGGTAACTCCGACCACATCCCGGTAACCATGGAACTTGTCGCATATCTCAACGAAGATGTCAACGAACTGACAACCAACGAATTAAGCTACGACATCTTCCCTAATCCGGCTTCAAAAGAATTAAACATCAGGTTCTATCAGGATAGTTTCGGAAAAGCTAATATATTGTTGTTCAATACTTTAGGACAACTGGTGTATTCCGACAACATTTTTGTCGACGACAGCCTCAGCGAATATGTCATCCCTGTCGAAGATCTTCAGAAAGGCTTGTATTTCCTTAACATTACAAACGCCGACGGCCTGAAGAAAACAATTAAAATTATTGTAGAATGAAATTCTTCCAGAAAATAATAAACGGTTGTGTGTCTTTCATGCAGAAATACCTGCCTGAGCCGTTTATCTTTGCGATAATTTTAACGTTTGTGGCCATCCTGGTCGCAATGCCGGTATGTCACCAGAGCATCACCGAAGTGGTGAGCAACTGGGGCGGTGGCGTGTGGAACTTGCTCGGTTTCTCGATGCAGATGGCTCTCGTCCTCGTGACAGGCGCTACACTGGCGGCAACTCCTTCTATCAAAAAGTTTATCAACAAACTCGCGTCTCTGCCGAAAACACCTGCCGGCGCTATCGCTCTCGTGACAGGCATCTCTGCCGTGGCATGCTGGCTCAACTGGGGCTTCGGCCTCATCGTGGGCGCCATCTTCGCCAAAGAGATAGCGAAAAAACTTAAGGGCGTCGACTACCGCCTGCTCATCGCCTCAGCCTACAGCGGCTTCGTGGTGTGGCACGCCGGAATATCAGGTTCCATCCCGTTGAAAATGGCCTCCGACGTCAACGAACTGGCAAAAGACACCAACGGCGTCATCTCTTCGGTCATCCCTATCTCAAACACCATCCTCGATTATCACAACATCATCATGGTGGCTCTTGTGACCATCGCGTTGGTAGCAATAAATTCGGCAATGCACCCTAAAGGCGACAACATCGTCACCATCGACCCTGCATTGTTGTCAGAGGACGATGTACCGACGCATGCGCCTCTGCAATCAACCCCGGCCATGAAATTGGAAAACAGCCGCATCTTATCCGCCCTATTAGCCCTCTTAGGCCTATCTTTCTTGATAATCAGCCTGTTCGTCAAGCACAAAGCCTTCGACCTCGGATCGGTGATCCTGCTGTTCCTCTTCCTCGGCATCATTTTGCATAAAACACCTATCGCCTACGTCCGCTCTTTCGGAAAATCTGTCAGCGGCGCGGCAGGAATAGTGCTCCAGTTCCCGTTCTACGCGGGCATCATGGGCATCATCACAGGTGTCGGCGCCTCAGGCATCTGCCTCGGAACCGTCGTCAGCGAGGCTTTTGTAAACATCTCAACGTCAACGACTTATCCAATATATACTTTCCTTTGCGCTGCCATCCTGAACATGTTCGTCCCTTCCGGCGGCGGCCACTGGGCAATACAAGCGCCTATCATGTTCGCCGCGGGTGAAGCGCTCAACGTCGACCACGGACTCACAGGAATGGCAATCGCTTGGGGCGACGCATGGACTAACCTCATCCAGCCTTTCTGGGCTCTCCCGGCTCTCGCCATAGCGAAACTTAACGCAAAGGATATCATGGGATTCTGCCTCATCGACCTCGTCGTATCAGGAATAATAATCATCGGCGGACTCTTAATCTGGGCTATATGATTCCACGCGAAACCATAAACCAGATCATGGAGACGGCGCGCATCGAAGACGTCGTCAGCGAGTTCGTTACCCTCAAAAAACGTGGCTCCAACCTCATCGGAGTATGCCCGTTCCACAAGGAGAAGACACCGTCGTTCAACGTCAACCCGGCACGAAACATCTTCAAATGCTTCGGCTGCGGCAAAGCTGGCGACTCTGTGCGTTTCATCATGGAACACGAGCATTATTCGTTCCAGGAAGCGCTCCGCTACCTCGCTAAAAAATACGGCATCAAGATTGAAGAACGCGAGCAGACGCCTGAAGAACTGGCGGCGCAGAACGAACGCGAGCGTATGTTCAACATCAACAGCTTCGCGCAAAACTACTTCTCCAATATCATGATGACCTCCGACGAAGGACAGTCGGTCGGCCTCGCCTACTTCCACGAACGTGGCTTCCGCGACGCCATCATCAACAAGTTCCAGCTCGGCTACTGCCCCAACAGCGGCTCGGCCTTCACCGAATTCGCTACAAAAAACGGCTACGACAAAGACCTTTTGATAAAAGTCGGACTCACCGGAAGCTACGAAAACCGTCTCTACGACCGCTACCAAGGCCGCGTCATCTTCCCGATTCATAACCTCACAGGAAAGGTAATAGGTTTCGGCGGACGTATCCTCACCAAGGAGAAGACCAAGGCAAAATACGTAAACTCGCCTGAATCAGAGATTTACAACAAAAGTCAGACGCTCTACGGCATTTTCTTTGCTCGCAACGAGATTTCGCGCCTCGACAACTGCATCTTGGTTGAAGGTTACGCCGACGTCTTGAGTATGCACCAAGCCGGCATTGAAAACGTGGTGGCAAGCTCGGGAACGTCTCTTACGACGGAGCAAATCCGCATGATAAGCCGCTACACCAAAAACATCACCATGCTCTACGACGGCGACGCTGCAGGTATTCACGCCGCCCTGCGTGGCACCAACATGATTCTCGAAGAAGGCATGAACGTCCGCATCGTGGTGCTGCCGCCTGAGGATGACCCCGACAGCTTTGTACAAAACAACCCTATCGAAGTTGTCACAAAATATCTCGAAGACAACGCCCGCGACTTCATTGGATTCAAGACGAATCTCCTTCTGAAGGATGCTAAAAACGACCCTATCAAACGCGCCACCGTCATCAAAGACATAGTCGAGACCATCGCCGTCATCCCCGACCCGATCTATCGTGCCTCCTACATCAAAGAATGCAGCCGCACCCTCGAGATGGCTGAACAGACGCTCACCAACGAGGTCAACAAAATCCTCCGTGCGAAATACCGCAAACAATTAGGATTGGATCCAAAACAAGACTCTCAGCTTTCGTATCAGGAATATAAGACATATGAGTCCTCTCAGACCTCTCCGTCCTATCAGTCTCATACGCAGGCTGAAAATCAACCTCCCATCGGCTTCTTCCAAGAGCAGGAACTCGTGAAGCTTCTCCTCACCCACGGCAACGAGACTATAGAGATTGAAGGTAAGGACGAAAACGATAACGATGTCGTTTATAATACTCCGATAGCTTCTCTCATCATCGACGACCTTAAAAACGACGGACTTCTTTTCCGCGACGAGACCCATAAAAAGATTTTCGACGCTTACGACCGTGGCCTCGATACCGGCATCCTCCCGACAGCACAGGATTTCACTTCAAGCGAAGATCAAGATGTCGCTGTCTTAGCCGCCAATCTGCTCAGCACACAGTATAAACTCGACGACTGGCAACGTCACCGTATCGTTGTCAAAACCGAAGACGATGTCCTGAAAAAGACCGTCCTCACGTCCATCCTACGCTATAAAGACATGGTTATCGAAGACCGCCGCACCGCCATAGTGAAAGAGCTGATGGAAACCTCCGATCCCGACGACCAACTCATCCTCCTTCAAAAGAAGAAAAAACTCGACGACATCCGCACCCGAATCAACCGCGACCTCGGAATCGTAATCACAAAATAGTTATTCAGTTAATCAATTAGTCAGTTGTCCAGTTTACCTAACTGACTAACTGATTAACTAATAAATTTCTCTACATTTCCTACTACAATCCCCAGTCTCAAAATAAACGCTTCTTTCGTCGCAAACCCCACATGAGGCATCAACATCGTATTCGGAGCCGTTAAAATCGGATTTTCAGGATTCAGTGGCGGCTCCCCATCATACACATCAAGCGCCGCCCCTGCAATAACACCTTTCTTCAACGCCTCCGCAAGGTCTGCTGTGTTTACCACCGGCCCTCTTGCTGCGTTCACCAATATCGCCGAAGGCTTCATTTTCGCCATGTCAGCAGCCGTGATAAAGTCTCGCGTCTCGTTATTCAAAGCGATATGCAACGCAACAATATCAGCTTCTTTGAGCAACGTCTCTTTGTCAACAAACGTCACCCCTGCCACCTGCTTCGGCGTGCGGTTCCACGCAATCACCTTGCATCCGAATGCCTGCGCTAACGCTGCCGTACGCTGTCCGATGGCTCCCATTCCTATGATGCCCACGGTCTTCCCCGATATCTCACATCCAGGAGCAATAGACGACCCCTTGCAGCTACGTGTGATCCTGTCATTCTCAATGACATGACGGTACAGCCCTATCATCATGCAAATCGTCTCTTCCGCCACCGCCTCAGTCGAATATCCGGCCGCGTTCTTCACCACAATGTCACGACGTTTGCACTCTTCCATATCGATATGATCGAGTCCCGTAAATGCTATCGAAAGCATTTTCAGGTTAGGACATGCGTCAAAAAAATCCTTGCGCAACGGCATGTTGCTTTCCACAACGACGTCAGCTCCTGCCGCGCGTTCTATGTTCAACTCCGGCTTTCTGTCGGGATAAACCACAACCTCATGCCCCTGTTTCTTCAGTTTGTCACAAGCCTTCTCAATGGCTTCCACCGTGAGTCCCAACGGTTCTAAAAAGACTATCTTCATCGTTTTACTTTTTTTGTTGTTTCAAACAACAAAGATAGTCATTTTTTTAACATCATAAGCCTTTTATTCATGTAGGGACCACCGACCTGCAACAGTGTGAAACCAAAACTGAAGATGTGAAACCAAATTTATGAGCATCGTAAAACAAAAACTTTTTAAAATGAGACGAGTGTCTCATAGCGGTAAGCCCCTACTATGAACCTATTCCGTATCCGTTTTCTGCTCGTCCTCATTACTCATCTTGTCGATAAGCATGAATTCGTCTATTACAATCTCCGTAATGTAACGTTTGTTTTTGTCCTTGTCTTCGTACTGCCGCGTCTGAAGCTTGCCTTCTATGGCCATTAAACGGCCTTTTTTCACGATTTTTTCCACCTGTTCTGCAACCCTGCCCCACGCAAGCAAATTATGCCACTCAGTGTCTGTAATCAACTCCATCTTGTCGTTGTAATGCTTGTCGTTTGTGGCAAACGTAAACCTGGCAAGCCTCTTACCCTCGCCAAAAACCTTCACCTCCGGATCCATCCCCGGCCTTCCAATCAAATGAACTGAATTCCTTAAAGTTCCCATAATTTTAAATTTTTTAAGTTAATACAACGCAAAAATACAACCAACAAAAAAGATTAGTCGTACGAAAAACGACTAATCTTTCAATACACTCCATAAAACCCTGAAAATCAATTCTTTACATCGTCAACTTCCAAAGTTTCCATGCATTTCTATTGTTAATAAAATTATGTTTAATTTTTTAACACTTCTTGCAAAAATCCGCAACTTCTAACTACTAACTTCTAACTCAAAAAAATAAGGGCCCCCTTTCGGAAGCCCCTATTTCTAACGTCTATAGTCTAATGACTAACGTCTTATTTTACAACTGTGATTCTCTTCACGCTGCTACCATTTTCTGTGTCGATTCTCACCATGTAGATACCTGATTCGAACTGACCCATGTTGATAGTAGCTTCATCACCGTTGACTGTTTCAGCATAAACCATCTGACCCATTGCGTTGTACACACTTACGCGTGTCATTGCTGTAGCATTGATGTGGAGATCGCTGCTTGTTGGGTTAGGATAGATAGCGTTGACAATCTCGTTCTCATCAACACCTTGCCAGAGGAATGAAACTTCAACCATGTCTGACTCGCAGCCTGTGTAAACAGCTACAATGCCAATCATGTATTCGCCATCGTCTGAACCTTCGAAGTTGATGAAGATAGGCTGTGAACCGATTGAACCGAGGAGCTGACCATCAACATAAACCTTGTATGATGTTGCACCTGCTGGCTCTGTGAACTGTACCAATGCGCCTCTGTTGCCATTGTATGTGTATGGCTCAGCTGTCAAGTTGGTTACAGGATCGCATGATGTGCCACCGCCTGTGTACTCAACTGTCTCCATGCATGACATTGCATAGTATGTTGTATCCATTGCGCCGTCGTAAACAACTCTTACGCCGTACTCTGCATCGAATGCTGCTGCAGCTTCAACAACGTACTCTGTTGCACTGCCTTCGAGGAATGCTAAGAATTCGCCATCAGCAAAGACCATAGCACCAAGGATACCTTCAACATGTGGTTGTGGACCTGGGCCTGGACCTGGTGTGCCGGCTTCGAGTTCGTAGATAGCGATGAGGTTAGGATCCTGCTGTGAGTTACCATACCAGCATGTGTTGCCGTTGTATTCACCAATGAAGCAACCACCGGCGATACCTGTGCAACCAGGAGCTGTAGCTGAGTAGTCTAACACGACATTTGAACCGAGTGTACCTGTTGTGATGTTGTAGTCGTAGACCTTGCAATCACTGTTAGGCTGGCAGAACAAGAAGAGGTGTTCGACGTTGTCTGAATCTTTGTAGTAAGCTGAACCGTATGCGCTTGTTGGAGCTGGACCGTTCTGGATCAAAGCACCTGTACGGCTGTACAGTGCCAATGTTGACCAGTTACCTGACCAGAATCCGTCACGCTCTGGGTCGTAGCTGATGTGACGTGATGTCAAACCTGAGCAGTTGATTGTACCAACCAATGTACGTGTTGTGAAGTCGAGGATGAAGATCTGTGCACCACCTGATGTGCCATAGAAGTACTCACCATCGGTTGTGAGGTCGCGGATACCTGTTGCACCTGCGATTTCGAAGCCTTCAACAAATGTACCGTCCATTGTGTACTGATAGAAGGTGTGACCACCTGTTGGAGATGACTGCCAGCTTGCTGTGTAGATGTAGTTGCCATCTGTTGCAACAGCCTGCTGACCGGCGCTTGTGCCTGTGAATGATCCAACGAGATCCCACATTGCGCGATTGTCACCCTTTGAACCTGGTGTGAACTCAATGTCGTCAACGCACATGATGTACTGGTCGTTGCAGTTGAAGTGACGGAGAGCAACATACTTCTGACCTGAGAATGCGCTGAGGTCAGCTGTGTATTCATGCCATGAACCGAGTTTAGCGCCGTTGCCGTCGCGTGACTCGCGGCCACCTGCAACACCACCGTCCTTAGCTGTCAATGTCCATTCGTTAACCATTGTCCAGTTGCTTGTTCCATTGTCTGAAACGAAGATTCCGAAGTGATCTGCTGGATAGCTTGCGTCTGTTGCTGCTGCATAGAACTTAATTGATGAACCTGCACCAAGTGTCTGCTGACCCATAACGAGATACTCGTCTGGTGTGAGAGCGCCAACACCATTGATATATGAACCGCTGCAGATAGCATTTGTACCTGTTCTGTACCAGTCAAGTGTCATGCTTGCATAGTATGTCCATGTTGATGGAATTGCACTTGTTAAGCACCATGTCCAACCATCGTTGTTAGCGTCGATGACGTTCCAACCAGCTGGCATACCGCTTTCAAAGCCTTCTGTCCAACCTGTACCTGGGTTCGGATTCGGGTTCGGGTTAGGATTTGGATTTGTACCGTTTGGCATTGTCCATGTGAGTTTCACGTCAGCACCCTGAGCTGCTGCTGCAAGGTTGGTGACACCTGTGAAGTTGTCGCATGAAGTGTATGTCCATGTGTAGTACATCCAGTCACCCATACCGTTGAGGTAGATTGGTCTGACTGCTGTGGTGTGTTCTGAACCTTCTTCAAGACCTTCAACATTGTGCTGGAAGAATGGGTTAACAGTCTCACCGTCATACTTACCATCGAGCATAACCTTGTAGCTCAAAGCTGTACGATCGCCCTTATTTGTAACACCAAGCTCAACGTCATCAATCCAAATCTCATATGCATCGTAGTTGACATCGTGGAATGCAATGTAAACTTCCTGACCTGCGTATGCGCTCAAATCGATGTTGTGTGAACGCCAGTTCTCATAACGGTTGTTCTGGTGACGTACTGCTGCACCGCCATTGCCTGTGCCCTTAGCACCACCGCTCCAAACTTGTGTGAAGTCTGCTGCTGTTGGGTTGTCAGCTGTTGCAACGCATACTGAGAAGTTCTCTGGATATGTGTCATTAGCATTGTCAGCCCAGAATGTCAATGTTGAACCGTTTTCAATAGCATACTTCTGAGGTGTGTAGAGGTAGCTGTCTGTGTCGAATGCACCGACATAGTCAACATATGAATAGCACATTGCGAAGCCTGTACCACCGTGTGCAAGCTCTGTGTAGTCATAACCACCGAGGTTGTCGTCGCTGTGGAGCCATTCACCACCTGCTGCATTGACTGTAAGAACGTTCCAGCCGTTCAAACCGCCTTCAAAGCCTTCTGTGAATGAGTTGCTACCTGGACCTGGTTGTGGACCTGGGCCTGGTGTTCCACCAGTGCCTTCCCACATCACCCAACCTGTAGGTGATACGTAGAGACCAGCAACTGGAGCAATGAGTTCGACGAGTTCGATGTCATATTCAGCATCTGCCTCGATAGCACCTGACAATGTCCACTGTGTATAACCAGCCTTTGTCACTGTGATATCGTATGCAGGAGCCTTGCGAACAATAACTTCTGTTGTAGCGTCAGTAACTGTTACATTGTATGTGTTATCTTCACCAACAATAGCGATTGTTGCACCGGCAACATCTTCACCGTTATCTAATGTGATGTTGAATGTCAATGTAGCTTCCATATCCTTCTCGATGATATTTGACCAGATGATCTCTGACAAACCATCGCCTGGAGTTGGTTGTGGACCTGGACCTGGCTGACCGCCTGTAACATCAAGCTTAATCTGGTTTCTAACTGACATTGTTGTACCGCTGTAGTTAGATGGAGATGCTGGATCGTAGTTGGTACCGTCGCTGTAAACGCGAAGTGCCATCTCAGTTGCTGTATTGTCAGCCTTGAACGGAATACTGCTTTGATAGTCACCTGTGTTGTCATCAACAGCAAGGATAACGTTGCTTGTGCCATTGTATGCGAATGGTGTGCTGAATGTGATAGTTGTCCAACCATTTGACTCAAATACCACTGTACCTTCAAACACCTTGTCAGCTGCTGTCATAGCCTGCCAATCGAAGTTGTCAGCAAACACGTTCTTTGTTGTGTTAGCCATGTAAACAGCGAGGTCACGTACCGCTTCGCTACCTGTGTTGAAGAATGACACTGAGTTGATTGTACCTGCTGCGCCGAGTTCAGCTGCAGTGAAAATCTGCTCTGTCAATGAGTAGTTGTAGAATATGTATGTTGGTAAGTAGCTGTTGGTTGTTGCACCTTCACCGATGATAACCTCTGAACGGGTTGCGTCTGGTGTTGGAGCATAGCCTTCGTACTTAGCCTGGATACCCCACTGGTAGATACCGAATGTAGGCATGTTGTCTGTGTATGACATCACGTCTGATGCGATGTTGTTGGCAACAACAATTGAATCATTGGTATAGATGTTCTTACGATAGAGGATGTAGTTAGCAAGTGAACGGTCGCCGCGTGGAGCGAGTTTCGAACCGCCTGTTGCCAATGTGATATCATCAACATCGAGGATGAACATATCTGTGCAGTTGAAGTGGCGGATAGCAACCCAGATGTCCTGGCCTGCGTATGCGCTGAGGTCAGCTGTGAACTGATACCAAGCACCCTGTGCTCTTGTACCGCGGATTTCGCTGTATTCTTCAACAGCGGCGGCACCTCTCTTAGCTGTCATTGTCCATTCCTGAATTGTTGTGAAGTCAGCTGCTGTTGGGGTAGCTGCTGTTGCAACTGCAACACCGAAGTGTTCAGCAACATAGCTTGCATCCTGACCGCATGCCCAGAACTGGATCTGTGCACCGTTTTCAGCTGAAATAGCTGAAGGTGATACGAGGAAGTTGTTTGGATTCAAAGCAGCACCTGTTGCGTTGCTGTATGAACCTGAGCAAACCAAACCTTGTGATGCGTTGTTACCGCTACCTGCAAGGCTTGCGCCTGATACTAAGTAAACGCCACCAACTTCTGAACCTGCAACCCAACCGTAACCGTCGTTATCAGCGTCGATTGATGTCCAGCCCATCATTGTGCCGTCTTCAAAGTCGTATGTTGTAGCACCAACAACTGGTGGAAGTGGAGCCTCATATCTGTAGAGAGTGATGTCGTCGACATATGCGCAGTCGTCATTGCTGTTCACTGAAGAGTCTTTCTGGTAAGCCCACTTGTATGTGTGTGTACCCTCTGTTACGTCGAACTCTTTGTATGCGTATGCTGCAACACCGCTGATAGCTGCACCCTTTTCAACACCGTCAATGTAGAAGTGGAACTTGTCGTAGTTAGCTTCTGATGAAACTGCTACCCAGAATCCCATCTTGCCATCGTAAGGAACATCAACTGTTACCTCAACTTCTGAGAGACCGCTTGCAACGCCCTCGCAGGTTGACTTGATAGCGTATGTGCCTTCGTGTGAATGACCTGTTGTGATAGCCCATGGATATGTTGCCGGCAATGTGAAGTTGGCCTGTGAGAAGTCGCCTGTCTCGAAGTCAACGATCAATTCTGCTGGAGTCCATGACCATTCAACTAACACGTCGTCGTTTTCCTGTTCTGTAGCAGTAATCTGCTCGAGAGGATAGTAGAACTCGTGTGTGAAGATGTCAGCAACTTCTGTCAACTGGTCGTAAGCAACAGCGATTTCTACACCTTCGGCCTGATAACCCTCTGTTACAATGCCGATAGCATACATACCAGCGAGAATATCACCTTCATAGAAACCAGTTTCGTCTGTTGTCAACTCAAATGACTGTGCGTTGCCGTGCTCATCAATACCAAGTGCCATGATTGTTGCACCGGCGATTGGATGTAATGTGTCTGTGTCATAAACATAACCTTCAACTGAACCGAAGCCTGTCATGTAAACTGTAACGATATTTGAATATGCTGATTCACCTGCGTCGAAAACGTTTGTAACAGCGAATTCATAACCGTTCATGTTGTACTCAAGACCTTCAACGGTGTATGTGTTGGTTGTGATAGGTGTTTCATTGACCTTCACACCGTTGCAGTAGAGGTTGTAGCTCTTGAATGTACGTGCTGCATCCCATGTGAACACTGCTGCATCGCCTGGATAGAGTTCATCTTCTTCAACTGCGAAGTTCTGAACTGGGTCGATAGGTGTTGTGAAAGCATAAACTTCACCCATTGTTGTGCCGGCTGCGTTACGTGCGTTCACCTGCATGAAGTAGCTCTGGTTAGGCTCGAGGTCTAACAAGAATGCTGACTCAACGAGATAGTCTGTCCAGTCGATCAATGCTGTTTGTGGAGGATACTGTGTACCAACCAAAACCTGCATCTCTTCTGTGTAGTCACCAAGGATCCACTCTGCGAGATATGGAGTTGCCACGTTGGTTTCACCATCAGCTGGAGAAATAACAACTGCCTGTTCTGGAGCTGGAACCTCTGCCACTGCCATGTCAACATTGAATTCTTCAGTTGTTGAAGCAACTGCTACATAGTATGTACCTGCTGGGACATACAAGTCTTCAATCTGATAGGTTGCTGTTGGTGTTGGAGGCTCTGGAGTATCATTAATGTCAGCGGTTACGACAACGTCGTCAAGACCTACGCCATAACCGTAGTGATCAGTAAATCTGAAACCAATCTGGTAGTTAGCTGCCAAACCTGTAAGTTCAATGTCACCAGAGGCATTCCAAACACTGTGATAACTAGGTTCGACAAACAACTCATTCCATGCACCACCGTTAACGCGGTAGCAAATAGCGAAACCATCATAGTCACCAGCCCAGCTACGGTTAACGTAGTTGCAGCTGACTGTTGCTGATGTAGCATTGCTCAAATCCATTGCTGGAGTTACAAGATATTGAACACTACTAGATGTACCGTGAGTGATCAAAGCATTGTATGTGCCAGTTGCAGAACCTGTTGATGAGCTGTAGTCACCGCTACCGACATACCATACACTTCCACCGTCACCAGTCTGTGTCCAACCTGTTGGCATTGAACCGCCTTCGAAACCTTCGTTAAGAACGGTCTGAACGTCGCGGTTGCCACGGTTAGCTTTCTGCATCTGAGCTTTTGCAACACCCATTACATTACCGTTAGCTTCTGCAATCTGGCCTTCTGCTGGCTTGCTCTCTCTAATCTTCATGTCAGCGAGGTTCACTGTAACTTCACGACCTGTAGGTAACTCGAGGAAACGAGTGTAAATAACAGGAGTGTAAGTTGTGTTGCTGTACCAACTTGTAAGGTTGGTTGTGTACCAAATCTTGCTGTTAGCTGCATCAACTGGCTGTCTACCGCAGTATGCTGCATATGGAGAATCTGAATAGAACATGATCCAGAGATTCTCGTCATCGCCTAAGAACTGTGGTTCATCGAGGTTGACATCGAAGAAATAACCTGGTGTAAAGTCTTCAAATGACTGATAGTAAACCATGTTGTTGAGGTCAGGTTCGTCACCGCCCTTCAAAATAACCAAATCATAGTATGTTGCAGCTGTACTGTTACGTGCTGCTGCCTCAACTGTTGTGATGGCGCAGTTGCCAAGACCGAGTTCCTGAAGCATTGCAGCAGTGATCTTGTAACCGAAGATCATTCCGCCACCAGCTGAAGTGCCGAACCATGTGTTAGTGCCAGTGTAGTCATAGCTGAACCACATGCTCAATGGGCCTGGGTTAACTGTTGGGCCATTGTAAACATAGTTGTTGTCGGCCATAGGACCAGGCTGGCCGTTGAAGTCTTCAGGATAGATAGCTGTAACAGCGTTTTCACCTGCAGTACCTGCACTGAAGAGAACATCGTTATCGAATGTAACTTTGTACATAGCTTCAGCACCTTCTGTAGCTACTGGAAGATCATAGTTCTTGTAGATGCCTGTAGGAGCATTGCCAGCGAAAGGCATTGCTGTTGCTTCGATAGCATTCTCAAAAACATCACCGTCAACCGGGTTGTAAGCGTTAGCTGTAACATTGAACTGCTGTGCGTCTCTGTTGCCGCCAAAGAGAACTGTCATTGTGCTGTTGACAGGACCTTCTTCAGCTTCACCTGTTGTTAAAGTAACCTCAAGTGGACGTGATGTTGTGAGTGTTGCAGGCAATTCAGCATTGTATGAGAAGTAGTTACCGCTCATATCCAATGCATTGACTGTTGTACCTGAGCCATTGATTGTGAACACGTATGGAGCCATCCAAGCGCCATTCGGACGATAACCAAGGTCGAGAACGTCTGGAGTTGTTGTGAGAGCTCCACCGCCACCAGCTGGAGTAATGTCGAGCATAACAACGCTCTTTACTTTAACAATAGTACCGTTAACACCTGGATTTGATGGGTCATAGGTAGTACCGTCACGATAAGCATAAATAGCTTGGTATTCAGTAGTAGTATTGACGACACTACCTGCGCCACCGCTCCATGAACCGGTAACATCCTGGATGCAAATCACCAGGTTGCCAGCACCTGTGTACTCAAAAGGAGTGGTGAGTTCAACAGCTGTCTCGACAGGACTGCTAATACCATTTGCCAAAGAGAATGAGCCGACAAGGTCAGAACTTGACATGCTCACCCATGCTGTAGCACTTGCGAATGAGGTTTCTTCAACTTCCTTCATGTAAACATTAAGGTTACGAGCGTATGAAGAAGAGTTCTTCAGCCACATCGTAAGAGTGTTGATTGTACCAGCCATACCGATTTCATCGGCTGTGTAAATCTGCTGTGTAAATGATTTCTCATACAATGAGTAAGTCGGAAGATAAGTATTGACTGTTGTCGCAGTAGGATCACCAATAGTTACTTCGTCAGCTCTCATTGTGCCTACAAAGGCAAACAACAGCATCGTTAAAGTTAAAAATACTTTTTTCATAATAGAAAAATTTAGTTAATAATTATGTTAATTTTCTTCAATTTTTCATTTTAACTCCAATAAGGAGCGTCACTTTTTAGGGTGACGTTCCTTATTATTATTAATAGGTGTTCAATTACTTGACAACTGTCACGCGTTTCACGCTTGAACCGTTTTCAGTAATCACATTGACCATGTAAACACCTGCTTCGAACTGAGCCATGTTGAGGACCTTTTCGTCAGCGTTCACATCCATGTCGTAAACCACCTGACCCATTGCGTTGACAATGCTGATGTGCTTCATTGCTGTAGCCTCGATGCGGAGGTCGCCGCTTGTTGGGTTAGGATAGATTGAGTTGATGACTTCGTTCTCGCCGATGCTCAATGGCTGTGCAGCGTAGACGATAGTGTTGTGTTCGTCGCATGACTGGAGGTAGTCGCTGTCAACCCAAACAACTCTATATGTATGCTCTTCGAAGTCGCCTGCATCATATGTGAAGCTTGTGCTTGCTGTTGCGCCAACGAGTTCACCGTCGAAGAAGATGTTGTACTTGTTAGCTACGAGGCCTGAAGGTGCTGGACCGCTACCTGCTTCAACGTAAGCGCGGATGTTCCAGTTGCCGCCGTATGAGCCGCCTGTTGCTGAGTAGAGTGATTCATACCATGTAGCACCGTCTGTTGAGAGCCATGAACCGTTTGTCTGGCCTGGTGATGCACCGTCGTATGAAGCAACATACTGACCGCTTGTGTTGTGCATGATGACCCAGATGTTCTGTTCAGCGTCGATTTCGACTGGTTCGCCCATTTCGATTTCAACGTTAGCTGTAATGCCTGTTGTGGTGTATGGCTGTGAGTAGAGCTGTGTACCAGGAGCTGATGTGCCGCCTTGATAGATAGTCACTGTACCTGAACTTGCTGTGTGGTCGAAGTATGAAACCTTGGTGAGTCTGTTGCCCTCGATTGTTCCTGCAGGGAACATGATGCCCCAGTAGAAGCCACCACCTGATGTCAAACCGATAGCGTCGTAGTTAGTACCATTGTCATAGTAGTACCAGTTACCGTCGCGGTCGTAGTTGATGGCGCCGTAGCCTGTACCTGCGTTAGCAACTGTACCTGCTGCCAATGCCTTAGCTGGAGATGTCAATGTGATGTCGTCAACATTCAAGATGAACATGTCTGTGCAGTTGAAGTGGCGGATAGCAACCCAGATCTCCTGGCCTGCGTATGCGCTGAGGTCAACTGTCTTCTCATACCATGCACCCTGTGCTCTTGTCTGGCCGTCACGACCGACTGATGCTGCGCCTTCACCCTTAGCTGTCAATGTCCATTCAGCGACTGTTGTGAATGCTGATGCGCTTGTGTTGTTTGTTGTTGAAACTGCAACGCCATAGTGTTCAGCTGCGTAGTTTGCATCCTGTGCGCATGCATAGAATGTGATGCTTGAGTACTGACCCTTAGCTGGTGATACGAGGAAGTTGTTTGGTGTCAAAGCTTGACCTGTCTGGTTAGCATATGAACCTGAGATCACGTATGCTTCTGAAGCGTTGTGGCCTGTACCTGAGAGGTTGACGCCTGAGTTGTGGTAGATACCAGGTGTTGTGCTTGATACCCAACCATTGCCGTCGCCGTCGCCGTCGATTGATGTCCAGCCCATCATTGTGCCGTCATCGAAGTTGAATGAGTTACCCTGACCTGGGTTCGGGTTCGGGTTTGGATTCGGGTTCGGGTTAGGTGTTGTACCATCCCATGCGATTGTCACATTGGTGTTGCCTGGAGTGTTAGCTGCCATGACTGTGTCGATCTGGTGTGCTGCACCTGTACAGTCTGTGTATGTGAAGCTACCGTATACATAAGGGCTCATACCTGTTGTGTAAACAACTGCTACACCAACTGTGTATGTTGTACCAACTTCAAGTTCATCTTGGTCAATCTGGATAAAGTTATCTGTTGTCTCTGCATAGAGTAAGTTGTCTAACTTAACCATGTAGTACTGAGCGACTCTGTCGTTAACTGGAACAACTTCATCCCATGCTGCGTAACCTGATCTTGAAACTGTAACTGAACCAACTGGCTTGAAGATTTCTTCAAATGTTGCTGACAATTCTGTTGCATCCCAGATGCTTACTGGAACATTAACGTATGTTGTTACATAGTCTTCGTGGTTGAATGTCACTGTGTATTCACCTTTACGGAAGTCTGTAATAGTGTCTGTACCAGTCTCATCGAGTGTGATAGTGAATGTTGTGTTCTCGAATGTGTTGTTGAATCTCACTGTCACGCCTTCTGCTGATGCATCAGGAAGAACTGCGTTAACAATAACTGTTGTCTTGATATCCTTTGGAAGGACATTTGACCAAACGATAGGTGTCTCAGGATCGTCGTTGCTTGCGCCACCACCTTCGTATGTGAGAGTGATGTCGTCAACCATCATGTAGTCGCCTGTTGGGTTAACACTGCCGTCCTTGCTGTATTTCCAAGTAAGTGTGTGTTCACCTGCTTCAACGTCGTAGCTGTATTCGTTCCAGCCTGACTGGTTAGCGCCATAGCAGAACATCTGTGTACCGTCGAGTTCGAAGATGCACTTATCCCAAATTGTTGAAGTACCTTCGCCCATGCACAATGCCCAGAATGAGATGTTACCGTCTGTTGGCAATGTCACTGTAGCGTCGATCTGTGATGTTGAGCTTGAAACACCGGCGTTGCTTGTCTTCATTGCTTTGCCTGTGTGACCACCGTCAACAACTGTCCAAGGATATGTACCTTGTGTTACGCCATTCGGGAACTGACTGAAGTCGCCTGTTTCGAAGTCGATAACGGTTTCTGCGCGGTTACCACCCTTAGCTGGTGAAGGATAGATAGCTGATACACCATACTGATAGAGACCTGGTTCCATGTTGGCCCATCCGAAGTCAGCAAACAATGTGTCGGTTGTTGTTCCGAAGCACACTGAGTCAGCTGGTGTGAGTTCGTTTTCTTTGAGGATAGCTTTTCTGTAGACTGCATATTCCTGAACGTCGCGGCTGCCCTTGCTTGAGCCGTGCAATGTGATATCGTCAACGTTCAAGATGAACATGTCTGTGCAGTTGAAGTGGCGGATAGCAACCCAGATCTCCTGGCCTGCGTATGCGCTGAGGTCAACTGTCTTCTCATACCAGTTACCCTGAGCTCTTGTCTGGCCGTTACGACCGACGCTCATAGTACCCTGACCTTTAGCTGTCAATGTCCATTCTTCAACTGTTGTGAAGTCGGCTGCTGATGTGTTGCCTGTTGTTGAAACTGCAACGCCGAAGTGTTCAGCTGCGTAGCTTGCATCCTGTGCGCATGCATAGAATGTGATTGATGACCAAGCAGCCTTTGTAGGTGATACGAGGAAGTTGTTTGGTGTCAAAGCTTGACCTGTCTGGTTAGCGTATGAACCTGAAATCACGTATGCTTCTGATGCGTTGTGACCTGTACCTGAGAGGTTGACGCCTGAGTTGTGGTAGATACCTGGGTTTGCGCTTGATACCCAACCGTTACCGTCGCCGTCGCCGTCGATTGAAGTCCAGCCCATCATTGTGTTATCGTCGAAGTTGAATGTTTCGTCTGCAACTGGAGTTGTGCCGCCGCCTGGTGTGTTGCCACCTGGGTTAGGAACAGGGATAACCTCTGTCATAGACCATTTCACTCTTGACATTTCGGCATCCATTTCTTCTGCTACAACGCTCATAACTGGGTTGTAAACCTCGTGCATTGTGAAGTTGATTGTTTCTGTGCCCTGGTAAGCAAGAGTTACAGGATTTTCCATGTAGGCTGTCTCCATGCCTTCTTTTTCTGCCTTACCTATATTATAAATACCGGCTTTCACGTTTCCAATTGTGTAAACACCGCTTGCATTTGTTGTGCCCTGGTAAGCTGTAACGTTGCCAAATTCATCTGTACCGTTGTATTTAACTGTAACGCCGGCGATTCCTGTGTTGCTGATGAGTTCTTTAACAGTACCTGTCAATGTACCATAACCTGAAACCTTCACCACGACTGGATCTGATTTCTCTGATTCACCCTCATCGTAAACAGCTGTAACTGTCACGTTGTGACCGTTTGTTGCTTCGTATGGGAGGTTGCCAAGTAAGTACTTGTTCTCTGTGATGAGTGAAGTGTTAGCTTTCACATCGCCGTAGTAAACGTTGAAGCCCTGGATAGCACGGCCACCCTTCTTGTCACCGCAAGTGAAGGTCACTTTTGGTAAGAAGTTACGCTGGTTGAATGTAACGCTTGCCAATGCTGAGCTGTTGTAACCTGATGCTGAAGCACCTGTTGCTGTAACACCATAGAATGATGCTGATTTGTATGTGCCGTTCACTGTCTCCTGGATACCGACGAGGAGGTTGCCACCGCCGTATGTGTAAGGCTCATCGAGGTTGATAACCATTGTTGTGCCTGTACCATCGAGGTAACCAGTGTAGCTGATCTGAGCGTTTGTTGCTGTGTAGTATGATGACAATGTTGTAGCGTCAACTTCCTGGAAGTAGACCTGGAACACGTCTGGTGTCCATGCTGCTGTTGCTGGTGAGCTGAGGTAGAATGTCAATGATGTGATTGTACCACCTTCCATCTCTTCGAGCATTTCAGCTGGATAAATCATCTCACCTCTTGTGTAGTAGTCTGCCCAGAGACCGTAAACAGGAACGTATGAGTTTGTTTCTGTACCGTCAGCAACTGTGAGTTCACCTGTGAAGCCACCTGTGCCGGCGAGTTTCCATTTAATTAATGTAGTCTCGTCAACGAAGATCTTTTCTTCTGAAGCTGTAACGTTGCTTGGAGTAATCAAAGCTGTTGTGAAGCCCCAACGTGTTGTTGAAACTGTGCCGTTTGAGTTCTTGGCTTTGATCTGCCAGAAATACTGTGTGTTAGCTGAAACGAGGCTTGTAACGTCGAATGAACCGAAACCTTCTTCAACTCTTGTCCAATCCAAAGCGACTGGCAAGTTGGTTGGTGATGTGCCGAACAATACCTGATATTGTGTAGCGTTTTCGCCACCTTCCCATGTGAGGACGATGTTGCCTTCAAGACCTGTTGCGCCGTCTACTGGTGCCAAAGCTGTAAGAGCTTCTGGAGCTGGAATCTGCTCAACTGTACCTGAAACTTCTGTAATTGCATCGCCTGCAACGATCATGTAGTACTGACCTGCGAGGAGTGTTGCCTCTGAAATTGAACCTGTCAATGATGCAACAACTGGTTCAATAGCTGCTGTTGGGTGGAAATCAGCAACCTTGTTGTAGATACCGATGAATTCACCACCTGTTACAGAGAATTTAGAGTCTTTTGTAAGATTGAACTGATAAACAGCGTCAACATCTTCATACTCTCCGAAATAGTTATCGTGAAGGTCAGCTGGAGTGTGTCCGAAGTTAGCGACACCTGCTGTGTATGATAATGCGAGTGTCTTTGCTGTCTCAACGATATCAGCTTCACCAGCTTCGTAGAGTGTAGCTGTCACAGGAATTGTGACGATGTCTCTTGTTTCTGTATAGAAGAGTGTGAATTCTTCTGTGTAGTCACCATCAGCCACGTTATTCCATTCAACTTCGAAATCGATAACGTCACCTGTTTCAAGTGTCTGGTTGATTTCCTCGCTCAAAGCAAATGGTGTGACACCTGATGTGTTACTCATTGTACCTTCAACAATTGCTGTTGCGCCATTGTTTTCAATTCTTGCTGTGAATGGTTCCATCCAACCGTTTGTTGGTCTTTCACCCAAATCCCAAACGTCTGCTGGGGTAACTGTAAGGCTACCTGTTGGTGTTGGTGTTGGACCAGGACCTGGTGTGCCACCGGTAATGTCGATCATAACAACGTTTCTTGCATAAGTTGTGCTTGTTGCAGTGAATGTTGGGTTTGTAGGATCGTAAGCACCGCTATCCTGACGAACGTAAATAGCCATATTTGGATCGCCAGAAGCACCAAATACTTTACCGTTCAAACCGCTCTTCCACTGACCTGTCAAGTTGTTGAATGCAATCAACAAGTTACCTTCACCGCTGTACACAAATGGAGTGTCAAGGGTGAATGTGTAAGGTTCAGCGTCAGTGTTGTGAACTGTCACAGTACCTGAGTAAACAATGTCGCTTGTTGCAACTGTCACCCAGTCTGTTGTGCTGTCAAATGTTTCTTTATCAACTTCAACCATGTAGATGTCGAAAGGCATTTCATAAAGATTTGCGTTTCCGTACAACCACATTGTGATTGAGTTGATTGTACCAGCCATTCCAATTTCCTCAGCAGTGTAGATCTGCTGTGTGTAGGAATAGTTGTAAAGTGAGTTCATTGGGAGATAGCTGTTGTTAGCAGCACCTTCTAAACTTCCAATGGTCACTTCGTCTGCTCTTAAGAAGCTTGTGCTTCCGAACAAGAGCACCATCAAAAAGAGAATAAGTTTTTTACTCATAATTTGAATGATTTTGTTAATAAAATTTGTTAATTGTCTTCTATTTTTAAAGTTTTAAACCTTATTTTTTGTCATTTTTAACTCGCAAATATACGCACTTTTTAAATACGCGCATGCGATTTTTTCATTTTTTTTTCAACAGACCTGCAAATTTTTTATCCGACATGGATATTTTCTTTCACCAATTTCATGATTTTTTCCTCGTCATTTCCAAGTTCCGCGCGCAAATTCGCATCGTTGAAATTTCTGAGATATTTGATGAGATAATCGATGATATTGTCAGAAAATACGCCCTTTGCCGTGTAGATGGCACGATCTTTTTCGAGCTCTTCGGCGGCTCTCACGCATGAGTCAGGAAGCTGCTCGAGTGCTTCGGCAACTTTCTTGTTCTTGTCGTCGTGAATGTTCACGCCAAGACCCACGTATGTCTTCTCAGCCACTTTGAGGGCGTCAGGGCTTTCCATGCCGTAGCGTGCCGCCGCGCACAATGCCGCCATAAGCAGATAGAGGTCGGCACAACCGTCCGAAGCGCGCCACTCGAATGTCTGTTTGTCGCTGAAATCGCGGTTCGAAGGTTTCTCAACAGGATTGCAGTCGGCTAGCATGTCTTTTCCGTTGTTGATCCAGCCGAGAGGAACACGTACCAAAGCGCTGCGGTTTGAGAACGACCAGCAGAGCGATGTAGGAGCCTCCTGGTGAGGCACCAAACGCATGAACGACAACGGGTTAGGATTGCCGAATGCCGGCAAAGAGGTACCTGCCATCATGTATCCCGCGATGGCTTTCTTGGCGTAGTCGGTGAGCTCGCCGTTACGCACCATCACGCTCTTGCCGTTCTTGGTGAATTTGCAGTGCACGTGCAGACCGCTTCCGGCCTTGCCCACGGTGATCTTCGGAGCGAATGTGATTGTCACTCCGTACTGGTATGCGAGTTGACGCATAATCCATTTAGCCACAACGAGTTGGTCGGCTGCGTCTTCTATGTTTGTAGGCAAAAATTCTATCTCGTTTTGCTCATAAATCTTGCCGTCTTTGGTGAAGTTACCCACCTCCGAATGGCCGTATTTGATGAGACCGCCGGCTTGTGCGATAAGGCGCATGGCCTCCACACGGTAATCGGTGAATTTGTTGAACGGAGCGCTCTCGTGATAGCCTTTCTGGTCAGGCACTTCGTATGTCTCCTCATCGTCGGCTATGATGTAGTATTCGAGTTCGCCCATGGTTTCCATCTTGAGGCCTGTGGTCTTCTGGAACACCTGATGAGCCTTGTGGAGGATGTACTCAGGTGAGCTCTCGAAAGGTTCTCCGTCGCGGTTGTAGAACGAGCAAAGGATGTCGACTGTCGGAATCTCTGTAAACGGGTTACGGAAGGCCGTTCTGAATTTCGGCATCACGTAAAGGTCGCTCTTTCCTGCCTCGATAAACGGGAACAGGCTTGAGCCGTCAACACGTTCTCCTGCCGAGAGGATATTGTCGAGGTGTTCGTAACTATGGACAACAAAGTTGAGGGTTTTCAGCCTGCCGTCCCAGCCACAATAATGGAAGTTAATAAATTCCACTTGATTTTCTTCGCAATAGCGGATAATGTCTAGTTTTGTAAACTCTGCTGCCGGTTTCTGAAGATAGCGAACCAACAGGTTTGGATTCATTTGAATTCTTGCGTCCATGATTAGTGCAAAATTATATTTTTTTATTTTAAATTTTACAATGTAATTTGGACTGGCAAAGATACGGCAAAAAATTATACGTTCGACAATTTTTTCAACATTTTATCAACAAACCCGCTCGCTGAACCAAGAACTACGTTAACAAGGTTCCTCGCTGCGCTCGGAATGACAGAGGCTAAAACATGGGGACAAATTAAGCGCGGCTTGATGGTTTTTGCAAATCACATCGCAACGTTTCGCCGCGCAAAACAGTAACTCAAAATGACTCTACTGTCATTCCGAGCGCAGCGAGGAACCTCATCGTGATATCACATCACTTGTTACGTATATAGCCGTTTTCATTAACTAATTCGCGCCATGTCGGATTCAAAGCGCTAATCAGTTTTTCTTTCTTTTTTCTGTTCCATTTTTTCAGTTCAGTTTCTCTTGCTATCGCATCGTTTACATATCTAAACTCTTCGTAATAAATGCAATATTCACAATTGTATTTGTCAGTAAAAGAACCTTTAAACACATGCTTTTTGTGTTGAAAAATACGTTGTTCAAGATTACCTGTAACACCAATATACAGAACTCTTCTGCTTTTATTGGTCATGATGTAGATGTAAAACTTTTTTGGTTTCATTTTTTAAAATTTTGGTTACTAAAATTAACGCAGGAACAAAATCAGAAGCATTGTAGCGCGGCTTGCTTGTTCCTGCTAATTAATTCGTTTCAACATGCCGCGCCAGACCCTTAATAGACCCTGTTGTCATTCCGAGCTCCGTCAGGAGCGAGGAACCTCAAAGAGCTCCAGCAATCTCCTTGCACCTTCATAGGCACTAATTTTTTTATCTTGAACGTTTTTCTCGATAACACCAAGCCAATTTTTGATTTTTTCGTTCTCGTAAAAGTTTTGTTTCAGCGTATTCTCAATCGTGTCGAGCATCATCTGCACGTCCTGGCGGGCGCGTTTCTCGTCGAGATAGCCTGATTTTCTTATGTTTTCAACGTGTTCGAGCACCATGTTCCAAACTTCGGGGACGTTGAAATGCGTCATTGCCGAGCATGTCGTCACTTTCACCTCCTGTCCCGATTCTGACGGCGGGAACAGATGCACCGCGTTGCGAATTTCGGCTGCGGCTCTGTCGGCACGATGCACGTTGTCGCCATCGGCTTTGTTCACGACTATGCCATCGGCCATCTCCATGATGCCGCGTTTGATGCCTTGAAGCTCGTCGCCTGCGCCACCGATGAGCAGCAAAAGGAAGTAATCGACCATGGAATAGACGGCCGTCTCGCTCTGTCCGACGCCGACGGTCTCCACTATGATGGTGTCGAAGCCTGCTGCCTCGCAGAGGATTATTGCTTCGCGTGTTTTTCTGGCGACGCCACCTAAGGTTCCGGCAGACGCTGACGGTCGGATATAGGCGTTGCGCTGTTGCGAGAGCATCTCCATACGTGTTTTGTCGCCCAGGATACTACCCTTGGAACGTTGGCTGCTCGGGTCGATGGCAAGCACCGCGACACGTTTGTTTTGCTGGCAAAGCTCCATGCCAAGCGCCTCGATGAAAGTGCTTTTTCCAGCTCCAGGAACGCCTGTGATACCAAGACGAAGCGCCTTGCCGCTATGAGGTATGCATTCCGCTATGATTTCCTGTGCAAGTTTCTGGTGGGCGGGCAAAGAACTCTCAACCAAAGTGATGGCCTTGCTCAATATCGTGATGTCGCCGGCAAGTATACCGTCGACGTATTCTTTCAAAGGGAGGAGCTTCTGACGGCTCAGCATCAGACGTTCCAAAGCCTTAGGGTTAATCTGCACCGCATTCTGGTCGCCGCCAGTGACCTGCAGTGCAGATTCCCATTCGTGCTTCTGATTTTCAAAATGTTCATTTTCTACCATGTGGCAAAAATAAACATTTTTTCGTCATGAAATATTTTTAATCGAAATTAATTCCGATACCGACAGACATCTGGTAGACGTCGTTGAGCTTATTGCTTTTGAACATCTCGGTAAGACCCACTCTGCTGAAGAGGATGAAGCCGTTGTAACCCACCTGGAACAGAGCGTTAAAGCCTATCGCGTTGTAATCCAAATCGCTCGAGATGGTGTGTTTTGCGCCACCGTATCTTGCGAATGAACGCACCCAGATACGCCATTCAACTTCAGCACCGGCCGAGAATGTCAGATAACTTCTGTTGACCTTGAACTGCGCTTGCATTGTCAAAGGCACTCTCAAACTCCAATAACGCAGGAAGCTCTTGCTTGTTGAGGTATATTCATTGTTGGTGTAGACTGAAAGTGGCTGCATTTCCGAGTTACCATCGTCATTCATCATCAAAACATAATCCTGACCGAAGAAATTATAGCTGTTGCTGAATCCGAAAGCCGTGGCGATTCCGAAATGCTCGTCTTTTGTGCAGTAAATAGTGATCGGGCTGTACATACCCCACTCAAATGACGACTGTTTCTGATGCATCATGTTTGAATAAGTGCCGAAAGAACCGTCTGTCAACTCAAGATGAGAGAAATATAAGTTCGGGAATGGCTGGTGGAGTTCTTTGGTGAACCATCTGCTTGTCGACTTGACGACTGTTGTGCCGTTGTCTTCTTTTGTCGTGATCTCGTCGTTGCTGAACGAATAAGAAAAACGTTTCACGCGTCCGCCTTCGCGTTTTCTTGAATATGAACTCTCATAAATAGGATCGTTTGTTGTTCTTGAACCGTTTTCGAGTTCGTAAATTTTAATCTTGATTTTCTCACCGCTGTCATTAATCTTAATTTCGTGATTGTTGACAAATATCGTTGTATCCGCGTTTTGCGCGAAAATACCGATTGTTGCGAACAGCAATAAAGCTGCTAAGAATGTAAATTTTTTCATTTTTATTCCGTTTAAATGTTATTTCTTTTCTTTCAGAACGCAAAAATATATTTTCTGCTGCATTATTTTAGAAAAAAGTTACAAAAATTTTATTTCATGAAAAAAAATAGTATTTTAATAACATTATACTATAACATTATTTATTATAAAATTCCAATACTTTCAAACGATAAAGATAATCATATTTAGCCTGTAGCATCTCGCTTTCCGATTTGAAAAGACGGTTTTTGCTTTCGTTCAGCTCAAGAAGCGTTGATTTGCCGGCATCGAAGCTCTCGTTGGAAAACCTATAAGCTACTTGTGCCGACAGAAATGTCTCTTCCGCCGCCTTGTATTTCTGCTCAGCCGCTATTGCGCTATAAAACGCCTGTTGGATCTCCTTTTTCAGCTCCTTGGCCGTGTTACTGATCTCAAGTTCCTGATTCTGAATGGAAAGCTTCGACATCTTCACCCGGTATTTGGTCTGGAAAGCGTTGAAAATCGGCACGCTCAAACTGACTCCGATTTGTGTTCTGCCATTGTTTTCGATTTGCTTGGAAAACGACTCATTTTCATATCCCGACGACAGATATCTGTAGTAGCTGTTCGAGTAGCCCGCAAAAAGTCGCAACGACGGGTACCATGCTGATTTTGTGGCTTTTACGTCGTAATAAGTCTTTTCAAGCCGCATGTTTGCCGCTTCCATTTTTGGCTGATGCTGCAGAGCGAAATCGAATGTAGCTTCTTGTGAAGGCAAGCTTTGCGAGTCGATGGCGGTGAATATCTCAGGTGATACAACGTCGAAACCTTCAACACTCTCTAATTCAAGCGTTTGAACAATATCCAATATGCTTAGCATCAAAGTGTTTTCTGCTTGCACCAGCGTTGATTTTGCCGTCGCTACCTGCGCCGCGCTCTCGTAAACATTCGCTTCAGCCACTTTACCAAGTTCAAAAAGCTGTTGCGTCTTCGCGTGCTGTTCCTCAGTGATGGCCAGCTGTTTCTCGGCTATGGCCTTAAGTTCTTTATTATAAACGACTTGCATGTAATATGACATTATCAAAAGTTTTAAGTCATATTTCACAGCTTCGAGGTCTTTTTTCGACGCTTCATAGTCAAGATTGGTTGATTTCATCTGATTGTAGAGGCTCAAACCGTTGAAAAGAGGCATTCCCATTGATATTCCGAACGAAGTGGAGGCCGAGTTGTTTTGCACGTAAACGCCGTTATATGAAGGCGATTGTCCGAAACCGAACGACTCTGAAGCGTCGGCGCTCACCGTCGGGAGCCAGGCGTTTTTCGCCATTTTATATTGGTACATGGCGTTATCCTGACTTACCATGCTTTGTAACACTCTCACATTGTGCTCCAAGGCATAGTCAACACACTCGTCGAGTGTCCAAACCTTCTGGGCTCGGACTGACAACGCCGTTGTTATTATTGCAATAATTAGAACTAATTTTTTCATATAGTATTGTGTTTTTATTTTATGAGTTTCCTCGCACTTCGTGCTTGTCATTCCGAACGAAGTGAGGAATCTCATTTGAATATTTCATTTCCTCTAATCTTATCTCCTGCGGCAATTCCTTCTGTCACGACGATATTGACACCATCCGAAAGGCCTGTTGTAACTGGAGTTTTAACATTATCTTTGTATACGAAAGTGCTGTCGTTGCTGTAGATAATGCAGCTTTCAGGCACTGTCACGGCGTCGACGGCCTGTTCGGTGATGATTTCGCCGTTGGCGCTGTAGCCGGCGCGGAGATATACACTTTCAGGGATTATCATGCGAGCTTTCATCTGGAAGAACACAGCTCCGTTTTCAGACGTTCCTTTAGGAGCGATATATTCAAGAACAGCATCGAATTTCTTGTCATTCATGGCACCTATTGTTATTACCATCGGCATTCCCTCGTTGATTCGGCCGACTTCCGTCTCGTCCATTTTTCCCACAAAAATCATGTCGCGCATGTCGGCGACGGTGGCTATTGTTGTGCCGTCGTTAAACGTGTTCGAGTTGATGACGCTGTTTCCCACCTTCACCGGAACATCCAAAATCATGCCGTCGATGGTCGATTTTATAGAGGTGTTGGTGTATTCCGAAGCGTTTTTCGAGATACCTTCCTTCACGATATTGAGTTGATCGAGGGCGTTGTTGTAGTTTTCCTTTGCCTGCTCATACTCAAGTTGTGATTTTTCGAACTCTTCCACTGCGATTAAACCCTTGTCTTTCAGCGTTTTCTGACGCTCAAACGTTTTTTCCACATTGTCAAGATTGAGTTTGGCCAGTTTCACCTGCGACTCGGTGGCTGTGAGGTTTGCTACATCAGGAATGATTTTTACCACCGCGATGACCTCGTCTTTTTTCACCATCTGGCCAGCTTCCTTGTATATTTTGGAGATGATTCCCGACACCTGAGGCTTTATCGCGACCTCGTCTCTTGGGTTTATCTGACCTGTCACGACTGTTTTTTTCTCAATTGTTCCGATGGTAGCTTCCACCGTTTCGTACACTTTTTCCTTTGGCTGCGATTTCTTAAACAGATAGCTGAATGTCCAGATCACCGCCACGCCTAATGCGATGAAAAACAATGTTTTAAAAAACTTTTTCATATTTCTACAATTTTAATTATTATTCTTCTCTAATTGCGTCTATTGCTTTAATTTGAATCGCTCTCGTTGCCGGAAGCACACCTGCGAGCAATCCTGACAAAACTATGATTATTGTTGCGGCGATTGCTGCTCCGAACCCAATCTGCGGGTCGATGAACATCACGTTTTCAGATGGTGCGTTTCCAACAAATCCAGCAACAACAGCCATTATCGCCACACCTATCACAAGCCCCACGATACCCGCTAAAATCGTCAACAGCAAACTCTCGGCCACCACCTGACGTATGATTAGAGCCGGTTTTGCGCCAAGAGCGCGCCGCACGCCAATTTCACGTGTTCTCTCTTTGATAGTCACCAGCATGATGTTGCTCACGCCTACAACACCCGAAAGGAGGGTGCCGATGCCCACAATCCAAATCAATATCTTAATTCCGAGGAACAGATATTCGAAAACCATAAACAACTGCTCGAAATCGAAGCACATAAAAGCGCCTTCGTCAGTCGGGGCGATGTCGTGACGCTCACGCAATAACGTCTTGACCTCCTCCTGTAAATCCTTTGTATTGTAACCTCTTGCGGTGGTAAACACAAAGAAATCGAATTTGTCGCCAGTGTGGTAGGCTATCTGCATGGTTGAAAGAGGCAAAATCACTGTTTCGTCCATCGAACCGCCAACACTTATATTGCCATTGTACGCCTCTATAACTCCAACCACTTGATAATAAATGCCGTTTGCCTTTATCATCAGGCCGAGAGGATTTTTGTCGGCGCCAACAAGGTCTTCGTACACTTTTTTTCCCAAGACGCAGACTTTTCTGGCCTCGTTTATATCTGTTTCATTGATGAATCGTCCGTAAATCACCTTGCTTCTATCGATATCGTTATAATTTTGCTGCACGCCTTTCATGCCGAAATTGCCGCCTTTTATGCCATAAAAAACATTATTTTCGCCGTTATACGTATACACACTCGAAATAGGCGAAATCATATCCACACCCTTGACTTTTCTTTTAATGGCTTCGATATCCGACAAATTCAAGCTCCAGGAACGATTTTTTTGATAACCATTATACGCTTCTGTTGTCAAACTCGGAATCATAAATGTAGAATTAGTTGAGAATCCTTCGACCTGACTGCGGATGCCGTTATCGAAGCCGTTGCCGCAGGCCAAAAGTATCACCAAGATGAAGATACCCCAGAACACACCGAACGCTGTCAAGAGGCTTCGTGTCTTGTTGCGGGCTATAGTCTGCCAAATCTCGTTTAAACTATCTAAATCAAACATTATCTGTAGTTCATTGCTTCTATTGGTTTAACTTTCACTGAATTCCATGCTGGCGCGAAACCGGCGGCCACGCCGCTGATAATCAGCACAACTGTTGCCATCACAACTATTGTTATGTCAACTGTTGGGTTTACAAACACCGACATTCCGTTGCCGTCGCTCAGCTCTCCGCTGGCTTCCATAGCCATGTTCACAAGCTCCATCACGCCTATGCCGCACACCATGCCGATATACCCGAATATTGTGGTGATTACGAGCGATTCCATTATTATCGAAAGAAGTATTGAACGAGGTTTTGCGCCCAAAGCTTTGCGAATTCCGATTTCATTAGTCCTTTCCTTTACAGTGATTCGCATAATGTTGCTGACACCAACAACTCCAGATATCAACATCGCAATGCCGATAACCCAGATAAAAATGTTGATAGTGTTGAAAATCCTCATGGTTTCCAATGAATCAAGCATATGGCTGTCGATCCACACGCCACGTTTGTCTTCAGGCGAGAATTCGTGCAATGCCGCGATTTTTCTCTTCAACTCTATCTTAAACGCCTCGTTGTCTTCTTTTGTATCAAGGCCTTTTGTGGTGAAGGTTATTTGATAACAATCATTATTATTATAAATAGCCTGCAACGTTGCATACGGAGCATAAGCCATGCCGCGTTCACCCCACATATTAACTTTGCAGACTCCCACCACTGTAAAACTTAAACCATTGATAAACACCGTTTTACCTACTAAAGTGATCTCTTCTGTATTGCGCAGGAGCTCATCATTGGAATCCACGTCAATAACAACAACTTTCGTCTTGTTTTTCATGTCGTTTTCATTGATGAAACGGCCTTCCAGAATCTTTATACCTTCGATATTTTTATATATCGGCTTCACTCCCTCCAAACCGATGGTTCTTGACTTCTCGCCGAAGATGAGTGTGCCGCCTTTCGACATCGTCGGTGATACTTCCTCAACTTGATGTAACGATTCAAAAAGTTGTACGTCCTTGTTGCTCATCATGATAAAGCGTCCGGCTTTATGTCCTTTGTAAGGAAGTTCGGTTGAGCTCGACCAAATAGTGTAGGTGTTTTTGATTCGGTCGGCGAAGTTGCTGGTGACGCCGTTTTTCAGTCCGTTGCCGGCCGAAAGCAGGATGATCAGCATGAAGATTCCCCACGAAATGGCGAATCCGGTGAGAATGGTTCTCAGTTTGTTACGTCTGAGCGCCATGAAAATCTCCGACCAAAAATCTCTGTTAAACATTACTTTATCTCCTTTGTGAAGTCCATTTTATCAGGGTCGTTTTCCTCGACAGATTCTATCAAACCGTCTTTCAGATGCACGATTTTCTTTGTAAGGTTGGCTATTCCGCGTTCGTGCGTCACTATCACCATAGTGATTCCGGTGGCGTTCACCTCACGAAGGATCTGCATCACTTCGGCCGATGTCTTGCTGTCCAAAGCACCTGTCGGCTCGTCGGCGAGAATGATTTTCGGCGAAGTCACCAGTGCCCTTGCTATTGAAACACGCTGTTTCTGACCTCCGGAAAGCTCGTTAGGATAATGGTCGGCCCAGTTTTTCAATCCGAAACGCTCGAGATATTCCATCGCCATCATGTTGCGTTTCTTGCGGCTCACACCTTGATAAAACAACGGCAACGCCACGTTTTCGAGAGCTGTCTTGAACGAAATCAGGTTAAACGACTGGAAAATAAACCCGATGAGCTTGTTGCGAAACTCCGCGGCCTGGTTTTCCGAAAGGTTTTTCACCAATTTTCCGGCAAGATAATAATCGCCCTCGTCGTAGTTGTCGAGGATACCTATTATATTTAATAAGGTAGACTTACCCGAACCGGAAGCGCCCATGATCGACACCAACTCGCCTTCCTCAACATTCAGGTCGATGCCTTTCAGCACGTGCAGAGGCTGCGCTCCGAAATAAGTTTTGTTTATATTTTCAAGTTTTATCATAGTGTACTACGTATCTAAGACACTGCAAAAATAGTAAAATTTTTTTACATGTAAGAAAAAAATTAATTTTTTTTCAAAAATTTAAAATTTAGATATTAGTTGGACTAAGTCTAAAATTTATTATATAACGTCAAAATATTGTTTTTGCTGCGTAAAGCAACAAATTTTTTTATTTAAGGTACGACGAAATCAATTCTCTCATCTTCTCAAAAGGCAAGTTTTTCTCTAAAATCAAGCCATTTCCGTCGAGAATCAGATTTTGCGGGATAAAAGAGATGGTGTATTGTTCCGCGACGACGTTTTTCCATCCTTTAAGGTCGGAAACATGGTTTTTCCATATAAGATTGTCGTCGGCTATAGCTTTTTTCCATGCTTCGGCGTCGGTGTCAAGAGAAACGCTTACGATGTCAAGGCCTTTGTCTTTGAATTCTTTATAAATAGCGACAAGGTTCGGGTTTTCCTTACGGCAGTCAGGGCACCATGAAGCCCAGAAATCGAGGATTATAATCTTGGCTGAGCCCATCATGTTCGACATCGTGAAATCGTTGCCGTTCACGTCTTTTTGTGTGAAATCGATGAATTTATTACCCGGAAGAGTTCTTCGAAGAGCGTTTATATATTCACTCAGAAGGTTTTTGTATGCGCTTTGCATGTCTTGTGGCATAGCTTCATCAAGACGTTCCAGATCCTCAAGTGAGAAAGCCCATTTGTAACGGTATAACGCATAAGCGCTTACAGGATTATCAATGTTTTGTTTCGCAAAATCCATCACAAAATAGTAAATTTCCTGCTCGTCTTCAATTTTGTCGACTTTTTTTGTAAAATTGTTAAGTTTCTCCTGGGTTTCAGAAGCCGAAACATTGATTCCGTTATATTTTTGATAGTCACCGGTTATAGTAACATCCTGATTATCAGCAAAAACTGTCAGTGAACGTCTCCAACCCTTGATCATGATGTTGTATGCGTCCATATTTTGGCTTTGTTTCACTTTAAAAACAGCCATGTTATCTTTTGCGACGACAGAATCTATGTTATTCAAAGTTGTTCCATCATATTGTTGAAGATAAACAGTCTTTCCTGTTGAATTTTCAAGATTTACATTGATTTTGAATGATTTAGTACATGAAACCATGCTTGTCAGCATCAAAACTGCGATTAATAATTTTTTCATATTATCTATTTTTTTATAGGTTTAAAAATGTATATTATTAAAATTATCACTATTAAAGATATCGGGGCGCTCAACAGAACCTCGAGTAAAACTATTCCTAACAACTTGATACTGAACGCTTCGAGCCAGAAAAGTACCAGATTATGCAAGATTAAAAGCAATAATCCGTAAACAAAAAACCAGTTCACACCCATTTCTGTAACTGAAGGCTCCGTTTTGTCTTCAATATCGCTTTTTCGGGTCATGGCGTTTATGACATAAGGTCTCACGTACGCCATAAACACTGTCGCCGCGGCGTTCAAACCCGGCGTTCCGCTGAAAATATCGATAGACATTCCCATTAAGAAACCGTCCAAAATCAAGCGCCATTTCGGAGTCTCGAAAGGAAGCAGCATCACAAAAAGCATATAAACATACGGGTGAATGTAGTTGCCGAAGCGGATGTTATCGAATATAAACACCTGAGCCATAAGCAGACTTATAAATCGTATTATATTGCGTATCACTGGGCTATACATAACGAATCTATTTCCGCTTTGAAATTATTTTTCACGACATAAACATGACGCAGAGTGCTGAAATTCGTCGAAAACCTCAGTTTCGCCGTGCTGAACATGCTATTTTCATCATTTCCGTACTCTTCTATTGTGCCAACCATAACATCTGCTGGGAATGATGTTGAAAATCCGCTTGTAACCAAGGTGTCGCCAGCATTAATAATAAGGTGTGACGGGATGTCTTTCGCCAGTCCGTAACGATAGCTGCCATTATCCCATACAACATTCGCAACATATTGATTATCAGTAAATCTACAGCTTAAAATCGAGTAAGAGTTAAGCAAACTCATCACCGAGGCATAGTGTGTGCTTACATTGAGAACCTTCCCCACGACGCCGTCGCTGCAAATCACGCCCATATCAGGCTCGATGCCGTCGACGCTGCCTTTGTCGATGACTATATAATTATTCAATTCATAAATGCTGTTATTCACAACATGAGCTGGAATATAAGAGAACATGTCGTCGTAATAAACAGTGTCGGCTTCCACCTCGTCACATCCTAATCTGCTAAGCAGCAATGCGTTATGTTCGAGAAGAGCCTCGTTTTCGCCTTTGAGATGAATGTAGTCGCTCCAGTTCGACGTGGTTTTATGAAAACCTCCGGCGATGCTGTTCGACACGTTCACCAGCTTTCTATTCTGATAAGGAAGGCTATGCACCACCATGATAAAGCACAGCATTTCAAGCAGAATAAAAAGTATTACCGCGTTATATTTTTTTATGAAAATGAATAAGTTATACATCTCACACTCCCGATTACTTTATCAGGAACGGGAAGCCGTCGAAGTTTTTCAGAGCTATGCCTGTGCCGCGAGCCACTGCGCGAAGTGGGTCTTCGGCCACATGGATAGGAAGCTGTGTTCTGTCGTGCAGACGTTTGTCGAGACCTCTCAACAATGCGCCGCCGCCCGTCAGGTAGATACCTGTGCGGTAGATATCAGCTGAAAGCTCAGGAGGCGTCGTCTCAAGAGTGTTAAGAACCGCTGTCTCGATCTTCGAAACGCTCTTATCGAGGCAATGTGCGATTTCCTTGTAGTTAACTTTTATTTCTTTAGGGATACCGGTGAGCATGTCGCGGCCGTGGACAGCGTAGTCCTCAGGTGGGTTGTCGAGCTCTTGGATAGCGGCGCCAACCTCTATTTTGATAAGCTCAGCGGTACGTTCACCAACATTGAGATTATGTTCCTTACGCATATATTCCACGATTTCGTCGGTAAAGTCGTCGCCAGCGATACGAATTGACTTATTTGTGACGATGCCACCGAGTGCGATAACCGCTATTTCCGATGTTCCGCCTCCGATATCTACAATCATGTTACCCATTGGCTCGAGCACGTCGATGCCGATACCGATAGCTGCTGCCATTGGCTCGTGGATAAGTCTGACTTCCTTAGCGCCAGCCTGTTCCGCGCTGTCTTTAACGGCTCTCTCCTCAACCTCTGTGATACCTGAAGGGATGCAGATAACCATCTTCAACGCCGGAGGGAATATGCTGTTGTGGAAGTTTATCATCTTTATCATCTCTCTCAGCATGAATTCAGCTGCCTGGAAGTCGGCGATAACACCGTCACGCAGAGGTCTGATGGTTTTGATATTTTCGTGAGTCTTTCCGTGCATCATCATAGCGCGTTTTCCCACCGCCATGATTTGCTGTGTATCACGTTTTATGGCAACGATTGACGGCTCGTCGACCACCACTTTGTCGTTGTACATAATGATGGTGTTAGCTGTACCGAGGTCGATTGCCACCTCTTTATCGAAGAATGAAAATAATCCCATTTTATTATTTTTTTTAATGTTTGAAATGTCTGTATCCTGTGAAAACCATGGCTATTCCTAGTTTGTTGCAAGCGTCAATCGACTCTTGGTCGCGCACTGAGCCGCCTGGTTGAATTATCGATTTGATACCTGCTTCGCTCGCAATCTCCACGCAGTCGGAGAACGGGAAGAAGGCGTCGGATGCCAACACAGCGCCGTTGAGGTCGAAGTTGAAGCTCTTTGCCTTGGCGATAGCCTGACGCAGCGAGTCGACACGTGAGGTCTGGCCGATACCTGAAGCGTAAAGTTGTTTGTTTTTAGCCAAAACTATAGCGTTTGAACGGCTGTGTTTCACTATTTTATTAGCGAAAATCAGGTCGTCAACATCTTTATTATCAACAAGTTTGTCCGTTACAGCTTTGAAATCGTCTTTTGTCTCCATGTGAAGGTCACGTTCCTGCTCGAGGATGCCGTTAAGCGCCGATTTATAAACCTTTGTCGGGAATTTATTTGATTTCAGCTTCAGCACGATGCGGTTTTTCTTCGAGAAGAGAATGTCGAGCACGCCTTCGTCGTAACCTGGAGCCACGCACACTTCGAAAAACATTTTGTTCATCTCTTCGGCCGTCTTCACGTCGATTACGCGGTTGCTGACGAACACTCCGCCGAATGCCGAGACAGGATCGCCGGCCAAAGCAGCGTCGTAAGCCTCTGATATTGAAGGTTTTGAAGCAATTCCGCAAGGGTTATTATGTTTCAAAATAGCGAATGTCGGTTCGTCGAACTCGCGAATAAGGTTCAAACCTGCGTCGAGGTCAAGTAAGTTGTTGTAGGACAAGTCTTTACCATGCAACTTCTCGAAAACATCATCAAGGTTTCCGTTGAAAACAGCCTGTTGATGAGGATTTTCGCCATATCTGAGAGGTGTAACTGTCTCGCCCGAGAACCAGTTGTAAATAGCCGTATCGTAGTGCGAACTTGTCGCAAAAGCGTATTTCGCGAAGCGTTTTCTGTCATCCAAAGTGGTGCAGCCGTTTTGTTTCTCGTACATCTCCATGAATTCCTTGTAGTAGTTTGAAGATGGCACGATGAGGCAGTCTTTGAAGTTTTTCGCGCCGGCACGAATGAGCGAGATGCCGCCGATGTCAATCTTTTCGATGATTTGCGCTTCGTCGTTGGTGTTGCGGACAGTCTCCTCGAAAGGATATAGGTCGACGATAACGAGGTCGAGAGCCGGAATTTCATATTGTTTCATCTCGGCGAGGTCCGTTTCGTTGTCAAGACGTCCGAGAATTCCTCCGAACACTTTAGGATGTAAGGTTTTCACGCGACCGCCGAGAATTGAAGGATAGCCGGTCAACGACTCGACTGAACGCACGCTGTCATCGATTTTTTTGATAAAATCAAGCGTTCCGCCGGTAGCATAAATCTGGACACCGTTCTTTTTCAAAAGAGCGACTATTTTATCGAGATCAGTTTTATAAAATACTGATATTAAAGCACTTGTAATTTTTTTAGGCGACATAACCGAGTAAAGTTTTAAAGTGCAAATATAATAAAAAGTTTATAGTTTAAAGTGTAAAGTTTAAAGATTTTTTTTGTAGGGACGAAACAATTGTTTATCAACGTCATTTCGAGCGTAGTCGAGAAATCCTCCATCCGATAAATCATTGTATAAATCGTTTTTTCATATTGTTTCTTCCTAAAAAGGATTTCTCCATTTCGCTACGCTTCAGTCGAAATGACGGGGTGGTTGTATTTCCTTAATACTGAGCATGTTATCTTTTTTTATATTTTTTATTTAAAAAAATTCCGTTTTTTCTTGGAATTTCAGATTAAATTTCGTAATTTTGCGAGTTAAAAATTTTTTATTTTGGAAACGCGCTGGATTTTAGCAAAAGATGTAGATAAACAAGTAGTTAGGAGCTTGTCAGAGTCGTTGGGCATTGACGAGATTCTGGCTATTTTGTTGGTTCAGCGTGGCATTACCAACTTCGAGGAGGCTAAAAATTTCTTCAGACCGTCGCTTGAGCACCTTCACGACCCGTTTTTGATGAAGGATATGGACAAGGCTGTCGACAGACTGCAAAAAGCGATGAAAGACGGTGAAAAAATTCTGATTTACGGTGATTACGATGTTGATGGAACCACCGCCGTCGCCTTGATTTACACATATTTAAAGAATTTTGTCAACAAAAAGAAAATTGAGTTCTACATCCCGGATCGTTACGAAGAGGGATACGGAATTTCATATAAAGGCATCGATTACGCCGCTGATAACGGTTTTGGGCTCGTTATCGTGCTTGACTGTGGCATCAAAGCTGTGGAAAAGATTGAATATGCCAACCAACGCGGCGTCGACTTCATCATTTGCGACCATCACCGTCCTGATGATGTGATTCCTAATGCGGTGGCCGTGCTCGACTCTAAACGTCCTGATTGTCAATATCCTTACAAAGAACTTTCAGGCTGCGGTGTCGGCTTCAAACTCATCACCGCTTTGTCGATGCGGCTTGGCAGACCGATAGAAGAAGTTTACGAACTCCTTGACTATGTGGCAGTTAGCATTGCTGCTGATATCGTTCCTATCACTGGCGAAAACAGAGTTTTGGCCTATTTCGGTCTAATTCAGCTCAACAAGAACCCGCGTCCGGGTATTGCGGCTGTTTTGCGTCAGGCCGAGCAGAAGAACGCGCTCGAAAGAGAGTTGACAATCAGCGATTTGGTGTTTCTTATTGGACCACGTATCAATGCGGCGGGACGTTTGGAGAAAGCCAGCGACTCGGTGCGACTGCTTCTTGCCACCAACTACGACCATGCTGAAAAACTCGCTACCGGCATCAACAGCCTCAACGAGAAACGACGTGAGTTTGACAACGCCATCACCGAGGAAGCACTTCGGATGATCGACGCTGACGAGAAGTTGCGCAACGCCAAGAGCACCGTGATTTTCAACGAAAACTGGCACAAAGGCGTTATCGGTATTGTGGCTTCGCGACTCACAGACTCGTATTACCGTCCGACAATAGTTTTGACACGTTCGGGCAACCTCATCACAGGCTCCGCGCGTTCAATAAAGAACTTTGATATCTATGACGCCATCGACGACTGCTCCGATTTACTCGAACACTTTGGCGGACATAAATATGCGGCGGGATTATCGTTGAAACCCGAAAATCTTGAAAAATTCGCTGAAAGATTTGAGAAATATGTGTCGGAACACCTCGAAGAAAGCGATTTGACACCGGAGCTCAACGTTGACATCGAGATGGATTTCACGAATATCACGCCTAAGTTTGTGCGCATCCTCAAGCAGTTCGCTCCGTTCGGACCAGGCAACTTGTCGCCGGTCTTCTTGACAAAGAACGTCGTCGACGCAGGTTTTTCACGTGCAGTAGGCAATCGCAAGCACTTGAAACTCAGCGTGATGCAGCAAGGCAATACCGATTGTGTATTTTCAGGAATTGCATTCCAGAAAGGCGATTTATATGAGCGCATCCACGACAAAGAGCCGTTCACAATGTGCTACTACATTGAAGAAAACTTCTGGCAGGGAAAGACCACGTTGCAACTGAACGTAAAGGACATTAAATTCTAAAGAAAAGTACTCTGATAATCAGTATCAAACCGCAGATGGCAAGGACGATACCTGTGCCCTGGTTGAGAATTTTCATCCTTTTCTCGGTGAAAAAACGTTTTAAGGAGTAGGCACCCACTATTTTCATTATATCGAAGGCGAAAACCGTGACGAAAGTCCCTATGAAGAACAACGCGATGAGAGATTCTTTGCCGTTATATACCTCTGAGCCGGATACCGTTGCCACCGACGTCATCCAAAAGACCCAGATAAACGGGTTGAACACGTTCATTATAAAGCCTTTAGATACATAAATATACCATTTTGAGCCATTGTGTTTTTTGTCTAATTTTTCATCGAATTTCTCAAGACGTTTCTCAACTTCTTCAAGCTCGGCGCTTTTCTTTGCCGAGCGTTCAACTATTTTTTCCGGTTTGCTGTAATATGTGTAAATACCGAAACCTATTATTATCAACCCCGCCGTAATGCCGGCAAGCACCATATTTCCACCGTTGTCAAGAGTTATCTGAATCGATGTCATCATCATCAAAATAACAACTATGACGTCGCTCAACAAAACACCCAAATCGAACAACAAAGCGGTTTTAAAACCCTTGCTAATGCTTGTTTGGATAAGCAAAAAGAACGCGGGTCCGAAGCCGAACACCGTAGCCAAGGTTAAACCCATCAATGCGCCGTGAAAAAAAGTCATATTTATACCTTATCTTAAAAGTACAAAAGTACGAATATTTTTTTAAACAAACGCTTTTTTCTTCGCTTTTATTTGGATGCAACCACAACAGCCTTTTTAAATCTCTTTATATCTCCTTGAGTATCAAATACTTCTATAAAAACAACATAAATTCCCGGTGAGACCATTCTACTGTTTTCATCCAAGCCATTCCACAAAAAAACGCTTTGTGAGGCTATGGTTTGACAGTTCACGACATTACGCACAAACCTTCCTTGCGAGTCGAAAATGATGATTTTCGCGGAGTAGTCACATTCAAAAGACGACAAATTTATTGTTGTAACATCATTGAAGCCGTCGCCATCCGGCGAGAAAACAGGCGGAAATATCTCGACATTGGCTGTTTCTTCTTCGTTTTCAACAAAAACCGAGTTTTGGTAACCTGGAGTTCCATACAAAGGAGCGGCGGCCGAATGCCAATTATCCTTGTCAGCCGAACCTATATCCGGATTAACCCGTTCAAGCGAAACACCTTTCGTTTCGGTCAGCAAAGGATAATGAGAATCTTCGGAATAACTCATGAAATCAATGATATCATCTTCATAATATAACACGGCTTCCGCTCCTGCATTCGGATACGAAGGAAAACTCCGCATAGTGATAAAATTATCGGTCGTGCACTCATATTGGGTGCCTGTGACTTCGGGAGTTGTTGTCAAAAGAAGATATTTCCGTGGCAAAAGCTGTCGGTTTTCGGAACATATTTCCTTTATTGTCGTGTCGGGTGGATTTGGAAATGACGACTTGACAACACCCAACTTTAATTTACTGACATTCAACACTTTATCTGATTTATTAAAAATCTCAACGTAATCGGTTGCGGGGCTGATGGGGTCAAAAAGAATTTCATTGATGACCACATCGCCCACAACCGCATCATCCGGAAGTCCGAAAGCGTAGACACAACCATCCAAGACCGGCACTCCCGAACAATTTGAAGAACCAAAAACCAAAATACTATAAACTTTCCGAATCTGTAGATTCTGTGAAAAAGAAAGTGTAACGCTTTTACAATTATCTTGTGATGGCAGAGCATAATTAGGGTGAGAATCAAATTCAATAATAGTGTAGTTTTCAGGATTTTTCAAAGATTCAATATCCATTTCTTGGTTGAAAACGACTTCTATTGTGTTTGGAGACAGCACATTTATGTAATTCACTGCAGGCGTAACGGGATTTTCGGCGTTAACAGAGTTGACGGCACCAGGCGTACCGCCGTTTTTGTTACAGCTTGCGCGCCAGTTTATGGCTTCCAAACAAGGTGAGTGTGGGTCTATTTGTTCCAACGACCAACCGCCGTCAGACTTATCATCGTCTCGATACCAGGATGAATCAAAAACCAATTTATGAACCTTTTTATTTATGAAAAACAACGAGATGTTTGTACCAGAATTTGGTATCGAGAACGATGAAAAACCCACACATTCACCATATTCCGATAAGAAAGGAACAGCGTCCTCCTTACATAAAATCATGAAACTATTTGCCTGAATATCAATATCTTGTGTTATTATTTTCTCACTGTTTCCTATTGTCAACGACCAGTCTTTCAAATTGATAGGATGGTCGGTGGTGTTATACAATTCAATATATTCACAAGCCGGCAACCCAACGCTCGGCTCCGGATCGGCCATGATTTCATTTATCAAAACGTCATATTCATGAATGTCGTAATGAATAAATGTATATTGGATGTTTTCCGTTATATTTCCTGACAAATCTTGTATTTTATTGATAGTCAATGTATAATACACTCCTTCTTTTATCTCGTTTGAAAAAGACAAAATCAAAGAAGAGTGGTTGCTGCCGTTATATTCGGCATACATTGGTTTGCCGACATTATTATTCATATTGTAATTATCGGCATTCAAAGCAAAAACATTATCAACAGGTTCGTTGAAATCAAGTTGTAATTTATTGTATTTCAACAATATAAGATCATCAAGGTGTGGAGATTCCGTGTCTATGATCAGTGGACCCGCATAAATGTTATCGAGATATATTTTTTTCGCATTGCTCGCACTAAAAGTAGCTTTAATTCCAAAATTTCCAGACGGCTCGTAAGTATTGTCAACACCTTGAGCTTCAAGGATATAATCCTCAGAACCTGTTTTGTCGACAAAGATTTTCCACACCCCTTCGGCGTTTCTGGTCACTTTGAAGAAGGCGGAGAATGATGTCGCGATGAATGTGTCGGTACCACGGCAGACGCTAACGGTCGCACCATCATCAACACGCTGTAAATCAACAACATCATTACTCCCCGCTTCTCCGAACCTAACAAAATATTTATCACAGATGTAAATGTCGCAGAAATTTTTACTTGATGGCGAGAACGCTTCACGAAGCCAGAAACGCCATTCAAAATCCCCATTTAAAACACCGTTAGCCACATCCGCGTCGCAAAACAGCCATGCGTCGCCTGCTGTTTCAGAATACAGTTGCAGTTGCTTAGCCTCATTCACCACAAAGAGAGATTCTGTGCCGATCCAAGCAGGATTATCACTAAAATCGCCGTCAGAGAAGTCGTCGTAAACCTGCGCCAGACCTGGAAGCGGTATCATTAATATAAGGAGCGCCAATATCTTAAACATTTTTACATCCATAACTACAAATGTTTGAGTTTTTTTCTTACTTTTGCGCAAAAGTATAACATATTTTTTTAACGTTATTCGTTTTTAACATTATTTAACTTAACTTGCAGAAAAAAGAAGGAAGTCTTAATAAAACACATACAATTAAGGCATATTTGTTAAAAAAAATTAACATTTCGGGAGGATAAAAAATGAAAATAGCGGTTATTGGAGCGACAGGACTTGTAGGACAAAAGATGCTTCAGGTGTTGGCGGAGAGAAATCTGCCTATCGACGAGCTTATTGTGGCGGCATCGGAGCGTTCCATCGGGAAAAAAACACTTTTTAAAGGTAAAGAATACACTTTGATATCTGTTGAAGACGCCATTGAAAAACGTCCCGACATCGCGATTTTCTCAGCTGGAGCCGACGCTTCATTGAAATACGCCCCGTTGTTTGCCGAAAAAGGCACATACGTTGTCGATAACAGCTCCGCTTGGCGCAAAAAAGAAGGCATTCCGTTGGTGGTTCCAGAAATCAACGCCAGCGACATAAACGCCGACACTCACATCATCGCAAATCCAAACTGTTCAACAATAGGTCTGGTGATGGCGCTTGCCCCGATGCACCGTCGCTATGGCATCAAACGCATAGTGGTTTCGACATATCAGTCGGTGAGCGGCAGTGGCATCAAAGGGTTGAACCAGCTGCATTGTGAGCAGCGTGGCGAGAAAGCCGAAAACCCGGCATATCCTCACCAAATACACGAAAACATCATCCCTCACGGAGGCAATTTCTTAGAAGACGGCAACACCACCGAAGAGGAAAAACTCATTTTTGAGACAAACAAGATTTTGCATTCAAATATAGCAGTTTCGGCAACAGTGGCGCGAGTTCCGGCTTATGGCGGTCACTCCGAATCGGTAAATGTGGAATTTTCACAACCTTATGATGTTCAAGAGATTAGAAAGATTTTGGAGAACACGCCAGGCGTTATTGTCGCTGATAATCCAAGCGAGAATCTTTATCCGACCCCGTTGATGGCATACGACAAAGATGAAGTCTTCGTCGGTAGAATGCGTCGCGACAATAGTATTGAAAACGGCTTTAATTTCTGGGTTGTAACGGATAATATCAGAAAAGGAGCTGCAACGAATGCCGTGGAAATAGCGGAATATTTATTTCACAGTTTAAAGTTTAGAGTTGAAAGTTGAAAGTTTATTATAATATAGAAGATTATAAGCAGGTTCCGAATGCTGTCGTTACCATCGGCACGTTCGACGGGGTGCATCGTGGGCATCAGGAGATACTGAAGAACATGGTGAACCGCGCCAAAGAACTCGACGGCGAGAGCGTGGTGGTGACGTTTTACCCTCACCCGAGGCAGGTGCTGAGCAACGATTCAGGCATCCGTTTTATCTCAACACAGCAGGAAAAAATCAGTCATCTTGAGGCGTTAGGCATTGATAATCTGATAATTATAAATTTCACAAAAGAATTTGCCGCCATATCGTCGGAGGATTTTATCAAAGATTATCTTGTGAAAAACATCCACCCGGCGGTGCTGATTATCGGCTACGACCACCATTTCGGGAAAGGCAGAACCGGCGATTTCGAGATGCTTTACGAGCTTGGAAACCGCTATAATTTCAAAGTTGAGAAAATTCAGGAGCAAGATGTTGAAAACGTGGCGGTAAGTTCAACTAAAATCCGTCATTTTTTGGAAAACGGCGACATAAAACATGCCAATATGCTTCTCGGATATGAATTTTCATATACAGGCAAAGTAGTTCACGGTCAACAAGTTGGACAAAAAATGGGCTATCCGACGGCGAACATTGATGTGGCGGAAGAGTTCCAACTCATTGAAAGACAAGGTGTTTACGCCACTTTCGCTGAAATAGACGGAAAATCGTTTCCTGCTATGACTTACATCGGGAAGCGCCCGACAATGCACGACGAACGTCCGCAAAGCATTGAAACTTATATCATTGGCTTCGACGGAAATCTTTATGACAAAGAAATAAAAATAAGATTCGTGGATTTTGTGCGTGATGACAAAAAATTTGATAATTTTGAAGCCTTAAAACATCAGATTGATATTGACAAACAGCAAATTATTAACATTTTAAATAAAAAAATATGAAAAAATTATTGACATTATTAGCAATTATCTGCCTTCTTGGAATGACGAAGGCGAGTGCATGCACCAATTTCCTCGTCACCAAGGGAGCTTCAGTCGACGGCTCGACAATGATTTCGTATGCCGCTGATTCTCATGTACTTTATGGTGAGTTATATCATTTCCCGGCTGCCGATTATCCGGAAGGCGCCATGCGCGACCTTTACGATTGGGACAGCGGAAAGTATCTCGGCCAGATTCCTGAAGTACGCCACACCTATAATGTTGTAGGCAACATGAACGAGTATCAATTAGCCATTGGCGAGACCACTTACGGAGGCCTTGAAGAGCTTTGGGAAGGCGAAGGTTTGATGGACTATGGCACATTGATTTACATCTCGTTGCAGCGCTGCAAGACAGCCCGCGAAGCTATCCGCAACATCGCCGAACTCACAGCAAAATATGGCTACATCAGCGAAGGCGAGTCATTCTCAATAGCCGACACCGAAGAAGTCTGGATTATGGAAATGATTGGCAAAGGCAAATTCGAGAAAGGCATGGTTTGGGTAGCGCGCCGCATCCCTGACGGATATGTCTGCGGTCACGCCAACCAGGCACGTATCACCACCTTCCCGCTCGCCAAGAAGAACAAAACCTCGTTGACTTCAAAAGATTTCAAGAAGTTTATGACCGACAAGAACGTTGACTGCATCTACGCAGAAGACGTTATCTCGTTTGCAAAGAAGAACAATTTCTACGTTGGAAAAGATGAAGACTTCTCATTCTCAGATGTTTACGCTCCTGTTGACTTCGGTGCGGCACGTGGTTGTGAAATCCGTGTGTGGGCTATGTTCAACCAGGTTGCTGACAACATGAACAATTATTGGGACTATGCCACAGGCCGCAACATCATGCGCGCCAAGCCATACGTGAAAGGCGAGCCACAGACGGTAGAGAACTTCCCAAGCAACAGAATGCCTCTTTGGGTGAAACCTAACAAGAAAGTGTCGGTTCTCGACATGATGAGCTTCATGCGCGACCACCTCGAGGGAACAGAACTCGACATGTCGAAAGACCTCGGCGCAGGTCCATTTCATTGCCCATATCGCTGGCGTCCAATGGGTTGGGAAGTCGACGGCGTAGGATACGTGCACGAGAGAACAACAGCCACACAGCAGACAGGCTTCTCGTTTGTTTCACAGAGCAACGCCAACAGCATCCCTGAAATCGGTGGCATCATCTGGTGGGGTGTCGACGACGCGGCAAGCACCGTTTACTGCCCGATGTATACCTGCATGACAGAGATTCCGCTCTGCTATCGCGAAGGCAACGGCTCGATGATGGAATATTCGGAGACAGCAGGTTTCTGGATCTTCAACCAAGTTTCAAACTTCGCATACACCAAATACGACTATATCCATCCTGAAATAGCCGCAAAACAGGCTGAATACGAACAAGGCTGGGTGAAATCGGTGCAAAATATCAACACAAAAGCGGCCGAGATTTATGCCAACGACCCTGCAGAAGCAGTGAAATTCCTCACAAAATACTCAAACACAGAGGCAACAAAGCTTTGCGCCGACTGGAAGATGTTCTATCAGTATCTATTTGTGAAATACATGGACGGCAACGTGAAGACAGCACGCGCAATTCCTGAGGGTTACAAATACTACGCTCCAAAGGTTGAACAGCCGAAATACAGCGACGAGTTCTATAAGGCAATTATCGACCAGACCGGAGATAAACTTAAAGCTTATTAGTTTAATAGCTTAATAGTTTTATAGATAGTTAATAGTTAACAATTGACAGTTGTTTATTTGATTAACAGCTGTTGATTGTTAACTTTTTTATTTATCTTTGCAATGTGAAAAGGTTGTTTTTGATATTGTTTGCGGTTCTGCTTCTTGCTTGCAACAAGCAATCCGAGCCTATTGTTGAGCCTCAGCCGTTGCCATTTGCCTTTTCCGACACTCTGTTGCTTATCGACAGCCTGATGCAGCGTGATGCCGCCTCGGCGCTTCAAACATTACAGTCATTCCGAGCGGAGCGAGGAACCTCATTTGAATTTAACACAAACTATCAATCACTACTTCTTTCCGAAGCTCTTTACAAAACCGACAACGCTCAATTAAACCGATACAGAAATGAGACGTTTCAGGAAACGTCTCTACAGGATGCGATGCATTATTTCGACAGCCTTGCGGCGCAATATCCTGGCAACGACGATTTTACGCTTCTATCCGCCCGCTCGCACTACATGAACGGCGTCGGTTTTTACGAAAACGACAGTGTTGTCGATGCCTGCAAGGAATATTTGCACACTTTAGAGATAATGGAGAACCATTTTGATAAGAAACAACTGGTTGGTTACAAGGCGAAGTTCATGGGATTGACGTATAATCGTTTGAAAGAACTATTTACCAGCCAGTTTATGATAGAAAACGCAATTTATTGCGGGAAAGAGTCTTTAATATTCTATAAAATAGCGCCAACATCCAAATACGGTATATCCAATACATTGGCTAAATTGGGCCAATTATATGATATTTTAGGACAAAATGACAGTGCTTACTATTACTACAGCGAAGCTATAAAATCATTACCAGACTCTAATAATTTGATTTATAGGGATCTGGTATCAAGCATGGCAGTGTTATTTTATGAGTATGGATATGGATTAATGCCGACGTTAGAACGGCTTAAGCAGGTTGCAGATCAAGCAGAAAGTGAGGATGAATTATTAACAAGATACTATACAATAGGTAGTCTTTATTTTGAAGAAAAGATATACGATTCGGCTAATTTTTATCTTAATATTGTTTATGAAAAAGAAGAAAATAATAGTGTAAGAAAACTTCAGACAGCCGACTTTTTAATGAACATTAGTATTATATTAGCTGATACTCTTGAGGCTAACAAATATTCCGGTCTTTTATCAAAGAACACCATGTCACAATATGACAAATCTCTTGATTCGTCAAAATTAAATGATATGTTTCAAAGCTATGTGAACAAAAAGATATACGAGTCACACAAAAGAAACAAAATCAGAATAATCATTGTAGTATCATTGATCCTTGCTATTGCTGTCTTATTATGCGTTTTTCTATTTACACATTCTTCAAAGAAAATTAATAAACTTAATAAAGAGCACCAACGAATTATTGATACCCAGAAAAAGACCAGGTATCGGGAGAAAAACAAAATGCTTGGCATTATAAAGCAACAGGAAATAAAAGTCGACGCATTAGAACAAGAACTTGGACAAAAACGTCAAGATGTTGATCTATCGATGGATTTATTTATGAACGAGCCTGTATGTAAGAATATTAAAAAAACGGTTGATTCCATTAATGTCACATCCAGGGTTAATTATGCAGACTATCCATATTTGAAATTGGATAATGCAACAATTGTTAATTTGGAAGAAGCGGTTGCGAAACATTTTCCAAATTTCGAACAACGGTTATTCTCACGAAATCCTCAGTTAAAACAAAAAGAGTTG
>JAFYIE010000102.1 GCA_017538795.1 Bacteroidales bacterium | reverse complement strand
GCCACACCTAAAAGGGTGGGTTGGGTGGGGAAGCGACATTGTCGGCAAATTCTTGAGTGAAGAGAAGCGGAACGAAAGATTTTGCCTTGGAGCAGGAGCTCTCAATAGAAGCCGAGAATCAAAAAGGAAACATTGTGTTTTGCCAAAGCAGCATGAATTTGACAGCTGCCGAGGGTTCCCATTGGGAGACGGCAGATGGCAAGTTGATGCTGCGGCATGCAATGAAGTCAGAAAACGTTGTGCTTTGCAGCCACCAAAAAACATGTGGGTCTGGGCAAGGGAGGGAAGTGAAACGACCGGACGCAGCTCAAGTGAGGTCGCACCGCGTACCTCCCCCGGCCGATAGGACGGGGGCCCGGAAGCAAAAACGAAGTTTTTTGCTGTAGGGTGCGCGCGACGCGCGTGCGGGGTGGCAGCAGCTGGGAGGTGGCACGGAGGCAGTTTTTTCAACGAAAACACGAAACGGATGACACAACAATTGAGACTTGCACAAGCAAACAATGCGAGACGGAATGAAAACCGCTGAGTAGCCCGCAGCTGTTAGGGGCTGACTTTTGCAGCCGATGTTTCATTTGAATTACTGACAAACATTAAAGAATGAAAAACGTTGTGTTTTACGGGAACACTAAATGACGGCTGAAAAAGGCAGACCCCTGCCACCCCGCTGGGCGGCGCGCTTTAACACAAGGGGCTGGCGGCGGGATTTGGATGCAGAGACATTGAATTGTGCAGTTGCATTCAAAGGAGAAGAGATGTTTGAATTTTACGTAAGCCCCGCCGAGAGGCAGCCCCGAGCGAGCGACCAAGCTGCCGCCTAAAAGCCTTTTTGAAGTGCGTTCAATTTACCCGGGAACATGGTAGCGGATTAGGGGCGAGAGCTTTAGCTTGCGCCCCAGTTGCCTTCAATTATGCCGTAAACACGAAGCGGGGTTCCCCATGCAAGGGCTGGGCAAAAAAAATACTACCCGTAGGGTGGAGATTTTTTTTAGACCAGCTTGCGAAGCCCTTGCAGGGGGCAAAAAGGCTTTTAAGGCAGCGCGGAAGCGAACACCTATTTCCCGCCTACACACTCACAATTGCCCGGGGACACTGTATTGATGCGGGAACTAAAAGAGGGAACATTTGAAAAGCGGCGAAACGGAACATGGTATTGAGCAGAGACCATCAAGCCGCGGAAAAAAGAAAATCCTCCAGCGGAGGATTTGGAGGATTTAGAGGAAATTGGAGAAATAATAATGCTGCGCGTAGACTAACAACTTGAAATATGATTGATCATGGTTTTATTTCATTTCGAACCTAACTAACCGCAATTCCTCATTTGAACCTTTAACTTTTTGAATTCCATAGACATAGCCATTGTGGATAACAAACTTATTCTTTGTTATTGAAAGGTCGAAATCAGCGCACTGGAACGAGTTTTGAGAGATGGTTTTGTTTTGACCGACTGAATAAGTTTGGAACATGTTTTTACCTTCTTCTTCCGGGTCTTCAAAGAACAGGATATTGTCGCCGTTTCCTTTTATTGCTGATGTAAACCACGACACTGTCAACGGTTCTGTGATGTAATTCATGCCGTTTTCAAGTAAATCTACAAACTCTTTCTGTTTTGCAGCCATGTGTTCCAGGTCTGGATTATTCTGAAAGTTCACCAATTCTCTTTTGTATTTTTTTATAGATTCTGATTGCAATCTCTTCTGCTCTTCAACTGATAATGTTTTCGGCTTCCAATCAAGTTCCTTTTCAATTAGACTGCTTTCTTTGAAGTTGTAAAATAGAATTTTTCCATTGTCTGGCGTTGCAACCGCCAAAACGTCATTGGAAATTTTCACCATATCAATCTTATGGTTTGTCAGAGCTTGGGCATAAATGACATAGTCGCCACTACACATGATTAGGTCTTCAAAATCGTCATAAATGATATGATATTTCTCGGTGTTTACATCCAAAATAGCAACAAAATATCGCCATTGTTTTCCCCATGAACATCCGCCAGATAATGCTATTTTGTTATTTTCCAACGGAATCATGTCGTATGCAGAAAAATCAATACATATATTCTTTACAATCAAACCGTTATCATTAAAGAAATAGATTATTCCATTGCTGTTGTTTCTTGTGAAATAGAGATTGTTGATTTTTCCGAAAACAGGTTGCAGGTTAAATGGTTTCTTCTTGCCATCTTCGTAATATATCTCGATGTCTTTCAAATGCTTGCCTTTTTCATCGAACAACGAATAGCGGTTTTCGTTTGTGTGGCTGATCATTGCCGTGCCGTCGTCGAAAACTGTCAGTTTTTTGACGTTATACAATGTGCCGGCTTGACCTAATGCATCAAAAAAGTCCTCACTAATGGCGTAAGAGGCGTCTTTTACAAGGTTAATTGTTTGTGCATCAATAACATACGATGCAAACAAAATTGTAATTATTAAAAGTAGTTTTTTCATTGTGTTAATTTTTAAATGTTATTTTCCATATATGTAAACAGCTGTTCAGTCATAGGTTTATTCGCATCGTATTCATCAATGGTGATAAAGTCGTAGATGTCGAAATTTTCATTTTTTTCGGGCTTTTTTGTCATGCCTCTGATGACGAAAAATGCCAGCAGAATTGCGCAAGCTGTTGAAATGGAAGATATTAAAGCTATTCGCAAGTTTCTGTTTTTCTTCGGTCGATATGAAACTTTGAATTCTGGAATTACAACAGAATCTGGAACAAATCTATCAAGCGAATCTTTTACTTTTTCTGCAAAAACACGTTGGTTTTCAACTTGTTTTTTGCATTCTTCGCATGTTGCAAGATGCATTTCGACCTCATTTCTTTCTTCTGGAGACAGTTCGTTGTCGATATATTTCTGTATTGTTAATTCATCAAAGTGTTTCATAGTCCCTCCTTAATTTTTCCAAAATTCTTGATAAAGTTTTCCCGACCGAATTGAAGTTAATATTGGTAATTTCGGCAATTTCCTTGTAAGAATAGCCCTCGCTGTAAAGCACTACAAGCGATTGATCTTGGGCATCGAGTTTTGAAATTAAATTAGAAATACTAATTAAATCTATCTGATTATCAATGCTTTGTATTGCGTTGTTTTCTTTAACAATATTTCCATCAGAAACAATTTTCTTATTTTTTCTCAAGAAATCAACACCTTTATTAATGGTGCATCTAATGAGCCAGTTTTTCGTGTCTTTTATGACTTTTTTATCGTTCAAAACGAAATAATACGCCATAAAAACATCGTGAACCACATCGCGGGCAGCGTCAGTATCGCAGAGCATTTTTGCTGCAATCCTGAACAACCGATGGTAGTTGCTTCGATATGTTATTTCAAATTCGGAATTCATCATTCTGTCAAATCTCGTATATAAGACGTTTAAGAAATGCAATTTGTGACATTGATGCAAAAATAAATAAGTTTTTATTATTGGATGATGGCGAAATAAAAACAAACAACTGAAGTTGTAAAATTTCTTTACAGCAGTGTAAAATTTTTTTACACTTTTTTAATTCCTTATTTTTGATTATTGTTGATAATCAGACTATTACGAGTTTGGCATGGCGTTTGTTTAGTTTAGAGTGTAGAGTTGAGAGTTTAGAGTAGTTTTAAGTTTAGAGTTGAAAGTTTAAAGTTTTAAAATATGAAACGGATAATTTTGATTATCACAATTCTTTTGCCGCTGTTTGTTAAGGCGCAGGATACTGTTGTGATGGGATTGAAGGATTGCATGAGGTATGCGGTGGAGCATTCGACGAAAGTGACGATTCAGGATGCTTATAATCGCGATGCGCAGATTGATCGCAGGGATGCCATTTTGGCGACGTTTACGCCTCAAGTGAGCGGAAACACAAACGCTTACTATAACTTCGGCAGAAGCATCGACCCGGAGTCGAACACTTACAGCACCGTGACTTCGTTCCACAACGGCTATAGCTTGTCGGCTGGTATCGATTTGTTTAACGGCTTTCAGGCTGTGAACAATATGAAAATCACTAAGACAGCGCAGTTGATGGGAAAGACAAAATCACAGCAGATTGAAGATCAGATTTGCCTGGCGACTATGGAAGCTTATTGCAACGTGCTGTATTACACGGAATTAGAAAAAGCTCTGGTGTCGCAGGTGGAGACCGCCGATAAAACGGTGCAGCTGACCGCACGACAAGAGAAGCTGGGGCAGAAATCGCATGCCGACGTGGTGCAGGTGCAAAGCGATTTGGCAGAACGACAGTATCAGCTGACATTGTGCAAAAACCGATTGAACGATGCATTGCTAACACTGAAAGACGTGATGTTTTGGCCTATAGATGAGCCTCTGAAGATTGAGGATAAACTTGACGACTGGTATGAATTGGATATTCAATATAAAATGGAGTATTCGCAAGATTTTATTGAGAAAGCGAAGAGTTTTGTGCCGGAAATAGCTTTAGCCGAAGGCACAATGTTGAATGCGAAACGCTCGCTGAAGACAGCCCGCTGGCAACTGGCCCCGACACTATCACTTTACGGCGGCTGGTCGACAAACTATTTCACTTATCCGGGAAAGGAAGGTTATACAGCAACGGCGTTTTCTGAGCAGTTTAAAAACAACAGAGGTGAATATGTGCAGCTTTCGTTGAACATACCAATATTTAACAGACTATCGAGACATTCTAATATTTCGAAAAAAAGGAACGCTTACGATCGCGCCGTTGCGGATTACGAGCAGGCAATGCAAACTGTAGAAATAGAGGTGCGCAAGGCTATGGCTGATTGTGATGACTCGGCTGATGCTTTACGACAGGCTTCGACAAGAGCAACGTTGCAGAAAGAGGCGTTTTCACTCAACGCAAAACGTTTTGAGCAGGGACTGATTTCATCTATAGAGTATCAGACCGCATCTAATAATTATTTGAACGCTGTGGCGGAGGAAATGAATGCAAGGATGCAGCATTTCATAAAGAAATCCGTTGTTAAATATTATGGTGGAACGCATTATTTGGAACAATAAAAAATAAATACTATGGACAGAGTTATTGAAAAGAAAAAAGGAATCAATGTGATTTTCACTAAGAAAGCGGTGCCGTTTTGGCTGGGCGCGGTGCTGGTGGCGTTTATCGTATGGCTCGTGGCAGGAGACGACTCGAAGAAGCTGCGCATCGATGCGGATAACATCAGCGTGAATGCGGTGACGCAGGGACAGTTTAACGATTACATCCGTATTAGCGGACAGGTGGCGCCGATTACGACGATTCAGATCAGTCCGCTGGAGGGCGGCGTGGTGCAGGAGATTGTGGCGGAAGAAGGAAGCCGAGTGAAACGAGGCGACGTGATTCTGATTTTGAGCAACGAAAACCTCGACATGCAGATACTGAATTCGGAAGCTGACCTAGCCGAGAAAGAGAACATCCTCCGAAACACCATGATTCAGATGGAACAGCAGAAGCTGAGCGTGGAACAGGAGAAACTGCAGCTGCAGATGGACGTGCGACGCAACAAACGTAACTACGAAGCGCTGAAAGCGCTGTATGACGACGGCCTGATTTCGAAAGAGGAATTTTTGAAGGCTGAAGAGGATTATCAGCTGTCGGCAAGCCGTCTGAAGCTGGTGGAAAATCGCGCCAAGCAGGACAGCCTCTATCGCTCGGTGGAGATAACGCAGATGCAGGAAAGCCTTGAAAACATGCGCCAAAACATGATGATGATTCGCAAGCGCAAGGATAACCTTACGATTAAGGCTCCTATTGACGGCGAACTGGGTTTGCTCGACGTGACTCTCGGACAGAGTGTTGCGGCAGGCTCGAAGATCGGTCAGATTAACAATCTCGACAGCTATAAGATTGAAGCTCAGATAGATGAGCATTATATTGACCGTGTGACGGCTGGCTTGGATGCCACCTTTGAGCGTCAGAGCGAACGTTATCAGGCGCAGATCAGGAAGGTGTATCCGGAGGTGCGCGACGGCAAGTTCAAGGCTGACTTCAAGTTTGTGGGACAGCAGCCCGAGAACATCCGCAGCGGTCAGACGTATTATCTGAATTTGCAACTCGGACAGCCTGTGGAGGCAATATTGATTCCTCGCGGAGCGTTTTATCAGAAGACTGGCGGCAAGTGGATTTATGTAGTGAGTGACGACGGCTCGAAGGCTGTGAGACGCGATATTAGAATCGGGCGACAGAATCCGCAGTATTACGAGGTGATTGAAGGCTTGGAGGCTGGAGAAAGAGTGATTACGTCGTCATACGATAATTTTGGTGACAGTGATGTTTTGGTATTTTAAAAAAAATTAGATTATGGCAAGAATATTAAAAAAAGGAAAAACGGCATTTGCATCATCGGTGCTGAACATTTTAGGCTTGACGGCAGCCTTTGCCGCACTCTACATCATCCTCGTGCAGGTGCACCACGACCTCACGTATAACAAAGCGCTCAAAGACAGCGACCGAATCTATGTCCTTACGAAGAAAGATATCAATCAAAGTGAATATACTTCTTATCTATGCCGCCCCATGGGGGAATATGTGGTCAACGCATCCCCTGACATTGAAGTCGGCGGCTGTGGTCGTATCGAGGGTGTTCCCGCCAAGATTCGTGTGAGCGACGATCAGTCGCCTGTTTCCGGGTCGCAAGTCGCCATGAATAAAGGTGCCCGCGCGGTGTTTGGATTTGAACTGGTGGCTGGCAATTGGGACGATTTGACTAGCGAAAACATAGCTGTCTCGGAATCGATGGCTAAGCGTCTCGGCATCCAAGTGGGTGACGTTGTGAAAAATCTCGCCGAAACAAAATGGATAGAGACGACCATAGTGGCCATTTATAAGGACATGCCGAAGCACAGCGATCTCTCATCTTTTGATATTGTTTCAGACATGCCAGATGTTTGGCTCGATGAATGGAAGTCGTTTTCGTTCTTTTATTTTCTAAAATTGCGCAAAGGGGCTGACCCAGCTGCTATCACTGAGGTGGCAAAGCCTGTATGCAAGCAGTTCTTCAGCGAGATGAATGGTGGTATTGAGGCTACGGACGATGATATCAAGTTTGGGCTTTATCCAGTTCGGCTGACCGATATGTACTTTGACTGCAATTCGTATTATGCACCCGGCAAGACTGGCAATAAAACCACCACGATAACCTTGTTAATCATTGCCATTTTTGTGGTGTTCATTGCGTTCATCAACTATATCAATTTCTTCTTTGCGATGGTTCCGTTGAGATTGAAAAGTATCAACACACGCAAGATATTAGGCAGCAGCCGATTCCAGTTGGTGATGTCATCGGTAGGTGAATCAATAACAATGGTGGTTATAGCTCTGGCCTTGTCTGTAGTCGTAGTGATATTGTTTAAACAATCCACTTTTACTTCGTTGATAGAAACGTCATTGGATTTCAGTCAAAACTGGAGCGTCGTCGCTTTGACCGTTGGCTTGGCATTACTCATTTCTGTGGTTGCAAGCATTTATCCTGCTTTGTTTGCCACATCGTTCAATCCTGCTTTCGCTTTGAAAGGCACTCTTGGTACCACACAGAAAGGCAAAGCTTTCCGAATTGGTTTGATTGGTTTGCAGTTTACAGTATCTATTATTTTGATTATCTGTGCGATATTCATCCATGAACAACGCCAGTACATGCTGAATCATGACATGGGTTTCAATCAGGAATGCTTGTTGCAGTCACGGGTATCGTGGAATCTTGCCACCAACCGCGAAGCCGTTGAGAACCGATTGAAATCCGATGCGGCCATCAAGGACATTGCCTGGGGCTCTGGGTCTTTTATAAAAGACTCTCGTATGAGTTGGGGACGCAAAGTGCGGGGTGAGGATGCTGGTTGGCAGGTCTATCCTGTCTCGTGGAATTTTCTTCGCTTCATGGGCATCGACATTGTAGAAGGCCGCGATTTCACAGAAGCTGATGAACAATCTACAGGAACGTATATCTTCAATGAATTTGCACGTGACTATTTCAAAATCACCCTTGATGACCAGATTGGCGGCCATGATGACCAAATCACTGAGATTGCCGGTTTCTGCAAGGACTTCAACTTTTGCGCATTACGCAATGGCATGGGTCCGTTTGCCTT
>JAFYIE010000101.1 GCA_017538795.1 Bacteroidales bacterium | reverse complement strand
CGCGGAGGTCCACCTCTTCCCATTCCGAACAGAGAAGTTAAGCCCCGTCGCGCCGATGATACTGCACTTGTCTGTGGGAAAGTAGGTCGTCGCCAACCCTTACACGAAAGCTCGCCCTAAAACGGCGGGCTTTTTGTGTTTATTGTTGAAAAATCTTAGCATTGTTGATAACTTTTTGAGTTTACCCCCCCCCCTTATATTAAAAATATTTTTATATCTTTGCAAATTGATGATAAAAATCTATATGAAGATGGGTAAATTTATTGTTGCAAGAAAGCTTATAATAACTACTCTTCTTGTATTTTTTACGACAGCCATTTCATTGGCTCAAACAATTACTGGATCGGGAACTGCATTAGATCCTTATGTGCTTAATAGCGATGACGACTGGGATGTCGTAACTAAGGATGAAGAAACCTATTGGGGTTCAAGTGTTTACATTAAACTTGGTAAGAATATTTCAGCTGGAAGTGCTTTTGTCGGTTTTAAAGATAAAACAGGTGTAATACACAGCTATAAAGGTCATTTTGATGGAGATTGGCATATATTAACATTTGACTTGGGTAGTGAAACATCTTATACTGAAGATTATGCCGCTCCGTTTAGCTATGTAGATGGCGCAAAGATAAGCAATCTTACCGTTGACGGAATGATAACAACAACAGCTCAATACGCGGGCACTATTGTGGGTTATGTCAGTAACACTTCGTCGGCGGCGACCGAGCTGACAAGCTGCACAAGCGAATGTTTTATAACTTGTTATCGCGAAGGTAGGGCCTATCATGGCGGAATGATAGGGCGCGTGGCAAATGGTGATGTTATTTTTAAATGGTGTATTTTCAATGGAACCATAATAGGTGAGGAAACAAGTGATTGCGCAGGTTTTGTGGGTTATGTAAACGGTAAGGGCGACGATGGAAAAGGCAGTGTCAGCTATAGATACTGCACAATGGCTTATGCTAATATAACTCTTGCGAGAAATTTTGCCACATTCAATATTTTAGGAAACGGTATCGAATCTGTTTTCGATGAACATACATATTATACCCGCCATTATGAAAATGATGGTCAAGGAATACAGGCTCCAACTAGAGAACCAGATGACTATATTGCCAAAAAATATACATTTGAAGATTCCAAAGGAAAACCAGTTAATTACTATGTTCCTGAAGCTGTAATGGAGGAACTGGATACTCGAGTTGTTTATGGCGGAACTATTAAACCTGACATTACATATTATGGAAGGAAGCTTGTAATCGATACAGATTTTGACGCTGATGCGGATGGTGGAACATTGAAAATTCAAGGTAAAAACGAATACGCCGGTTCCATCATTGTTACAGGTCTTAATATAGTGGATATCAGCACTTGGGCAAATTTGAAAACCGAATTATATAAAGAAGCAAATAAAGATAAGGAAAAAATATTTGTTTTAACAAGAAATTTGAGCGATAACACATCGGCAGGCCCGATAAAGATGAGGACAAGCGGTGAGGTTACATTGGATTTGAACGGCTATACTCTTAACCGCGGCTTGTATAACGGTAATAACAATGATGCTGCGGTGACTAATGGACATGTGATTGAAGTTGAAACCTCTGCTGTTGCGACTATAATAGGTCCAGGTATTGTTACAGGTGGCAATAATAAAGATCATGGAGGCGGAATAAAATGTAAAGGAAGACTTACATTGAAAGATGTAAATGTCTCTGGAAACTGTTCGATTGATCGTGGCGGTGGTGTATATATGGATGGTACTTCATCGAATTGTTATATAGAAGGATGCGTTATCGACCACAACTGGAGCACTAGCGGCGGTGGCGGAGTTTATTCTGGAGGCAGTAAATTTAAGATGAAAGATGTTCGTATAGAATATAATCAAGCCCACAGTAAGGGCGGCGCTCTTCGTTTATCCAGCTCAAGTGCTAATATCACCGATTGTTGTTTTGACAACAATACTTTGTTGGAACACGACGCCGCCGACGGCGGCGGAGTGTGGAGTGAAGGTACCGGACATACTTTCACGCGTTGCACCTTCACCAACAACAACGCATTTCGCTGGGGTGGAGCATATTATATGATAGGTGGTGGCGCTACTTTTAAAGATTGCGATATACAACACAACTCATCGTTGACAAGCGGCGGTGGTATTTATGTGAATGACGGTACCTGTGTTCTTGACGGTACCAAGATATTGAGAAACTCGAGCAACTCGACCGGTGGTGTTCATCTCCAAAAGAACAGTTCATATTTACAAGTGAAAGGTGAAACCATTATCAATATGAATAACGGCGATGCCACCAAAATGAATCTATTTGTTAATAATTCTAACAGTAAGATAAGTATTACCGGAGACCTTACACGTGACGCTTTTATCAGTCTGTCAAGAAATACTGCGGGTATTATTACAGACGGTCTTAATAAATATGCAGGCGATATAAGTAATTTCAGAAGCGACAATTATAAAATGTATTGGCTGAGGATAGCTGATGGTGAGGTGTCGTTGCAAAGTTCGCTTTATTGGAATACTCCATCTAATTGGGGAGAATTTATTATTAAAAAGGATAATGATTATATAATAAAGGCTCCAATAATTGTATCAAACAATGTTGTCGCAAGTGCGAACAGCATAACTTACGTCGAGCCGGGAATTATTTTTATTGAAGAAGGAGGACAGCTTAAATATACTGCTTCTTCGGTGCCGGTTTCTGTTTTGAAAAATATAAATGCTGCTTCGAAAGAAGGTGATGAGTTATATAGCAAAGCAGACACTTTCGGATGGTATGGTATAGCTACTCCAGTGAAAGGGTTGAAACTTTCGGGCGATGAGGCGACAACGAATATTATTACAGCGCAAACGGCTCCATATAACTTTGATTTGCTTTGTTATGATGAGCCACAGCATTTATGGCAGAGCTATACCGACCCGTTGAATACCGCTACATATTTTCCGGGTGATACGTTAATGCCAGGTCGTGGATACTTGTATCGTACGGCTAAAACGGAATCATCGAAAACTTTTGGAATTGAATTTACAGGAAAGCTTCATCCTGGTGATGTTGAATATGAATTGTCATACACAGAAAAAATAGGTAGTGAAGAAAACCCGTTGGCGGGATTTAATCTTATCGGTAATCCGTATACACATAAAATCACAAAAGGTAAAAACAAGGCTATCCCGAATGATGATTTGCTTGCTACAGGTTTTTACTCAATAGAATTTGACGGAAGCTTGAAGGCACAAACTGATGGTAATACAATAAAACCATGTCAGGGAATATTTGTGAAAGCACTGCAAAAGGGAACGCTCACTATGAAGAACATCGCTTTGTCGAAAGAAGAGGAAGATGGCGAGGTGAGATACGGCAACGACGAGATAAAGTTCACCATTGCCAACAGCAAATATGAAGACGCCACTTACGCCGTGTTTGAAAAAGGTGTTGGTTTGGATAAGATCGGTCACAACAACCCTGATATCCAGATGATTTACATTAACCAGGATGGTGAGGACTATGCTGTGGCGACAATGAGCGACAACACCAAGCAGTTTAACCTCAACTTCAAGGCGAAGACAACCGGAAGATACACCTTGAGTTGTGAAACGAAGGGTGAATTCGACTATCTGCACGTGATAGACCGTCTTACTGGTCAGGATGTGGATATGCTTCTGGATGGCGAATATTCGTTTATCGGCTCGCCGAAAGACACCGACGCGCGCTTTGTGGTGCGTTTGCAATATAAGCCTAATTACAGCGGAGGCGATGGCAATTTCGCGTATTTCGACGGCAACGATATAGTTGTTTATGGCGAAGGCGAGCTGCAGGTGTTCGACGTGATGGGAAGAATGGTTGCCGCAAAGAATGTGAGCGGTGATATGGAAACAATAAATGTGAACACACAGGGTGTTTATATTTTGAGATTGAATGAGAGGACACAGAAGATCGTCGTAAGATAACGAGATTCCTCCCTGCGGTCGGAATGACAGGGGTGTTTGGTTAGCAAAGACCGTTGTCATTCCGAGCCCCGAAGGGGCGAGGAAACCCAAATAATTAAGTAGAAACAAAATAAAAAGAATACAATGAAAAAGATATTTTTTGCAGTAGTTTTGGTTTTGGCAATGTGTTTTAGCGTGAGTGCACAGTCGGATGGTTTCTTTAACGACGGCGGTGGCAACGATGGCAGCCGTGATGTTACGCCTACAACTCCTTCGGGACATGTGGGAAAACTTACGGGCAGTCAGCCGGCATACGAGGGACCGTTGGGAAGCGGTTTGCTGATATTGACGGCGCTGGGAGCTGGATACGCTTTGACAAAAAAGCGCAAGTAACGCTTTATTGTCAGTTAGAAGTTTGTAGTTAGAAGTTAAAAAAAGTTGGAATATTGGGAACAATATTCCAACTTTTTTTGTATTTTTGCAGTCCAAAAAATAGAAGATTATAAAAACATATAACAATATGAAAGTGAACAAGTTAGCTTTTTTAAGAAGATTTACTTTTGCAGTTTTATCATTGTTAATGACCGCAAACTTGTGGGGACAGACTTCCTCACTTACTCATGGCGACGGATCATCAAGCCGTCCGTGGCTTATTGAAAACGCCGAAGACTGGGCTAAATTTGTAAACGACGTTAATGTTAGAGGCTATAACTATAACGGAAAATATGTGCAGCTTGCCTGCGATTTGGGAACTATCGACCCTATCACGTCGATGGTTGGCGTGTGGAGTGAAACCCAAAGTGAAAGAAAGCCTTTCAGGGGAACATTTTCGGGCGATAATTATATTTTGACGGTGAGATACGAAAACACCGGAGTTTATACCGCGCCGTTCAGATGTACACAAGGCGCTACAATCAAACGATTGACAGTTAGAGGCGACATTATTACTACAGAGGGTTATGCTGCCGGACTTATCGGAGGAAACTACAGCAACAAGACCAAAGTTGACAATAATGTTTTTGTTGGTGTGAACATCACCAATGGTAATGGCGGTAGCGCCGGCGACAACTGTGCAGGTATTGCGGTTGACGGCACTTATGTTGAAATTAGTTCAACCGTGTATAACGGAGTAATAGTAGCTAATAAAAACAGCGCCGGTTTTATTGTGACGGGTTCAAACACAAGCCCGACTTATACGAAAATCAACAACAGCCTTTTCGCGCCGGCGGAAGGAACTAAAATAAAAGTTGGCGAAAACTTTGTCGCAAACGGCGCATATAACCGTCTTGCCACGAGCTATTACGTTAAGCAGATAGGCGAATCGGAACAGGGAAACCGCGCATATGCTTCTTATGATGAGGTCACGGCATTGAGTGGCTTTTGGAAGAAAAAGACACTGCAAGACGATAACGATTACTTCGTTGGTGGAGAAAGTACGTTAGATGGAATCAGACCGTCATATTACCAGAACAATATCCAGAATGGCGGTTTTGTATATTCAATAACATTTAAAGAGTTTGACATCAATATTCCTGTCGACACCCTCGATGCTGAATTCTACACCGCTGTTATTTATAATGAAGTTGAAGAACCTATAACTCTTCAGACAATAGAACCAGGCGATTATACTTTGGTGATTACAGGAAACGAAGGCTATTTCAAAGGTCGTTTGAGTGCTGAATTTGAAGTTTTGAGAAATCTTCTCGACGGTAATGGTACGGCAGATTCCCCATTTATAATAGCCAATGCCGAAGATTGGAACAAATTTGCCGGTGCGGTAAATGGAGGTCATACCTTTGAAGGAGAATATCTGAAGATGGATAATGACATCACATTAACTATTGATAATTCTAGTAATTCGGATGTGATGGCAGGTGTGACGAAAAATGAAGCCGGTGGTCCTCAAGACAAATGGTTTAGCGGAAATTTTGACGGTGATTGGTACACATTGACTTTTAATGTAGGCTCGAAAACAAGAGCTTACAATCCGCCACATAACTATTCGCCTACCGCTCCTTTCCGTGCTATTGATGGAGCTACAATTAAAAACTTGACAGTAGAAGGCACGTTTTATTCATCGAAGAAATACAACTCCGGTATTGCCGGTTATAACTATAATTTAAAGACAGGCAGATCCAGTTATATTACCAACTGTACAAGCAGCATTGTTGTTGACTGTTCATTAATTGGAGGAACTTCAACTGCAAATAACCCTGACTGTTCATCGTCGGGTTTTGTTGCGGAAAACAAAAACGGAAGTATTTATTTTACCAACTGTATTTTTAACGGACAAATAGACAAGGGAAATAAGACAAATGCCCAGAAGGGTGCCGGTTTTGTAAGTTATAATAACGGAGCCAAACTGTATTTTACCAATTGTACAATGGCTGGTACAATTACTTTGACGAGTAATAAAGCAACCTATTGGAGAAATGGTAGTGCCGAGTGTTCCAATGCTTATTATATTAACAATTATGGCGGAATTGTCAGCGGCTGCATTCAGGCCACCACAACTGTGCCTACGAATTCGGTAGCGAGAAAACACCAAGTTGTCGATAATGCGAATACATACTATGTGCCGGGCGGAATTATCAACGGTTTGGAAACAACAACTTACACTTACATTGAAGGACAATCAATAACGATAGACGAGCCTACCGTTGAATATTATGGAAGGACATTGAGACGCGGCAGCGACTATGTGATTAAAATAAACAACAAGTTGGTTGAAGGTGATTTGAAAATCAGTGGTTCGGGCGAGTTTGATGTAAAGATTGAAGGTATTGGAGAAACATATGGAGGCTCACAAACCGTAACCATTGAAGTTATTAATTTCAATTCGTGGGATGTTGTAAAGAGAGTATTGGCCGATAATTCAAAAGGTGACAGACACGTTGTTTTGAACGCCGACATTATGCCTGAGAATCCTTCGGGCGAAAATGTGGCTTTGGTGGCAAACGGCAATGTGACTTTGGATTTGAACAACCATACCATTGACCGTCATTTGACCGACTCGGTGGTTTACGGTCAGGTTATCAGAATAAGCAGTGGCGCGAATGTTACGATAAACGGTCCGGGCACCATTACCGGAGGTTATCATTATCCGGGATCTGATGAAATACCAAATCAGAACACTTATTATGATAAGAGAGATGCCGGTGGTATCCATAATAGGGGAAATCTTGTCATGAATAATGTTAGTGTTGTTCGTAACAAATGTGTTAAAGAGGCCTGGGGTAGTGAGAGTTATACGGCTAGAGGCGGCGGTGTTTATTCCGGTCCTTCCAGTTCGTTGATTATCAATGGCGGCAATATAGATAATAACATAGCTCGTGGCGGTGGCGGCGGCGTTTATTGCGACAATGCCTACACATTTATACTGGATGGTGTTACTGTAAGTGGTAACCAGAGTGAGAGTAAAGGCGGCGGCATACGTATCAGGACAACCGATCCGCACGTAGCAGTATTGACTGATTGTGATATTAATACAAACCTTTCAACGGCTGTGATGGGAGAAGGCGGCGGCGTATATTTTGAAGGTGTTGAGCTACACATGACGGGATGTGATATCGAGGGTAACCAGTCGAGATTGAAAGGCTGCGGCTTCATGTCGGTTAGAGGAACAACTTATGCAACCAATTGTAATATCAATAATAACGGTTATTTTAGCGATGAAGGCTTGAATCTTGGCGGCGGTGTTTGTTTGTACGACAATAAAGGTTCCGATCATAGTATTTTTATTATGGATGGCGGAACTATTGAAGGCAACAACAGTAATGCCAATGGAGGTGGAATTTATGTGTATGATGGAGCTGTGTTCCAGATAATGGGCGATGTGATAATTAGAGATAATTACATGGCTACGGTTACAGGCGGAGCTACGTCGAACAACGTTTATCTGGCAGGCACAAGCGTTATAGAGGTTATCGGACCTCTCGGTGAGAACGCCATGATCAATATCACACCACATGGCGCTGGTGGTCTGGAGGTTGAGTTTGCCGAAGGCGCGTCGAGCGGATCGATTCTCGAAGATTTGTCGCATTTTACACTCGATAACACCGAATATAATATAATTATCGACGACGAAGGAAATATCGAGGCATACGAGCCGTATCCGTGGAATGACAAGGCCACTTGGGATGGCACTAAAGCCGAGAATTCGGGTGGAAGCGGAACTATTCCGACAAGCGAAAGCACTCTCCGTCTCCATAGAGCGCTGAAGATTCCGAGTGGTTATGTGGCATATGCCGGAAGCATTGTGGCCGACCCTTATTGCAACATCGTTATCGAGGACGGCGGAGAGCTTATCACTGGCAGCGCGGTGTCGGCTTTGGTAAGAAAAGATTTTGTGGCCGCCGATGCGGAGAAAGAAACTGGATGGTATCTTATTTCGTCGTCTGTGTCAGAGCCGAATATAGCCTCGAAAACAGGTCTCATCACCGGAACATCTTATTCTCCACATTACGATTTGTATCGTTTCAACGAGGCTGTTGATTTGCAATGGGAAAACTACAGAAACGCTGAACATGACGACTTTACGACACTTGAGAACGGTCGCGGCTATCTGTATCGCAGCAAAGACGACTATACGGTTGACATTGTGGGAACACTTAATGTTGAAAGAATTAAATATTCATTGTCGTATCATGAAACTTTGTCGCCAAGCGGAAGAACGAACGACCTGAAAGGCTTCAACCTGATAGGAAACCCGTATTCGCACACTATTTATAAAGGTGATGCTACAGAGTATGTGAATCCGGCTATTTCGAACGGCGACATTCTTGAAAGCAAATATTATGTGCTTAATACGGTAACAGGGTCTTGGGACATTACAGATGACGGCACGGCTATACCTCCGTTAACGGCTATTCTGGTTCAAACGACAGGCGCGGGCAATACGTTGATAATCAACAACTCAACAGAGGGAGAGGTTGATCGTGAAAGCAAGGCCGACAGAGCTGAAAAAGACGGCGGCAAAAATATCTGGTTCACGGTGGCGAATGGCGAGTTTGAGGACAAGGCTTGCGCCGAGTTCCGTAAAGGCCACGGCTTGAACAAGATTGCGCATCAGAACGAGAACGCGCCAATGCTTTACATCCGTCATAACGACGAGGATTTCGCCTCGGTTGATTTGGATAAGGACACCAAGTCGTTTGACCTCAATTTTGAGACTAACACCATGGGACGATACACCTTGAGCATGGAGGCTAACGGATTGTTCGGCTACATCCATCTTATCGATAAGGTGGCGAATAAAGACATCGACATGCTTAAAGAAAAAGAATATTCGTTTATCGGGTCGTCGGCCGACATTGCCAACCGTTTTGTGGTGCGCTTTGCCTACGTTGATGATGAAGACGATAACGTGTTCGCGTTCCAGAATGGAGACGATATTATCGTGAACGGCGATGGCGATCTGCAGGTGTTCGACCTGATGGGACGAATGATCGCATCGCAGCGCGTTAGCGGCGTGGAGATGGTTCGCAAACCGTCTTCGAGCGGCGTTTATATTATGAGATTGAATGATAAAACACAGAAGATAGTGGTAAGATAAAATAATAGGAGGATATTGATATGAAAAAGATAATTTTTGCAATAGTTTTGGTTTTGACAATAGGTTTAAGCGCAAGCGCACAGGATGGTTTCTTCAGAGGCGGCGACAATGACGGTGCTGACCGTGCTGCCGGCATCAGCGGTACAACTCCGCTGCTTCCTGGCCAGGG
>JAFYIE010000100.1 GCA_017538795.1 Bacteroidales bacterium | reverse complement strand
CTTTGCGCACAATCGTCGTCGCCACCGTCGTGATGCTGTTCGTCAACCCATATATCAAGCAGAGAAGCTATAAAATTGAGAAGCCTATTGTTATCTTGGCGCAAGACAACTCCGAATCGATTGTTTTGTCAAAAGACTCAGTTTTTTATAAGGAAAAATATCCGCAACTGATTGATTCCATTGCAAATGTGCTAGAAAAAGATTATGATGTTGAGAAATTATTGTTTGGCGGTTCTGTCATTTTGACCGACGACTTCAATTCACGTCATTTCGACCGACCGCAGGGAGTGGAGAAATCTACAGCAATTGAAAGGAGTAGATTTCTCGACAAGCTCGAAATGACATATTCAGAACAGTTTACAAATATTAGTAATGTCTTGAATACGATACAACGCCAATATTTTAAAAAGAATGTCGGCGCTGTCGTTCTCCTTTCCGACGGCATTGTAAACCAAGGTGTTAATCCGGAATTGATTATCGAAAACTATAATTTCCCTATATATTCCGTAACGTTCGGCGACACCGTGGCGTATCCTTCTATGATTATAAAAGACGTGAAATACAATAAGACGGTTCCGGCCAACATGCTGTTTCCGCTACGTGTCACCGCCAATGCCACGAATTACAAAGGGCAAGACATGAACGTCATCGTGAAGATGGACGGCAACGAGGCAGAAAACGTGACCATTCCAGTAACCTCGAGCCGATTCTCGAAAACCCTTGATTTCAATATCGATTCCGGAGATGAAGGAACAAAACAGATAGATATTATTGTCGGGAAATCATCAAAACGTATTTTCGTAAATGTATCTGATAAAAAATACCGAATTTTGTGCCTCGCCCGTGCGCCGCATCCCGACATTGCCGCAATAAAATCGGCATTGGATGATCATTTTGAATTTGATGTGGTTTATGATAACGCAGGAGCAAATAATGATTTGCTCGTACAATATGATTTGTTGATATTGCACGATATTGCAACCAGGTCATCGATTCCAACATCATCGATAATCGGTTCCAATTTCGACACGTTCAACGAATCGCAAGACATCGTTTCCATCAATCGGGGCGCGGCAAACACCAACCTTGACGTGAGAGGCAGGTTTAACAACGCTTTCGGACTGTTTACCATTTCTTCCGACATTAAAAACGAACTTAAATCATATCCGCCATTGGCATTGCCGCACTGCGAGATAGCATTCAACGGCCGCCACGACGACGCTCTGCTGATGAACGTGATGGATATTGAGACACCTAATCCTCTACTTGCATTTGCAAATGATAACGACGGTAACAAACACGCCTTCTTTTTCGGAACAGGCTGCTGGCGCTGGAAACTCTACGAATATTTCCATCATAAAAACAACGACGGCTTCAATGAGATTATCAGCAAGACGGTGAAATATCTGCTCACTGAAAAGGATAAAGAGCTAACTATCAATCACAAGGAGAGCTATCTGAACACCGAAAGCATCAGCATTTCTGCGGAACTACGCAATCCAAGCAGGGAATTGATCAACGAACCGGATTTGCATATCACGATTAATAATCAATATGAATATGTGTTTTCAAAAGGCGAAAACAATTATCATTTGAACATTGGTATGTTGCCCGAAGGCATCTATAACTACTGTGCGCACACATCATTCGGCAGCGTCGACTACAAAGTCAACGGCACCTTCACCGTGGAGTCCATCGGCATCGAGGCGCAGGATCTGACCGCCAATATCGAACGAATGAGATCATTGGCATCACAAACAGGAGGCAAACATCACTATATCACTGATATTCACCACATTAT
>JAFYIE010000099.1 GCA_017538795.1 Bacteroidales bacterium | reverse complement strand
CGCAAAGGACGTCAGAAATTGGAAGACAAGAGTAAATCTCCTGCCTTGGATTCTTGCCCACAGCGCCGCGGCGTTTGTGTTCGTGTTTATACGACCACACCTAAGAAGCCTAATTCGGCAATGCGTAAAGTAGCTAGAGTCCGTCTGACAAATCAGAAGGAAGTCAACGCCTACATCCCAGGCGAAGGCCACAACTTACAGGAACACTCAATCGTCATGATTAGAGGAGGCCGTGTGAAAGATCTTCCAGGTGTACGTTATCACATCATCCGCGGTGCATTGGATACCGCCGGTGTCGATGGTCGCCGTCAGCGCAGATCAAAATACGGTGCGAAACGTCCTAAAAAAGCAGCAGCAAAGAAGTAAAAATCAGTAAATGCTTAAGAAATGAGAAAAGCTAAACCAAAGAAAAGAATCATCCTTCCGGATCCAAAGTACGGTGATGTTACAGTCACAAAGTTTGTGAACAACATCATGCTTAAGGGTAAGAAGAACCTCGCATACGAGATCTTCTACGAGGCAATGGACATAGTACAGGAAAAACTTCAGGAAGATCCTGTCGAAGTATGGAAGAAAGCATTGGCAAATGTGACTCCACAGGTCGAGGTTAGAAGCCGTCGTATCGGTGGTGCAACATTCCAGATCCCATCAGAGATCCGTCCTTCACGTAAACAGAGCATGGGTATGAAGAACCTCATCGGTTACGCTCGCAAACGCCATGAGCGCTCAATGGGCGAGAAACTCGCAGGCGAAATCATGCAGGCTTACAAAGAAGAAGGCGCAGCTTTCAAGAAGAAGGAAGAAATCCACAGAATGGCAGACGCTAACAAGGCGTTCTCACATTTCAGATTCTAATTATATTAATAAGGTATAAGAAAAGATGATGAAAAACGATCAAAATAATACAAACCTCGCTTTGACGCGTAATATCGGCATCATGGCACACATCGATGCTGGTAAGACGACGACAACGGAGCGTATTCTGTATTATACAGGTCGTAATCATCGTATCGGCGAGGTTCATGACGGCGCTGCGACAATGGACTGGATGGTCCAGGAACAGGAACGCGGCATCACCATCACCTCAGCGGCCACTACAGTCTACTGGAATCACGACGACAACCAATTCAAAATCAACATCATCGACACTCCAGGTCACGTCGACTTCACCGTTGAAGTAGAGCGTTCGTTGAGAGTTCTCGACGGTGCTATCGCAATATTCTGCGCGGTTGGCGGTGTTGAGCCACAGTCGGAGACAGTATGGCGCCAGGCCGACAGATATAACGTGCCACGCATCTGTTTTGTAAACAAAATGGATCGCAGTGGCGCTGACTTCTTTAAAGTCCTCGAGCAAATTAAAGACCGCCTCAACGCCAACCCATTGGCAATCCAACTCCCTATAGGTGAGGAGGATAACTTCGTTGGTGTGGTCGACCTCATCAAGAACAAAGCTCTCCTTTGGGACGAAGACGAACTCGGCACCCAATTCGACGTCGCCGACATCCCGGCAGAGCTGGCTGATCTCGCAGCAGAATATCGCCTTAAACTCTTAGAAGGCGTTGCTGAAAATAACGAAGAGCTCCTTGAGAAATTCATGGTCGATCCTGAAACCATCACAGAGGAAGAAATAATCGCAGAAATTAGAAAGGCAACATTAGAACTGCGTATGTGCCCTGTGATGTGTGGAGCTTCATTCAAAAACAAAGGAGTACAACCTCTCCTCGATGGTGTAGTCCGCTACCTTCCAAGCCCTCTTGACGTCGATCACGTGCAAGGCATCAACCCGAAGACAGAAAAAGAAGAAATCCGTAAAGCAGATCCGAAAGGACCATTCTGCGCACTCGCATTCAAGATCGCAACAGACCCATATGTAGGCAAGCTCGCGTTCTTCCGTGTGTATTCAGGCACACTCGAAGCAGGTCAGGTCGTTCTCAACGCCTCAACAGGTAAACGCGAACGCATCAACAAGATCGTGCAAATGAACGCCAACAAACAGACACCTCTCGACAAGATCGAGGCGGGTGATATCGCAGCCGCTGTGGGATTCCGCGAGATCAGAACGGGTGACACTCTCGTTGTTGAAAACAAACCGATAATTCTCGAAAATATCAAGTTCCCAGAGCCAGTCGTGCAAATTGCTGTCGAACCTAAGACACAGGCCGACATGGAGAAGCTCACATTGGCGCTCCAGAAGCTTCAGGAAGAAGACCCGACATTCAAAGTCACAACTGACGAGAACTCAGGTCAGACAATCATCTCGGGAATGGGCGAGCTTCATCTCGACATCATCGTCGACCGTTTGAAGCGCGAGTTCGGTGTTGAGATCAACGAGGGACAGCCGCAAGTGGCATATAAAGAATCGTTCACCAAGACAGTCCGTTTCCGCGAGGTTTACAAGAAACAGTCAGGCGGTAAAGGCAAGTTCGCCGATATTGAGTTTGAGATCGGTCCGGCCGACAACGGAATGTCAGGATTACAGTACATCAACGACGTGAAAGGCAATAACATCCCGAAGGAGTACTTTCCGTCAATCGAGAAGGGCTTCAGAGGCGCTATGTCGAACGGCGTTTTGGCAGGATTCCCGATGGATTCAGTCAAGGTGCGCTTAATCGACGGCAGCGCACATTCGGTTGACAGTGATGACCTTTCATTCGAGACAGCGGCACGCATCGGTTTCAAGGAAGCAGGTGCACAGGCCGGCTCAGTCGTGATGGAACCTATCATGAAGATTGAGGTTCAGGTGCCAGCTGAATATCTCGGCGACGTCACCGGTGACCTCAACAGACGCAGAGCCGTTTTGCATAACGTGGACATCGAGCACGGGCTCCAAGTGGTCAAGGCTGACGCTCCGCTCGCAGAAATGTTCGGATACATCACAACACTTCGCACCTTGACACAAGGCAGAGGCACATTCAACATGGAGTTCAGCCATTACGCTGAGGTTCCTCCGGCGCTCGCCGACATCGTCATCAAGAAAGCGAAAGGAATATATTTCTTCTTTTAGAAGTCAGAAGTTAGAAGACAAAATAATTAAAAATAAATAAATTAAAAAAGGTCTTATGAGCCAAAGAATTAGAATTAAATTAAAGTCGCACGACCACAACTTGGTTGACAAGTCAGCCGAGAAGATCGTGAAAACCATCAAAATGACTGGTGCAGTCGTCAGCGGTCCTATTCCGCTTCCGACCGACAAAAAGATCTACACTG
>JAFYIE010000098.1 GCA_017538795.1 Bacteroidales bacterium | reverse complement strand
TCAGATATGATATTAGCGGTGTCGAGCATCATTTTGCGGGTTTCGCCAGGGAGGCCGAAGATGAGATGAGCGCCGCAGGGGAAGCCGTAGGAGTGGACTAGCTCGATGGCGTTGCGGGCGGTGGCGAAGTCGTGGCCGCGGTTGATGCGGGATAGGGTGCTGTCGTAGGGGGATTCGACGCCGAGCTCTATTATTATTGGATAAGCGCTTCGCTGATAAGATAGAGTTTTCAGCATTTCCAATATTTCGGAGGTTATGCAGTCGGGGCGGGTGCCGATGACGAGGCCGATGATGCCGGGGACGGAGAGGGCTTCGCGGTAGAGCCGTTCCAGTTCGGCGATGGGCTTGTGGGTGTTGGTAAAGGCTTGAAAATAAGCCAGATATGATGTCGCGCGACGATAGCGGCGCTTGTGAAACTCAATGCCTTCTTCGATTTGTTGGCGGATGCTCTTCTCTGGCTTGCAATACGACGGGTTGAAGGCGTCGTTGCGGCAGAAGGTGCAGCCTCCGGTGCTGATGGTGCCGTCGCGGTTAGGGCAGCTGAACCCCGCGTCGATGCTGATTTTTTGGACACGGGAGCCGAACTCGCGCGAGATGTACGAGGAATAGCTGTTGAAACGACGGTCGTCATGCCATGGGAACATGATTGTAATTTTTTGCAAAGATACGAAATAATTCCATCATTTCGAGCGAAGTCGAGAAATCTACTGCAAACAAATGATTAAACGAATAATGCAGTAGATTTCTCCATTACGCTTCATTTCATTACGCTCCAGTCGAAATGACAAATTAATTTTGTATTTTTGCAAAAATTTTAAATAATATGGAAAGTTTTAAAGTAGGTGATAGAGTTAACTTCTTGAATGACAAGGGTGGGGGAGTTATTAGAAAGATTATCGACACCAGGATGGTCGAGGTGGAGATTGAGGACGGTTTCAATGTGCCGGTGTTGATGAGCGACTTGGTGTTGGATTTTAGGGCTCAGCCGACGAGGCAGCAGCAGATGGTCGACAGTGTGCAGAAAGAGATTAAGAATCAACAGATTATAGAGGCGGAGACGCAGAACGAGGCGAGGAGGAGTGAGCTGAGACGTTTTGCTCGCGGCTCAGAAGAAGAAGGCATTTACCTCGCATTTATTCCGCACGACCAGCAGTGGCTGTTGACGGGAGCTATTGACGTGGCGGTGGTGAACAACACTCCTGCTGACGCGTTGTACAGCTTTAATCTGAAAGAAGAAGAGAAATATGCCAATATCGATTATGGCAGCATAGCGCCGTTTTCGAAGGTTGTCGTCGAGGCTATCTCGCGTGACGATTTGGCGCATTGGTGCGAGGGCGTGATTCAGGTGGTGCTTTGTCAGGATGATATTGACGCCGTTTATCATCCGCTGCATGCTCCTTTCTCGTTGAGAACCAGCAGGTTTTTCAAAGATGGCAGTTATGTCGAGTCTGGATTGTTGGGTGAGAAGGCGCTCATGATTTGTTTGTCAACTAGTGCTGCGCTGAAGGGTACTGAGAATGACATGACCAAGCTCTTGAAAGATGGCGTGATGCAGCCGAAAGCCAATAAAGATATCGTCAAGAAACAGGCTGCCATCGACAAACATCAGACGCAGCCGGGAGAGGCGATTGTCGACTTGCACATCGGGGAATTGGTGGATAACATTCTTGGAATGTCGAGTACCGACATCTTCAGAGTGCAGATCAACTATTTCAAGAAAATGCTTGACAGTGCTATAGAAAACGACTATTCGAAGGTGACGTTTATCCATGGCGTTGGCAATGGTGTTTTAAAAAATGCGATTATCGAGGAATTGAAAAATTATGATAATACCTCGAATAGGATGGCGTCGATTTCAAGATTTGGAGTCGGGGCTATTGATGTAATGATTTCGGATAAAAAATAAAAGAGATTTTGTAACAACAACCACCCGAAAATCAGTCTGCATATTTTCTGCGAAAATACAAAGGCCTGATTTTTGGGTGGTTGTTGTTATTTGAATGGTAATCAATCAGTCTGCATATTTTCTGCGTTTGTTGTTATGTGACCCTGCTGGGATTCGAACCCAGACCGAAGGAACCGGAATCCTTTATTCTATCCATTAGACTACAGGGCCTTTTACAGCGCAAAAATAAAGAAAAAACAGCTTGAAATATTTTTTTTCAGGTTGTTTTTTTTAATTAATATAATTATTATATTTGCAATGTTAATTATTAACTGAAAATGAGGAGATTACTATTACTTTTATTAACTATTTTGATACCTTTCGTGTGCATTGCGCAGAATTTTAAGAATAATAGGAAAGAGGCGGAGAAGGTTAAGAAGGCGGGGACGAGTTTTTGGGCGGAGAGTAACGATTGTCTTGACCTTGATGAGGCTAAGACCATGGCGATGCAAGATCTCATCACAAATATTTACAAAAATTGTGATCCGATGATGGCGTTTTTCGACGACGATGATAATCATGAGGGTCAGTCGATGAAGGTGTTTAACACTTTTAAGAGCAGCATCATGTCGGCATCGAAGGAGCTGGTGCTGGATAATGAAGATGGTGTGGCAAAGGTGTTCAGATACATCAAGAAAGACGCTTTTTATGATATTTGCGATAAGCGTGAGGAGTTGATAAACTTATATCTTACGAATGGCATCAAGGCTGACAATGAGGAGAAGGAGAATGCCTCGATTGGCGATGCTTTGCGTTATTATTATTGGAGTTTGATACTTTGCTATTCGCATCCTTACGGCTCGAACCTGACCTTTGAGGAGCCTGTTAATTATGATAATGTAGTCATTAAAGACTGGGTTTATGAGCGTATTGATTATCTCTTGAAGAAGATACAGTTTATTCCGAAGCCTAAGCCGGTGTTCAAAAGCCGTGACGGCGTGGCATACGAGTTGATGGTGACTGACGGTGCTGACCTCATCCCTTGGTTGAAGTTTGAATATAACGACGGCACGGGTGACATTGAGAGCTCGGTGGAGAGCGGTCGCGCCTCAGTGGAGCTGGTGGACAAGGACATCAACGAGATAGAGATTCGTATCTATGTGGAGAACAAGATGGAAGCCAAGGCGCGCGCGAAAGAGGTGTACACCATCATGCAGATACTTGACCAGCAGATATATTTCGCGTCGGCGGTGAAGAAGGTGAATGTGAAGAAAGCCAAGGACAAGGAGATAGAACGTCAGCAGGCGATGCTGGCTCAGACGGAATATCACGACAGCACCATTGTG
>JAFYIE010000097.1 GCA_017538795.1 Bacteroidales bacterium | reverse complement strand
TTTATTTTTCTATAATAAATTTGAGCCTGCAAATTTACAAAAAATGTAAATACCCTCAACAATTTTTGTTAAAAAATGCTAACTCATTGATTATTCTTGATTTCCACTTCCTCAAGTTTGGTTTCTGATGCCTTTATGATTTTGAAAAGATAGTTGCCGATGGCTATTTCTTCGCCTGTTTGCGGAATACTTTCGTGATAATGAATGATGTATCCAGCCAATGTCTCGTAGTCGTCCGACTCCGGGAAATCGTATTTGTAGGTCTTGTTGAGATAGTCGATTTCAAGTCTTGCCGAGAAGATTCGGTCGTTCTCGTTGATGGTTTTTTCGATGTCGTCTTCCTCGTCGTATTCGTCTTCAATCTCGCCGAAAATCTCTTCCACGAGGTCTTCTGTCGTTATGATGCCCGCTGTTCCGCCGAACTCATCGACGACAACGGCAATGCTCTGACGTTTTTTCGAAAGTCTCTGAAGCAGGTTCTGCGCGCCGTAAGTCTCAGGATAGAACTCGATTTGACGCACTTTCTGCCTGATGCTGCCTCCGGTGTGAAGCAGGTCGTTGATGTGTATGTAGCCTACGATATTGTCGATATTGTCTTCATACACAATGATTTTCGAGTGTTTTGTCTCCTCAAAAATCTGTTTCACCGTCTCAATGCTCTCGTTAATTTCCACCGCCTGGATCTCGTTGCGAGGCTGCATGCATTCGCGGAGCTTAACATTCTGAAACTCAATGGCGTTTTGGAATAATTCGATGCCTTGCTGAATGTCTTCGTTTTCCTCGTTAGGGTCGGCGTATTCTTTGAGATAGTCGTTCAGGTCGATAGGGCTGAGCTTGTAATCCTCGGGAGCTATCTCCATTCTGAAGATATATTTTATGATGAGCTCGGAGATGCCTATGTAGATGAAAATCAACGGGTAAAGGATGATATACAGCATCATCATCGGGAGGGCCATCGCTTTCATCAGGCCGTTGGGGTTGAGTCGGCTGAGCGTTTTTGGGATGAACTCCGCCACCAAAAGAACCAGGAGCGTCGAGATGATTGTCTGGCACAGCAAGATGGTGAACTCGTTGGTTATGACTTCCGGCAGGACGCTCACGATGAGCGGTTCCAGAAGCCTTGCCATAGCGATGCCGTAGATGACGTTGGCGATGTTGTTGCCGAGCAGTATGCAGCCCATAAACTGCGACTGATGTTTCACGAAGTTGTTGATGAGCTTGGCCGAGAAGCTTTTCTTCTTGAGGTCGAGCTCGAGTTTAAGTCTGTTGGAGCTTAAAAAAGAGATCTCGACACCCGAAAAGAGCGCCGACGCGAAAAGTGATATTATGACGACAATCCAGTTACTCATCTTCAATCTCAATAGTGGCTCTGATGCCGAAAATCTCGCGGTGCGAGAAGTCTTCCTTAGCTGTCAGGCTGTCGCCGAAAATCAGTTTGTCGGGACTTGAAATCTTAACCAGACAGCCGGTGTAAATCTTTTTTCTCTTTTGGTTCCAGAACAGTCGTTCCGTTTCCAGAACCTCTTGGGTTTTAAGGTTTTTCACCACCACATTGTTTTTGGCGATCACCATTTCCTTTTTCTGATAATTCACGCCGTAGTCGCCGCTTATCATGGAAGTGGGGGAGGTTTCGCCGTTTTCGAACATGTAGGCGACGAACCCTTTGGGGAACTCAAGCATGGCGCTGTCTTTGTCGTCGACGGTGCGCATGACGGGAGCTGTCAGTCTGGCGATAAGCATTCCCGAGTCGCTGCGTTCGATAACGACGTCGTAAGCCATCAGGCCGTTGATGGTGTCGTTGTCGATGAATTGCTTGACTTTCTCCATCGAGTTTTCACAAGAAAACAACATCATAACAACATGTGCTATGATGTTGATTTCCAGCAATATATAAATCAGTCTTTTCAATTATTTGAAAATCTTGCTTTTGTTGTCTCGTTGATCCAGCATTCCACTTGGTAGGTGTCGCCTTCGAACACATTGTAGAAGAAAGCGTCTTCGCTTGTTGGAAAGAGTTTTGAATACTCTCTGATCATTTCGTTTGCCTTTGAAGCGATTGACGGGTCGACTGTCTTGGCTTTTTGGAACTGGTCGACTGCTGCCCAGTACACTGCTTTAGCGTGAAGTGGGTTGGCGTTGCATTCTTTTCCGCTTGAAGCGTAGAGGTAGCCGATAATCATGTACGGCTCGCCGTCGTTTCTGTCAAGCTCGATGGCTTTTCTGGCGTAAGTGCGGCCTTGTTCGAACTTGCTCTCTTTCAGCATGATCTGAGCGAGGTATTTGTAAGCCTGTTGTGCCGACTTGGTGTCGTTTGATTTTGTAGCTTCGAGGAGGTAGCTTGTAGCCTTGCCGTATTCCTGGTCGGCGAGATATCTCTTTCCGATGAAGTAAGCTGACTCAGGTGAAGGGTTGAGACGGTGCAACTTGACTGCCACGGCCAGATAGAGGTCGCTCTTGTCGCAGTTTCTTGATGAGAGTACTGTAGCGATCTTGTTGAGGAGCTCCACGTTGTCAGGTTCGGCATCGAACTTCTTCTGGTAGATGCGGACGAGGTCTTCGCAGTTGGCGTAAGGCTGCACGCCGCCTTCGAGGTTGCCTTTTGTGGCGATGTAGCTGTTAAGAAGCTTCTCGTCGCCGGCTTCGGTGTATTTTCTGATATTGATATCGACGATGTCCATGAGGCGGCTGTATTCGTCGAGGATTGCCGATTCGTCGAGTTTACCTGCTTTCACCATGTTGATGGTTGTTGAGAAATAACCGTCGATAAAAGCGTAGTTGCTGTTGTCGCCGTCGATTTCGATAGCTTCTTTGAGAGCGTTGTAAGCCTGTTCCATACGGGTAGGGAAGCCCATGAGGTCGAGACCCATACGTCCTTTGATGTTACCGACTTGGTTGACGCCTTTGGCGGTGTTAGGGAAATACTGGATACGTGTCTCGTACACCATCACGAGGGTATCGATATATTTCTCTTTCAAAGCGGCGTCTTTTGTGCCTCTGATAAGAGCGTTGTTGACGATTTTAGTACCGTCGGTGAGTGTTCTTTCCTTTGAGTTTGGGCAGTTGATGAAGACTTTTCTCCAAGCGTTAATCATAATAGGACTTGCCGAGGCGGTTTTTCCGTCCCATTGTTTGAATCGCTCTCTGTAGATAGAGATGTCGTTGTCGCAGTCTGAGTTTTGTGCGAATGCCAGTGTTGACATGCATAAAACTGCGCTGAGGAATAATAAATTTCTTAATTTCATTTTTTTAATATTTTGATTACTTATATCTTCGTTTAACAAACCATCTGTCGTGCAATGAGATACCGAAAGACATGTTGAAATAAGACTCTTCGATGAGTCCGTCTTTTGTGGTTCCCATTTTGCCGAATTCGAAGGCAAAGTTTATTGATGACATGGCGCGTTGCAGCGGTAGGGTGAAGCCGAATGTCACACCATATTTATTAATAGAGTTGCCGTAGATGTTGAAAATTGTCTGGTCGTAATGCAAGCCCGCGCGGTAGGTCATTTTTCTGAGATAGCTTGAGATGCTTGTGTTTCTTGGGGTGTAGCTTCCGCCGATGGCTATGTTCCAAGAGTCTTGCAGCGAGTCGTTGGCGTTGTTCATCTTGAATGCCGACCAGTTGCTCCAATTGAAGTCCATGCCAAGGAGCCATCGCTCGCTTTTTTGCAGGGTGACGCCGAGTCCGAGGCTTTGCGGGTATTTCACATCGACTCTCTTTCCGGTTTCGTATACGATGGTGTCGCGGACTGTTTCGTTGTTGACTCCGTAGCCTTTGAACATCGTTCTGATATATGTGTCGCGGTGCGCTTTCATGTCGGCAGGCAATGAGTATACCACACCGAATGTCAGTTTGCGGTCGCCTTTCAGGAATTTCTTATATAAAATGCCCAAATCGAATGTCACGTCGCTGAAATTCAGGTTGATAGTGCTTTTCTCGTTATGAAAATGAGCGTAGTCGGGGTAGTATAAAATAGTCTCGTCGGTGATGTTTCCGAAGATGTAGTTAAACTTCAGACCGAGAGACAGTTTGTCGTTGATTCTGAGTCCGTTAGCCCAATAAAGTTTGTTTACTCCGCCGGTGCCTTCATAGGCGATGCTGTAAGGATATTGGTAGTCGAAGCTGTTTGTTGAGTTGTAGGCTCTGTTGCTGTAAGGTGCGGCGCCGAGACCCATTTTCAGCCATCTCGTTACGCCGAAACCGATGTCGAAGTAGTCGAAAGAGGAGTTGGAGGCGCTTTCCGACACGTTGGAGTTTTTATAAGTGGAGTTCTTAACATAAAAACCGGCGTCGAACAAGAAGGTGAGGGAGTCGATCTCAGCGTATGAGGCGGGGTTGGAGTTGTTTAGCAAGTGCTTGCCGTCGATGGCGTTGCAGATGCCTCCCATACCCTGAAGGACGGTGTTCGTGCGGTTTTTGCTCATGGTTCCCAGGCCGAATCTGGAGTACGGCGAGGAGATGTCCGACTGCGCAAAAACGCCGCTAATCACCGAAAAAATCAGAGTGATTAAGAAGGCTGTTTTATGTAAGTTATTGAATTTCATTATATTCCAAAATAAATCTTAATCCGTTGAACATGAAATTTGAATTTGCAAAGATGCAATTTTTTAACTTATTTTGCAAGAAAATATTGTCACCTCCCGAGATAAAAACAGTTAAGTCGTTGAATTTCAACGAGTAAAGCTCAATAAATTCTTTTATTTCATGTAGAACTCCGAGTTGGACGCCGCTTTGGAGGCATTCGGTGGTGTCGTCGCAGATTATTTTCAGTTCGTCGTGGGTTGGTGTGCAGAGTGGGAGAAGGGCTGTGTGTTCGTGCATCGCTTTGAATCTCAGCTTCATTCCGGGGCTTATCGGGCCGCCGAGGTGTCGGCTGTCGTCGGTGAGGATGTCGTAGGTGATGCAGGTTCCGATGTCGACGATGAGGCTGTTTTGGTGAGGTTTTTCGGCGAAGGCTGCTGCCACGAGTGCGAGGCGGTCGGCTCCGATCTTCGATTTCTCTTTGTAGGTGAGGGTGAAAGGGAGTTTTGTCTCGTTTGAAAGCACGATCATTTTGATGCTTTGCAGTTGTTTGAGGCATTCGTTCAGGTTTCCGCCGACGGATGAGATGATACCTTTATTAATGTTTGGATGGCGTTGCAAAAGGAGTGTCAGGTCGTTGGAAAGGGGGTTAAAAACGTTTGATTCCACGATGTTTTTGTCGTGAAAAACCGCGTATTTTGCCTTGGTGTTGCCGATATCGATAGTTAAAACCTCGTTCATTTCAGTGAAATTGAGCGTGCAAAAATACAAAAAAATGTCATTAGTCATCATTTTTCGGCTGCCATCTTCCTATGGAAGCTGAAGGCCTTCAAAATTGATGACTAATGATTGCTTCTGGATAATTCGTCATTAGCCGTCATTATCGAGCTGGCACCTCTCTTCGAGAGTTGAGGCTCTCTAATTGACGACTAATGACTCTAAAAAAAATTTTTCAAAAAAAGTTGTGTGTATTAAAAAATGTTGTATTTTTGCAGCGCAAAACTAAAGGGGTACCATAGCTCAGTTGGTAGAGCAACGGACTGAAAATCCGTGTGTCGCTGGTTCAACTCCCGCTGGTACCACATTTTAAAAAGCTAATCGGTTAAAAATCAACTGGTTAGCTTTTTTAGTGCCAAAAATTTTTGAACATTTTTTGAACATTTTTGAAATTTCATAAAAAAACACCCAATGAAATGCAATCATTTGGGTGCTTTTTGAGTGTTAAAAATTGTCGATACGACGATGCAAATATACACATTTTTTTAAAAAATATAACAGAAATCTGTTATTCATCTTCTTCGTTGATGCGCATGCTGTGGAAATCCATGCACTTGTTGGAGACTTGGCCAAGGGCTTTGTCGTAGACAAACACCCAGCCAATGAGATCTTTGTTTTCGTCGATTGGAAAGCCCTGCATGGTGAGTGATGTTCCAGTGGTGAATGGCTGGTCGTGGACATGAGTGAACCAGGTGTCGGAAACTTTATCGTAGAGAATAAGAATGAAGCCTGGAAAATCCACTTCTGAATTGTCGTACTGGATTGCTCCAACATACCAATTGCCATTTTCTGCAGGGTCGTCGATGACAAACATATCGAAGCACTGCAGAAATCCTTTGGAAAGCTGCAGCTTTTTATAGATAACAACTGGTTCGCCACCATGGTTTTCGATGGCACCGGGATAGTTGATTTTGACAGCCTTGTTAAAAGTTGACATCCCATGGTCGTAATCACCGAAGGTGAGACGAAGTGTCGATGCGATTGGGCGCAATACTTCAATGATGGCGCTCAGCGCACGCTGACAGAATAATGTGCCCCAAGTAGCTTGAGTTGTGTAATGCTGTGGCATACCCCTCATATAAGCCTTGCCTTTCCAGCTGGCACCGATGACGGTGCCAACTTTGCCGGAAAAGCCTCCGAGGATGCCTTGTTTAATAGTTCCCATAGTTCATAATCTTTATATTGTTTTTTAATGGTTAACCGCCCATAGCTTCAACATCTGGAATCGGATCTGAGACGGCACCAGTGGATGGGTTGTAAGCGCAAGCGAATGCCAGGTATTCTTGGTCGCCGTAGAGCGGAACGCCAGTGAATTCAAGGGTTTCGCCAGTGTGGAAGTGCTGCTTGATAACGCCAGTGAACCAGGTGCCCTCAGTCGGGTCGTAGATGAAGAAGATGAGACCTTCGTAATATACCTGCGAGTTGTCGCTATTGATAACTGACAGGTAGTAGCGGCCGTTTTCGGACATGTCATCAATATTGAGATAGTCGAAAGGCCTGATGTTTCCTTTGGAAAGGATGAGTTTTGAGTAGTTGACCGTTGGAACGCCACCAACATTTTCAACAGCTTCCTTGTAGTTGATTGACACGGCTTTGTTGTAGCCCGACATTTTCTGCGCTGAGTTTTTGAAAGTGATGCTCAGAATGGATGCTATCGGACGCAAAGCCAGCGCAATGGCTTTCATGGCATTGCGCTGGTAGATTTGCCCCGCTGTGCGAGGGTTTTTAGTGTGTAAAGCCTGACCACGCATATAGGATATTCCTTTCCAAGATGCCCCAACTACGGTGCCGACTTTACCACTAAAACCCCCGAGGATGCCTTTTTTAATAGTTCCCATGGTACAGCGGATTAAATAGTTAAGCGGAAGCCAGAGTCTTCTCGCCGAGGTAGAGAGAATCTGCCACTAGAGCGCCATCTTCTGATACCATGCCGAGGTAAACCTCAACCTTGTCACCCACCCAGTCGCCTGGGACAGTGATGTCCATTGTGTGGGTTGTACGAGTTGCGCCTTCGGTGTTGTAGATAGTTTCGTTTTTGTCCTTGTTATAGACAAAAGGCATTGCCTTGTCGGTTGCGAGGGCGTTGCCTACGCCACTGTTGTCGGTCCAGGTGAACGTGAGCTTGCTCTGAGCTGCAGTCCAGTTGACTGCGCCATCGGTGACCTGAGTGAGACCACCCTGAGAGACCAAGACTTTGGTGTAGTCCAAAGCGTAGTCAGGAGAGCTGCCGGTGATAGCATTCTTCAGGAGATACGACATTGCAGCGTTGAATTCAGTCTGCTTGGCAGCCAAACTCTTATATCCGATACGGATATACGGAACATTAGGCTGCAGGAAGTTCAACACGAGATTGAACTTACTACGCTGATTAACCTGACCCGATGAGCGAGGATTTTTAACATGCTGAGCCTGACCACGCATGTAGCTGATGCCTTTCCATGACGAACCGATGACGGTTCCGACTTTACCTGAGAAGCCTCCCAGGATTCCTTGTTTGATTGTTCCCATGATCTTTAAATTGTTTTAGGGTTAATAAAAATATTTAATTAGGTAGACTTGGTACGGAGTTGGTATGGACTTGACCCCTCTCCGACCAGGTTTCGCCACAATAATACGAAAAAACCGAGGCGGTTGGTTCGCCTCGGTTGTGTGTGCTTTCGATTTCTCGGGTTTGCTCTCGATTTCCAGTCGGTCAGTTGGCGATGTAATCGCCGAGATACTGTGAGTCGGAGACGAGCTTGCCGTCGGAAGACTTCATGGTGATGTAGGCGTGGACGACGTCGCCAGTCCAATGCTCGGGGATGTTGTACTGGAAAGAAGGGGTTGAGCGGGTGCCTCCTTGGAGGTAGCAGATGAACTCCAGTTTCGTGACATTGTAGAAAAGGAGCATGGAGATGTCGTCGGGACGAGCATCACCCTCGCCGGAGTTGTCGCTCATCTGGATGAAGCACTTACCACCGGTAAACCTTACATCTTCGACCTGTGGAGAAGTGAGGTCGCCGCGTGAGAGGATGATTTTGGAGAAGTCGATGAAGTACTCATGGGCTTCACCTGTGCTTGAGAGAGCATGACGCACCATCTCTGTGACAGCGTACTTGTATGGAGTCTTTTTCTTTGCCACGTACTTCAGACCGATGTTGAGAAGTCGGATGAGCGGATAGAGAAAAGCTTTTGCAATCTTAATCTTTTCCTGGTCTGTCTTTGAGATGAAGTCGATGACCTTGCCGATGGTGCCGTCACCAGGGCAGTCGCTGTTTTTGATTTTGTTTTTTGCCATAATCTTGATGTTTTTAGGGTTAATAAAAAGTGATTAGGGAGCAATTTTAATGAAAAAAGAGGTTTGAGATTAGGTGTCAGACTGTGGTGCTTTCGATTTCAAGGTTTTGCTCTCGATTTCCAGTTGGTAGGTCGGAAAAATCGGGCGACAGCAGTATTAAAATTTTTCACCAAAACGAAATGAAAACAAAAAAATAAAAAAAAGATGCTTTTTTTGCCAGCGAAGAGAAGCGCAGGCAGTCAAGGTTTGCGAGAGAAAAATACCCTTTTCGTAACGGAGTGGAGAAAAGGAAGATTTTTCCCGAAGCAACCCGCAGGGCTTGACCTTGACGGACAAGCGGAACGAGCTAATTTTGCATCGATTTTTGAATTTTTGAAATCACCAATCAATCAGTTTTTTCCTTAAAAATCGGAGCACTCGGAGAACTAAGAGCACTCAGAATCGACTTGAGTTTTCTTTACTAAAAAATCCGTAAACAAATTTCAGGACGGGTCATTCGCAAGTGCTTTGGCGAAGTGATGAACGTAATGAGCGGTCGAGGTGTCGAGGGTTCCCTATGGGATACGACACCGAGAACCGCGAAATGGAGAGAAGAACGCAGCCGAAGCTCTTGCTACAGCAGGAACGTTGTGTAGAAGTCAGGAACCAAAAAAGAGATGCGTTGTGTTGCCCTGAAGCGGCTTGAGCATATCGTCAGCCGAGGGGTTCCCTTGGGGACACGGCTGACGATATGCTGATGCCGCGGCAAGCAATAAAAGACGAAAACGAGATGTTTTGCAGAATCAAAAAGGAAACACTAAAAGATTGGAAACGCTTTATTTTATTGATGTTTTTA
>JAFYIE010000096.1 GCA_017538795.1 Bacteroidales bacterium | reverse complement strand
GATGTCGGCGGCAATCAAAAAATAAGAGGCGAAGCCCATTGTCTCGATGATGCCGAGCTCTTTCTCGATGCGACGATAAGCTTCTTTGTTCTGCAAACCATAACGATATTTCATGCCGTCGAACGCCAGCTTCCGCAAAAGTTCCATGTCATTATAAACGCTTTCCGTGAAGCATTTTTTATTCTTAGGCGTCTCGAAATCGAAGTCTATACCACATTGATTTATAATATCTTCCGTTGTTTTTATCATCTCAGGAAAGAGGGCGTATGCTGCTCTCAGTTTTTCCGGCGGAAGCAATGTCTCATCTGCGGAAGCATGATTTTCGAGCCTCGAAATCAGGATGTTTTTATCGATGGCACGGAGGTTTTTATGCACCTCGAACGACTTCTCGTTGAGAAAGGTGACAGGCTGTGCAATCACCAGTTTATCCTGATGATTTCGAAGGTCAGATGTCAGGAGGCGCGACACCTGCGACAGGCGTACGCCAATGAATTCATTGTCGTTGAGTTGTGAAATTTTTCGTTTTCCGAAAGGGTAAATGACTACGACGTCGTTCCACTGCGGCGCGTCTATATTGTAAGGTAGCTTGCTAATATTATGCTGCGTCAGTGTCTCGTTGATTTCGCGAAAACCTTCGTTGTTTTTAGCGATGGCGATGTAGAGTAGTTCGTCGCCGTTACGGAACTCGCAGCCTGCGACAGGCTTAATGCCTTGTTTCTTGCATTCGAAGACGAAATCGATAATTCCCATCGTATTGTTGATGTCGGTCAACGCCATTGCTGGGATATGCAGAATCCTCGCCTGCTCCACCAAATTTTCAATGGAGATGGTGCCGAAGCAAAGACTATTATATGACCGAACATTCAAATACATTTTAGGTATTAGCCATTAGGTATTAGCCATTAGGTATTAGCCATTAGCGCCATCCTTTTCTAATGGCTAATGGCTTGCTGCTAATGGCTAATGGCTAGCAGCTAATGGCTAATGGCTAGCAGCTAATGGCTTTAAATATTGCATTTTTTCCAAATCGTTTCCTTATCTTGTCTAAAGCGCCGTAAAGGTTAGTCATTTCAGCAGTGTCGTCGAAGATGTCGAGTTGTTGGGTGCCTCCGACGAGGCTGCTGAAGCGCACTCCTATCAATCTGATGAGCATTCGGCGGTCGTAGAGTTTGTCGAAGATATCGTACACTGTTTTTAATAATATATGGTCGAACGATGTATACTGTATCTGCTTTTGCATGGTATGCGTGTCGAAGTCGGAGTAGCGTATCTTCACTGTAACACAGCCTGTCAGCTTGGTCTGCGAGCGTAGCTCGAACGCCAGCCGTTCCACCATCCGCGCCAGCACGCTCTTCAGCAGCACGATGTCGATGGTATCTGTCTCGAAGGTATGTTCTTTGCTCAGCGACTTCTGCTCTTCGTAAGGCTGCACGGGCGTGGTGTCGATGCCGTTAGCTTTCTTCCAAATCTCGATTCCATTCTTTCCAAGTGCCTGACTGACAACGACATCAGGTATTTGTCGGAAGTCGCCGATAGTTGATATTCCCATCGAGCGCAGCAGCTGGAACGTCTTCGCCCCAACCATCGGGATCTTGCCTATCGACAACGGGTCGAGGAAAGAATGTATCTCTTGATGTGGCACCTGCAGCTCACCATTTGGTTTTGCCTCATCGGTGGCGATTTTCGAGATTGTCTTGTTCTCGGAGAGCCCGAACGATATAGGCAGTCCCGACTCTTTCATGATGGCCTCGCGCAGTTCATGCGCCCACTTGTAACATCCGAAGAAACGATCCATTCCTGTGATGTCGATGTAATGCTCATCGATGCTCGTCTTCTCGTAAACAGGGGCTTTGTCGGCTATTATCTCCGTCACGAGGCGCGAGTAGCGGCTGTAGAGCTCCATGTCGCCGCCGATGAACACCGCCTGCGGGCACAGCTGTTTTGCCAGCCTCATAGGTTGCGCCGAGTGCACGCCGAAACGTCGCGCCTCGTAGCTGCATGTGGAGACGACGCCGCGGTCACCCATACCGCCAACTATCACAGGACGACGCTCCAACGCCGGGTTAATCAGGCGCTCCACCGACACGAAAAAAGTGTCGAGATCAAGATGTAATACTGTTCTTTCCATAATGCCCCCGTCATTCCGAGCGACCGTAGGGAGTCGAGGAATCTCCTTCGAACAAAATAGTTGCATTTTGTTGGAGATTTCTCCGTTCCGCTCCGCTTCAGTCGAAATGACGATTTTTTAATTATTTTTTACATTTTTTGTTACCATATTAAAAATTCTTTGTACTTTTGCCATGTTTTTAATCAAATTTTGCGACGAAAAATTAGTCATTATTTTAATACGTGTCAAGAAAAATTTTAAAAAATTTGCTATGTTATTCAGTACCAATATAAAATTTTTGCGCAAGAGGCGCTCAAAGACGCAGGATGACGTCGCCACGGCGCTCAACATGAAGCGTTCAACGCTCAGCGGATACGAAAACGAGGTGTCGGAGCCCAACATCGAGGCGCTCATCGCATTGTCGAAATATTTCAACGTAGCCATCGACACATTAATAAAGGTGGATCTGACGCAGATCGGCGAGTTTCAGCTCAGCCAGCTCGAGCGTGGCTACGACGTGCATCTGAAAGGCAGCAAAATAAGGGTGCTAGCCACCACCGTCGACAGCAGCAACAATGAAAATATCGAGCTTGTAAGCGAACGAGCAAAAGCCGGATATACAACGGGTTACGCCGACCCAGAGTACATTAAAATACTTCCGACATTCCAGCTGCCATTCTTGTCAAAAGAGAGAAAATACCGCACCTTCCAAATCAGCGGCGACTCGATGCTGCCGATTCCCGACAAGTCGTACGTCACCGGCGAATACGTCCTCGACTGGCATAACATACATGACAAGCAGGCGTATATCATCCTCACCATCGACGACGGAATAGTGTTCAAAATTGTTGAAAATCATATTACTGAAGGATTTTTAAGGCTTCACTCGCTGAACCCGATATACGACCCTTTCGAGATTCCGCTCAACGAGATAAAAGAGGTGTGGAAATTCGTGCATTACATCAGCTCGGAGATGCCAGAAAACATGAACCAGCCGCGCGAGCAGGATCTCATCGACACCATCAACGACCTCAAAAAACAGGTCCAAGCCATACAATTGAAGCTAAATATTTGATTTTTTTTAATTTTTTGTACACCATCTCAATAATTTTATTTATATTTGCGTGATTTTTATAAAGTTAGAATTAATTCAAATTTTTATAATATGAAGAAACTATTCTTATCATTGATGCTTATTGCAGGACTTGCAACATGCTTCACAAGTTGCGACAGCAACCAAAACAACGAAAGCACAGACCACACACAAACATTTACATTAGGAGAAGAATCCTATCATGTTGACAACGCCATTTCTATTCTGAACATTCAGTATCAGGGAAGCGATGTCTACAACACCATCATCTTATCAGAAGGTAGTTTAATTGGCGATGGCGCTGAAGGTCAAGGTGTCACTATTATTTTCAATGGTGACATTGAGACAGGCACATACGAGTTTTCAGCTGATGAAAACGTATATCCAAAATACTTCGTCGGCGCAGTCGATGTTGAAAACATTATTGAATTCAACATCGAAGATTATGAGGATAATGAAGATGCTTATATGGCTACAGCCGGCACTATGACAATCGAAATAGTGGAGGGCAAATACATCATCACAACAGATGGCATCGAGGTTATCAACTACAAAGACAACACAACAGAGACTTCATCTATTGACTTCGAAGGCACAACACAAGACTTCAGACTTGCAACGGTCGAGCAGGAATCAGTCCTCAACGATTCTCCAGTTGTAACAGCTGGTTTGACACATATCAGCTATGCAGTCTTCAACTCTGAATT
>JAFYIE010000095.1 GCA_017538795.1 Bacteroidales bacterium | reverse complement strand
GCGTCGCGAGGAGCGTATCGACATGCAAAAGGCGGCGTTTGACAACCAGCAGCGCGAGATAAAAGAGATAGAAGCGTTCATCGAGCGTTTCAGATATAAAGCAACTAAGGCGAAGCAGGTGCAGTCGCGTGTGAAACAGCTTGAGAAGATGGATATAGTCGAGATCGACGATCGTGACAAGTCGGTGATGCACTTCAAGTTCCCGCCTGCGCCGCATTCCGGCAAGGTGACGCTCGAACTGAATCACGTGTCGAAGTCGTATGGCGAGAAAAACATCCTCAACGACATCAACTTATTGATTCCGAGAGGGGAGAAGATAGCTTTTGTTGGCCGCAACGGCGAAGGTAAATCCACGCTGGCGAAGATAATCTGCGGTGTGCTAGACCACACTGGCGAGGTGAAGCTCGGTCATGAAGTGAAAATCGGCTACTACGCTCAGAATCAACAAGATATGCTTGACCCTGAGAAGACGGTATTCGAGACTTTGGATGACGTCGCTACTGGCGATATGCGTGTGAAGGTGAAATCTCTACTTGGCGCGTTTCTGTTCAGCGGTGAGACGATAGATAAAAAGGTTAAGGTGCTCTCGGGTGGCGAAAAGGCGCGTCTATCATTGGCTAAGATGCTGCTCTTCCCAACGAATCTGCTTGTCCTCGACGAGCCGACCAACCACCTCGATATGCTCTCAAAAGACATCCTGAAGTCGGCATTGCTTCAGTTCGACGGCACTCTCATCGTCGTCTCTCACGACCGTGACTTCCTCCAAGGTCTGACGACGAAGGTTTACGAGTTTAAGAAGCCTCATATTAAAGAATATATCGGCGACATCTACGATTTCCTCGAAGAAAAACGCCTTAAGGAACTCGACGATTTGAATCGTAAACAAAAGGTTCAGCAGCAACAACCTCAAACTGTTTCTCAAAATAAAATCGATTACGAGGCCAAGAAAGCTGACGACCGTGAGAAACGTCGCGTCGAAAAAGAAATCAAGAAACTTGAAGAGCAGATCGACGCTCTCGAAAAGGAACTTGCAACGCTTGATGAGATAATGGCGAACCCTGCCGCCCATCCCGAAGTTAAAGTCGATGACAATTTTTACTGGAGTTACGGCAAGAAAAAAGAAGACCTACAATACCTCATTGACAAATGGGGAGAAATCGCTATCTGATGTCATTACGACCGAAGTGTAATGAAATGGAACGTAGTGGAGAAATCCTTGTTTGCCGAAATTATTCGGTTGTACACGCTAATCAAGGATTTCTCGACTACACTTCGTTTCGCTCAAAATGACAACCGAGTTTGTTTTCAACAGGTATCGCGTAAATCCCCAGCAAAATCTCAGTAAACCGCTTCTCAGCCTCGCTGCCTAGCTCCTCATAAAGCTTTGAGAAAATCTTGTCGCAATATGCCTTGAAGACGTCTTCTTCTTCCTTGGTATAGTATTTTCTAAAGGTGGAACTTCCTGACAACCAATCGCTTGCAATGTAATTATTCGGATAAAGCTTATAGTTTTCGTAAATCCGTTTGTCGATCATATCAGCGACGACTTTTACTATCTCATGTTTTTCGGCACCTTCGTATTTCTTTAAATCGTCGTAAGTGATTGTAGGACAAATAGCTATGGTCATGGTGCCTTTTTTCTTCTTGAGGCCGGAGACTATGCTGTCCATGTCTTCCATAGGCTTCTTCACATAAACTCCGTCGCGTTCTTTAAGGTAGCTTTCGCGTGCCTTCATCATCGCGCACGGCTCGTATTCGTAGGATGTCGCAATAGGAGTGATGTTGAGTTCTGCAAGGTTTGGCACGAGGTTTTTCCTATCGCCTGACATCGAAAACATATTAATCAAACCATGGTCGGTCTTGTCGTTGCCGTCTTTGGTGCGACCATTGCGTTGCGCAATCCAAACCGATTTATTCTCACGGATAAGATATCTGATGTAATCCGAAAGATGCTGTGAATTTTGTGCTAACTCTCTGACATTCTGTGATCTAAGTACCTTAAACATCTTGTTCGACTTGCTGAAAACCTCAATGGTTTTGTTCAAGATGAGGTTGTCACCGAATGCAATGTTGCAGGTATCCAAGCCGTTTTCGAGCATATACATCTGTAAAATGAATGCGTCAAGGGTGATGTCGCGATGGTTGCCCGTGAAGAGATATGCTTTATTTTTGTCGAGATGCTCAAAGCCTTGAGTGACAACGCCTTTCATTGTTGTTGT
>JAFYIE010000094.1 GCA_017538795.1 Bacteroidales bacterium | reverse complement strand
GTAAAATCGAGCAGTTTTCGACATAAATCATGTCGAGTTTCAACTTGTCGTATGATGTTGTGTTGTATTTTCCGTAGATTTGAGCATAGCCCGTCAGTCCAGCTTTCACACGAAGACGGAAGGCGAATTCAGGCACTTCTTTTGTGTATTCGTCAGCAATTTCTGGGCGTTCTGGACGAGGTCCGACAAAGCTCATGTCGCCTTTCAATATGTTGATAAATTGCGGAAGCTCGTCCAACCTTGTGGCTCTGATAAACCTTCCAACAGGTGTGATCCTATTGTCTTTTTCAGCAGCCAATCTAGCCACGCCATCCTTCTCGGCATTAGGTATCATGCTCCTGAACTTCAAGATTTTAAAGGTCTTTCCACCTTGTGTATATCTCGTCTGACGATAGAAAACAGGTCCTCTGTCGTACAGGAAAATCGCCAGTGAAACGAGAATCATGATTGGTGATAATACTATCAAACCGAGCAACGAGAAGACAATGTCAGCCAGACGTTTTATGATACGCTGCGAGAAGGTAAATGTAGTGTTTCTGCAAAACAGCAACGGAGTGTCGAAAACATCAAGCTTTTCAGCACCTCGCACCAAGATGTCGGATATCTTAGGAGTGATGTAAACCTTTTTACTCTTCGCGAAACATAATTTCAAGATGCGGTTGCGGGTTTCCGTCGGTACATCGTTGATAATCACTGCATCATAAGCGTCAATCGCCTCATTGATTTTCTCGATTCCTTCGTCATAATTCATCTCGCCTTTGATGACATATTTGTCGTTTCGAGTATTAAACTTCGCAACAAGACTATTGTCGTGGTTTCCGCGAATATGCAACATCCGATAAGGTGGAAATATCTTGAAATACAACGATATAAGGAATATGGCAAGTATAAATATTCCCACAATTTGTATCAAGAAGACTTTCGCCATGGTGATGATGATCGACATGATAAGGTGACGATAACCGACCATCAACACTGTGATTATCACTTGAATACCGTCGGCAAACAAGAGACCCATCGCCTGCGACAGCAAGATATGCGATTTTTTACTGATTCCGATTTTGTAGCCTCCAAAAAGTCCTATGAACAGCATCACTATCACGCCATATACCATGATAGTCAAATAGTTACCTTTCATCAAGAACTCCTTCTCAAGGAGAACATTCAACTCCGTGTACCAGAAATAGCTGAAAACAGCTATCATCACTAATGTTACCAGGATGTTATAAAAACTTCGATACCAGATTTTGCTTGTATATCTCATGACTCTTAATTTTTCCAAAAACTGAATATTTTCTCAATATAACGTGATATTTGCATGAAGAAATTGCTTGGCATTTTATGTTCGCGCACACACAGCATCCTTTCTTTCATGATTTTTTTATGAACTTTGATGCCGTTTGATGAGGTGCCGCCGCTACGCATATTTACAAAAACATCGTTGATATACAATGTGTTAATATTGCCTTCCCATATCATCTTCACAAACATATCATAGTCGGCACAAATTGGATAGTCGAGACTATATAACCCAAATTTGTCGTAGCACTCGCGTTTTACATAAAACGACGGATGCGGTGGCATCTTGCCCCAACAGAGTTTTTCGCGCTTGAAGTCCTTACCTGAAAACATGCGTACCTTCTTACTTGTATCGTTCCAATCAACATAACGTACATCAGCGTATATGCCATCAATTGCTGGGTTTTCCGTAAAGGCATCGTTCACTTTTTCAAGCACATGATCAGAGGCGAAGAAGTCGTCGCTATTCAAAATTCCAACGATATTGCCTTGAGCCATCTTCACACCCTTGTTCATAGCGTCGTAAATGCCTTTGTCTTTTTCCGAAACCCAACGCAAACGGCCTTCAAACTTAGGCTCGAACTCTTTCACAATATCCATTG
>JAFYIE010000093.1 GCA_017538795.1 Bacteroidales bacterium | reverse complement strand
CGTGCAGCCACACTCAGGCGCACAGGCTAACATGGCAGTGCTGATGGCTTGCTTGAAACCAGGCGACACATTCATGGGTCTCGACCTCTCACACGGCGGACACCTTTCACACGGTTCACCGGTAAACTCATCAGGTATCCTTTACAATCCAGTCGCTTATGAAGTGAGCAAGGAAACCGGTATGGTCGACTACGACGACATGGAGAAGAAAGTCGCTCAGTACAAGCCGAAACTCATCATCGCTGGTGCTTCGGCATATTCACGTGATTGGGACTATGCACGTATGCGTAAGGCTGCAGACTCAGTTGGCGCTATCTTGATGGCTGACATCTCACATCCGGCAGGTTTGATCGCCCGCGGCATCCTCAACGACCCATTGGAGTATTGCCATATCGTGACAACAACCACACACAAGACCCTCCGTGGACCACGTGGCGGTATGATCATGATGCGTGAAGACTTCCCGAACCCATGGGGCTTGACAACACCTAAGGGTGAGATCAAGATGATGTCGGCGTTGCTCAACAGCGCAGTGTTCCCAGGCGTACAGGGCGGACCACTCGAGCACGTCATCGCATCAAAGGCAGTCGCATTCGGCGAGGCTTTGTCAGATGAATACTTCGAGTATATCCTCCAAGTGAAGAAGAACGCAGCAGCAATGGCTAAGGCATTCAGCGACAGAGGTTACAACATCATCAGCGGTGGCACAGACAACCACTTGATGCTCATCGACCTTCGTTCAAAATTCCCAGAGATTACAGGTAAGATGGTTGAGAACACCCTCGTTCAGGCTGACATCACAGTCAACAAGAACATGGTTCCGTTCGACAGCCGTTCACCATTCCAGACCTCAGGTCTGCGCGTCGGTACTCCAGCTATCACAACACGTGGTTTGAAGGAAGACATGATGGAGCCAATCGTTGACTTGATTGACGACGTCATCAGCCACATCGACGACACCAAGAAACTCGAGGCAGTGAAGGCTAAGGTTAACGAAATGATGGCTGACAGACCATTGTTTGCATGGTAATTAGACTTTAGACCTTAGACTTTAGTTCTAATATACAAAAAGAGCTGCGAATGCAGCTCTTTTTATTTTGTCAGATTACTAAAGACTAACAACTAATGACTAAAGACTACAACGAAATCACTTCATCCATTCTAATATCATTCGGCTCGGTAGGAACCTCATCGACAAGTTGGAAATCGAAACAAATTCCTATTCGTTTGACGTTCAGATGTTTACATAAAAAGCGGTCGTAATAGCCTCTGCCGCGGCCGATACGGTTTCCGTTTCTATCGAAGGCAACGCCAGGAACCACTATAAGGTCGTAATCGCCGGTGTAAGGCACGTTTTGAGGTTCCAAAATATTGAAATCGCCGACGGCAAAGCCAGTGTTTTCAGCAAGTTCAACAGGAATTATATCGTCTCCAACAACTGTTGGTAAGATAATTTTCTTTTTATGACGCCATTTTTCGAGGAAAGCTTGGGTCTGAACCTCATCAGGTAAAGCGCTGTAAATCATTACGATATGAGCGTTCTGGAAATCAGGATGCTGCTCAAGTTTGGATAAAATAGTTTCCGACTGCTCAAGAAGTTGCTCTTTGGTGTGCTGTTTCTTGAGAAGTTTGATGTTTGCGCGAAGTTCTTTCTTGTCCATTACCTGAACCATTTATAAAGGTTTCTTCTTAAGATGAGGTAATAAATAAGGATTCCAATCCAGTTCGTGCCAATGACGATAAAGATTGTTATTATTTTCCCCATCAGAGTAATCGGCTCGTCGAGGATTTCCAAAACCGCCACCACACCAAGGATGGCACCTATTAATAATACTATAAACGGCATAATTTATATTTTTTGCAAAGTTACAAATTATTAATGGATAAATTGGCGTATTAGAAAATATTTTATTATTTTTGCAAAAAAAACTATCAGTCATGAAGAAACTATTTATTTTTATCATCATTCTCGCTGCTTTGGCGATTGTTATGAAAGTTACAGTTCCGTCACCTGAGAAGCACTATGAAGTGGCGGCAGAAAAACTCACCGAGCTTTTTAAAGAACAAGTCTCCAATATAGAGGGGATGGACGAATTGTTTGAGCAGTATGGCGTTGATGCCGACATGTTGGCCGATTTTGCCTTGACACAATTCCAAATCGAAGATTTACTTACAATTAAGGATTGTTTTATTTACAACGTAGGTATTGTCAATTATGATGGTAAAGATTATCCTTTGACAATAGGTGTGTTCAACCACATTTTCGTTACGACCGATTATATCGATGAGATTCAGGAAGCCCACGAAAAGATGGAAAAACTGAAAGAAAAATACGATAAATAATCTCAGGATTTATTCAGCAAAAGCTGCATCCCAGAACTTTTCAGCATCGGTGGTGACGATATAGCCTTCGTCGATGCCGTATGGTGTGTATCCTGATGGAATCAGGTTGACGTAGCTGTTACGGTCAATGTCTTCCACTTTGTAATCTTCCTGATAATACGACAATGTTCCCCAGCAGGAGAACCAATAGGTGTTTTTCGCCATATAGGCGTAATAATCTTTATCTTTTTGAGCCTTTCCGAAAGCAGGATATATCAGCATTTTCTCGCCTGAGATGTAATGTTCGCGCATCTCTTTGAGTGATAGGGGAGTGCCGTTTTTATCCGTGACATAATGTCCGCCCATATCGGTGTCGACCATAGCCCATTTGTTGAGTTCCGGCAGCCACACTTCGTTGACGACGTGACAATCCGGGTCGTCTTTGTCTTGCGACATGCAGGTGATATATCTTGCTTTGATATCTGCCGAAAGGAATAATTCGAAAGCAAAAATGCTATGCAGGCGGCAGTTGAAAGCAGGTTCGACTTCTTTTATATATTCCCATAATCCGATGGCGTTCACATCTTTGGGCCATTTTCTTTGGTTGGCGTGCGGGATTTTTGATGACACGAATTTTCCGATTGCGACGGTTTTCTCCCAAGTGGTGGCATTTTCAGGATAAAGAGTGTCTAGTTGGAAATAATCGCGAATCTCTTGTGCTCTCATTTCATTTTGAGCGATTTTCATTTCAAATACATTGGTGTCTGCTGCATATTCGCCTGATGTGCGCAATAATTCGATGCGTTCGTTGAGTAATCCATAGTTGTTTTTGTCTAAATACCAATCGTATTTTGGTGATTCGATCCAAACGATGATGGCAGCAATGATTGCCAAAGCGCCAATAACGGCGAGGATACTGCGAATGACGGAGTAGGGTTTTTTCATGGATATAATTTTAAACGTTTATAATAGAACGTAAAAAATCATTTTTTGCTGCATAATCTATTGAATAAATTTCGCAAATTTTTCAGCTTGTTCCTTCAGTTGAGCAATTTGTTCATCTGTGAGGACGAATTTTCCTTCTGTCCATGCTTCGAGGCCAAGGGCAATACCTGTTTGCGGTTCTTTCATCACGTCCATCTTGATAAATTCAAGCAACTCGTTGAGTTTCGCGCGGCATGACATAGTCTGGTTTTTGCCGCCTGCGCCGCATGCTGTCACTTTTTTGCCTACCACGGCTGATGGATTTGCGAAGTTGCTGATATCCATCGGGCGAGAAAGCCAGTCGAGGAGGTTTTTGAGCAGTCCTGGGTAGCTGAAGTTATATTCCGGAGTGAAAATCCATATGCCGTCGGCTGCGAGCACTTCCTGGCGGACACGCTTCACAGTTTCAGGAGTTTCAGCCTCCAAATCCTGATTCATGAGAGGCACATCTTCAAATTCGAGATACTTTATGTCGAAGCGGTCGGCGAGCATGTTTTCTGCCAACTTGGCTAATTGTCTATTGAATGATTGTTTTCTTAAAGATCCGACGATAAAGAGGATAGTTTTCATAGTGTGAAAAATTTTATGTTTGTTGGGGCAAAGATATGAAAAAATCTTATTGAATCATTTGTTTTTATCAATTTTTATAAGTATTTTTGCAAAGGATTTAAATCAATTAAAAAATGATAATCACAGCTGGGAATTTTCTGTTATTTGCTGCTGTTATTTTGATTTTCAGCATCTTGATAACGAAAGCGGGATATAAAATAGGTGTCCCGACGCTGTTGATTTTTCTCGTGGTGGGTATGTTTTTCGGCGAAGACGGGGTCGGAATTCATTTCAGCAACTATCAGGTCGCCCAGTTTATCGGGATGATTTCGCTCACCATAATTTTGTTCACTGGCGGCATGGACACGAGGTTTGAGACGATTAAGCCGGTGATAGGTCCGGGACTGGTTTTGGCGACGGTGGGAGTGCTGCTGACCACAGTGTTTACTGGTTTTTTCATCTATGGTGTGGGTTTTGTTTTTGAAAAAGCCCTGTCGGTTCCTCTTGCTTTGGCGCTGCTTCTTGCTGCCACGATGTCGTCAACCGATTCGGCATCGGTTTTCAGCATTTTAAGGTCGCAGAAACTCAAGCTTCGCGATAATCTTCAGCCGACTTTGGAGCTCGAAAGCGGCAGTAACGACCCGATGGCATATATGCTTACCATCGTGATGATTCAGGTGGTGCAAAACGGCAGTGGCGCCAATATCAGTGTGCTTCATATTATCCTGATTTTCCTGCTGCAATTTGTGGTCGGTTTTGTTGGTGGTTTCGCCTTTGGACGAGTTTACGTCTGGGTTCACAACAAACTGAAATTGGAAAACAAGGCTCTATATCAAATACTCATTATCGGCTTTATTTTCCTGACTTTTTCGATATGCGACATGCTTGGTGGCAATGGCTATCTTGCCGTTTACATCGCGGGAATTGTGGTTGGAAATGCCGGTTTGGTTGACAGTGACATTAAAATAGGAGGTAAAATACATTCGCTTTTCGGCAGCCGCAAAGTGACTGAGCGACGCAGCATCGACAAGCTTCTCGACGGATTGGTTTGGCTTGTTCAAATCATAATGTTCCTCATGTTAGGGCTGCTTGTCACGCCGCACACCATGATGACGATGGCTGTTCCGGCAATAATAATTGGAGTTTTCATCATCCTTGTTGGGCGACCTCTCGCGGTTTGGCTTAGCCTTCTTCCTTTCAGGAAAATAGGGCTCAAAGACAAGATTTTCGTTTCTTGGGTGGGGCTGCGAGGCGCTGCGCCCATCATTTTTGCTACTTATCCTTTCGTTAACGGCATAAAAGGCGGCGAGATTGTCTTTAACGTGGTGTTTTTCATAACATTACTGTCGCTTATCATTCAAGGGACTACGATTCCTTTTATGGCTAAGATTTTGAATCTTGGAGAAAAAGACATCAGCGGACCGGAGCATTTCGGCGTGGAGATTCCCGAAGAGCTTAATACAGTGTTGCAGCAGCAAATCGTTGAGGATGAGGCATTTCTGAAAGATTATCCGCTTCCTAAAGGCACTCTGGTGATGATTGTCAAGCGTCATCACAAATACATCGTTCCAAATGGCGGTTTGTTTTTGAAAAAAGGTGACAAATTGCTTTTGATTTCAGAAAATAATGATGAAAAGGCTTTAGACGTTAGTCAATAGACCTTAGTTGTATATAGTCTATAATCTAACGTCTAAAGACTAAAAAATAAAGACTATTTGATTTTTTCAATCAGTTTCATTGCCGCGACATCCTTGAAAACGTAGATGTCAGTCTGTGGTTTGTATTCAAAAGGCTCATATTTGAACATCTGAATAGCTATGTATTTATGGTCGGCAGAGAAATAGAAAACCGTTTGGACGTTGCCTTCCTGCTGACGCCTGAAACCGGCAAAAGCCTCAAAATTCTCTTCTTCAAGGGCTGCCTTGATACCATAAAAATCAACAGGATTATAGAAAATGTGGTCTTTCGACACGACGGAACCGGTTTCTTTGTTTATTAGTTTAGTTCTTTGCCATCCTAACAAAAAAATCGCAACACAAATGGCGACCACGCCAAGGAAAATCTCCGTCGAAGTGATAATATCGCTTTGTTTTATGTGGGAAAGATAAAACATTGAAGCAGCAAAAACTAATAAAACCACGCTGATAGTTATTGATGTAATGTTGGTTTTCTTCTGCAAATCCGGCAGGAAGCAGGTGTTAATATTGTCTGATATTGTAGTTTTCATGATAAATGATTATTAAAATTTAAAAATATGATTAAAAATACCCTTTGTCATCCGGTTTTAACTCTTTTAAAAATCCGAGAAATGCTACCGCATCAGCGTCTTTGAAAACCATGATTTCGGTTTCTGGCTTGAAGACAGAGGTCTGGTAACGACGAATTTGTGCGGCTGCGAACTTCTCGTCAATGGTGCTTACAACAACTAATTCGATAGGATTCAGCACCTTGCAATGAAGTTTTTTCAAATCGTTAAACTTATGATTTTCAAGGCTTTCCTTTAAGTCTTTATATTCATATTCGATGAAATAATATTCTTTTTTGCTCACTGCCATTTGTGTAGGCATATAGTGCCAGCGGCGGAAGAAGCCTTTACGCTTCAGCTCGGGTAGCTCGTATTTAGCGAGGTCCGCAATATGATTTGTTTCCATTTTCTTGTTTTAAATTTGTAAATAAATGATGATTTGTAAAGGCACGATTCATCGTGTCTCTACAATGATTTTGAAAAACGAAAAAACGGAAACCGCTAAACCAGGATGCGTCTCAACCGGAATACGTGGTATTCCTTCGGGAACGCGATTAGTTTAATGATGGAACGATGTATTAATTTAGAAACTGTAGGTTTGTGCGTAGATAACAGCACTTGTCTTATATTGATATTACTTACAGTTCGGGTTCGGTTAGGCAAAACTCTTACACTGACATTCACAGTGTAGGCTGTTGTTTCATGCTGAACAGCATTTTGTGTGTCGGCAGCGGCATTGTAAAAACTCATCAATTCGCTTCGCGTCTCATCGACAATAGTGGGGCGCTCAGCCTTTGAGTATCCCAAATTGGCAAATAAGACGAATAATATGGCGATTAGAATGCGCATTGATGATAGTTATTACAGGGGCAAAGATAAGAAAAATTTTGATACAGAAACAAAAAACCGACGCATCTTTTTATCGACGCGCCGGTTTTTTCAGTGTGGAATATCTTTATTCTGTCTTCTGACTACTGTCTTCTGGCTTCTTAAAGATTATTTCCCTTCGCTCAACTTCTTATATCCTTCATATCTCAGTTTAGCAAACTGCTCGGTCTTGGCGAACAGTTCTTTTGCTTCTTCTGGGAAGGTCTTCAGCAGTGAGTTGTAACGGACTTCGCCCATGATGAAGTTCTGGAATTTGCTCCAGTCAGGCTCTTTGCTGTCGAGGTGGAAACCGTTCTGACCTGCTTCTTCCTCAGCTGGGTTGAAGCGCCAGAGGTGCCAGTAACCGCAATCGACGGCGAGTTTCTCTTCCATCTGTGAGTGACCCATACCAATCTTGATACCATGGTTGATACATGGAGCGTAGCAGATGATGAGTGATGGTCCAGGATAAGCTTCAGCTTCCTTGATTGCCTTGAAATACTGGGCTTGTGATGAACCCATTGCCACCTGTGCCACATAGACGTAGCCGTAGCTCTTGGCAATCATGCCGAGGTCTTTCTTGCGCACCTTCTTACCTGATGCAGCGAACTTGGCGACAGCGCCGGCTGGTGTAGCCTTTGATGACTGACCGCCTGTGTTCGAGTAAACCTCAGTGTCGAGGACGAGGACGTTGACGTCTTCGCCTGATGCCAACACGTGGTCTAAGCCGCCGAATCCGATATCGTATGCCCAACCGTCACCACCGAAGATCCACTGTGACTTCTTCACGAGATGATCTTTGAGGTCGAGGATCTGCATGCACTTGTCGCAGCCGCATTTCTCGCAACCGGCAACGATCTTGTCGGCTAACTCGGCTGTCTTGATGCCGTCTTCACGGTTGTCGATCCAAGCCTGGAACAGCTTCTTGAGGTCGTCGCTGCAGCATTTGCAGTTGGCGATAGCGTCTTTCATGATGAGCTCGATGCGGTCGCGGAGCTTACGTGTGGCTGTTGCCATACCGAGACCGAACTCAGCGTTGTCTTCGAACAATGAGTTAGCCCATGCCACGCCCTTGCCTGAACGGTTGTTCTTGCAGTAAGGTGTCGCAGGTGCCGAACCGCCGTAGATTGACGAGCAACCTGTTGCGTTGGCGACGAGCATTCTCTCACCGAAGAGCTGTGTGATGGTCTTGATATAAGGTGTCTCACCGCAGCCTGCGCAGGCGCCCGAGAACTCGAACAACGGCTGTGCGAACTGGCTGTTCTTGGTGTTGGCGTATTTGTCGATGAGGTTGTCTTTGTAGGTGACTTTCTTCTGACCGTACTCCCAGTTCTTGGCTTCGTCAAGCTGGCTTTCGAACGGTTTCATCACCAATGCTTTCTCCTTAGCAGGGCAGACGTCGGCGCAGTTGCCGCAGCCTGTGCAGTCCATGACTGAAACCTGCATTCTGAAGTGCATGCCTGCCAATTCCTTCGGCATCTTGACGTCGATGGCGTTCATGCTCTTTGGAGCCTTCTTCATCTCTGCATCTGTCATGACGACCGGGCGGATTGCTGCGTGAGGGCAGACCAAAGCGCACTGGTTGCACTGGATACAGTTGGCTGGGTTCCACTCAGGAACGACGGTGGCGACGCCACGTTTCTCGTAGGCTGTTGTACCTGCCGGGAATGTACCGTCGACGATGTCTTTGAATGCGCTCACTGGGAGGTCGTTACCGCACTGGGCGACCATCGGACGCATCACCTTGTTGATGAACTCAGGATCGTCGGCGTTGTGCTCGAACACGAAGTCGGTTGTGCAGTCGAGTTTTGCCCATTCGGCCGGGATTTCAACCTTTGTGATTTCACCGCCGCGGTCAACAGCTGCGTAGTTCATGTTGACGATGTCTTCACCCTTCTTACCATAGCTCTTCACGATGAACTTCTTCATCTGCTGAACTGCGAGGTCGTAAGGGATAACGCCTGAAATCTTGAAGAATGCGCTCTGGAGGATGGTGTTGGTACGGTTGCCCAAACCGATCTCGTTAGCGATCTTGGTGGCGTCGATGATGTACATATTAATATTGTTGAGAGCGAGATACTTCTTCACGAAATCCGGAAGATGTTTCTTTGTCTCAGCAACGCTCCATGGTGAGTTGTAGAGGAATGTTCCGTTCTTCTTCAAACCGCGGAGGCAGTCGTATTTCTTAAGATATGACGGGACGTGCACTGCCACGAAGTCTGGTGTGCCGACGAGATAAGGAGCCAAGATTGGCTGGTCGCCGAAACGAAGGTGTGAGCAGGTGTAGCCGCCTGATTTCTTTGAGTCGTAGTCGAAGTAAGCCTGGCTGTACTTGTTGGTGTTGTCGCCGATGATCTTGATAGAGTTCTTGTTAGCACCCACAGTACCGTCTGCGCCGAGGCCGTAGAACTTAGCTTCGAATGTGCCCTTCGGAAGGATAGAGATTTCCTTACCGACTTTGAGTGAACGGTGTGTCACGTCGTCGTTGATACCGACGGTGAACTGGTTCATTGGCTTGTTTGAAGCGAGGTTCTTGTAAACTGCCAAAATCTGAGCTGGTGTGGTGTCTTTTGATGACAAACCGTAGCGGCCGCCGATGATGAGAGGCTTGTTCTCTGCAGGGATATCTTTGCAGTTTGCAAATGCTTCAACAACATCAAGGTACAGAGGATCACCGTTTGCACCCGGTTCTTTTGTTCTGTCGAGCACGCAGATACGTTTCACTGTCTCAGGAAGGACTGCGCCGAGGTACTTCACGCTGAATGGACGATAGAGGTGAACTGTCACGAGACCGAGTTTCTTGCCTGCTTTGTTCTCCTTGTCGATGACGGTCTTGATGACGTCGTTGACTGAACCCATAGCGATGATGACGTCTGTTGCGTCTTTTGCGCCGTAGTAAACGAATGGAGCATATTCACGACCGGTGATCTTGCTCAGCTGTTTCATATATTTTGCTACGATGTCAGGAAGAGCGTCGTAGTATTTGTTCTGCAACTCTCTTGTCTGGAAGTAGATGTCAGGGTTCTGTGCTGTACCGCGTGTCACAGGGTGCTCTGGGTTAAGAGCTCTGTCGCGATATGCCTTCAAAGCCTTGTAGTTGACGAGCTTGCGGAGTTTCTCCATGTCGGCTGCTTCAACCTTCTGGATCTCGTGTGATGTGCGGAATCCGTCGAAGAAGTGGAGGAACGGCACGCGGCCTTCGATTGCTGCGAGGTGCGCAACAGGGGCGAGGTCCATGATTTCCTGCACTGAGCTTGTTGCCAACATTGCGAAACCTGTCTGGCGGGCGCTCATCACGTCGGCGTGGTCGCCGAAGATTGACAATGCCTGTGCTGCGAGAGCACGTGCTGAGACATGGAATACGCCTGGGAGCAACTCACCGGCGATTTTGTACATGTTAGGGATCATCAGCAATAAGCCCTGTGATGCTGTGTAGGTAGTGGTCAAAGCACCAGCCTGCAATGAGCCGTGCACTGCGCCTGCAGCACCAGCCTCTGACTGCATCTCAACGACTTTCACTGTGTCGCCGAAAATATTTTTCTGACCTTTTGCTGCCCATTCGTCGATATACTCTGCCATCGGTGATGACGGGGTGATAGGATAAATGGCGGCAACTTCGCTGAACATGTAGGCAACATGAGCCGCAGCCTGGTTACCGTCGCATGTCATAAACTTTTTTTCTGCCATATTTTTATTAAATATTTAGATTATTTCTTGTGTTCGCATTTCTCGTGATTGCCATCGCATTTCTTGCCGTCTTTGTGGTCGCACTTTCCTTCGTGTTTGTCGCATTCAGGTTTTGGCATGTTGGCTTTCATTTCCTGCATCTGCTTTGCCATGTTAACGACTTCAGCCTGCTGCTCTTCTGAGAGTTTATCCCATTCGGCGACGCATTCGATGATTTTGTCCATTGCTTTTATCATATCTGGGCACATCTCTGGCATCTGGCCGTGATGATCGCACTCATGCTGATGTTTGTCACATTCATGCTGATGCTTGTCGCACTGCTCTTTCTTGTCTTTGCAGTTCTGTTCACAATTCTGTTTGTTTTCCTGTTTGTCGCAGCATGATGTCATCAAAAATGCCACGAGACCGATTGCTAAAAAGTACTTTTTCATTTTTTTAAGATTTGATATTTAACGTTAAAATTTTTCAAAAATTATTCTTTTTTATCCAAGATGTAGATGACCTCGTCGTCGCGTTTCATTTTATGCTGTTCGCGAGCCACTTTCTCTAAAAGTGCCGAGTCGCTTTTCAAGTCGTGCAGTGTCTGTTCCTGCTGCTTGATTTCGCGGTCGTAATATTCAACCTGTTTCTTCACCTTGCGAAGCTTCCTGTAGCTCTTGCCTTGCTCAAAAACGTTGTATTGGTCGAAAAAAACGATTATCGCCGCAAAGATAAGCGTGGCGAGGATATATTTGTTTGTTAATTTCTTTAAAAAATCTTTAAAAGTCATGAAAAAATTTTTTGCAAAGATACTGTTTTTTTATGAAAATTATTCACTTTGTTAATGTTTTTTATTATTTTTGCAGTGCTAAATAGATTAATTATGAAGAAAATTGTTTTCGCAATAGCACTTGTTTTGGTTGCATTTACCGCTTTCTCACAAGATGACGAATATCAGAAGTTTCTTGAGGCACAGAGAAAACAGATGGAGCAGCAGCAAAAAGATTATCAGCAAGGTGTTCAGGAGAAACAAAAGGAATATCAGGATTTTGTCGACAAACAGAACGCCGAATTCGCTGAGTTCGTCGCTAAAGACTGGGCTTTGTTTAATGAATTCGCGAAGGAACAGCTTGCTTTGACGGGACCTAAAATCGAGAAGGCTCCTGTGGCAAAGAAAAACGATGAAAACGCGAATATCGTCTCAAAAGAGATAATGTATGCCTCGGACGAGGAGTTGCCAAAGGTAACTCATGCTATAGCAGTTGCTTACGATGATAAAGATGAGACTAACAACTATGAGCAAAGGAGCCGTATCGGCGCTAACGGCGCTGTCGACCTCCCGACAAAAGATTACGATAAGACGAAGAAGTTTAAAATCGACAACAGCTCTAACATAATGCTTAATTTCTATGGCAGAGAGGTCGTTATCCATGTCGACTCGAAGCTTAAGATCAAGAGCGCTGATGTGGAGGAGAAAAACGTGGCCGAATACTTCTCAAAAATCGCCAAATGCCGTGAGGAGACGAAAGAGCTTTGGAATGAAATCGACAAAATAGTCAACGATTTCGGTCTTAACGAATGGGGCTATTTCTGCGTGTTGCGCACCCTTTCGGAGAGGATGTTCGAGAACGTCAACGACCGTGTGCTTTTCTGCTTCTATATGCTTCGCAACGAAGGCGGTTTCAAGGCACGCTTGGCTCGCGGCAAAGACTCCGGAAGTCTGACGCTTCTCATAGCCCTCGACAACAGCAAACAGGTGTATTCGTACACGTTCTTCCGCTTCGCTGACGACGAGAGCGGCAAAAACCAAGTGAAATATTATACTGTTTACGGTGGTGGAAAAGCTAAGGAACCAGTTTATTCATACGACTTCTGCAAGCAGGATTCAGAAAAGAAACAGATGTCGCTCGACTTCAACCACATCCTCAACATGGGCAGCTGCGACATCACGAGGACGTTGAAACTCACAAAGGACAAAGAGATCACTTTGCCTTACAACAAGGCTCACATAGCCTATCTCGACGATGTCCCGATGACGGTGTTCCCGATTTACTTCGTGTCGCCGGTCTCTATCGAGGCGCAGCAGGTGCTTCAAAAGGCGTTCAACGACATGAAATCGGATTACACCCCGACGCAGTTTATCGGCATGCTGCTGCATTTCGTGCAGACAGGCTTCGACTATCAAACCGACGAGGAACAGTTCGGATACGAGAAATATTTCTATCCGGAGGAGGTCATCGGTTATCCGTATTGCGACTGCGAAGACCGCTCGGCATTGTTCGCATGGCTGGTTCAGAAATACACCAACGCAAAGGTCATCGGTCTCCAGTATGAAGGCCATGTGGCGACGGCAGTTTATTTTGGCGACGATGCTAACGTGAAAGGCGACGGCTTTGTTTATGGCGGAAAGAAATATTATGTCTGCGACCCGACATACATCAACGCCGGAATCGGAATGGCAATGCCGCAATACAAAGACAAAACCCCGAAGGTTATCAAACTGAAAACGAAATAACTGAACAACTATGAAAAAGAAATTTTGGATCACAATTCTGATTATTTTAGCTGCGGCAGGTATCGCTTATGCAGTGTATTACATCTGGTTTGCCGACCATAGAAAATATTATCAGCCTGAAGTGCTTGAACCTGAGGTTTTCCATGATATCGAGTTCGATGAGGACCTTCTGATTGGTGTTTGGAAGGAAAACGAGCTGTATTACCGTTACAACGAAGACGGTAGCGCCGTTACATGGGATTTGGCCGACGATGTTCAGGAAGACGAGGGCACAGAGGTCGAATGGACTCTTGAGCACAACCTGTTCACCCATTTATATCACATGGAAATCGGTGGAGTTATCCCGAAAATTTATAATTTGAAGGTTTTGGAACTCGACTTTATGGAATATGAGGACGATTACGGCGTCAATCATAAGTTTAATAAGGTAAACGAGCTTCAGCTTATAAACTAAGTTTATTCGCTAAATCTTTTCATCACTACGTAGGCGTCTTGTATTCCAAGTTCGCCTGCTTTGCTTAAATCTTTGATGGCCTGGGCTTTGTTGTTCAGGTAAAGTAACGTGAGAGCCCTGTTGTAATAGGCTTCGGCGAGGTTTTTCTCGTATTGTATCGCTCTGGTATAGTCGTCGATGGCCTTTTCAAACTCCTGCATCTGCAGATGAATGTTGCCGATGTTGAACCAGATGTAAGGGTTCTTTTTGTTTTTATTCAGCACGTTGCTGATGACGTTCAGCGACTGCTGATAATCGGGCTTCTCCTGCGTTGGAGAGAAGTTATCGTTTGCTTTTTTCTGTGTGATGTAAATCGAATTTTCGTAATTCTTGTCGGTGACCACCAGCTCTGCCTTGGCGTTGAGCAAAGCCGACAGATTTATGCCTGCATATACGCCTAAAACAGGGTCGTCGAGGAGTGACGAGAACAGGTTTTCACCTCTTTGATAGTTGAAAATCTCGAAGTTGTAGATTCCGTTTAAGAAAGTTCTAAGGCTTTGGTTGTCAACGGTGTTTATGATAGAGTCGTTGAGGAATGACTTATGGTTTTTGCTAAACAGGTCGTTCGTGACGTATGCTATTTTCCCGTTGAGGTTGTTCTTTTCCGAAAGATGGCTTAGCGTAGCGTCGATGTAATATTTTTCGTCCTCGGTGATGTTTATTATGAAGCTTTCGCGAGGTTTGATGTCGATTTCAGAGAACTGGACGAGCGTTTTCTGGCGGTTGCCGTTCACAAAATCCGATTCGAAATTGATGATTTTGTTGTAGTCCATTTTCTGATAATGGCTGAAAAGCGAGTCGACGTTGGCTTTGTCTTCGCTTATGAATGCCATGATTTGCTTGGCGCGATATTGGTCTTGTTCCGCTCCGCGGATGTCGTTTTTCTCGAATTTCACGATGGATCGGTTTATCCATGCGTCGATGAAGTCGGGGAACAGCTCGATGACTTTGGTGAAGTCGTCTTCGGCGTTGTCCCAGTCTTTCATTTTGTAGAAGAGGATGCCTCGGTTGAAATATCCGTAGATGTTTTGCGGGTTTATCTCTATCACCTTATTGTATAACGCGAGAGCGACGTCGTATTCTTCGCGGATGGAGTAGATGATGGCGCGGTTGAAGTAGGTTAGGGCGTTGCGTTGGTCGAGGTTGTTGACTTTCTCATAGTCCTGCAGAGCCGCTGTGGTGTCGCCGAGGTTGAGGTATGCTACGGCGCGGTTGAAATAAATCAGAGGGTTTTCTTTGTCCATCCTCAGGGCGTAGTTGAAGTCGTTCATGGCGTTCTCGTACTCGGAGCGTTCCAGTTCTATCATGCCGCGTCGCACCACAGCCTCCATGTTGAAGAAGTCGTTATAAACGGCGCTGTTCATGTCGTTGAGGGCACCGTCGAGGTCTTCGAGATAGCGCTTTGCTATGCCTCGCGAGATGTAAGCGTTGGCGTTGTCGGGGTTGATGATGAGAGCGGTGTCGAACTCAGCGACGGCGTCTTTGTAGTCGTTGAGATGCATCAAGGTAGAGCCCGACGCTATGTGCAGCTCTTCGCTGAAAGGATCGAGGCTGATGGCTTTTTTGTAGTCGGCCATGGCGTCGGCGTAGTTTGCCAGTTTGTCGTTGGAGACACCGCGATAATGATACGCTCTCACGTACAGAGGGTGGATTTCAAGCGTTCTGGTGAAGTCTTCGACAGCGCCGTTGTAGTCGCCGAGGCTGAATTTCGCTATTCCGCGAAGGAAATATCCTTCAAAGTCGTTAGGCTTCGCGATGATGGCGATGTTGAAGTTCTTGATGGCCTCGGAATAGTTCTCTTTCGAGAGCTCAAGCTTTCCCATCAAAACGAAGTGCTTGTGGTTGATTTGGGCGTTCATCTCCGCAAAGGGGATGACGGAAAGCAAGAACAATATGACTAAAAACTTCTTCAAAACGCTTTATTTCTGGTATTTCATAAATGCATCCATGATGGCATCTTGGTAGGTCTTCGACACAGTGATGTCTTTGATGCTTGTGGTGTCGAACTGTATTATGAATTCTGTCTGGTCTTTTTTGAGCGAGGTGACGTGCAGAAGGTTTATCATAAACGAACGGTGGCAACGTTGGATAGGGGTGTCGCGCAGGTCGTCGGAGAGCTTTTTGAGGTTTGTCCTCAAGAAGAAATCGACGAGTTTGTCGTTGTTTATGTATTTGATAATCACGTAGTTATCTGCTGATTCGGCATAAAACACGTTCTCGACGTTGATAGAGAGTCGGGTTTCGCCTTTCTCGTCTTTAAAATGCAGTATGTTTCTTTCAGGAACTCTGTCGCCTATTTCTTTTATCCTGTTTTTAAGATATTGATTGTCAAGGAATAGGAGTGATATCGTATATGGTATCAGGAGCATCCACACGGTGTTGGCTGTCGATTTCCAGAAGATGGAGTAGATGGCCTCCCATGGTGTTGTATTGGGATGGTCGTTCAGATAGTTATCGACAAATCCTACTTTATAGGCGATGAAAACGTAGAAAATCGACACTATAAATGCGTCGCTGACGAGCCATATTAAATAGTCGGGGTAGGTGAGTGACACTTTTTTCACGACGAAATTCATCACCATACGGCTTATTGACACCACCACCATTCCGACGAGCACCATAAGCGATGAATACATCATGTAGTTGGTGCTGTTGTTGTTTGGGATCCACGTCTCGGAGTTGAATGGGCGGAAGATGTTGATGAACACGAGAGAATACACTGTTGTGAAAAGAATCATGCGTATGACGTTGTTCTTTTCGAGGAGGTAGCCTGGAAGTTCTTTGTTTCCAAAGAGTTTCAGTTTGTATTTTCTTGTATCCACGTCGTGTTGTTTTAATAAATCGGTTACAAAGATAACAAAAAAAGAGACATTTTGTTATGTCTCTTTCATATTTTTTTAATGATGTCGGGTTACTGGAGCTTGAACACCACGCGGGCCATGTACTGGACACGCACCGGGTTACCGAGCTGTTTGCCAGGTTTCCACTTAGGCATGCTTTGTACGACGCGCATAGCTTCTTCGTCGCAGCCACCACCGATACCGCGGAGGATACCCACGTTGGAGATAGATCCGTCAGGTTCGACGACGAAGCTTACGAACACTGTTCCTGTGATGCCGCTTTCACGAGCCATCATTGGGTATTTGACGTTCTTGGCGATGTATTCGAGAAGTTTACCCATGCCACCAGGGAAGTCAGGCATCTCCTCAACGATGGTGAAGACTTCCTGTTCCTCAAGCTCTTCATCTTCAATCTCAGGAGCGTCGTAGACGTATTCCTCGATTTCCTCGTTCTGGTCGACTTCAGCGTTGAGTTCGATATCTTCAACTTCAACGTCGTCTTCCACCACTTGGATTTGTGTCACCTGAGGTTTTGGAGCCTGGACAGGAGGTTTTGGCATTTCCTGTTTTGTGATTTCGACCATTTCCTCTTCGATGACTTCCACTTGTCTTTGGAATGCGTCGAGAGTTTGTTTGTCGTAGCTCTTATATTCGAACACGCGCCAAATGATAAACAAAGAAACGACTAAACCGACGAGTGTGAAGGTCAACTTCTTGCCGTCAAGATCCGCTTTTGGTGATTTTTTTATTTCCATAATGTTAATTTTTAATCTTGTTTAAATAACGCTGCGAAGTTAGCAAAAATTATTGAATGGTGAACTAATTTTTTATCATTTTTTTTCGGAAAATGATTTTAAATAGGAAAACGCCTAAGATACAGCCGATTACGTCGGCCATAAAGTCATAAAAACTGCCATATCTTCCTCTAAAGATGTAGACTTGCATTATTTCTGTGAAGGCGCCGTATGCTATTGCCACAGTCAGAGTGATCCATTGAAGCTTAACTCTATACTGTTTCTCTCTTTCGCAGTATTCTTTCCTATAGCCGAAAATAACCATGAAGGCGAAGACGGCGAACATCAGTGAATGCACTATTTTGTCCGGTCCCAGCCATTCCCAGAAAGTCCTGACTTTTGGAAAATAAGACCCCGGCAGGCCGCATAGTACCATGATGATGATACCGCAGAACAAGCCGGGGTAGATATGTCTTGTCAGACGTCCCAATTGTTATCCGATGAGGGCTTTGTAACCTTCTGCATCGAGGAGGTTGTCCATCTCAGCTGCGTTTGTCACTTCGACTTTGATGATCCAGCCTTCGCCGTATGGGTCTTTGTTGACTTTCTCAGGAGCGTCGGCGAGTTCTTCGTTGAATTCGATGACTTTGCCGCCCACTGGCATGAACATTTCTGAAGATGTCTTAACAGCTTCGATTGTTCCGAATGTCTCTTCTGCCTCGAGTGTCTCGTCAAGTGTGTCGACGTCGACGAAAACGATGTCGCCAAGTTCATGTTGTGCATAGTCGGTGATGCCGATGTATGCGTTGTCTCCTTCTAAACGGATCCATTCGTGATCCTTAGTGTACTTTAAGTTTGTAGGAATATTCATATCTTATTTTTAATAGTTTATAATTCAAAAATTTACCCTGCAAAAATACAATTTATTTTATCATGATAAACATTTATCAAAATATTTTTTATTGCGACAGACTGAAGCGTGCCGTGACGCCGGCAAATATGTTGGTTGTCTTGTAAGCGTTGGAAACGAACGGGTTCGTCATGTCGTATTTGAAGAATGCCTGCACTGTGAGACGCTGGCTCAGGTTGTAGTCGCCGGTGAGGTAGATGTTGACCTTGTCTTGTCCGGCCGACACCTGGCTGTTTCTCTCGTCGATGCTTCGCAAAGTCGTGATGTCTCTTCTGAAACCGATATCAAGCTTGAGCTTCAAGTCGTTGGTGACGTTTCTTGCATTGCTGCCGTCGAGCTCAGAGAGGTTGAAGCCGAGGTCTTTGAAGGTGTAACCGCATCCGATGACGATCTCACGTCCGTTGACCTCTGTGATTTGGTTGTTGCTGAATCCGAGTGTTATCGTCCTTGATTTCTTGTATTCAAATGATGGTGTCAAAGAGTTGTTGAACGCCAAGGTGATACCGAAGAGAGGCGAATATTGCTCGGTGAGGAGTATCTGTGAGATGTCGTATTTCGGGATGATGGTGTTGGTGCCCGGGAACACCTGCATCTGGTCGTTTTCGTCGTAGTTGATGTTCTTTGACCATGATGAGACCGAGAATGTCGACTTATACGAATGCGTCAAAGTGATGGTCTTGAAGATCTTCTTCAGCGACGGTATCTTTGTAAGGCCGGTGAATGTGATGTTCCAGTTTGGCAAAGCCACTTTCTTGAAGAGAGTGAGTGACGTGCTACCTGGGCTCTGGCCGCTGTATGCCGCGAGGAAGGCGTAGGTGAGTACTTCCTGTGAAGAGGCGGTGTAGCCGTAAGGGTAGAGGTTGCCTTCTTCGTCTTCAACGTAAGGCATTCCCATGTCGATCCAGGCTTGGTTGCCGTGTGCCAGACGTTCAGCTATTTCTTCGCGATAGTTGCAAAGGTTGTTGAAGAGTACGTCGCCGTCGGTGAACGATGTCGTCGCCATGAAGTAGGAGATGCTGAAGTTTCCGCTTGTCGTAGGGGTGTAGAACTGGAATATTCCCATCTCGTCGGCACGGAAGTATTCAGAGAAGTTCTCCGCGTAGGTGCGGTTACCGGTGAGCTCGATCTTGAGGTCGGTGAACGGTTCTAACGACACCTTATAATTATATGCTTCGCTCATTCTCTCCGTGTAAGGTTGGTTGAATGTTGAATCGGTGCTCAACCATCCTTTGTTGATGGCGTTGTTAAGCACGTTGTCGTTCTGACCGAGCACGAAGCCTAATCCCGGAGCCATGGCGTAGGTCATACCGAACAGGTTCGGAGTGTGCATGTAGCCAGGTAACCCGACGCCGCCGCTTTTGGTGTATGTGAACGATATCTTCTTAACGCTGAAGAGGATACGCAGCGTGTTGTCGCCGATGGCTTTTCCAATGCTCGTCTTTTCTTTCTTCTGGAGTGAGTCGTTTCTGTTGTTTGCGACTCTGCTTCTGTTGTTGTTATTGGCACGACGAGGCGTGAAGAGGTTCTTGAGGTAAGACGACCGGTTGTACAGCTTCGTGAGATCAGCGGTGGTCGTTACCTGTACGTTGTTGTCGTTCTCGATTCTGTTGCCGAGACGTTTCTGAAGTGAACGTGAGTTGGCGATCCATCGATAGTTACCGGTGTAGTTGACTGTCATTCCGAGCCAGTCGCAGTACGGTAATTTATTAATAGGTGTAGTGTAACTGACTTTTACGGTCTGGTTGAATCGTGAGATGGAACCGAACTTCAGGATTTCGTCGATGATGGTGTCTCTGTTGGCTTTCCATTCAGCGGAGCCATGGTCGGGGTTGCCCGCAGGCTCGTAGATGTAAGCTGCAGTAGATGCGTTGTATGTGAAGCTGAGGTTCTTCGTCAGGTCGTAACGGAAGTCATAGGTTCTCGTCCAGTCCCAGCTCTTCGCTACTGTTTCTTTGAGCAGCACTAAGCCTGACGATTTGTTACGCATCTTCTGTGTGTGGATCTGACGGTTCATCTCGGTGTTGAATGAGAAGCTCTTTGGCAGATAATACAGATTGAAGTCCTTGAACAGAAGCATGTAAGCCGGAGATGCCCATTTCTTCTTGGCGAAAGGAGTCCATGGCTTGGCGCCTGTGGTGTAAGCATATCCGATGCCGCCACGATATGTCTTCTGTCGGTTGTATTCCATGTCAGGTGTCGACTGCTCTTGGCTTGTGTAGGCGTACGACGCGTTGAGGTTCTCCACATCCCAGAAATGAGGTTTCTTGTTGCCAACACGGTTCTTGCGCATGTTGGTGATGTTGAAGTTGGTCTGCGTCGTGACTTCTCTCGCGAGTGCGTTGAGTGAGTCTTTGCCGTGTCCGTCGAGATCCTGCAAGGCTCTGTCGAGTTTTACGTCAGGGTCGAGAGGGTTGTATTCAGGTGTTATGACGGTCTTGTTATGGTCGAAGTGCACCGGCACCGTGATGCCAGTTTTCTCAGGAGCCATAAACTTACCGAAGTCGATATCGGTGGAGATGTTGTAATATTTGTTGGATTTCATCTCGTTCTCGGTAATCTTCGACTCGAGAGAACCGTATCCTGATGACTTGTATGATCCGGCTACTGCTATGCGGCCGAGGTCGGAGAGTGTCGCCTCCACGCGTCCTGTCGCGGCATAACCGCCGTTGCTGCTGAGGTCAGTCATTCTCAACTCGTTGATCCATACGACGACGCTCTTGTCTTGCGATATCTCGCCGTCGACTTTAGGATTTCTGACACCTATCATCATGGAGCGCACCTCGCTGATGGTTGGGTTACCTAACACCTTGATGGTGTTTTTGCCGTCGGGCTCGCAGTAGAGTCGGTTGGTTTTTACCTCGGTGTTGCCGTTAGCGATAGCTGAGTTACGGTTTGTCTTGACGTTGACCACCTTGCTGAACTCGATGTCGAAGTTGTTCTCTTCCGGCCAGATGCCGTATTCGTCGGTGACCGATGTGCCCCAAGGCGTCATCTTCAGAGGTACCTCGTATTCGTAGTAGTTGTCGGTCAAGTCGGAACCGAAACGCATGAAGGCGGTGACTTCGTAGTCTTGGACAGGGTCGCTTTCATAGATGCTTTCGGCGTGGACGAACATCTTTAACCTCTTGTAGAATCGGAAGTCGAACTCGGTCGCCTTATAAACTCCGCGGGCATCGCCATCGACGAGGTTTTTGATTGTAAGCTGGAGAGCTTGCTCGTTCTGTCGGATCACTGATGTGGCGCTTGTGAAGACTTCCTGCTGGATTCCCGGAGGGATGCAGTAAGGCACAGGGTAACGACCGCTGTTTTCTTCAATATTGACTGCCGACATCTCGAACACAGTGTGGTTTGTCTGGTCACCAGGCTGATATTCGCCAGGAGCCTGGATGGCGTTGGTGTATGTTCTCCATTCACCTCTCACAAGGTCGAGGGTGGCGAAACGCAACACGATGTCGCTTTTAAATCCTTTGAGGAACATTCTCATGAAACGGATGGAGCTGAAGCCTTCGATGTTACCGATAACGCGGCTCGGCTCACGGACAGGCACGCGGAACTGATACCATTTGATGTGTTTGGTTTGTCCGTTGGCGACTTGTACGTTGGTCTCATGGATGTCGGAGATGAAGTTCTGACCTGAAACGCGCATCTTCTCAGGGTCGAGTTCGATGACGTATTGGTAGTAGTTCTCCGACTCGCTCAAGGTGTTGTCGCCGTTGATGTCTTCCTGATCCGGGAGACTGGTGTTGTTTGTCGTATAGTCTTCAGTATATTGGCTTTCAGAAGGTGAGTTGCCTTCGTTGCCGTTGTATCGTTTATAACGTTCGAGGATGCTGCTGTAAAGCGGGTCGCTGTTCATGTCGCCGCCACGGAAATAGTGGTAGTCATCCGATGAAGGGTCGTTCGAGAGTTTGTCATACGCCTCGCTGCTGATTTTTCCTCTCATCGCGGTGAGGAAGTCGGCGAAGAACGAGCGCTCGTCGTCATCGCCTAAACCGTCGTAACCGACGTCTTGGTATTGACGTGAACTCGGGTCGTTGTTGAAGGCGTTGACGAGAGCCTGTAACGACGGGACACGGCCCCAGACGGTGGTGTCGACGTTCTCAACGTATGCCGATGTCGGCAATCCGTGCTCGTAGGCTTTTCTTCCATCGCGGAGAATATCTTCCGAGATATCACCGAGGTTGAAATAAAGTTGACCGACGTTAGTTTGATCTTGACCTTCAAAAAACGGGTCCATCATCCAGAACTCGATGTATTCCACGTTGGTGGAGTTGAAGTCCGACGACTCGATTGCTCGCATGATACCGCCCCATCTTTCTTCAGGGTTGGAGAACGTACCGTCGTTGTTGATGTTCTCAGTGTCGTAGTTGTAAGGGCCACGCAGGTTTGGATAGTAAGCGAGGTTCAACACCGACACGTTGGTGGATGTTCCAATCTGCACGTCGCGGTTAGGATAAAGCTCGTTGATGAGCACCTGACGCACGCGGTGATCGGAAAGTTCTTCGTTGGTGATGTTTGAAGGACGCAGGTTGCCGTATCTGTCGTAGAACACCGACTGGTCGATGATATACCACGCAAGTTTTGCACGGTTTTTGCCGTTGTCCAGACCTGAGACGTTTCCTTCAGGGAAGAGGTTGGCCTGACTTTGTGGCGTGCTGGCGAGATGCCAGAAGTTCCACTGGTGCATGTCGATTGTCGATTTAGCGCCTTCAAAGTCGTCGATATATGACGTGCCTGTTCCTGAGTTTCTGTTGATGTCTTGGATGAAACGCGCGAACTCGCCCGAAACCGTGATTCTTGACTTCGTCTTGGCTTCGTAGAGCGGGAGTTTGTCGAGCACGTCGGTGAGCCATTGCGAGTCGGTTTGATAGTTGACATCGAAGCCGTAGATGGTGTTGGATATAGGCTCGTCGTTGTAGTTGACTTTAGATGTGTACGAACGCTCGCTCAAATGCAAGATGGTACCTCCGACGATGAAGGTAGGGTTGATCTCATGTTCGACACGCGCTCCGAGGTATGTCTTTCTTATCGTCGACATCGCCGTGTTGTTCTCGAGCGACACATTAATCGTCGTTCCCGAGTTAAGCAGCGCCTCGTTAAGAATCGTAACGCGTCCGAGGGTGTAGTCGACGGTGTAGTCGACGTTTTCTATCAACGGGATGCCGCCGGCTGTCACTTTCACCGAGCCAGGCTGTACGTTGAGCGCGTTGAGGTTGATTTCGCTGCCTGACGATGACGTGTAACGTCCTTCGAGACGGAATTTGTTTTTGTCGGTATATTGCTGAGCCATGACTTTGGTCATGGTGTACAACGAATCGTATGCGTATTTATCGGCAAGCTCAGGGTTATCCGGGAAGATTTTGTTTCTGATCTGACTGCCGAAAGGCTCCAGAACGGTGAAGTAGATACGTCCCGTCGCCGCGTTGATGGTACCGCCGCTGGTGGCCGCGCCGTTAATAAAGTCGAACATACCATCACCGCCCTCGATAGGGTTGTTTTGCGAGTTCAAACGGTCCATGCCCATGAGGTGAAGCAACGAGTACTCTCTGATGTCCTCGGGAGCGTCGGCGAAATAACCTGTTGCGACACCGTTGTCGTTGCCAAGGTAAAGGATATCCATCGAGAAGTTCGTCGAAGCGATCTGGAATGCCCTGATGTTATAGACGTTCTTCATCATGAGGTTCCACATAGGCATCTTGGTATTGATGGTAGTGCTTTTCAACATCTTGGTGGTCAACATATTAGGCTCGTTGATGCCTTGGTCGGAGAACTCACCGACTTGGAACACTCCGTCTTGGCCGATGATGGTATACTGGTAAGCCACGGCCAAGGTCTGGTTTGAGTTGAGGGTTATATTAAGTGTGATGAAACCTAATTTGCTGTTCAGCGTGTATTCGTTTGACGACAGCTTTCTTGCCTTCTGGATCTTCTCGAAGTCGCGACCCGAGGTGTAGCCTTGTCCTGTGAGGTACGACGTCACGGTGTTGATGTCACGAATCTGCGTCATATCCATGTTATACAGAAGGTCGTTGGCTAAGCTATCATCAGGGTATGCAGGGTCTGAATAATAGTTTGGATGAACTTTATTCTGGTTGTAAATCCACTCTTCTTTACCTTCGCCTAAGTCGGTGAAAGCCACAATGTTGCGGCAGTTTTCAAAGTTGGCGTTGGTGTTGGTTACCCAGACCTCGAGCTTTGTGATGTTGATGTCTGATGTCACCGTTGGAAGGGAGGCGAGTGCTTCTTCGTAATGTTCGCGGAAGTATTGGCTCAAGAAGAAGTGCTTGTTTTCTTCGTAGTCGATGCATTCAAGCTCGAATTTCTGTGTGAGCGCGCCGCCGCTGACAGCTATGTTTTGTGTCTCACTTTCCTGATATGACGCTATGGCTGTGACTGTCGTCTTTCCGAATTTCAATTTCGTCTTGATACCGAAGAGCGACTGCGTTCCGGTGATCAAGGTGCTTCGGAGAGGCATGCTCACGTTACCGAGTTCGAGGAGCTGCAGGATGTCGTCCTCATCGCCTTCATATTTCAGAGAGAATTTGTTTTCGAAAGAGAACTGTGTCTTGGTGCTATAGCTCATCTTGAAGGAGATTCTCTCGCCGATCTTAGCCGACGCGCTGATCTGGATGTTTTCTTCAAAGTCGAAGTTGGTGACTTTTTGTTGTGCCACGGTGAGCGACGGGTCTCTTCTGCGTTGGTATTTGATTCCAAAGGTGACGTCGGCGGAACCTTGTAGCTTGATATCGATGGTGTTGCTACCGAAGATCTTCTTAAAAGCCTTGCCGCCGAGGTAGATAGGAGGGATGAGAGCGTTGGAGTTGCTGTTGCCCATCGCCGATTCGCGACGGTCTTTCCAGTAATCTTTTATCGCTTGGTTTTTAACGTATTCGGAATACTGCTCCTGCGTCATGTAAACAGGGTCGCTGTATGTGAAGTCGCCGATTTTGCTGACGAAGACATATTTTCCGGTGACCGGGTCGTATTGTATTGTTCGCGTTATGTTCGACGGCTCTTTCAGCGAGATGCCCTCTTGCGCCCAGACGTTGAAGCCCAGACAAAGCAACGATAACGTTAAAATGTATTTAAATTTCTTAAAAATCATAATAATTCTTTTACAAAAGTCGCAGTGATTCCTTTATAAGTTCCTCAACGGTAGGATTCTCCATCTGTTTGAGGAGCTTATCCAACGTCTTCTCAATGCTTGTCTTATTAAACCCTAAAACCATTAATGCTGATAACGCCTCATCTTTCAATGTATTGTTTCCGATTGGAGAAATTTCGCCGCCTGTCTCGAGTTTTCCTACTTTGTCGTGAAGGTCGACTACGATGCGTTGGGCAGTCTTGGCACCTATGCCTTTCACTCCCTGAATCATCCTGACATTGTTGGTCGCGATGGCGTCAACAGCCTCGCTCACTGTCATCGACGACAAGATCAGACGAGCTGTGTTGCATCCCACTCCCGACACCGTGATGAGCTGAAGGAACAACTCGCGCTCCTGTTCGGTGTAAAAACCATAGAGCACGTGTGCGTCTTCTCGTATCGCAAGATGTACAAAGAGCTTTACTTTTTCTTGCTCGCCGATCGCCGTGAAAGTATTCAGCGTGATGTTAATCATATAGCCAATGCCTTGATTATCAATCACAACGTAGGTTGGATTCTTCTCAACGACGGTTCCTGAAATGAAACTATACATATCAAAAATTGTATATCAACTTTAAACTTGCAAAAATAATAAAAATTTCTGTACGAAAAAGGAATATTTTTTGTTTGTTTTAAAAACTATTTTTGTAAATTTGCGGTTGTTCTTTTCGTTATTTCGAAATTAAATTTATAATAATATGAAATCAATAGTTATTCTCGCCGGCGGCGGTCCGGCACCAGGCATCAACACGGTGGTGAGCACTGTGGCAAAGACATTTTTAAACGACGGTTTCCGTGTGATCGGACTCCATGAAGGATATAAAAACCTGTTCAAGCCGAACCCGAGGACTGTCGACATCGACTTCCTCTATGCCGACCAGATCATGAGGATGGGAGGCTCGGCGCTGCAGATGAGCCGTTACAAACCGAAAGACGAGGAGTTTAACGTTGATTTCTTTGTGAAAAACGATGTGAATTTGCTTGTTACCATCGGTGGCGACGATACCGCTTCGACAGCGAACCGCATCTCTAAGTTCTTGATGAAGAACAATGTACATGTTCAGAATATCCATGTGCCGAAGACTATCGACAACGACCTTCCATTGCCTGAAGGCAGCCCTACTTTCGGCTATTATTCAGCGAAAGAAGCGGGTGTGAAGATTTTGCAGACCGTCTACGAAGACGCGCGCACCAGCGGCAACTGGTTTGTGGTGTCGGCGATGGGTCGTGAGGCTGGTCACCTGGCATTCGGCATGGGCTATGCCTGCCATTACCCGATGATTATCATCCCGGAGATGTTCTACAAGACAGAGGTCACCTTCGACAAGATTTTGCGACTCATCATCAGCTCGATGATCAAACGTAAGATGCTGGGTATCAACTACGGCGTGGCGAGTGTCTCGGAAGGTGTGTTCCACTTTATGACTGACGAAGAGATTCACAATTCGGGCGTGAACTTTACCTACGACGAGCACGGCCATCCGGAACTCGGCAACGTTAGTAAAGCTCACATTTTCAACATGTTACTGCAACAAAGATTGAAGATGTTAGGCTTGAACATCAAGAGCCGTCCGGTGGAAGTTGGTTACGAAATCCGTTGTGTCGATCCTTGCGCTTTCGATTTGCAATATTGCTCAATCCTTGGCTACGGCGTGAAGAAACTGTTCGACATGGGCATCACAGGCGCCATGGTCACTGCCGACCCGAAGGGTCAGGTCAGTCCGCTGTATCTGAAGGATGTGGAGGACGAGAACGGCAAGGTGAAACCGCGTTTGGTGAACATGCAGGGCGAGAAGGCAAAATTAGTGTTCAATCACTGCATGCAGTACATCACTCCAGCCGACTACGAAGGAGCGAAGAAATTCGTTGAGAATCCTGAGGAATACGATTTCAGGAAGATTTTGAACTGGGCGGAATAGACTTTAGTCTTTAGACATTAGACATTAGAAGGGGCGAAACATTTTTCGCCCCATTTTTTTACGATATCACTAATTGCAGTGTGCTGCGGCTCCTTTGTTCCACAAAAACTTCTTTCCCTTTTATGAAATCTTTTTCGATGCCATTTTTGTAGTGGCGGATGGTGAAGAGCTGCAGGCCGTTGTTGTAGCGGATGATGAACGACTGCTCGAGGGCGGCGATGAGCTGCTGTAGTTTGCGCTCGTTCTCGTCGAAGCAGATTGAGAGGTTCAAGGCCGAGGTCTGAATCATGTTGGCGTGGATGTTCAGCTCGTTGAGCATGCCGAAGAGAATGCCGAGGTTCTGCTCGTTCATGAACGAATAGTCGCGCGGACGAATCGTCACAAGTGTTTGATTGTCTTTGACAATGAACGACGGGATGTATTTGATAAACTCGTCGCTGCCGTCAACGATTGTTGGTTCCAATGAAGCATCGAGGAAACAGCGCACCTTCAGCGGGATGTTCTTGTTTTGCAAAGGCTTGGTGGTCTTAGGGTGCAAAACGGTGGCACCGTAGAATGTTAGCTCGGTGGCTTCGGAGTAGGAGAGATGCGGAATCTTCTCGGTGTGCTCAAAGCGTTTCGGGTCGGCGTTGCGCACTCCGTCAACGTCTTTCCAAACTGATAACTCTTTGGCATTGAGCAAGTTGGCAAAGATAGCTCCAGTGTAGTCGGAGCCTTCGCGACCGAGTGTCGTTGTCACCACAGGTTTTGTCGACGAGCCAATGAAACCTTGTGTGATGTACATCGTGCCGTCGTGTTCTTTCTGCAGTTTCTGAATCCTCAGTCGACTCTCGTCAAAGTCGACGTTGGCTGCGCGGAAAGTATGGTCGGTGATGATGTATTGGCGAGCGTCGAGGAGTTTGTTGGCGATGCCGTTGTCATTCAAATATGCCGAGATTATCGTTGTCGACAGCATCTCGCCGAAGCTGATGGTCTGGTCGTACTGATAATCGTAGTCGTAGCCGGTCTCCTGAAGGTTGAGATATAAATCCAAGAAAAGATTTGTAACCGCTTCAAACACAGGATGTTCGGTGTTGTTGCCGAAGAGATTGAGCATGATTTTCTCGTGATATTCCATGAGGTCTTTGAGGGCGCTGATCTCAAGATGGCCGTCGGCGTCACGGAATTCCTTGAGCGCTTTCTCAATGCCGTTGGTAGTCTTTCCCATTGCTGAGATGACGAGCATCAAATCGCTACGGTCTTCATTCTCAAGGATATGCTTGAGGTTTCTCACAGCATCAGCGTCTTTTACTGATGCACCACCAAATTTAAAAACACGATTAATCATGACGAAATTTTATAAAATAACGTCACAAAAATAGGAAAATTTTATAAAAACGTCAAGAAATCTTCGTAATTCTTTTGAAGAAGCGTCGGGGTATCAAGGCCGTAAGGGCATTTCTTCTTGCACTGACCGCAGTGGAGGCAGCCTTTCACCTTCTCCATTTTCTCTTTGTACTCGTCGCCGAGGTAGACGCTCAGTGGGGCGCGGCGCAGATAGAGGCTCATTCTTGCGCAGTCGGGGATGTAGATGCCGGCAGGGCAGGGCAGACAATAGCCGCAGCCACGGCAGAAGTCGCCCGAAAGTTCTTCCTTGTCTTTTTTTACCTTGGCCCAGCGTTCCTCGGTCATCGCAGGTGGGTTGGTCTGATATGAGATGAATTCATCGAGTTCCGATTCTTTCTGGATGCCCCAGATAGGCAAAACGTGCTTGTATTGGTTTAAAAACGCGTATGCTGTGGCTGAATCGGTAATCAAGCCGCCCGACAAAGCCTTCATGCAGATGAACCCCATGTTGGCTTGCTTGCACATCTCAACAATCTCCAAATCCTTGTCGGATGCGAGATACGAGAACGGGAACTGCATCGTTTCGTAAAGCCCGGTATCTATTGCTTCTTTTGCGATTTTCAAGCGGTGATTTGTTATGCCGATATGTCTTATTTTTCCTTGTTTCTGCGCTTCGAGCATAGCCTCGTAGAGTCCGGTGCCGTCGCCGGGTTTCGGACAAAAAGCGAGGTTGTGGAATTGATAAAGGTCGATATAGTCGGTCTTGAGCAGTCCGAGGCTGGTGTTGAGGTCTTTCCAGAAGTTTTCGACGGTGGTCGCGCCTGTTTTTGTGGCAATGATTATCTTATCGCGCATGCCTTGGAAGGCGTATCCCATCTTCTCTTCGCTGTCGGTGTAAAATCGAGCAGTGTCGAAGTATGTGATGCCGTTGTCGTAAGCTTTGCGCAGCAGATATGCCGCCTCGTCCTTCGAGATGCGCTGTATCGGCAACGCCCCGAAGCCGTTTTTGTTTACGACGAAACCTGTTTTGCCAAGGACTACTTTATCCATTTCTCTGAGATTTAGAAAATGAATGCCAATAAAACGTAAATCCAGTGTGCCGAGATGCCTGCCACGAGGCCGCCGATGGTGTGGGCGCCGATGGCCTTAGGGATGAGTTCGCGGTGTCCGAGAGAGTCGAGCATGGCGGTGTGAGTGCTCAAGAAGCCGCTCCAGCACATTCCGATGGCGGTGCACACTGCGATGGCGTTGTTGTCGATTATGCCTTCGGCGATGAACTTCGGGAGCAGACCGAGCGCGGCGCCTACGGCGCCGAGCGAGGTGATAGGAAACGCTACTAACTCAGGGTTCTTAAAGCCGAAAAGCCAGTCGAAAACGAAGTCGATCTTTCCTGCGAGATAAGGCAATACAGGCACGCCTTCGTATGCCACGCCAGTGTATTCAGCACCTGTCGCCGGACCGAATGTCAGCATCATCACCACTGTGGAGATGATGAGGACGCCCGGGATGATAGCTAATCCGATTGCCACGCCTTCCTTGCCGCCGTCGAGGATGGCGTCGAGGAAACGCAGGAACACGTTGCCTTGCGACTTGAACGAGATTTTCTGCTCGTCGCCGCCTTCAGGCTCTTCTTCAGCGTCAAGCTCAGGGTATGCCTTGAGCGTGAACTTCTGCATCAGCCTTGTGGAGACAATACTTCCGATGATTGCGCCAAGCAAGCCGACCAAGGCTCCTTTGAGGAAGCCGAGACCGAGCATATAGAAAATCACCACCAATCCCATGCCGAACGCTGTGCCGAAGTTGGTCAACGAAGCGAGTTGATATTTCTTGAAATAATGTGAGAAATGTTTGTCTTTCGAGAGGGTGATGATGGCTGGGTTATCCGACAAAAACGTGAGGATTCCGCCGAGAGCCGCCACGCCTGGGAGGTTGTAGATAGGCTTCATCAAGGGGCGGAGCACATATTCGATGAGTCGCACCACGCCGAACTCCACGAGAAGTTTGCCGAGAGCGCCCGACACCACGCACATCGCCATCAGGAAGAAGACACTCTCCAAAAGGAGATGGTATGATGTCTGCATGATGGTGTTCAGCATGTTGGCTGTCCCCATCTTTGTTCCCAAAAATCCAAAGAAAAGACCGAAAACGAGGAGGAAAATGCCCGCCTCGAGACGTCTCTTACTTAAAAATTGCCATTGTCTTATTTTCATAATATGAAGTTTTATCTGTCGATGAAATTAAGTCTCCATGTTATACCGAAATTGGCTTGATAATAGATGCCGTGTACGTCGGTAGGCGCCAGTGAATTTGAAGCGAAGTTGAGCCTCATTTCTCTGGTAATGTCATTGACGGCGAGAAAAGCGTGTATACGGATGTCGTCTCTTCCTTTCAAAGGGTAAAATTCCAGGCCGCCGCCATAGAAATACATCTCGGATCCCGGAGGAATGCATATGTCATGCGCCAAGTTCGCTGTAATATCACGCTCTTGAGCGTCGTTAACATCGCAGCCGCCTTTCGCGTAAACGTGCATTTTTTTATCCCAAAATGTGACACCGACACGGCCGATGTAGGTTATGTCTTTAAAGAAAAACTGATACTGGTCGCCGTGTGCGCGGTTGGCAAAGTCGAGATAGCCTGACACCGGACCGAACTGATAAGATGTTCCGAGAGCTATGACATTTAGGAAAGCTCCTTTTTTGTATTCATACATGTTAACGGAACAGACAGGTCCGAAATGCTTGAAATTGCCACGCCAATGTAAACTGTAGTTGTAAAGATTGTCGTAGAGCTCGTTGGTAAATGGTGAGTTGGTAAACTGTAAAGTGATGATGTTTCTCTCGTCATCTGAGGTGTAGATGAAATTGGTACCGAACTCGTAACAGTTGAAATTACTCCAAAACAGCGAATGGAAATACACATCGATAGGAGCGAGGTCATACTCGATGCCGCCCATCGCCACGACTTCCTTACCGACCGTCAACGAGAAGTTTTTGTTGATACGCCAACCGAGATAGAGATAATCTGTGGCATCGAAAAAGTTGTTGTTGCCTTGTACCTTGTTAAGTCTCTGACGATAAGCGTAAAAAAGCTCTTTTGTGATGTCGCCTGAAATGACGAAGTTGAGATATCTGCCGCTGAAGCCAGAGCTGTCGCCATCGGAAAAATGATCGAAATCGGTTCTAACTTCAAGTTTCAACTTGTTGATTTTGAAGTCTTTAAGATCTAATTCCTGAGAAAATGACGCTGTCGCGAAAATTGCGAAAAGTGTTAATAACAGATATTTTTTCATTTGAAATATGTATTCTAAATTTTGTGCAAAATTAGGAATTTTTTTAGTATCTTTGCATGTTGTTAAAAAATAACTGTTTATGAATTTCAAATCTTATAATTATACAGAGGAACAGCTTCAGTCGAGGATTGAGGCGATTGTTAAAAAACAGTCTCAGGGCGACAGAAAAGAGGCGTTGAAAACCATTTTCCAGAGCATCGATTTTACCACTTTAGAGGCGTTTGACAATGCCAAGAAGATTGAGGAGTTTTGCGCCAAAGCCATTGATTTTCAGAAGAATAGCATGGGAATCTCGGTTCCTGCCATCTGTATCTACAGTCCGTTTGTGAAGCAGGCTAAGGGCTTGTTGAAAGGTAGCGGAATCAAGGTGGCGACGGTGGCGTGTTGCTTCCCTTCGGGTCAGATGCCGTTCGATTTGAAGAAAAAAGAGGTCGCATATTGCGTTGAGCAGGGTGCCGACGAGGTCGATATGGTGATTTCACGCGGCACATTCCTTGCAGGGAATTATGACGAGGTTTACAACGAGATTCAGGCGATTCGTGAGATTTGTAAATCACCTGTTCATCTTAAGGTTATTTTGGAAACCGGCGAGCTGAAAACTCCGGCTAACATCCGCAAAGCCAGCGAGTTAGCTATCTTGGCGGGTGCTGATTTCATCAAGACTTCGACAGGGAAAATCGCTGTCAATGCCACACCTATGGCAGCTCTTGTGATGTGCGACACCATCAAGGAATACTACGAGGCGACAGGCCAGATGGTAGGTTTCAAACCTGCCGGTGGCATGTCAACTATCGAGGATGCACTCACCTATTATTATATAGTGAAAGACATCCTCGGCGAGAAATGGCTCAATAATAACTATTTCCGTGTCGGCACCAGCAGATTGGCCGGCAAAGTAATGGAAGAGTTAAGTCTTTAGTCATTAGTCGTTAGACTCTAGTAACTAAAGACTAAAAACTTTTTAATAGCTCCGTCTATATTAATAAGGTACACCCCTTTGTTCAGATCCCTTACGTCAACAACGTTGGCATTTTCAACTGTTTTTACCAATCTTCCGTCAATGGAATAGATTGTAACAAATTGAGGCTCAACGTTTCCGATACGGATGAAATCTGAAGTCGGGTTAGGGTAGATGCAAATATCTGAATTTGAGATTTCGGCAATTCCTTCGTTGTCGGAAGTCATGAACCAGTGTGGGCTGAAGCCGACGAAACCACCGTCGGAATATTCTGCGCTCATGGAAAACATGTAGGCTGTGTTTGGCTCGAGGTTTTCAATGATGGCTTCCACATAGCCTTCGGTGCCGATTTCAACCTCATGATAATATGTGCCAGCTTCGTTATCATAGAAAAAGTAAGCCCTTGAGAATGAAGCATTTCCTGGATGTAGATCGGCCGACAGCGTTGCTGTATGTGCTGTGACATCTTTGGCTTCGTAAATTATGAAACCAGTGAGAGCATGGATAGGGTAGCCGTTGTTGGTGCCGTTGTCCATCACAAAAGCGTGTGAACTCATGTCGATTTGGTTCTTGAACTGCTCGGTCTTCATCTCATCAGATGTTTTTGAGGTGCCGTAGTTGGTGGTTCCGCCGCAGGTGTTGAGGTAGAAGCAGTTGCTGACGTCAATAGATACTTCGTCTTTCGTCGGGTTGATAGGGCTCACCATGCCGAAGATGCCTCCTTTTGTTCCTGCGTTCACTGTGCCAACGTTGTAGCAATCTCGAACGCTCACGTTATTTTCCTGCAATGTTGCGCCCACGATGCCTGCTGCTACACTTAACATAAATGCGCTGCCTGTGATGGTGCCAGTGTTATAGCATTGGCTTATCGTCGCTTGATTCATGGCGATACCGACGATGCCGCCCGCTCCTGCCGCTCCAGTGAAGCCTCCGTTGTTGGTTGCTGTGATGCTGCCATGGAACGAGCACTCATCGATGCCTGAGTTTTCTGCTATGGCCGCTGCAATACCGCCTGCGCCGCAATAAGAACCGTTGTTGCTAACGCTGATGGTGCCGGAAAAACTGCATTGATAGACAAATGCTTCGCCAGCCATTCCACCCACGATGCCTGCCGCACCGGTGCCTGTCGATGTGATGTTGCCGTTGGTCACAGATAGATGCTTAATAACTCCAGTTCTGTCTCCTGGTGGAGGTCCTTGCTCTCCGCCCAAGCCTGCAAAGAGGCCGCAGACATCCGCATTTGTCTGAATCTTCAGATGGTCGATATTGTGATACCAGCCGTCGAAAACTCCGGCAAAATAAAAGCCTTGCATGTTCATGTTAATACTTCCGATCGGGGTCCAATTGATGTTGTTCAAGTCAAGGTCGTCGGTCAACAGGAAATAAGTGTATTTAAAGACCGCCATGCCTTGTGCCTGATAGCCTTCGTTGACTTTCTGGGCGAGATAGGCGAGGTTCTCTGCCGTTTCAATGAGATAAGGATTACTGGAAGTGCCGCTGCCATGCGTCCAAGGTGAAGCACTGCCGTCCCAAACGTCCAATGCAAATGCATTGATACTCAATAAAATAACGATAAATGTAGTAAAAAGTTTTTTCATATTACATCAATTTTTTGTATCTAAATTTTTTAGGTTGTTGATTACCAAGACGTTTGATCTTATTTTCTTCGTATTCCGAATAGCTTCCCTCGAAGAAATAAACCTGCGAGTCGCCTTCGAATGCCAAGATATGTGTCGCGATTCTATCCAAGAACCAGCGGTCGTGCGAGATGATAACGGCGCAGCCCGCGAAGTTCTCCAAACCTTCTTCCAAAGCGCGTAAAGTGTTCACGTCGATGTCGTTAGTCGGCTCGTCGAGAAGCAAAACGTTGGCTTCTTGCTTGAGCGTCAAGGCCAAGTGCATTCTGTTCCTTTCACCGCCTGAAAGCACTCCCGCTTTCTTTTGCTGAGCGTCGCCGCCGAAGTTGAATCTCGAGACGTAGGCTCTCGAAGGCATGGTGCGCTTGCCGAGCTGTATGAGCTCGTTGCCGCCAGAAATCACTTCCCAGACGGTCTTCTCTGGGTCGATCTCGGCATGTTGCTGGTCGACGTAGCCTATTTTCACCGTCTCGCCGACTTCGAAGGTGCCTGCGTCAGGTTTTTCGAGGCCCATAATCATGCGGAAGAGGGTGGTTTTACCTGCTCCGTTAGGTCCAATCACGCCCACAATGCCCGCCGGAGGCAGACTGAAGCTGAGGTTTTCGAACAACACTTTGTCGCCGAAGGCTTTTGTAACGTTCTTAGCCTCAATGACTTTGTTGCCGAGACGGTCGCCATTTGGACTATATATCTCGAGTTTTTCTTCTTTCTCTTTCACGTCTTCATTGAGCATCTTCTCGTACGACTCCAGACGTGCCTTGCCCTTGGCGTGGCGTGCCTTTGGCGCCATGCGCACCCACTCGAGCTCGCGTTCCAAAGTCTTGCGGCGCTTGCTTTCTGTCTTTTCTTCCATCGCCATGCGTGCGGTCTTCTGGTCGAGCCACGACGAGTAGTTGCCTTTCCATGGAATGCCTTCGCCACGGTCGAGTTCGAGAATCCATCCTGCAACATGGTCGAGGAAGTAACGGTCGTGGGTGACAGCGATCACAGTACCTTTATATTGCTGCAGATGGCTTTCCAGCCATTGGATTGCCTCTGCGTCGAGGTGGTTGGTTGGCTCGTCGAGGAGCAAGATATCAGGTTCCTGCAGGAGCAGACGAACCAAAGCTACTCTACGGCGTTCACCTCCCGAGAGGTTCTTCACCGGAGTGTCGCCATCGGGGCAGTTCAACGCGTCCATGGCACGCTCGAGTTTGCTGTCGAGGTTCCATCCGTCGTGTTGTTCGATGAGCTCAGTCAGCTCGCCTTGTCGCTCGATGAGTTTGTCGAAATCAGCATCCGGTTCTGCGAATTTATTACTTATCTCTTCGTATTCTTTGAGCAAATCCACAACTTCCTGCGCGCCTTCTTCCACAACTTGGCGCACTGTCTTGCTGTCGTCGAGTTGCGGTTCCTGGTCGAGCATTCCAACGGAATAGCCCGGCGAGAACACCACTTCGCCGTTGTACGACTTCTCTTTGCCGGCGATGATGCGCAGCAATGTTGATTTTCCGGCGCCGTTCAAGCCGATGATGCCTATCTTCGCTCCATAATAAAACGAGAGGTAAATGTCTTTCAAAATCTGTCGTGACGGCGGTATGATTTTGCTCACTCCGACCATCGAGAAGATGATTTTTTTGTCGTCGTTTTGTGCCATAATTTTTTAGTTAGTAGTTAGCAGTTAGTAGTTAGCAGTTGTCGGATGTTTAGTTTAACTTCAAACTGCTAACTTCTAACTACTAACTTTGTAAAACTGTTATCATCGCGTCTTCCATAATCTTCGTCGCTGCTCCCCAGTCGTAGACGCGGTTCACGAAATTATATCCTTCTTCTGCTATCTCAGCGGCTTTGTCGGGATGTCTCAAAAGGAAAACGATGTCGGCGGCGAGCTCCGATGAGCTGTTGTCGACCAAAATCTCCTTCCCGTTGACGGCATGTAGCGACCCGTTGGCCAATGACGTGGTGATGCACGGAATCTTCATCGACATTGCCTCGAGAAGCTTGTTCTGCAGTCCTGTTCCGATGCGCATCGGCGCTATGAAGATGCGGCTCTGGGCGTATGCCTCACGCATGTCGTCGATCCAGCCGCTCACTATGATGTTGTCGCAAGCCACTTTCTTAACTCTCATGTCGGGCTGGGCGCCGGCGATATACAGCTTCGCGTTCGGGAAATCTTCCCACACCTTCGGCATGATCTCATAAGCCAAAAACTCCACTGCGTTGACGTTGGGCGCATATCCCATGTTGCCGGTGAATACGATGTCGTATTTTTTCTCACGCTCCAACGGCTTGTAATAGTCGTGATCGACGCCGTTCGGCACTATGAGTATTTTATTTTTGTCGGGATGGTCGATGTTGGCGCGGTCAGGCTCGCTGATGATGGTCTTAACGTCGAACTCGTCGAAAATCTTGTTCTCGTATCTCTTCAAGCGGTTGTATTCCATCTCGAAAAACGGCCTCGTGAAGATGCCCGCTATCTCGGCTCTGCGTTTCATTCCCATCGAGAAAACGTCTTGGTAGTCGATGGTCTTCGGGATTTTGACTTTATGAAGATAAGGCGCCACACGTAACAACTGTCCGAAAAGCATGTCGGGCTTGTGGTGCTCGATGAGTTGATGTATCTTCTTCTTTGCCTTCGAGCTGTAGAAATAGCCGCATTGTATCGGCAAGCCGAGCAGATACGACCTGAAAACATTGAAAAGTATGCCTATTTTAGGGAGATCGATGAAGTTTATTGAAGCGCAGAATGGCTGCATCGCCTGAAAGGCCGCTTGCTTGTCGACTTTTTTGTTGTCGTTCAGGGCGCAGAGAATTATTTCGTTGTTTTTCGCCAACTGCTTGATTTGGTTGTAAGCTCTGAGCTTGTCGCCTTTCTCAAGCGGCCACGGAATCCTTGGTAATAATACGAAAATCTTCATTTAGTTTAAAACAGTTATTTCTCTTTTCGATTTCAACTCGTTGTAGAAAATCTCCAACCTGTTGATAATCTTTTTGTTATCGTAAATTTCCTCGACGAGACGGCGCGCGTTGAGGCCTATTGCCTCTGCTTCTTCGGGGTGCTTGTACAGCCTGACGATGTTCTCCACCATCTTTGGCTCGTTGTCGGCGATGATGATGTTGTCGAACTCGGAATATTGAATGCCTTCGGCACCCACCAACGTCGTGATCACGGTCTTTCCCAATGCCATCGACTCGATGATTTTGATGCGCATGCCGCTGCCCGACAAAAGCGGTACTATCGCCACGTTGTGCTGATTTACAAACTCATGAGCGTCAGGCACTTCACCTACCACCTCGACGTTTCTTATCTTCTTCTTATAGATCCATTTAGGCATGTTTCTTCCCGCCAGATACAGCTTCGCCTTTGGAACGCGTTTTGTCACCTTCTTCCAAACGTTTTTCAAAAACCATTTTATGCCTTCTTCGTTAGGCATCCAGTTCATCGAGCCGATATGATAGAATGTTGGGGCGTCGCTGACCTCGAAAACAGGGTCGAACTTGTCGATGTCAACGCCGAAAGGCAGGTCTATCACCGGTGTCGCCGTCACGCGTCGGAAAAAACTGGCGTCGGTTATCGTTATCGCGGCAATGCCGTCGACTTTGTCGAGTATGCTCATCTCGTAGCTTCGCAAGGTCTGTACGAGGTGGTTGATATACCATCTCTTGGCGAAGAAAACTGTCTTTTTCGATATGCGTTCCCATATCTTATGCTCCACGTTGTGTGCGCGCAAAACTATCGTCGCGTCGGAATGCTCTCTGATGGTCTCGATGTACGGCGCCATGTAAATCATCTCAAGCTGCACTATGTCGAATTTCTCTTCCTTCAAGACCTCGATGAGTCTGTTTCTGAACTTCTCCGAAACGAATCTCTTGACGTGATACGACTCGTCGGAGAACAGGTTTTTCAAAGCTTCTATTGGCTTGACACTCAAGTCTATATCGATAAATTCAATCCTTGTCTTCTTGCGATATTCCTCAGGGATGCTTTCAACGTCGACGTGATACTTGTTGCTGTTGAAAGCCATCACTTTCACGTTATGACCAGCTTCCAGCAGCCCCATGACGACGCTGTTCATTGCCATCGGACCGCCTTCACTCGGCGGAAACGGTGATTTATTGCATAACAGAAGGATATTCATATCGTTTAGCTTTTTTTACGTTTTTTTGAAAAGAGTTTCTTCCACGACTCGGCATCGAGCAGAGCGGCGTCGGTGGTTGCCTTGAAGGTGAGGAAGATGCCGATAGGGAAGAGCACTATCGACGAGATCCACGCACCGAGGAACACCGACATCTCGCCGTTTACCGCCACACGTTCTCCAATGATGGTGATGACGTAATAAATCACGAAAAACACCACGCTGACGACGACAGGCATGCCCAAGCCGCCCTTGCGGATGATGGCCCCGAGCGGAGCGCCTATGAAGAAAAACAGTATGCACGCCACACTCAACGTGAACTTCTGGTTCAGCACCTGCTCGTGTTTTCTGATGTTGATCCTGAAACGCCTCATATTGTTGTCGGAGATGGAGATGCTCTCTTTCATGTTGGTGGTGTTGGCGGCGGCGATGCTTATCACCGACTGACGTTCCTTCTCCGGGAGGTTGCTCAACAGTGGCCAAAGGAAAACAGGGATAGTGTCGTTGTTTGTCGCGGTGCCATATCTTTTCTTGATTTTGGCGTCGGCCTTCACAAGATTGTCTTTATCCATGTTTAGATATTGGAACCTGTTTATCAACGACTTGTTGTTCGATTCCATCCTGTTGCCGTATTCGATGTTCAGAGAGTCTATCGCGATGTTTAACTGCTTGATGTTCATCATCGTCTGATGGTTCTTGAAAGCGTCTTCGCTCATGTGTTTCATGTCGAACTGCGACATGTCGAATATCACAAACTGCCGTTTGAAGGCCATCTTCTGGAACGGACGGCGGATGCGATAGTCTTTGTCGTCAATGACTTCGCTGTAGTTGTATCCGTCGTAAAGCGTGAAAATCATCTCACGCTGGCTTGGCGTCATGGCCATGTAGCCTGAGTCGGCTACGGTGACTTTCACATTTCCTTTACCGTCGGTGTGGTCGTAAATCATCACGTCGTACATCCAGTTGCCGTCCTTGCTTTTCTTCGCCACCTTGATGACATATTTGTCGATGCCGCGATAAAACACGCCTTCTGGAATTTCGAGCGTCATCTTTTTATGACTCACGTCGTAAAGCATCGTCTGCATCTTGAGGTTGGCCACTGGCATCACGTTGTTCGAGAAGAAAAATCCCAAGATGCTCATTATCAGTGAGAAATAAAGCAACGGGCGCATTATCTTCCAGGTGGATATACCGCTCGCCTTCATCGCGACGAGTTCGTAATATTCGCCTAAGTTACCGAAACACATCAGCGACGAGAGCAGAATCGCCAGCGGCAAAGCCATAGGGACGAAGGTGACGGAAGTAAATAAAAGCAGCTTGAACATGACGCTGAATTCCAGGCCTTTACCGATGAAATCGTCGATGTAAGTCCACAAAAACTGCATCAAAAGGATGAAAATGGCAACAAAAAACGTGAAAATAAATGTGCCAATATACGATTTTATTATGTAGAAATATAGCTTTTTCAAAACTGTAAAAATAGTCTGCAAATATAACGATTTTATTTCAATTTAAATATAAATTATGTAATTTTGCAAAAAATTTAATTAAAAAACTATGAATATCGATTTTTTTAAAGAAGTGAATGTCGCTATCACGGTGAGCGACACTGAAGGAAATGTTGTGTATCAGAACAATAGCTCTATTGAAGTCAATGGCGATGTCCGTGGCAAAAATATGATGGGCTGCCACAACGAGCGTTCGCAACAGATAATAAAACACATGTTGAGTGCCGCAGCCACCAATGTATATACAATTTCGAAGAAAGGCAAGAAAAAAATTATTTACCAAACACCTTGGTATGAAGACGGCGTCATAAAAGGTCTTGTTGAATATTCAATGGTCATTCCTGAGGAGATGCCGCATTACGATAGAGGATAAAAGCCATTAGCTATTAGCCACTAGTTAGAGCTCTAATGGCTAACAACTAATGGCTAATGGCTATTTGACCAAATCAAACGTATCCTTAGCAATCATATATTCCTCGTCTGTAGGATATACAACCACCTTCACCTTTGAGTCAGGTGTTGAGATGACGGCTGCGTCGCCCATGATGGTCTCGTTCAGCTTCTTGTCGATCTTGATGCCGAAGAACTCCATGTTTTCGAGTATGGCCTCACGCATAAACCATGCGTTTTCGCCGATGCCGCCTGTCATCACGAGGACGTCCATGCCGTTCATGATGGCTGCGTAAGCGCCGATGTATTTCTTTACGCGGTGTGCGAACATGTTGAAGGCGTAGGTGCAACGCTCGTCGCCAGCATCACGGCCTGCACGCACGTCGCGCATATCCTGCGAGTTACCGGTGATGCCGATGAGTCCCGACTTCTTGTTCACCAAAGTGTTCATCTCCTTGGTGTTGTAGCCTTCCTTGTCCATGATGTACATGAAAGCGCCAAGGTCGAGGTCGCCGGTGCGGCTGCCCATCACGAGGCCTTCGACAGGGGTGAAGCCCATTGATGTCTCCACCGACTTGCCGTTTTCAACTGCTGCGATAGATGCGCCTGAGCCGAGGTGGCATGTGACGATTTTCGTGTTTTTCCAGTCTTTGCCGACATATTCAGCGGCTTTTTCAGCGACGTATTTGTGGCTTGTGCCGTGGAATCCGTAGCGACGTACACGGTATTTCTCATAGTATTCGTAAGGAATAGCGTAGAGATATGCCTCTGGCGGCATGGTGGCGTGGAACGATGTGTCGAACACTGCTGCCATCGGGATGCCCGGAAGCACTGCCTGCATTGCCGCGATGCCCTGAAGAGCGCCTGGGTTGTGCAATGGAGCGAGGTCGCAGAGATCCTTAATCATGTTGATGACGTTGTCGTCGATTCGGACGCTGTGAGTGAACTTCTCTCCGCCGTGTGCCACACGGTGACCGACAGCTTTGATTTCTTTCAGGTCGCTGATGACGCCGTATTCTTTATTTGTAAGTGCTTGAAGCACAATCTTGATACCCTCTGTGTGGTTCGGGATAGGAAGCTGTTCGTAGTGCTTCTGTCCGTTCCATTTGTGGGTGAATTCGCCCATTTCGAGGCCGATGCGCTCCAACAAACCCTTGGCTAATACCGAGTGGTTCTTCTCGTCCATCTCAATCAACTGATACTTAATTGATGACGAACCGCAATTTAAAACTAATATCTTCATAATTGTAAAATTTTATTTCTTTTTTTTGAGTTTCCTCGCACTTCGTGCTCGGAATGACAATGGTCGTTGCTAACCATAAACCGCTGTCATTCCGACCGAAGGGAGGAATCTCATTTACTTTTTCTGTGCAATCGCTTGGTTGCAAGTAATCGCAACGAGTTTGTAAACATCGTCGATTGAGCATCCGCGGCTGAGGTCGTTGCAAGGTTTTGCCAAGCCTTGGAGCACTGGACCCACTGCTTCGGCGCCGGCGAGACGCTGCACGAGTTTGTAAGCGATGTTACCCACCTCGAGGCATGGGAATACCAATGTGTTGGCTTTACCTGCCACCGGGCTGTTCGGAGCCTTGCTTGAGCCGACTGATGGCACGATGGCGGCGTCAGCCTGAAGTTCACCGTCGAGGACGAGGTCAGGACGACGCTCCTGTGCGATGCGTGTGGCCTCGATGACTTTGTCAACGACTTCGTGTTTTGCTGAACCCTTGGTCGAGAAGCTCAAGATGGCTGTCACAGGGTCGATCTTAGCGATTGCCTTTGCTGTATCGGCTGTGCAGATGGCGATTTCAGCGAGCTGTTCGGCTGTTGGCATAGGTGTGACTGCGCAGTCGGCAAACACCATACGTCCATTGGTGCCGTAAGGGCATCCTTCAGGTAAGAACATCGTGAAAGCACCTGAAACACATGTAACTCCAGGAACAGTCTTGATGATCTGCAAGGCAGGACGGAGCATGTCGCCTGTGGTTGAGCGTGCGCCGCTGACGAGACCGTCGGCTTCACCTGCCTTCACCATCAAAATGCCGAGGTACATGAAGTTGCCTGCGAGGTCGTATGCCTGCTCCGGTGTCATGCCTTTGCTCTTGCGAAGTTCGAAAAGCAAATCGGCGTATTTCTGTCTCTCAGGGTTGGTCTGAGGATCTATGACGCGAGCGTTTTTGATGTTTTTCAAACCGAATTCGGCGACCATGTCGGCGATTTTCTGAGCTGGTCCGATTAAAATAACGTCAGCGATGCCGTCGGCGATGATGCGGTCGGCTGCCTTCAATGTTCTTGGTTCATCTCCCTCTGGGAGCACGATGCGCTGCTTGTTGGCCTGCGCGTTTTGGATGATTTCTTCAATGAGTCCCATTGTAATTATGTTTTGATATTGTTATGCTAAAAAATATTCTGCAAAAATACAAATCTTATCTTAATAATCCAAATTTTTTCAATAATTTTGCAGAATAAAATCAAGATGGATTTTGATGAATGACACTATTGATTTTCAGATAGTTACAGAAAATATCGGTTCGATGTGCGAGCCGCTGCCGCGTGTTGTGGAGTATATTTCGCCCTCGTGGAATTTCATTGTCGTTTTCTTAGCCATAATATTAATGATGATTAATAAACAGCTGTTCGCATTGCGCTTCCGTACAATGTTGGCTGTGTCGTTCAAAACTTCCGATTTTGACAAGATGACGCGCGAATGGAATCCAGTCATGAGTATCAACGGGTTGTCTGTTTTTGTGGCTTATGTGGCGCTTTTGGCCTTGATAATTCAGAAAATAGTGCTCGTTTTCTCAGGAAATACAATACTTTACAGCAGCTGGGGCTTTTACGTCGATGTATGCGTCTTCATCGCGGCCTTGCTTATCATCCAATACCTTTTTATATCTCTTTACGGATGGCTTTTCGATATAGAGACGGCGACAAATCATCATGAAGTGGCGCATCTTTCCGCCATGACGGTCATCAATATCCTAATGATAGTTCTCGGCCTCGTCATAATTTTCTACCCGACAAAAACAATTTTAATTATAACATTTTCTCTTTTACTTATTTTTATTGGGATTCGTATTATAAAAACATTTTTTGAATTCCAAATTTTATCAAAAATGAATTTGTTTAATATTTTTTTGTATTTTTGCACCCTCGAAATCATACCGGTGGCAATAGCCATCACGATGATGTGTAGATTGATTGTAACTAATTGTGTATTATAGAGATGAAGATCAAAAACATACTCGTTTCACAGCCAAAACCAGCTGATATTTCTAAAACTCATTGGGAAAGTATCATCAAGAAGTATAATGTCAAGATAGATTTTGAGAAATTTATCAAGTTGGAAGGCGTGGAAGCTTCAGAATTGAGGCAAGACCATGTGAAACTCACTGATTATACCGCAATCATCCTGACAAGCCGCAACGCTGTGGATCATTTCTTTCGCATCGCAAAGGAAATGCGTTATACCGTGCCGGACGACCTCAAATATTTCTGCGTGAATGAGTCGACAGCACTGTATCTCCAGCATTATATACAGTTCCGCAAACGTAAGATTTTCTATGGAAACCAGACTTTTGCCGACCTTATCGAGATAATGAAGAAACACAAAGAAGAGACATATTTCCTGCCTTCTTCCAACATCGTGACGAGTGAGGATTACACCGAGATGATGAACGCGGCGAAGCTCAACTTCAAGAAATCAATGCTTTTCCGCACCGTGCCGTCTGATCTTCACGAAATAGATATTACAAAATACGACATGCTCGTGTTTTTCAGCCCTGCCGGTATCGACTCACTGAAAATCAACTTCCCGAACTTCGTGCAAGGCGAAGTGGCGATAGGCGCTCTCGGCTCGTCAACAGCCAAGGCCGTCACCGACGCCGGTTTCAATCTTAGCCTCAGCGCTCCTACACAGACAGCCCCTTCAATAACTATGGCTATCGAAGAGTACCTTGAGGCTGAAATCAAAAAAGCAAAGAAAAAATAATTGGAACTCAAGGAAGGACTACCGAAATCGCAGCGTATCTATCTTAAAAAAGCTGTACAGACTTTATTTGAAGAAGGAAAAGGATTTTCGTTGTATCCTTTTCGTGTAGTTGTCCATCTTTATGATGCTGAGAATCAGGAAGATGCGATTCCGAGAATACTTATTTCCGTTTCTAAAAAAAGATTTCATCACGCCTTTAAACGCAACCGAGTGAAGCGACTTATCCGTGAAGGTTGGCGAAAAAACAAGTCGGAGCTGATGAAATTATGCCAAGCAAACAACAAAACGCTGGATGTTGCGTTAGTATATACCGCCACCGTTATATTGAAATACAGCGAGGTGGAGGAGAAGATAAAGAAAGTTGTTGAACGTTTGGTTGAGAAATTATGATAAAATTCATTATAAAACTGCCGGCTAACTTCTTGATTTTGCTGATAAAAATATATCAGTACACGCTTTCTCCTTTCATCGGACGCAACTGCCGCTACACCCCGACATGCTCCAACTACAGCATCGAGGCGATTCGCAAGTACGGCGCAATCAAAGGCGGCTGGCTGACGATAAAACGAGTGGCATCGTGTAACCCCTGGGGCGGCTCAGGTTATGACCCAGTACCATGACAGTTGAAAGTTAACAGTTGAAAGTTGATAGTTGAAAGTTGAAAGAAATATGAAATATCTTAAATTAACCATTATCCTGCTGATTCTCACTGCGATAAACGTCAATGCGCAGACGAGAAAGAACAATTTTGAAATTTCGAAGAGCATCGACATATATAATAATGTGTTGCGTCAGCTCAATATGTATTACGTCGACGAGATTAATCCGGCGGAACTCAACGAGACAGCCATAAACGCCATGCTCCAAGGCCTCGACCCATACACTGTTTTCATCCCGGAGTCGCAAATCGAAGACGTGAAACTGATGACGACAGGCGAATACGGCGGCATAGGCTCGCTTATTCAGTATTCCGACGGCAAAACGATGATTTCGGAGCCTTACGAAGGATTTCCCGCCGCGAAAGCTGGTCTGATTCCTGGTGATATATTCTTGGAAATCAACGGAATAGATGTGTCAAGTAAAAACTCAAGCGAGATAAGCGAGTTGCTGAAAGGCACTCCTGGCACCACCGTGAAACTGAAGATGCAGCGTCTCGGCGAGAAAGAGCCTATCGTGAAGGAACTCAAACGCGAGAAGATAAAAATCGACAACATCCCTTATTCGACGGTGTTCGACAATGGCATCGGCTACGCCATTTTGTCGCAGTTTACCAAAGATTGCGCCAAGGAGCTTAAAAAAGTTATTGTCGACATGAAGAAGGAACACGAGCTCAAGGGTTTCATCCTTGACTTGCGTGGCAACGGCGGCGGTCTGCTCAACGAGGCCGTCGACATTGTGAATATGTTCGTTCCTAAGAACAAACTCGTTGTGTATCAGAAAGGTAAGGTCGCCGACCAGAACTATAACCACTACACTAAAAACGAGCCTCTCGACCTCGACATCCCGCTCGTGATTCTCGTCAACGAAGGCAGCGCGTCGGCATCGGAAATCGTCTCCGGCTCGATTCAGGACTTCGACAGGGGCGTCATCGTGGGACAGCGAACCTTCGGTAAAGGCTTGGTACAGAATATCTTACCTATGAGTTACAACACTCAAATCAAGGTGACGGTGGCACATTATTACCTGCCAAGCAACCGCTGCATCCAGGAAATAGATTATTCGAAAAAGAACAAGAGAAATGCCGACACTATCGCCAAGAACGACACCCTCGGCAAACAGTTCCACACCGCTAACGGCCGCGTCGTTTACGAAGGTCACGGCATCCAGCCGGATGTGAAGATCGAACCTGAGCTGATGTCGACAATCGCCACACATCTTTACGCGAAAAACTTGTTCTTCAAATACGCCAACAAGTTTTACAGCGAGCATAAATCGATAAAGCCGGCAAAAGATTTTCAAATCACCGATAAAATTTACGACGACTTTATGCAATTCGTTAAGGATGAAGGATTTACGTTTACTTCGAAGAGCGAGTTGGACATCAAGACACTTGAAAAGACAGCCAAACTCGAAGGTTATCTCGATGAGATACAACCAGTTCTTAATCAAGTGGTTGCGAAGATAGAGGAGGAGAAGACAAAAGACCTTGTCGACAACAGAGACGAGATCGAAGACCTGTTGAAATATGAGATTGTGAGCCGTTATTACTATCAGAAAGGCCGTATTATCTCTACTCTGGACGACGACAATGAGCTGAAGAAGGCTTTTGAAATCATCCTTGACCAGGAACAATACAATAACATTTTGAAAGGAACAAATTAACAGACATGAAAAAACATAAACTCACACTTTCTTTTCTTGAGTTCAACTCCATCGACGAGCTGAACGACGATGACCGCACCCTTTTGCTTGCAGCAAAGGAAGCCGCAAAGAGCGCATACGCACCATATTCGAAGTTCCGTGTAGGTGCTGCGGTGCGACTTGCAAACGGAACCATTGTCATAGGTTGCAACCAGGAAAACGCGGTTTATCCTGTAGGACTCTGTGCTGAGCGCGTGGCATTGTTCTCGGCTCAAGCCAACTATCCCGATCAGCCTATCGTTGCTCTCGCTGTCACAGCTATTGGCAGCGACGGAAAGATTACGCAGCCCGTCCCGCCTTGTGGCAGCTGCCGTCAGGTGATGATAGAGGCGGAGAGCCGTCACAACCAGCCGCTGCGCGTCATCATGCAGGGCGAAGAAGGTCCGATCATCATCAGCGATAAAATGGATAACCTGATGCCGCTGATTTTTGCAGAGGATTTCTTGAAAAAATATACGGAATTAGTGTAAAGAAAGGGAAAAAAGAAATTCTTTTTATTTAAAGGTAAACATCACATTCGCGAAGAAATTCCACAGCGTGGCGACGCCGATAGCGAAAATCTTGCTGACGTAGAAATTCCATTTCAATTTGTCGGTCAAAAGATAAAGCGTTAACGAATTGATTCCCAATCCGATAGCGGAAACAAGCATGAATTTCCCGTATTCCGTGGCGACCTCGGCATTCTCGCTCTGGAACGTCCAGATTCGGTTTAAAATATAGTTCGACGTGGCGGCGCAGATGAAGCCGATGGCGTTGCTCACATACTTGTTGATTTTGATTTTCTCCTTGCAGAGCCAGGTGATGCCGAAATCAACGAAAACGCCGGAAAATCCTACGACTCCGAACTTTAGGAATTTAAATATGAAAAGCTTGTCAATTGTCATTTTTTAGTTGTTCAGTTTTGTTTTTTAAACGATAACAAGTTATAAATATTGCGACTGTTACGATTAAGCTCAAAATTATCACAATTGCATTGCTGGTGCTGCCGAATGATTCCACGTCGATGTCGCTGAAGCCTCGTGTGTTCATGTAGTAAAGTACCACGATTGTGGCGTTGTTGACGAAGTGCATCAGCATCGACGGGAAGATGGAACCGCTGAAATAGAACATATAGCCGAGCATCAGGCCGAGAATCGCGCGTGGGAAAAATCCGAAGAAATCCATGTGGAAAGCCGAGAAAATGATGGCTGTCACGACGATTGCGAGGTGCGGGTTCCCGATGACTTTGACGAACGCTTTCTGTATCACCGAACGGAATAGAAGCTCCTCGCTGACGGCCGCCAAAGCCGCGATAATTACCAAACTGGAGAAAAGCGAGCCTTGTGAGATGAACATCTTTATGATTTTCTCTGACATTTCCTGAGTGCCGCGCAGTTTTTCTTCAAGCGCGCGCAACGATTCAGGAAAAACGATGCCGTCGTTCCATTCCGACACCATGCTGAGGAACGGGATAATTGTGAGCATTGCAACTATGCCGAGTAACGACCAGATTGGTATCTTCTTGAATCCCAGATAGTTAAAAGGCTTTTCCTTGACAAGCAACACGTAAAGAACAGGTGGCAGCATGAAGCCCACTACCTGATTTAAAATTTGTGTGATTTGTAGATTTTTCAAATCGGTAAAGCCTCCACCGTTCATCATGGTTATCAAAAATCCGAGTAAGCTGCTAAAAATCAATCCGAAGATTAGCAATAGCGTGAAGGTCAGGAGTTTGCTGCCTTGTGTGGTGTTTTTTATCAGTGGGAATTTCATGTTTTTTTAGCCATTAGCTATTAGCCATTAGCTATTAGCCATTAGTTGTTGTCGGAAGAACAATCCTAATGACTAGTGGCTAATGGCTAACGGCTGTAATTCTTTATCATTTTCTTTAATGTCAATGTCAATTTTTCATTTTTTAGTAATGCCTCCACGCTCTGGTGCATTCTGTATTTCCAGCGCCATTTCGGGTCGGCTGGCTCGTTGATTTGCTCGTCCCAGGTGTTATCCCAACGGAAGTTGCCGTCTATCGCGATATAGTCCTGAATCGGGAGGATGACCCATTGTGAACTTGAGTTCATGTGCTGCTCAACGATTTCCTGGCACACCCATGGCTCGCAGAAATACGGCGGATTATCCGTATGTTTCAGCATCTCGTGGTAGAAACGTGCTGATAATGTACGGTCTTGTTCCCACCATCCGCGAATCGTAGGCATGTCGTGCGTTCCTGTGGTGTTGACGCTCAGATACGGGTTCTCGCGCGGGTCGCTGAACGGGCGACCACTCTGTTTTGGCATACGCTGCACTTCGAGGCTGAGGATGCCTAATTCACGCATCACGCCCGGCACACACGGCGCCACCATGCCGAGGTCTTCGCCACAGATTAACAGCGGTTTGTCCGTTTGTAGAGAGGCACGGCCGTGCCTCTCTACGGTTGGCAAATCAAATATTGTTGACAACCTTTTCCGTCCCTCAATCTCCCACAATCTCGGGTTTTCCGGCGAATAATGGCCGTAGCTGGCATCCGGACTGCCTTTTGGAATCTCCCAGATGCGGAAAAATCCAAGGATATGGTCGATGCGCAGGGCGTCGAAATATTTTTTGAACCAAGCGACGCGTTCTTTCCACCATTGGAAACCTTCAGCCTCCATCGCTGCCCAGTTGTATGTAGGAAAGCCCCAGTTTTGGCCTTGAGGCGCGAAGCCGTCAGGCGGAGCGCCGGTTTCCATATTCAGGTTGAAAAGATGCGGATTCTGTTTAACATCGTCGCTCTCTCGGTTCACGCCAATGGGCAGGTCGCCCTTCAGCATGATACCCTTAGAATGCAGATAATCAACGGCTTCGGTGAGCTGAGCGTCGCAATGCTGTTGCAGAAACTCGTAAAAATCAGGTTTCTTACCGCGTTTCTGGTCATACACCTTTTTAAGATAATCCATCTTGGCTTTGAAAACCTCAGGATAATCTACAAATTCCTTGGCGTTGAGCTCTTTTTTCAGCTCTTGAAAACGTTTTATGTCGTTCTCGTCTTTCAGTTTTTCGACCTTTTCAACATTGAGATAAATCGGATGTAACGCTTTGGTACTTATCGACTTATAAGGATATGAATCGCCCCAGCCGCCGTCGGTGGTGGTGTCGTTAATCGGCAGAATCTGAATGAGCTTCAAACCTGTCGCAGCACACCAGTCGGCGAGCTTCTTCAAGTCGAGAAACTCACCGATGCCGCAGCCGTCCTCGCTCCGCAGCGAAAAGACAGGAACGGCGACGCCGCTGTAATACTGGTAATTCATCATTAATTTGTAGGGGCGAATCACATTCGCCCGGGCGAATAATTATTCGCCCCTACCATTATAATTTGTCAATTTCTTTGCAGAGGTTCGCGAAAATATCTGAGATCTCGCCAACACCGTTGATTCCGATGAGGTTGCCCTGTTTCTTGTAGTAGTAGAGAACCGGTGCGGTCTTCTCTCTGTATTCCACGAAACGGTGTTTGATTGAGTCGATGTTGTCGTCGGCGCGACCGCTGGTCTTGCCACGTTCGAGCATGCGGGCGATGAGGATGTCCTCTGGCACCTCGAGGCTCAAAACGGCATTGATTTTCAATGAGAAGCCTTTCATAATCTCGTCGAGCATCTCGGCTTGTTTCACAGTGCGTGGAAATCCGTCGAACAAAAATCCTGCTGATTTCAGGTTGGCGCCGACTCTGCCTTTGATGATCGAAACCACGATTTCGTCCGACACCAAGCCACCTTTGCTGATGATGTCTTTTACTTTTTTACCGATTTCGGTCTCGGCAGCCATCTCTTCGCGCAAAATGTCGCCAGTTGAGAGGTAAGTGAGACTGTATTTTTCCTTAAGTTGTTGTGACTGAGTGCCTTTACCAGCACCTGGAGGTCCAAAAAGTATGATATTCATTATTCAACAATTTTATAGATTTCTTTCAGATTTCTTCCGTATTCATTGTAGTCGAGGCCGTAGCCGACGATGAAGTCGTTGCCGATCTCCATTCCGACATAGTCCATCTTGAGATCGTATTTCAAAGCTTTAGGCTTGAACATCATTGTGGCGATTTTAATGCTCTTCGCGCCTTTTTTATTCAGGTCTTTGAGCAATTCTGTCATGGTGAAACCAGAGTCGACGATATCTTCCACGATGACGATGTTTCTGCCGTTAACTTTCTCAGGCTCAATGCCCAACATCTCGTTTGGCTTGCCGGTGCTATGCGTCCCGACGTAGGTTTTGTATTTCACGAACGCCATTTCGCAAGGCATGTCGAGGCTCTTGAACAGCTCGGCGGCAAACATGAACGCGCCGTTAAGCATGACGAGAAACAGCGGCTCCTTGTCAATCATGTCTCGCTTGATTTCATTGGCGATGCGATGAATTTCATTTTCAATTTTTTCCTGTGGGATAAAAGGAGCAAATTCCTTGTCGGAAACTCTTATGATGCTCATAATCAAAGTGTTATAAAATTATGTTAAAAATTATTAACTTTTGCAAATATAAAAATTTTTATTAGTACCTTTGCAAAAAATAAATTTTTATAAAATGAATCCTTTAGTAAGTGTAATTATGGGAAGCACGTCGGACCTTCCGGTTTTGGAAAAGGCTTTGACGTTTTTCGATGAGATGGAGATCCCTTTCGAGATGAATGCCTTGAGCGCACATCGCACGCCTGAATTGGTTGAAGAATTCGCTAAAAACGTACAGAAACGTGGCATAAAAGTGATTATCGCCGCGGCTGGAATGGCGGCACATCTGCCGGGTGTGATAGCTGCGATGACCCCGATACCTGTCATCGGAATCCCGGTAAAATCGGGCAACGACGGCATGGACGCACTGTTTTCGATAGTGCAGATGCCTCCAGGAATTCCGGTGGCGACGGTGGGAATCAACAACTCGTTGAATGCTGCTATCTTGGCGGCTCAAATCCTTGCGGTCGGCGATCCTTCGATAGCCAAACAAGTGGTCAACTACAAGGAAAACTTGAAGAAAAAAATCGCCAAGGCCAACGAGGAGCTGAAGGAGATTCATTACAAATTCAAGACCAACTGATGGACAGCGATGTCAAAGATGAGAGAAACCGGCTTCTGCGCAGTTTTATAGTCCCGCTGGCGTTTGTCGTCATCATTTGGCTGGTAAAATGCGTCGAGGTGGTCTTTCATCTTGACTTATCGTTTCTCGGCATCAAGCCGTTGCAAGCCGACGGCATTCTTGGCATTTTCTTGTTCCATTTCCTTCATGGAAGCTGGAGTCATCTTTATGCTAATACCTTGCCAATCATAGTGTTAGGAGCTTGTCTTTATTATTTCTACAAGCCAATAGCCACCAAGATAAGCCTTCTTTTGATGTTCTCAACCGGTTTGCTGACATGGTGCGGTGCACGAGGCGGCGTTCACATTGGAGCCAGCGCCTTGATTTATGGTTTGGCGTTTTTCCTGATGCTCAGCGGCTTCATCAGACGCAACAAAAGCCTTGTCATCGTCTCGTTTCTCGTGATTTTCCTTTACGGAAGTTTGATTTGGGGACTTTATCCTAAATATGCCATCGAAAATCATATCTCCTGGGAAGGGCATCTCTCAGGATTCATCATGGGCGTTGCGCTCGCCATCGTCTATCGCAAAGAGGGTCCTCAACGAGAAAAAGATGACGAAAACGAAGACGAAAACGAAAATGACGATGAAGACCCTTATTGGGATGTCCCCGAGCCTCCAAAAGAAGAGCTGACGCAGCCGAGATATTTTAGACATTAGTCTTTAGACCTTAGACTTTAGACCTTAGACTTTAGATAGTTTTTGCATCACGATGGCACAAGATGCGTCGCCGGTGACCGACATCACGGTGCGTCCCATGTCGATGATTCGGTCGATGCCTGCCGCTACTGCCACACATTCTACAGGGATTCCTGCCGACGCGAACACCATCGCCATCAGCGCCAAGCTACCTCCAGGGATACCCGGCGTTCCGATGGAAGCTATTGTTGAAGCGAACGCTATTGCCATATACTGGCTCATGGAGAGGTCGATGCCGCAGCAGTTCGCCATAAACACCGACGCGACGCCGAGATAGATGGCTACGCCGTCCATGTTGATGGTCGCACCCAGCGACAGCACAAAACGCCCGATGTCTTTGCTGACGCCAAGTTTCTCGGTGCATTGCATGGAATAAGGCAGTGTCGCCACTGACGAGTCACTTGAGAAGGCGAACAGCATGGCTGGTTGCATGCCTTTGAAGAATTTCAGTGGTGACAGACCGCCCAGAAACCATACTGCTGAAGAATAAACCAAGCCAGCATGTACTGCAAAGCAGAAATATGCCAAAGCCACCAGCGCCGCGTAGGAGCCAAGCACCGACGGACCGTTTTCAACCACCACTGGTGTAAGCATGCAGAACACACCGATAGGGGCCAAAGCCATGATATATTCCAAAATCTTGCACACCACGTCGTTGAAGCTGAGCGTCACCTTGCGCGCCATCGCGCCTTTTTCGCCAACGTGCACCATTGCTATGCCGAAAAACAGGGCAATCACAATGACCTGCATCATCGCCATCGAGTTGATCGGCGTAAGGAGGTTGTCGGGAAACATTGCGACTATCTGGTCCATCATCGTCAGATGAGGCGTCTCGACGGCTTCTGCAATGGCTTCCGTGCTGATGTGGATTGTCGGGAGAAAGCCTTTCACCAGACTTGGCACGACGAGTCCTAGCGTCACCGCGAAAAGGGTTGTCGTTATAAAATAAATTAAGGTGCGGAGTCCAAGCCTGCCCACTTTCGAGATGTCGTTCATCGAAAGAATGCCTGCCATTATTGAGAATAGCACCAGTGGCACCACGATGAATTTCAATAAGTTAAGGAAGATCGCGCCAATCGGTTTGATATATTCATTGACGAAATCAGCCTGGTTGCGCAGCAGCACGCCAGCTATCACCGCCAGCACGAGGGCGATGCCGATTTGGGCGGTAAGGGAAAGTTTTTTCTTTTCTGTCATTTTCTGATATGCTAAACGTTCGTCGCCGTTGGCGAGATGTATGATGCCGCAATATTTGAATCCAAATTTCTGGATGTTATGCTGCATTATTTTGTTGTCGCGATGCGTGTCGATGCGGATGTTGCGTTCCCTTGCGAAGCAGAACTCCATGATACTCTGGAAGATACCATGCACTTTGGGGAAACTCGCGATGCGGTGTATCACGTGGTAAGGTTTCGTGTCGTCGAGCCATTTGCCGTCATAAATCTTGTCGTATGTCGGTTCTGGCGAGTGCAGAAATGCGAAATAAGCCACTATTTTCCCATCGTCTTCGACCACAAATCCGCCGTCTTTCTCTATGTCAGCCTGTACAATCTCCAGCGACGGATAGCCGTCAGTCCACTGGTTCCCGTTCCCATCCGCCGCCATGATGCCTTTCGCTGCCGCGAAGACCTCGAGCAGTCGTTCGCCGTCTTTAGGCAACGACACTTTGCGAATTTTGCGGGTTGGTTGAGAATTGTCAATCTTTGACATAAAGATGCTTTTTTCGGTGCAAATATAATGATTTTTGTTATATTTGCACCGAAAAAACAATTGCTATGAAAAACGTAAAACTGTTACTTACACTTTGTTGTGTGGCATTTGGTCTTGCATCATGCTCGACTTTGAAAAAGATGCCATCGACTGCCCAAATGCAAGCAATTAACGACAGCATTGTCGCTGAAGGTTTTCAACTTTATTACTCGGAGCGAGCCAACTGGATTGCCACTGATCTCATGTTTGAAAAATGTGATTTGGCGAATGTGGGCGGCAGTGTCACTTATAAGCCTGATGCCAACACCTGGGCAGTTGTTTTCTTTGATAGAAACAACGAAAACTGTGTGCTTGAATACCGAACCAGCACACTTGGCAATGAAGCGTATGTCATCGACTCTATCCGTCCGATTTCAGAGGTAGAGAGGACTTTGTGGCATAGAAAGAATATAATTCTTGAGAGAGCCATCAGCAAATATGGCGATAAAATGCTGTTTGCGTCCAAGTCATTTGGCTCCCCGAATATTGATATTATAGAAATGAATGACCGTCTTATCAGGATGTATGTCCTTCAAGGAACTGTTAAGCATGATCTGATACCTTTCGGTAATGATTATTCGATTGATTTCGACGATAATCTGGAGCCGATTGCTTTCCGCAAATATCATAATTCATTGATATCTATTCCGACAAAAGAAGGTGGCGAGGAAGTAAGAATGACAGTGCATTCACATCTGAAAGACAATCCTTTCATCACGCCGACCGACATCTGCAATTTTCTTCTTTATCGTCCTGCAGGCATGAATAGTTTCAGTGTGCTCAGCGCGGCTTATAATTGCATGTTCACATTTAGTCTCGACCAACAACAAATCTTTGTTGATAAGCGAAAATAAGATTAAATTTTTATCTTTTTTCTCTGTGATTTGGAATGAAGAGTGATAAATATCAAAAAAATTGGGATAGTGTTTTTACATATATGATTATAAGTAATTAATGATTTCTATATCAGTATTCAATTTTCTTTTTCCACCACATTTCAACTCTGGCGTGTTTATCCTGATGTCGCAATCAACAACGAAAATATTCCCTTCCTTTGAGCGTATTACATTTTCATCATGAAGGTCGCTCAAATAGATTTCAGGGGTGGCATAAGTCCAATTCTTAGGATTGATTAAACCGAAGCCTAATTTTTGGGCAAATTCGGCAATTTTTTAGTCTGATACATGTGAACCTTCTATAAAAGGTTGCTCAACAATTACTTTAAAATCACCCTCTGCAGTTCTGCCAAATCCAAGCACTTTCATTGCTGTTTCAGGGAAATAGGCGTTGTGCAAAGAAACACGGTCAAGTGCAAAAATTGGTTGTATGAAATAGTCCAATCCAATGGATTTGATAAGGGTTGAACCATGGTCATAAACAATGGCTTCGCCTCCTTCGGCTAATTGATATCCAAATGAAATCTCAATTACTGCTTCCTGCTGCGCTCCCAATTGGCACTCTCTTTTGAAATCGCCGAGTGCTGCCTGATGCTCGCTATCTGTTCCAGCTTTTGCTCCCGCGAGTAAGGATGCAATGACATGCGTTGCACCTCCCTCTGCGCAGCCATGCTGTTCGCGCGGTGAAAATCGTTGATATACCAACCGCCCGCTGATGAATTGTTCTGCATAACTATCCAATTTTTGCAGACCTTCAGGCGTGAAACCATCCGCAATGATGCCATTAATCGATGCCCAAACCCCTGCATTGTTCATAATTCTTTTATTTTTTCTACGATGCAAATATACAAAAAATTTTTACATATCATCACCAATTATGATGATGCAAAAAAAACAAAAATCCCTAAAAATGATGACCCCAGCGCTTTATGATGTGAAGTAATTTCGCCTCATCAACAAACGCGTTAATTTTTAGGAGATGAAAAAGTTTTTATTATCATTTTTCGCTTTCACGGTTTTGATTTCTTTTTCCTTGACGGAAGATTTAAGAGCTGCTGAAAACGACACAATTTCTACTGAAAACCAAAAAGTTACAAAATCAAAATTAACAATTGGAGGTTATGGCGAGGCGGTTTTCACCCGACATTTTTACAGCGATAATATGTTTCGCTATTCATATCCCGACCGTTACAAAAACGCAAAAGGTCATGGCAGAATCGATTTGCCTCATGTGGTGATAAATATAGGCTATGACTTTGGTGACGGTTGGACTATGGGCAGCGAGGTGGCGCTCGAACAGTTACGCTGTTGTGAAATTTATTGAAGCGATTTAAAAAATCAGTATTTTTGCAGCTTAAAATTTAACTATGAAAATTAATATTCATCGAATCTCGTTAATTGTGCGGATTATAACGATCCTCACTTTGATAGTCAGCACTTTAGTGAAAACACCGTTTTACGACAAATGGTGGTTCGTGACATTACTGTTCGTCTTCGCCGCCTCGCTGGTTTTCAGCGTCATTAAAGGGAAAACATGGAAAAGACCTGCTGTTTTCGGCACTCATATGGCGATAGTGCTTATTCTGCTCGGCGGCTTCCTGACATACACCACAAGTCAGAATTTCAGCATGCATTTTGTTGAAAATGAACCGGTTAAAGGCGAGTTGCCGTTTTTTGTCAAGCTGCATAAATTTGACATCGTCTATTACCCCGGCACCATGTCGCATGCCGATTATGTCTCATACGTGACACTCACCGACGACGATGGCAATATCCTCAAAGAAGACATGATTTCGATGAATAACATCTTGAAATACAAGGGATTCCGTTTCTTTAACGAAGATTTCGACGAGGACCTGAAAGGCTGCACTCTCACTGTTCAGCACGACCCTTGGGGTATCACGGTGACTTATTTGGGTTACTTGCTTTTGACAATTTCGATGCTTCTGATTTTCATTAAAAAGATAGTTGTAAAACCGATGCCGCAATATGCGAAAAGCCTTGCTATCTTGCTGATAATGATGATGATAGCTCCGGTTGCCAATGCCAATGAACTCAAGACATTGCCGAAAGATGTCGCGGCTGAAATCGGTGACCTTTACATCTATTACGGCGGCAGAATATCGCCGATGCAGACGTTTGCGAAGGATTTTACCGTGAAACTTTACGGAAGTACGACCTACCAAGGCTTCACGCCCGAACAGGTTCTTGCCGGCTGGATGTTTTACCCGACATATTGGAAAGGCACTGAGCGTCAGGTGAGTAAGCGCGACGAAGTGAAACATCTTGTTGAGTCGTTCCAAACCGGTGCCTTGACAAAGATTTATCCTTGCCAACAGCCCGACGGAACGGTGAAATGGCTGAGCCCAAATGACAATCTGCCTGAGAAGTTAAGCGATGACGAATGGATATTTATCAGAAAATCAATGAGTTATCTTAATGAGCTCGTGGTGAAACAGGATTTTGCGACACTTTCGGAGACATTGGCAAAAATCAAGGCTTACCAGCGGAAAAACGGCATCGCAGCCGACGGAACGACGTCGTTGCCTTCGGATTTCCGCTTCAAAACCGAGAAAATTTACAATGTCTGGGCAAAATACAATTATGTCGCCTATCTTTCGTTACTTTTCGGAATAGTGCTTTTCGTGATTTTCTGCGTCTTCACGGCTATGGGAAAACAAATATCCAAATTCATTGCAAATACTTCATTATCAATAAATTGGATAATGTTCGCCTTCCTGACGTTTTTAATAATACTGCGTTGGATTGTGGCTGGATATATCCCGTTGACTAAAAGTGCTGAGACTCAACATTTTATGGCTTGGGTGTCGCTCCTGATGGCAGGTGTCATGGCTTCACGGAAGAAGACCGATGGCGTTAATGTTGTCGCAACAGGTTTGATAGTCTGCGGTTTGATGATGCTTGTCGCGGTGATGAGCTCGAAAAACCCGAAAATCACGCCGTTGGTGCCGGTGCTTTCGTCACCGCTGCTTGGCATGCATGTCGCAGTGATTATGATTGCCTATGCTTTGCTCGCTTTCATGTTGATAAACGGCTTAGCCGCTGTGGTTATCAGGATTTTCAATAAAGATTCGGAGACTGCTGTTACACGTATGGCCGACATCTCGCATGCGATGCACTATCCTGCGGTGATGTGTCTGGCGCTCGGCATCATGATTGGCGCGGTATGGGCTAATATCTCGTGGGGCACTTACTGGGCTTGGGATCCGAAGGAGACGTGGTCGCTGATAACGTTGATGGTTTACGCCATCGCTTTGCACAAAAACATGGCTCCTGGTTTGCAGAAACCTATGAATTTCCACATTTTCAATATTTTGGCATTCCTCACCGTGCTGATGACGTATTTCGGCGTCAACCTTCTCGGCGGAATGCACGCATACGGTAGTTGATTATTGATAATCAATATAATACTGTAATTTCGGATTGATTGCGTCGCCAACGACTTTCACGAGTTGCTCCCACGATGCAATCATTCCTTTTTGTTCTCGGTGATTCACAATTTTCTTCACGTCGTCGAATTCGAGATAAGGATGCTTTAACAAAACCTTAAATGTATCAGAGTTGATTCTCAGTCTTTTAGGAATAAAAGTCGAATCGATTTTCACTTGATTTTTGAATTCGTTGTATCGTGTGGTGTCCATGCGATAAATCTCCAGCAGCTGCTCTGTCTCGCAGTATCCGCCAAGTTTTTCGCGATATTCCACTATCCATTTTGCGTAAGCGCCGCCAATTCCTGGCAACTGTTTCAATAATGTGGTGTCGGCAGTGTTGATGTCGATTAACACGTCGTTTCGACCGACCGCAGGAAGTGGAGAAATCTCGGAGATTTCTCGATTACCCTCTCTCTTCGCTCGAGGTTCACTCGAAATGACGGCTCTGTCATTCCGAGCGTAGCGAGGAATCTGATTCTGTTTGGCAGTCTGCTTCTCAATCGAATCAGCAATCCTAATCGAATCCAGCATCGCATTCCTACGTTCAATAATCGAATCCAAATCATGAAAAAAATACGTTCGTTTTGGAGGATTTGAAATAATTAAGTATTTGGCAATCAATATGATAACAATTATCGACACGATAGTAATGATTGCAATGCGTTCGCCACGCGAAAAAGTCATAAAACGCTTGAAATTATCCATAAAAATTGGTTTTATTAGTTAGAAGTTAGAAATTATTTAACTACTAACTTCTAACTCCTAACTTTATTTAATAAATTGTGTAATCAAAATTACTGTTATTGCCACTGGTGCTAAGAATTTGATGATGAAATACATGATTTTTCTCAATTCCATATTGACGGTGCCGTTGTTCGTGAATTCGTCCATGAAATCGGCTTTCTTCATCTTCCAGCCGAGGAAAATCACTGTCAACAGGCCACCGATGGTCATCAGGAATGTCGAGGTGAATGCGTCGAGGGAGTCGAAAACACTCATTCCGAAAAGTCTCAGCGGGGAGCCGTCGTGCAGACTTTCACTTGAAATAACGCACAGCACAAATACTCCGAGTGCCGAGTAATAAGTGGCTTTTTTGCGGCTTATATGCAGCTGTTCGGTGAGATACAAAACCGGCACTTCCAGCAATGAGATGGATGAGGTGAGGGCTGCTATTGTCAAAAGCAAGAAGAAAATCAGGCAGAAGAAATAGCCGCCGGCCATCTGGTTGAAAAGCATCGGCAAAGTGACGAACGCCAGCTCGTTGCCTGCTTCAGGCTTGATTCCGAACGTGAAAGCCGCCGGGAAGATGACGATGCCGGCCAAAATTGCGATGAGGGTGTCGCTGATGCACACAGCGAACGCAGTGGAGGTGAGGTTGTCGTTCTTCGCGATGTAGGAGCCGTAGGTTATCAGACAGCCCATGCCCAAACTCAACGAGAAGAACGCCTGTCCGAGCGCGCTGATGAGCACCTTGCCTGTAATCTTAGAGAAATCGGGTTTAAGGAAGAATTCTATACCATCAGCTGCACCTGATAAAGTCAACGATTTGACACCGAGGATGATAAGTATGCCGAGCAACACGGGCATTAGGATTTTCGAGTATTTCTCGATGCCTTTTGTCACACCTTTTACGATGATAAAGGCGGTGAGGAAGATGAAAATGCCTTCACTGAGGATAGGTTGCCACGACTCGTTCATCAGGTTGTTGAAATCAGTCTGGATGGTAGCCTTATCCAAGCCGTGATAATAGTTGATGATGGATTTTCCCACAGCGTCGATAGTCCAACCTGCCACGGTGCAGTAGAATGCGAGGATGAGGAATGCGCATATCACGCCCATGTAACCTATTGAGCCCCAGCCTTTTGCTTTCGGAGCCAAAGCTTTGAACGCGCCCACCGGATTCTTGCCCGAACGTCGGCCAATGGTAAACTCGGTAACCATAAGCGGCAACCCCAGAAGGATCACCACGCTTAAATAAACTATGAAAAACGCGCCGCCGCCGTTGGCACCAGCCTCGCACGGGAAACGGTAAATATTACCTAATCCGATGGCTGAACCTGCCGCCGCCGCTATAATCCCAAATTTTGAACCGAAACTTTCTTTATTATTTGCCATAATGGTTTAAATATATTTAATCCGTTGGGTGTTAAACTGACTAACTGAACAACTGCTAACTTCAAACTTCAAATTTCAAACTACTCCTTCTCTCCGTATGCGAGGTCGCCGGCATCACCTAATCCTGGTACTATATATGCCTTCGCTGTCAGTTCGTCGTCGATGTTGCCAATCCACAAGGTGGCATCGTATTTGTTGAGTTTCTTTTTCACGTAGTCGACGCCTTCAGCACTTGCAATGACAGACACGAGATGCAGTTTCTTAGGCGTCATTTCGTCGTGAAGAAGGCCGTCGAGGCACTGCACGAGAGAGGAACCTGTGGCGAGCATCGGGTCGACTAGCATCAAGACACGGTCGTGGATGTCGGCGGCTGAATAGTATTCGATTCGGATTTCGAAGTCCTCGTTTTTGTCATATTTTCTGTATGCCGCGATGAAAGCGTTGTCGGCCTTGTCGAAGACATTCAAAAAGCCTTGATGCAGAGGCAGTCCGGCACGCATGATGGTGGCGAGGACAGGCTGATCAACCAAGATATTCATCTCTTTCTCACCGAGTGGGGTGGTGACACAAACAGTCTCATAATCAAGAGTCTTGCTGATTTCGTATGCGATGAGTTCGCCAATGCGTTCAAGATTTCTGCGGAAACGCATCCTGTCGCCTTGCACTTCAACGTTTCTAAGCTCAGCTATGTAGTTGTTGATGATGCTGTTTTTAGCACCTACTTCTATGACTTTTACCATGATTTGTTAAATTTTATTTTGTTTGAAAATTTTCAACGCAAAGTTATAAAATTTATTTAGTTTGTTGAACTTCAATTCTTTATAAAATTTTTCCTCTCCTCCAAAACCCTTGTAAAACCTTGCTAATCCGTCGTTGTCGGAGCCCTCAAAATCGAGGATTTTTTGTGTGCCGCTGTATTTTTCGATGACGTAATCGAGCAAAAATGTCAGTCCGTGGTTCTCTTTGTTCGACTCGTCGGAGCCGGAGAAAAGAAACACTATCTTGTTGTGGCTTGTCATGAAAAATGAGCCGGCAATCAACTGATTGTCAGGGTTTTGAACTCCTAAAACAAAACAAGCGCTGTGATTCTTGGCTGCTTCGACTAAGCTCAGCAACCGATTGTATTCTTTGTCGCCCCAATGTTTTATTTTCTTGCCTCTGTTTTTCCTGAAGAGTTCAATTATTGCTGATGGTTCAGCGTTTTCAACTATCGTCAGGCCTTGTTTTTTAGCTTTGGCGAGATTACGCTTGGTGTTGGAGTGGTAGTTTTCGGCCAAAACGGAATAATTTTGATTTAAAGAAAGTTCAATATTGCGATGATTATCAGTCTCATACGACTTATTAATTCTAAACTCCGCAAACTTGAATTTCCCTGGAATCGCCTCAAAAAACTGCTCGATTTTTTCTTCTGTTACCTCGGTTTTCCCAAAAACTCCAAATTTTTGTGTAAAAAACGGCTGAAACAAATAATTTATGCCGAATTTTTTGTTGCCTGTAAGGGGCATCACGCACTCATAATCGTCTTCAACCAAGGCTTCCCAATTGGGATGAACCACATCGAGATACCACGACCAAGCATAGACGTTTCCGTCGGGACTTTTCTCAATACATTCGTCCCAACGTTGCGTATATATCTGATTATGAGTCAAATAACGTATCATCAATTCAGTGCGTAGTCGAGGATTCTTCTATAAAGCGCAACCCAGCCTTTCCAACGTTTTTCGTCGCTGAGCGTCTCGTTATGCCATAGCAAGATGAATGTCCCGTTCACATTTTTTACCTCTTGTATGAGTTTTACGGTTTTTTCGTACGATTCGTCGACGTTGAGGTCGAGATAATCGCGCAAGGTGCCGTCCATCACGGCGAATGGGTGGATATTTAGGTTGGTGACGTTGTCGTGTTCGAGGTCAAAGAAATGGAATGTGTCGGCGATGCCGGCGCGGAAGCCTGTTAGTGTGGCGTAACCCATGGTGTAGTCGTCGGTGATATCCAAATCGATGAGGATCTGATAGCTCAACGGCATACGTAGTCGCAGGAAATGCTGTCGGCTTATTGTGATTTCGCGATTCAGCACCTTCGAGAGGTTTGTCACCTCCATCTTGACTTTCTCTTTGTTCAGATATGATGAAAATGAAGGGTGTATGCCTACTTTCGCATAGTCGCCAAGACGTTTTATCAGGTTCTGGAAGTTGTCGTTTCTCAGCGAGATATTTTTGTCGTTAAGGTCGTATTCTCCGCAAAGGATGAAATATAAAGGATGCAGATTCAGCTCTTTCTGCAGCTGCAGCTGATAGTCGAAAGTGTCGAACGGGTCTTTCTGTCTGCCTAAAATGACATTCTTCCTTGTCTTAAACTCATTGAAATCTACATTGAGAATGTCGCGCGCCGATGATGCCAAAGTGCGGAAAATACCTTTGTTTTTATACGCCCAGGCCGCGTCGACGTCGTAGGTCGGAATGAAGGTAAACGACTTCTTTTTCAACTGAATCTCAGGATAAATCGCCTTCAAGATGTTGCCCAGTTCGATAGCCCAGATGTTGACGAGTGGCTTGTCTAACATATTCATTTTGAATAAGATAGAGTCCTTAGCCTGAAAGCGGTTATATTTGTCGTTGATGTGCGGCAGGTACTCTTCGTAGCGCGATACCAAGTAGAATGAGGCCGCGAAGATGTCGAACGGGAAAATCGACTTGTCGTTGTATACCGGAAAAATCGCCTTAGTATCTTTATAATCAACGATTTTCAACTCTTTTTCGGTGATGTCGTGTTCGAAAAGCAGAGTCGTCGCTTTCTGGAAAGGCTCGTTCCAAAACTGGTTGTTGCCATAGTGGAATTTAGGGCCGTTATAAGACGTAAAAGTCTCATTATCAGTCGTTAATTTGAAAGAAATACCAAGCAAATCTTTGAAGATAAGGTCAAAGATATAATGCAGACGATTTGTCGTTTTCGAAACTAAAATAAGCATATCCATAATGCAAAGATACAAATTTTCTGAAAAAACAAGTTAAATTACAATTTTTTCTTTCAAACGGATGTCGTCAGACGATGCTCCTACCATGATGGTAAACTCGTCAGGTTCTAGATTCGCTGTCGGAATTGTGAATGTAACTCTTTGAGTATCATTCTTTTTAGTATTTATTCTCTTGAACCCTTTGAGCTGCTTCTCGGCAGGGGTGATGGTGGCGTATTCGTCGCGGAGATAGAGCTGAACCACCTCGTCGCCGTGGTATTTGCCGATGTTTTTCACGTCGAACGAAACCTCTATTTCGTTTTCTAATTTCTTGATATTTAAATTGTTATATTCAAAATCCGAATAGCTTAGACCGTATCCGAAGCAGAACAGTGGCGTGCTTTCGCATTCGACGTAGTCGTGTGGTTTCGGTTGCGAATAATAGATCGGAATCTGGCCTGTGTTGCGAGGCTGAGATATCGGTAAACGTCCGGCTGGGTTGTAGTTTCCGAAGATTACGTCGGCGATGGCGTTGCCGCCTTGCTCGCCAGGGTAGAAGGCGGTGAGGAGTGCGTCGGCAACCTCGTCGGCGGTGTTTTTAAGCAGCGGACGACCTTCTATGTAAACAATAATCAAAGGTTTGTGAAGCTTTGAGATTTCTTTGATGAGGTTCTCCTGCAAGCCAGAAAGTTCCAATGAAACACGGTCATATCCTTCGCCGCAGTCCATGTCGGAGATGTGATCGTTGACGACAGCTGCACCTGTCGATTCGTATGATGTCTTGAAGTCGCGTGCGCTTGAACCTCCGACCACCAAAATGGTGACATCTGCCGATTTTGCAGCCTTTATCGCTGATTCAAAGTCGGCGTCTTTGGTGTCGCGGATGGAGCAGCCTTTGGCGTAGACGATTTTCGTGTCAGAATTGGCACGGTTTCTGATGCCCTCCAACACCGTGACGATGTGATTCTGATTCTGAGGCGCGGTATAATCGCCTAATTGATTGTACATATTGTCGGCATTCGGCCCGATGACGGCAATGGATTTCACGTCATGTTTTAATGGCAAAATACCATCATTTTTTAATAAAACAATTGATTTTTGTGCCGTTTCCAACGCCAATTCGTTATCGTTTGTTGATTCAGGAATTGGAATATACGGATTGTCGAACAACCCTGCTTCATATTTGAATCGTAAAACCCTGCGAACGGCGTCATCGACGTTCTCGATTGGCACTAAACCGTTTTCGACGGCGATTTTCAGGAACGCGCCATAATTTGATGCGCCTAAATCGATGTCGACGCCTGCGTTGATGGCCTGTGCTGTGGCAATCAGCTGGTTTTCTGCTGTTCGATGGGTGCTGTGGAGCGCCCAGATGCTGCCGAGGTCGGAGAAGACGACGCCATTGAATCCCCACTGCTCACGCAAAACATCTTTCAAGAGCCAGCTGTTTGATGTACAAGGCACTCCGTCGATGGCGTTGTATGACGTCATGATGCTTTTTGCACCGTTTTTCACTGCTATTTCAAAATTCGACAGATAATCCGACATCAATTTATTTGGTCCCGTCTGTGCGGCGGCGCCGTTGTGCCCGCCTTCAGGGATGCCGTATGCCGCAAAATGTTTCACCGCCGCCGCCAGATGTTTCTGCATGCCTCTGATGACGGCGCTGCCGCACATTCCTGAGAGATATGGGTCTTCGCCAAAGCCTTCTTCCACTCGTGACCAACGTGGATCTCTCGCGATGTCGAGCACCGGACCGTATCCGAACTGAGCGCCTCGGCCTGCGGCCTCGGCGCCTATAGCGTCACCTACCTTATATAATAACTCCTCGTCCCATGTCGCCGCCAATCCTAAACCAGTGGGATACACCGTGGCTCCAACAGCCATCAAGCCATGAGGACATTCTTCGGCAAAATAAATCGGGATGCCGAGGCGCGTATTTTCCACCGCATAACGCTGCATCTTGTTGAAAATAAGGACAGATTCACGAGCGTCGGGACCTGTCTCAACAGTCTTTTGCGACCACGGATCAGCGCGCAAAACAGCCCAAAATCCGCCGCAAGGCAAGGTGCCCATCAAACGATGATAAGCCTCGTCGTCAAGGTTGAATCCAATCGGACAACACAACTGCCCGATTTTTTCGGTTAAAGTCATCTTACTCAATAAGTTATCGACTTTTTTGTCGATATCGTCTTTCTTTGATGTCGTGCATGACACCAAGAAACACAGCGCAACAATTATGTAAAGCTTCGTTTTCATACTACAAAATTACAAAGAAATTTATTCACATATCAAAAAAAAATGTACCTTTGCAAACTTTATTGATTAATCATTAAAAATTTATACAATGAAAAAATTAACGTTTTTTGTGCTTCTGTCGATGATGAGCTTGATTACTTTCGCTCAGACAGTTGAAAAGACTTATCACTTTGATAATCCGAAAGTTACAGAGCTTCGCGGTTATCAGCAAATCAGCTTCGACGGCTGTATGCAGACCGCTGTCGCAGGTAATCCTTCGTTGCCATATCAGGCTGTCAGCCTCATGCTGCCACAAGGCACTGAAGCCGAGTCAATTGAGGTGGAACTCTCTGATTTCCAGGAAATTGAAGGAAATATCAGTCTCTTCCCGTATCAACCGTCAAGAACAGTCGGCGATAATGAGAAAAGAGATTTGGTGAAAAACGAAGAGATTTATGCTTCGAGAGGTGTCTATCCAGCTGAAAATCATGGTGTTGTGACTACACAATACAAAAACGGCTATGGCTTCGCTTTTTCGTCATTCACCCCAGTTCAATACGTCCCTTCAGAAGGCAAGGTGATGTATGCAAAAACCGCTAATGTCCGTGTAAACGTCAGATCTTCGAGAACCGACAAGAGCGAGATGCTTTGGGGAACTCAGGAGATCAAAAACAGCGTGAAACGTCTTGCCCAAAACCCTGAAATGGTTGAAAATTATGAGACGAGAGGCCGCGAAGTCACAAACTACGATGTTTTGATTATCACTGGCGCGAGCTATGTTGACGCTTACGCTGAATATCGCGAATATTACAACAGCATCGGTTTGCGTAACGAAATCGTCACAACCGACGCCATTTACAGCACTATGACAGGTGTCGACAACCAAGATAAGATTCGTAACTACATCATCCAGGAATACCAGAACAACGGTATCATGATGGCTGTTTTGGGTGGCGATGTCGACATCATCCCTTACCGCGCTTTCTACTGCTATGTGACATCAGGCGGTGGTGACCAGGAAAGCAATAACATTCCTGCAGACCTTTATTATTGCGGCCTCGACGGCACATGGAACGACAACGGAAACAACCGTTATGGCGAGCCTGGTGAGGATGACCTCCTTCCTGAAATAGGTATGAGCCGTATGTCGTTCAATAGCAATACCGACCTCGCTAATATGGTTCATAAATCGATGTCATATCAGCAGACTCCGGTTCTCGGCGAGTTCCACAAAGTGATTCTCGCTGGCGAACATCTTTATGATAACCCGACATCAAACGGCTCAGATTATCTCGAGCTTTTGATAGGAACACACGATGATAACGGTTACACAACTGTCGGATATCCAACGACTTACGACTTTACAAAACTCTATGAGGAACAAGGTAACTGGAGCGGCTCGTTGCTAAAGCAGGCCATCAATGCGGGAACAAGCTACGTGCATCACGATGGACATGCCAACACTGGCTATGTGGCTGGATGGTATGGCGTTTCGAACAGCGATTTCTCGGGTGCTGACGGCACTACACACAACTACACCTTCTTTCATACTCAAGGTTGCGACTGCGGCGCTTTTGATTCGGACTGTATCCTCGAAAAGATGGTTAAGATGCAGAATTTCGCTGTCGCCGTCATCGGAAACTCACGCTACGGTTGGTTTAACGAGGGTCAGACAGAAGGTCCTGGAGCTCACCTCGAGAGAGAGATGACCGACGCACAGTGGAACGACCGTATAGGTTTCCTCGGATGCGCCATCTCTGAAGGCAAATGCATGACAGCTCCTTGGGTCACGGCTCCTGGACAGTGGGAGGAAGGTGCTCTGCGTTGGAACTTCTACGACATGAACGTACTCGGCGACGGTGCTGTCAACGTGTGGCTCGACGAGCCTTTCACAGCTGTTGTGGAGGCTCCTGCACAGGTGGTTATTGGAACACAATCCATTGAAGTCGAGGTGACCGACGAAAGCGGCAACGGCTTGAAGAACTACCGCTGCCTCGTCTACATGGACGGCGAAGTCATCGCGATGGGTGCCACCGACGAAAACGGCGTGGCGGAGATTGAATTTGAAGGCGGCTTGCAAAGCGTAGGCGAGATGATAATGAAGGTGACGGGTATCAGCTCATATCCACAGTCTGTCGAGATGATGGCGGTGCCAAGCAACACCCCTTATGTCGTTTATGAAAGCTACACCTTGGCAAATGGCGCTGCACAGATAGAATTTGGCGGCGACTATGCTTTCAATATGGTCATGAAAAACGTCGGCAGCGTCAACGCGAGCAACGTGACAGCAACGATTTCTTGCGATAGCGAATATGTCACCATCAATGAAGCGACTGCGAACTTAGGCAATGTCGACGGAAATCAGAGCGTAACGATGGAGAACGCCTTCGCTTTCACAGTGAGCGACGCTGTCCCGAACAACACCGCCGTGCGTTTCAACATCTCTTGTACCGACGGCACCGAGACATGGGAAAGCCATTTCAACGCAAGAATCTATGCTCCTGAGTTTGAACTCGTGAGCGCTGTAGTCGAGACATCAACAGGCGCGGCTTTGGCTCCTGGCGACAGCGGCACAGTGCATTTCGTCTTGAAAAACAATGGCGGCGCAGCAGTGCCATCGGCAGTTTTCGTGGTTTTCAACGGACATGCCGACATCACGATAGAGACGACAGAATGGAATTTCGGAACAATAGCGGCAGGCGAGGAGTTTGCAGTCGACATGGACTTTACCTTGAGCCAGAACGTCGAGCTTGGCACCATGTATCAGCTGCCTTATGCTGCATATTACGGAAATTATATGTTGAATGACTCTTATTATATCTCTGTCGGACAGTCGATGGACGGCTTCGAGACAGGCGACTTCAGCGCGTTCGACTGGCACAGCTCAAGCCCGATTTATGCATGGGAGGTTGTGACACAAAATCCTTACGAAGGCCATTATTGCGCCAGGTCGTCGGCTATCCAGGATGGCGAGACATCGGCTTTGTATATCAGCGTTATGGTTGGAACGGAAAGCGAGATAAACTTCTATTATAAGGTGTCATCGGAAAGCAACTACGACAAACTGCACTTCTATATCGACGGCTCGGAGAAAAACAACTGGTCGGGCGAGGTGGCTTGGACACAGGCAAGCTACGCTTTGACTCCAGGCAACCATGAACTTAAATGGGAATATACCAAAGACGTGTCGGTGTCGAGCGGTTCAGACTGCGCATGGATCGACAACGTGGCATTCCCAGCATCGACAATCATCACCGATGTCCAGACAGTGGTCGAGAATAATGTTACAATCTATCCAAACCCTGCCAACGATGTGCTGAATGTACAACTCGGTGACAATCAGTCGGATGTTGTGGTTTACAACAGCGTCGGACAGATCGTGAGACGTTATGAAAACGTTTCAGGCGACATGCAGATCAACATTGCAGACCTCAACGCCGGAATGTATTTCGTGAAGGTTAATGAAAATGTGACGAAAATCGTTAAACGTTAACGGTAACAAATAACTGATAACAAAATATAAAACAAAAATATAAACGGCAGCGCCATCCATTGCAGGATGACGACTGCCGTTATTGCGAATATAACTACGATGTAGCGCAGAATGTTTTCTTTGAATTTCAGGTTTTTAATCTTGAACGAGAAAAACGGCACCTCGCTGATCATCAGCCAGCTGAAGATGGCGACCATTGCAAGGAGGAAATAAGGGTTTACCACGAAATTGTAAAGCACACTTTCTCTTCCGATGTGGAAAAGCATGAACGGCAGCGACGCGATGAACAAACCTACCGTTGGCACCGGAAGTCCGATGAATGAACTGGTTTGGCGGGTGTCGATGTTGAATTTTGCGAGACGCACGGCGGCGAAAGCAGCCAAAACGAACGCCAACATCGGGAAGACATTGATGTTCATGAACATCCAGCTGATATCCAAAGTGCTGAGAAACCATGCCACGATGAATGATGGCGCAACGCCGAACGACACTACATCCGACAACGAGTCGAGTTCACCGCCTATTGGCGATTTAGCGTTCAAAGCCCTTGCAGCGAATCCGTCGAAGAAATCGAAAACCGCGGCGATAAATATCATCGCGGAAGCCATCAAAATATGATTGTTGCAGGTTAAAAGTATTGAAACACAGCCACTTATAAGATTGAGGCATGTGATGGTGTTCGGGATGTGCTTGACTATTGACATAACTAATTTTTTTGCAAAAATACATAAATAATTTTAATTGTTCGGGTGTTTTTTCTATCTTTGCAGATTGTAAAGAATGTTTTTATGTGGGATACAATCGCTAACTATATTTTAAAACATCGAGTTTTAAACCTTTTTATAGTCTCTATCATACTGATTTTCATGGGCGTGAAGGCGTTTAACGTGAAGATGGGGCACAACCTCGCCAACACTCTTCCCGACACCGACTCCACCATGATTGTTTACAGACAATTTCTCGACAAATACGGACAAGATGGCAGAAGCGTCTTCGTTGGGATGTACGACGCCGACCTCTACACACTTGAGCATTTTCAGGATTATTACGACCTCAATACCAAGATAAGAGAGATTGATGGCGTCACTGAATGTCTCTCTGTCACAAGGATTTACAATCTTAAGAAAAACGACAGCATCAAGAAGTTCGAGCTGTCGCAGGTGGTGAAAAGCCGTCCCGAGACACAGGAAGAGGTTGATGCCATCAGAGACGAGATCATGAGCCTCGCCATGTACGACGGTCTGCTTTTCAATCCGGAAAAAAACTCCGTCATGATGATTGTCTCCCTTGACGAAGAACACGTAACGACGAAGGTGCGCAAGGATTTGGTGCTCTCGTTGAAACAGATTTTGGACGAATATAGCGAGGCGCACGGCATCGAGATATGCGTGTCGGGAATGCCTTACATCCGTGAGATAACGACGCAGAAAATGGTGAAGGAGATAGTCGGATTCACCCTCCTCTCTATTTTTGTGGCAGGGTTCATCCTGTATCTGTTCTTCCGTTCATGGCGTCCGCTTGTGTCGGTGGTGTCGATAGTCATAATATCTGTGGCTTACATGTTCGGCATCATGGTGCTGCTGAACTTCGACGTCACCATCCTGACTGGCGTGCTCCCGCCGTTGTTGATTATCATAGGCGTGGAAAACTCCATTTTCATGCTTAATAAATATCATCGTGAGTTCGACGCTTGTCACGATAAGTTCGAGGCTTTGCGCAACGTCATAGTGCGTATCGGCCCGGCCAACTTCCTTACTAACACGACCACGGCGGTCAGCTTCGCCTCTTTCATCATCACGAGAAACGTGCTCCTCGTGCCGTTCGGCATCCTTGCCAGCGTCTGCATCATGCTGACATACGTCCTGACGATTGTGCTCCTCCCGACGTTTTTCAGCTATCAGAAAAATCCGGAAGGGAAGATGGTCAACTACATGAACAGCCCGAAAATCAATTACATCATGGCTGAGGTCTCGAAATTCGTTTTGGGTCGCAAACGCTTCATCTATGCGGTGCTTGGCGTCGTTATGATAGTAGTTGTCATCGGGGCGATGCGAATGACTACATCCGGACGTGTCGTCGACGATATCGCCAAGAGCGACAAGCTTTACAAAGACATCATGTTTTTTGAGGAAAATGTGGGCGGCGTGATGCCTTTCGAGATTTCCATCGACACCAAGAAACCTAAGGGAATCATGAACGCCACGTTCATCCGCAAGGTGCAGCAGCTGCAGGACACTCTGGCGCTGTATCCTGAGTTCAGCTCCCCGCTCTCCATTGCCGAGGTGGTGAAGTTCGCGCGACAAGGCTTCTTCAACGGAAAAAGAGAACAATATAAGGTACCGAGTAACAACGAATTCGGCTTTATCTTGAAATACATGCCTGAAAACAAGGGCGGCGAGCTGCCGAACGTCATCTCGCAGTACATGGACAAAGAGATGCAGTGCACACGAATCTCGGTGCAGATGGCGAACGTCACGACGCCGAAAATCGACAGCATCAGCAAGTCGCTGACACCTGCGATAAATAAGATTTTCCCGAAGGAGAAATACGACGTGGTTATGACGGGTAGCGCCATGGTGACGTTGCAAGGCACGAATTACCTCATCCGGAACCTGTCGTATTCGCTGTTTCTGGCATTTTTAGTCATCGCATTTCTGATGGTGATAACGTTTCATAAATTCAAGATGGTAGTTATCTCGTTGATACCCAACTTGATACCACTTTTATTTACCGCCGGCGTGATGGGTTATTTCGGCATCCCGCTCAAGATGTCGACGATTATTGTGTTCAGCATAGCGCTCGGCATCAGCGTCGACAACACCATTCATTACCTTGCGCGTTACAGGCTGCAGATGAAAATCAACGGCAACGACATCAAGAAGTCGGTGATGGCGGCCATTCAAGAGACCGGACCAAGCATGATTTATTCGGCGAGCATCCTCATCTGCGGATTCCTCATCTTCGCTTTCTCGTCGTTTGGCGGCACTAAGATCGTCGGTTTCCTTGTCCCGTTGACATTGCTTGTCGCCTTGATAACAAACATCTTAGTGCTTCCGGCATTAGTTTTGACATTTAATAGAAAAAAGATATGACATCTGTTGAGAAAATTCAGGATTTGATAACTCATTTCATTGAGTCACAAGAATTTATGGGAACTCCGAGCGAGCTTTACGCTCCAATCGACTACACCATGCGTCAGAAAGGCAAACGTATGCGCCCGACCTTGGCGTTGCTCGCCTGCGAGATGTTTGGTGGTGACATCAACGAATGCCTCACTCCGGCGGTGGCGGCTGAGATTTTCCATAACTTCACGCTCATTCACGACGATATCATGGACGAGGCGCCGCTGCGTCGCGGATTGGAGACCGTTTATCACAAATGGAACTCCAACATCGCTTTGCTTTCTGGCGATACCATGCTCATCAAGGCTTTTCAGTATGCGCTTAGTACCAATAAGGCATATTCGCAACAGATTCTCGCTGAGCTCTGCAAGGTGGCGCTTGAGGTGTGCGAGGGACAGCAACACGACCTGAATTTCGAGACTCGCGACGATGTCACACTCGACGAATATATCGAGATGATTCGTCTGAAAACTGCTGTTTTGCTCGGTTCAGTGCTGAAGATAGGCGCTATCGTGGCCGGTGCCGACGAGAAAAACATGAAAGCTGTCTACGACTTCGGCATCGACCTCGGCATCGCGTTCCAGTTGCAAGACGACCTGTTCGACTGCTATGGCGATGTGAAGGTTTTCGGCAAGATGCCAGGAGGCGACATCGCCGACAACAAGAAGACTTATCTCTATCTGAAGGCTTTGGAACTTGCTTCGGCTGAGGATAAAAAACGTCTCGAAGGTTATTTCTCGATGCCAAAAGGCCGCGACGACAAGAAGATGCAGGCTGTTTTGGATATCTTCGCAAAGTATAATGTGCGCAAAATTGTCAACGGCGTGATGACAGATTATTACAACAATTCATTGAAGCACCTTGAAAAAATTGATGTTCCGGAAGAGAAGAAGGTGGTGCTGAGAAATTACGCTGACTATCTTTATAACAGGATTAAATAAGAAAATTGCAGCCCGGCATTAACGCCATTAATGCCCTTAACGCCGTTAAAGCCCTTAATGGCGGGCTGCATTGTTACGGCACAAACAAGCACGAATCTCCGTAGGATAAAAATCTAAAATCGTGCTCCAACGCAAACTTGTACGCCTCTTTCCATTTGTCGCCAATCAAGGCTGAAACTAGCAGCAAAAGCGTGCTCTTCGGCTGGTGGAAGTTGGTGATGAGCGCCTTCGTAATCATGATAGGGCAGGAGGGAGCTATCATCAAGGCAGTGGTGGCATGCAAAGCGTCGAGATGATGCGTTTCCAGATATTTTAAGATGGCTTCAAGGCTTTCTTTTGCTGAAGGCAGCTTTTCTCTGTCCTGATACGGAAACCATTGGTTTACATGCAGATTGCGTTCCTCGAAACCTTGTTCGAGCAGCATCACGCCGATCCAGTATAACGACTCGATTGTGCGCATGCTGGTGGTGCCGACTGGAATTATCGTCCTGCCGATGTTATCGTGCAGATGCTCAATGCATTGCTTGTTCACGATGATAGACTCAGAGTGCATCTCGTGCTCTCCGATGGTATCTGTTGCCACCGGACGGAATGTGCCGGCGCCGACGTGCAAAGTAACTTCTTCTATAGTGTGTCCCTGCTCCTTCAATTTAGCAATCAGCGGCTTGGTGAGGTGCAACGACGCAGTCGGCGCCGCTACTGAACCCTCGTATTTTGCGAACACCGTCTGGTAACGTTCCCTATCGCTCGGCTCCGCCTCGCGATGCAGATACGGCGGCAACGGGATCTCTCCCGCCGACTCAAGCACCTCCGCAAAACTGATGTTCTCCGGCTCCCATGAAAATCGTATCAAAGAATAGGCGTCGGTTTTTTCAATGCGTTCGGCTTTCAAAACGACGTCTTTGCCTTTGATGTTCAATGGCATGTATAAAAATCCGTCCTTCCATCTTCTTGAATTTCCAACAAGACAATGCCACTCTACCGGAGACCCCGCCGAGAACGCAAGCTGATAGTCGCCGTTGCCTGTTATCGGTTCCAAACAGAATATTTCGATGGCGGCTCCAGATTCTTTCACAAACTGCAGACGCGCGCGGACGACCTTGGTCTCGTTGAAAATCAAAACGGATTTCGGTGGTAAATAATTGCCGATATTACGAAAATGGTCCTGTTGTAAAGACGCGCCTTTTAAAACCAATAATTTCGACGCATCCCTCTCTGCCAGCGGATATTTTGCAATCCTCCCATCCGGCAACGGGTAGTCGTATTCAGCAATATTTATATTTTGAACGTTAGAAATCATTCTTCTCCTTTGAGTTTGTCTAAAATTCTGCGGTCTTTTTTCGTCGGACGTCCTGCGCCTCTGTCACGGTATTCGGCCTTGTAGGCGTGCATGAACTCTATGCGTTCGTACTCCTCCGCAGGCGTACGGTCGACATAAATGTTCACCACATCTTTCGGCGACACCCTGTTCTTCGGGATGCTCAACACTTCTACAACCTTATGCAGCTGACCGAGTTGCACGCTGATTACCTCGCCGATTTTCACGTCGTGCGATGGCTTCATCGAGACCTCGTTGACCTTCACCTTGCCGCCTTTGCAAGCATCCGCAGCCAACGTCCTGGTCTTAAAAAGCCTCGCGCACCAAAGCCATTTATCAACTCTTAACTCTTCGTTATCCATAGTTTAGCCATTAGGTATTAGCTGCTAGCCATTAGGTATTAGCCATTAGCAATTAGTCGCTGGTTAAATCTAATGGTTATCAGCTAATGGCTTTATTTTTCCCTGAAAAATAATTGAATCGGCACTCCGTGGAAGTCCCAAATGCTCCTGATCTTGTTTTCCAAGAACCTCACGTAGTTGTCCTTCACGTCCTTTGGCAGGTTGCAGAAGAAGATGAACTGTGGGGTAGGGCTTTTCAACTGGGTGATGTATTTTATCTTCAGATAACGGCCGCGCGAAGCGATTTGCGGTGGCTGACTGTTGATGATCTCCAACATCGTGTCGTTGAGCTCACGCACTGAGACCTTGCGCTCACGGTTTTCATAGACTTTCTGCGCCATCTCAAGCACCTTGAACGTCCTCTGACGGTTGATTGCCGAGGTGAAAATGATCGGATAATCGACAAACGGAGCGGTCTTCTCGCGGATCATGTTCTCAAACGAGAGATGAGTGTTGCTGTCTTTCTCCACCAAATCCCATTTGTTCACAACCAAAACCAAGCCTTTCTTGTTTCTCTCGATGAGCCTCAAAATATTCATATCCTGTGCGTCGAAGCCTTGTGTCGCGTCGATAATCAAAATTGCCACGTCGCATTCCTCGATTGCTCTGATGGAACGCATCACCGAATAAAACTCGATGTTTTCGTAAACTTTGCTCTTCTTGCGCAAACCTGCGGTGTCGACGAGCATGAAGTCCATGCCGAAAGCGTTGAAACGTGTGTTGTTGCTGTCGCGTGTCGTGCCTGCGATGTTTGTCACGATGTTTCTTTCCTGACCCAAAAACGCGTTGATCATCGATGATTTTCCGACGTTAGGACGACCCACGACGGCGAATTTCGGCAACTCCGAATAGTCTTCGGTCGTGTCGTTCGGCAGATATTTCACCACCTCGTCCAAAAGCTCTCCGGTGCCTGTGCCTGTCATGGCTGAGAATGGATAAATCTCGCCCAATCCGAGGGCGTAGAACTCCGCTGCCTCGCCAAATTTGCTCGGGATGTCGGTTTTGTTCACGCCAAGGATCACTTTTTTCTTGCATTTGCGCAAAATCACCGCCACGTCTTCGTCTAAGACGTGCACTCCGGCCTGTCCGTCGACCACAAAGATGATGACGTCGGCCTCATCGATAGCCAAATCGACCTGTTTGCGGATTTCTTCCTCGAAGATATCATCTGATCCGACCACATAACCGCCTGTGTCGATGACGGTGAACGACTTGCCGTTCCAGTCGCTGTGTCCGTAATGACGGTCGCGTGTCACGCCGCTGCTTTCCTCAACAATCGCCTGACGCGACTGCACCAAACGATTGAACAATGTTGATTTACCGACGTTTGGACGGCCTACAATTGCAACTATATTACTCATCTTTTATCTATTATCTATTATCTTTTATCTTTTATCTGTTATCTTAGATTCACGCTTCGTATCCGAAATGCTTCAACTCCTCCTCGTTATCACGCCAATCCTTATCGACTTTCACTCTCAGATCCAGGAAAATCTTCTTTCCTGTGAATTCTTCGATGTCGGCGCGCGACTGTATTCCTACTTTTTTAATCGCAGATCCGCCTTTACCTATTAATATAGCTTTCTGTGACTCGCGTGAGGCGTAAATCGTCGCTTTGATGTTGATGAGCTTCGCACTCTCCTCGTAGGCGTCCACCACAACCTCAACGCTGTACGGAATCTCCTGCTGATAGTTCAACAAAATCTTCTCACGGATGATCTCCGTCACGAAAAATCTCATCGAGCGGTCGGTGAGCTCGTCTTTCGGGAAGTATGGCGGACAAACCGGCAACTTCTCGATGATGCTCTCGAACACGAATTTGATGTTTGCCTGATGCATGGCTGAGATAGGGAACACTGTTGCTGCCGGAAGTGTGTTTTTCCAAAACTCAACGGCTTTCTCCACTTCTTCTTGGCTTGAGAGGTCGATTTTGTTTAACAAAACGAACACAGGAACCTCCATTTTCTTGATGCGTTCCACCGTGTCCTCGTCGATTTTCTTGTCGGTGATGTCGACCACATACAGTATCAAGTCGGCGTCGATAAACGCCACGTTGATGTACTGGTTCATGATTTCGTGCATCTTGTAGGCCGGATTTTTGATGATTCCAGGGGTGTCGGAGAACACAATCTGGAAGTCGTCGCCGTTCACTATGCCCAAAATACGATGTCTTGTCGTCTGTGCCTTCGACGTGATGATGCTGATTCGTTCGCCCACCAAGTCGTTCATCAGCGTTGATTTTCCGACGTTTGGCTTGCCAATTATGTTGACGTAACCTGCTTTATGATCCATATTTTTAAAAATATTTCAATTTTTTTCAAAAAACACTTGACATGAGAGCAAAATTGTTGTATTTTTGCAGCCCATTTCACGATGCGGGGTGGAGCAGTCCGGTAGCTCGTTGGGCTCATAACCCAAAGGTCGGTGGTTCAAATCCGCCCCCCGCTACTAAAGGAGGTCAAAAGGCCTCCTTTTTTATTTTATCTTTTTCTTTGCCGACATCAGCACACGATTGGTGTTGTTGTCGTTAATAAAAGCTACAATATAAAATTGCTCATCGTTGTAATTCTCACTGAGGTTGAACTTTATGTTTGTTATAAAGTTTCTTCCTGCCTCTATTATCGGTCCGGCTTGAGGGTCAAGCATTCTTCCCCAAGCTAAGCCGTCGGCGGTGCCTCTGAATACATGACGGTGCACATAAGCGGTGTCGAGACCTGAAGGTGTCACCTGTCTTCCTGTGATGCTGTCTTCCATCATGCATATGGTGAGACGTAAGTCGTTGCTTTCGACTGGCTGCAAAAACTTAGAGTGTATGCTGAGTCTTAACTCTCTTGTCGCATCGTCATATGCTGATTTGATGATAAGTCTTACCGGAGCGTCGCTTCCGATAATTTCGCCAACAGCCGATGTCCATGATGCCTGAGTTAGCACTCCTCCTGTACGGTTTACCAAACCGCTAGGGAATGCACTGCCGATGCCTAAATTTGTTCTCCATGTTTCTCCGTCATCAGTTCTGAAATCTGGGAAAAGACCACTGGCGCCTGGGTCTTGGAATGATGTTCTCGGATGTACACCCAAAACCACAAGATGTCCTTCGTTCAGTTCCTCAAGCTCGTTGGCTATTACTGCAGCATTAGGACAGTTGACACATTTTATGCCGGTGTAGTCTTCAAGAAGAACCACTACTTTACCGTCAAAATTGACGGTGTCGGATGCTTCCAATTTTATGGTGTCGCTTTCAGAGACACTTGGCTCGTTGAAATACGGTTCTTCCATCTTATCGCACGACGTCATTGCGAAAACGACAGCTAAACTTGCGAATATTACTGATATTTTCTTCATATAACTTCTAATTAAAATGATGTTGTTATTGTTATTGAAACTCCGCTTGATGCAGGCACCTCACGGCATACACCGCCAACGCAGACCAGGCCTTGGCTCTGACGTCCGCCGCTGAGTGCGATACGTGTCTGGTCTTTGATGTAACCGATTGAACCTGTTACATAATGGTCGCGGTTGTCAGAGATAGGGTTGCCGTAGTTGTATTTGTCGGCTATCGAGAAGAAAAACTTCGGAGCTATGGTGTATTCAACCAAAAATGCCGCCCAGTTGCCGCGTTTTATGTAATTTTCAGGATGCTCAGGGTTTATTGCATAATTTTCGCTGATGTTGTCCCACATGTGCTGCAACTCCACGCGAACGCTATGTTTTCTGTTGATTTTGTAAATCACCTCGCCGAAAGCGAAGTTGGCTTCAACGTCTTCTGCACCTTCATGACCTTCAATCTGCTCCATATCGTAATGCAGGTTTATGTACATCAAAGTGACATTCCATTTGGTGTTGAGTTTCTTCTCGATTTCAAAATTCACGTCGCGGAAGAACACACGGTTGCCAAATTCAAAGAATGGTGAGTCGTAGCCTTGAGTGCCGGGCTGGTCTACAGGCACTTCCACTCCGTCAACAGTAATAGGATTGCGCTTGATGTCGTTGACCTGGCTGTAGTTGAAAGCGAGTTTTGTGCCGTATTTTCCGCCAAGGAGAGTCTTCTTCGGGATGGTGTAGTTTACCTGGAACTGGACGCCCATCTCACCGTTAGGCTGTGTCGCGTATTGGAACATCGACGGCAGGCTGTGAGTGTGGGTGTAGTTGATAGGAGGGATGAATCCGATGTCCAAATCGTTTCGCGAAGCATCGCGTTTCGACTTGAAGCTCATGTTGTCGACGCGTTTAAACTGCAACACCATACCCAGACCTTTCTGTGAATAAGACACAGAAGTCAACAGTTCCTCACCGTCACGGTAAATCCAGTTGTTGAAGAACGACGGGTCGTTAATCTTGTGGGCGTATTCTGCCGACAGACCGAATTTGCCGTAGCCAAGGTTAACTCTTCCTGCGTAAGCGCCTACGTTTTCCGGCATGTGATATATTATAGTGCCTTCTTCGTGGTCGCCTGTCTCGTATTTGCTTACAAAGCTTGCGCCGATTGTGGCTTTAAACTTAGAGCTTTTTAATTCGGAAATGCTTTGGTTGAGATCCCATTCACCGTCGATACCGCGAACTTGACCTCTTTGCTCTGCTTTGTCAATGTTTTCGCCATACAAAGCCCAGTAATATCTCTGTTTTCCGTAGAGACCTTTGAAAGTGACGCCGTTGTATGGGCGGAAGATTGCTCTCATGCCTCGCAATGAGTTGTCGAAGCCTAACGACCATTCTTCATAAGTTCTGAAAATCAAGCCGTTGCCAAACTGGTCGTAGATGTCACCAACGGTTATTCCGATGGTTCCGTCGTCGTAGGAGATGAAATAGTTGGCGATACCATTACCTTTCACTCTATCGTCGAAACCCGACATTGGGGTGGTGTTATAAGCCTCGAAACGCATGCCAGCAGTGAAGTTTCCAAGTTGGTACTGCACCTTGCCGAAACCGTAGGAACCGAATTTCTGACCGTCGATGCTTTCCTCGGTGATGCCGATGCCTTCATCCTCCCAATAGTAGTTTCCGTCGATCTGGAAGCTACCCGACACCTTCGATTGCTTGAGGATGTCTTGAGCGTATATTGTTGTGACGCAAAGCATTACAGCAACGATTAACAATATTTTCTTCATATTCATTAAACTTTAAACTCTAAACTTTATAACTACTCTAAACTCTACACTATTTAGAAATCTTAAGTATTTCTTGATACAAATCCTCTTCGCCGCCGTCGAGATAGCCGGTGTGCTGCCAAACGATTTTGCCGTCGCCGTCAAAAAGGAAGGTGTGAGGCGGGTTTGTGACGTTCATGGCGCGTGCCAGGTCTTTGTTCACGTCAAGCAAAATCTCGAAAGGCCAGCCCTTGCCGTCGACGAAAGGTTTGATTTTCGCTGTTGAACGAGCGTCGTCGATGGAGACAGAGAAAATCTTGATTCCCGTTTCCTCTACCCAGTCGTCGTAAACGTCGCTCAAAGCGTTGTGTTCCTTCACGCAAGGGCCACACCATGTTGCCCAGAAGGTCATAACGAAAGGCTTGCCGTCGTTGTTGATCTCAGCGATGTTGACAGATTCGCCGTTGAGGTTTTTCAATGTGATGTTCGGCAAATCAGAGTTCTGAGCTGCCAGCCCGAAAAACATGAAGCCGAAAAGTAAGGTTGCTAATAATTTTTTCATGATATAAATTTTAAAGGTTAAACGATATAAGTTTCTAATATTTTACAATGTCCTAACGCCTTTATTTCCACTTTTTTGATGATGTTTGGAATCAAAATGCACTCACCATTATTAACGATTTCCTCGCCGTCTTCGTATTTCAAAGTGAAGCCGCCTTCGACGCAGGTCAAAATCACAAATGAGTCGAGTTCCGAGTAGTCTTTTGCCAAGATCGCATCCAAATCGATGTAATTTGTCGTGAAGAATGGGCATTCCACCATCTTGACGGTGGCGTCTTTCTTGTCGCGGTCGTATTCGGTGCGATAGTTGTCCTCATGCTTGTAGTTCAATGTAAACAGCGACTGCGGAATATGCAATTCGCGATACATTCCGTGCTGGTCGAGGCGGTCCCAGTCGTAAACACGGTATGTCGTGTCGCTGGTCTGCTGAATCTCCGCCACCATGCAGCCTGGACCTAAAGCGTGAATGCGTCTCGCCGGAATGAAAAACACGTCGCCGTCGTTAACTTGTTCAAAATTAAGGACTTCTGAAATCTTCTTCTCGTAAATCAGCTTCTCGACTTCGGCTTTTGTTACCTCACGGTTGAAGCCTGAAACGAGTTCGGCGTCCTTGTCAGCATGCATCACGTACCACATCTCGGTCTTGCCGTTTTCGAGCCCGATTTTCTGTGCAATCTCATCGTCGGGATGCACCTGCACCGACAGCCATGTAAGCGGGTCGATAATCTTTATCAAAAGCGGGAAAGTTTCGCCGTATTTGTCGAAAACATTGTCGCCCACGAGGTCGCCCATAAATGTTTCCACCAAATCGTTAAGCTCGTCGCCTTCAAAATTACCGTTCGCCACCACGCTGTTCTGACCTTCCACACCCGACAGCAGCCACATCTCGCCGCAGTTCATCATCTTGCCGAAGTCCTTGTGCAGCAACGACTTGACATTCTGTCCGCCCCAGATTTTCTCCAGGTAGATAGGCTGAAATTTAAGTGGATATAGTACGTTCATTTTATTATCATTCAAACTCGCAAAGATACAAAAAAAGATGAAAGGTACCAGTTATCAGTTAAAAGTTTTTACAATCGATTGAGAATTTCTTCTTTTGTAAAGTGTAATTTGGAAAAGCCGAACATCTTCTTTCCCATATCTTTAAGGGATGCTCCTATAAGATAAACTTCGTCGTCAATGATAAGAAATCTATCGTGAGACCTATTGTAAACCTCAACTTTTATTAGTTGATATTGAGAATTATGTTTAACTAAAGCGAGTCTAAGATTGTTGTTAAAATGGGCTGTATATATTTTTGCCGACACATTTTCTTTTCTATGATCCAGCATTGTTAATACTGTTTCATCGATGTAGTTATCAATCAGAATTATCTCTTGTTTCGCTTTTTTAATCAAATCAATAACAAAAATATAAGCATCAAAAATCTGACCTTCCGAAAATATACCTTGACTAACCTCTGTATTGTTTTTCTCCATCAACTTCATCACATCATCTATCTTTTTTTCATTGTTCAAAATATGTATATCCGAATCAATCTGATGTTTTTTAATGGATTCGATTTCCATAAAGATCTTCGCATTATTCATAAGATATCTGCGCATAGCTACAAAAGCTTCTATAATCCGTATACTCATTTTTATAGCAGTATCGCTATGAAGCACAGAAGCAAGCATCGCAACTCCTTGTTCTGTAAAGGCATAAGAAGGTTTTCGGTTACCACCTTTATTTGATGTCGCAATTTGCGATATCAAAGGATCCGAGTTTTTGTCAATTGTAAGAATATTGTCTCGAAACGTTTCGTAGTTTTCTTGTTCTTCTTTTGTCAGTTGAAACATAAAATGCTCGGGAAAACGTTCTTTATTTCGTTTAACTTGTTCGTTCAAACGTCTTGTTTCAACACCATACAAATCTGCTAAGTCCCTGTCAATCATTACTTGACAGTTGCGAATGAGAATTATTCTTCTCTCAATTTCATTTGTCTGAATTAAACTATTATTATCCATTTTTATGAATTTAAAAGGTTACTAAATAGTGATTTATTACCTGGTTGCAAAGATACAAAAAAATCGTTTGTCAAGCGACTTTTAAGAACAAAAAAAGAATGGAATCTTAGGTTAACGGATTCCATTCAGAGTTGATGATTGTAAAAATAAAGAATTAAAGCGATTTAATTATCAATTTGTTTCACTTTGCCATTAACAAAGTATATACGTGTTTTATAATCATAGCTCCACACTTCTGAAACATTTCCAGCCGTGGTTGTTCTGTATTTATTCATAGGATAGCCCCATGCATCCATACACATTTCTTGTGTCATACCGATTGAAACTTGTCTTTTTCCTACAAGAGAGCCATATTGATCGCCATATTTAGCGATCATTTCATTGGAGAATGATGATTCTTTCTGCTGTTTTTCCCTCTTTATTCTTAATTCTCTATCTTTCATTTCTTTTTCACGTTGAGCTTTAGCAATATCATCTCGCTTATGCAATAACGCAAGTTTTTCACATGGCACAATTCCCATGTAGTGAAGTGGTTTATTATAACCATTATTGTATTCATATGCAATGATAACACATGGAAAATCTCCACCCTTAATTCCTTCCGTATGTTCTGGAGAATAACCGTAAAGCCCAATATCATTAAATGAATATTCATATTGAACACGTACACTTTTAACAGCAAACGTTCCTGTTTTTTCGCCATTCAATATAACGTATAAACCTTCATCCTTATAAACAACATCTTTAACAATATATTTAGAATCTTCAAGTCTTAACATATTATCGGTAAATGCATCGTACAGGAGATTGAAACGGTCATTATTGTATACATCTTTCTCATATGGAACTGTTTTCTTTCCGTCAGTCAAAACAATTTCTTTCCCGATCAATGATTCTACTTCGTGATAGAAGTTTAATGGCATTGCCTTGTAATAATTACCATGAAGATACACGGTAGTATTATCATTAACAGACTTGAGGATAACATAATAAAGCCAATTGTATAAATAATAGGCTGTAAAACCATCTTGCATTTTTAGTATTTCCGCTTTTAACTCTTTACTATCAGCTTTTTGAATGTTTTCAATACCGGAAGAATATTGGCTCCATTCTCCTTTTTGTAGTCCTAATGACAATCTTACGGCATCAGCATTATCTTTAGCAAATATATAGCCATCCACAACATAATATCCAACCGGCATACTATAACTAACATCATTACCCTCCAAAACAAAAGAAAAATTATATCCATCGTTTTTGGATTTGAATGATTTGTTTTCCCCCCAATATACAGTATCTCCAAGATTATTAATAAAAGATTTTTTCTTATAATCAAAAAAATTAGAATACATTGTCCCAAGATCATCTTTTACAGATGTAACATGAGGGAAAAAGCGCTCAAAATCCACATCTCTGTCATAATAATCTAAAGACCCCGTCATTTGTTCTGCATAGTCATCACCAACAACTTTGATTTGTCCATAAACTAAACTATCAACAAAGACAGATATCATTAAGAATACTGCAATCTTTATTATCACATTTGTTTTCATATCATATTAGTTTAAATGTTATATATTCTATTGATTATCAATTCGACAATTGGGCGTTTAACCTCCATCACTCGGGAATAATCATCGACAAATTGGGTCCAAAATTCATTTTCTGGCTTTATCAAATCTTGGTATTTCTCAGTAAGCATTCTATAAGAAGAACCATCAACATCACGGGATCTGGCACAAACCACCACTATATCAGGTCGGTAATCATAAATCAAACTGTCCATAATTGCGGACAACCGATTTTTATAATCGCCTTCCGAAATGATGACAATTCTTTTATTCACCCAATCAAGAACTGCTTGAAAATCGACCATCCATGTACCAACTGAAAGAGAATTTTCATTTGTGTGAAGCATTTTAACACTTGCACCATACTCTATCAGTACATTATGTAAAATCGTAGCAGTCGTTGTTTTGCCATCATCTTGACGACCTCTGATAATAATTAGTTCCATGTTGTAAACTTTTAATTTCACCTACTCTAAAGTGTGCAGTTTTCGGCTTCCCTGCTTTGAGTCGGCAGCCGTTGTTCGAGAAATATGGGGAATAAAAAAGGCGTAAATTCTTTTTGTGTCCACTTATTTCATGGGATGGTGTCTGGAAGTACCATAGATGCAAATAAGAAGGAAAAGAATCACGCCTATTGCGTGAACTATCCGCATTCTTATTCTCGCATCATGATTAGTTTTCCAGACTTTTCCCATGGAGAACAAGAGCGTCAGCTCAATATGTCTTTTTATCTTTTTTTCGTTTTAGACCATTCGTTTTAATTTTACAGTGCAAATATAAAAATTATTTGTGATAATTTCACTTTTTTCAACAAAATTTCATCAAAAATTGTATTATTTTTGCACTTAAATAATAAATAAACATGCAGAGTATTATCGAACTTCGTCACATTCTTCATGAAAACGCTGAGCTTTCGGGCAAGGAGGTGAAGACTAACGCCATTTTAAATGAGTTTTTGGAAAAGCTGAATCCGGATGTGCATATCAAAAACATCGGAGGCAACGGAATAGTTGTGGTTTTCAAAGGAAAAAACAAAGGCAAGCGTATTCTCGTTCGTGGCGATATCGATGCGCTGAATATCCCAGAAGGCAACCGTCACTGCTCACATCGTTGCGGTCACGATGGACATGCTTCGATTTTGGCTGGTTTGGCACAGAGATTGAGCGAAAAACGTCCCGAAAACGGCGAAATCGTGCTGCTTTTCCAGCCGGCAGAAGAGACCGGGCAAGGTGCCAAGGCCGTCATCGCCGACCCGCAGTTCGAGCGGATAAAACCCGATATGGCGTTTGCCTTGCACAATATCCCGGGATACGCGAAAAACAAGATTTTACTGAGAAAAGGCTGTTTTGCAGCTGGCTCACTGGGCTTGAAACTGATTTTTGACGGTGTGACGGCTCATGCTTCTCAGCCTGAAACTGGTCATAGTCCGCAGCATGTTTTGTCAGCATTGATTGATATTTTCGGCAAGAAAGCTGAGATGCTTCGCGATGAGAAACCGCTAACCATGATGACGATGACGCATGCCGTCCTGGGCGAGGAGACATTTGGTGTAGCGCCAGCTCATGCCGAGATTTGGCTCACTTTGCGCTCGTACGACAACGAGAAACTGCAGCATCTCACAGCCGACGTGGTACAGCTGTGCGCGATGGTTGCCGAAAAGCAGAATTTTGAGTTCGGAAGCAGCATACACGAGGCGTTTTCAGCAACTATGAACAACGACGAAGCTGTTGCAATAGTTGAAAATGCAGCCAAATCATTAAATCTTGATTATCAATATATTGATGAGCCTTTCCGCTGGTCGGAGGATTTCGGTCGCTTCGCCGATGTGTGCCCGATTTGCCTGTTCGGATTAGGTTGCGGTGAGGAACATTTGCCGCTGCATAATCCGGAATACATTTTCGAGGATGAGATAATTGAAACAGGTATTGATATTTTTGAAAACCTCGCCCGTCATTTCGACTGAACCTCGACCGAAGTGGAGAGGGTAATGGAGAAATCCTTGTTATTCGAAATCAATCAATTGTTTACGTAAAAAAAGGATTTCTCGACAAGCTCGAAATGACGAAAAAAGATGAAATATTAAAAACTTTTTGTATTTTTGCAAAAATTTGAAAATGAAAAACATTTGTGTTTTCTGCGGAAGCAGCATGGGCTTCGACAAGCGTTACGAGGAAGCGGCGGCACGTCTCGGAGAGGTTCTCGCCGACAACGGCTGCACCTTATATTATGGTGGCGGCAGCGTCGGTCTGATGAACGTGATCGCCAACAAGATGCTCGAACGTGGCTGTGAGGTCGTGGGAGTTATGCCAGATTTCCTGCTAGCTCATGAGATTGGTCACCCGACCATCACCAAGATGATTCCGACCAAGACCATGGCTGAGCGTAAGGATATCCTGATGCGCGAATCTGACGCTTTCATAGCGATGCCGGGTGGCTTCGGTACCCTTGATGAGTTTTCGGAAGTGGTTGTTGCCGACCAACTTCGACTGATGGAGAAGCCAATTGCGTTGTATAACACATTGGGCTATTACGACGATTTGGTGAAGTGGATTGATAGGGGAGTGCGCGACGGTTTTGTCCGTGGAGATCACAATAAAAACATTATCGTTACTGACGATCCGAAGGAATTGTTCGAGAGGATGAGGGATTATAATCCTGTCAAAATCGAGAAATGGATTCATGATATTAAAGACGAAAGAGATAATAGATAACAGATAAAAGATATGAATATAATTGGAATCACAGGAACTTTAGGAGCCGGAAAAGGCACTATCGTTGATTATCTGGTGCAGAAAAAGGGCTACGTCCACTATTCGGTACGTGCGTTTTTGTCGGAAGAGGTGAAACGCCGCGGATTTGAAGTGAATCGCGACACTCTGACATCGGTGGCTAACGACTTGAGAGCTAATAACTCGCCAAGTTACATCGCCGAACAGCTTTACGACCGTGCCTACAACAATGGTAAAGATGCTGTCATCGAGAGCATCCGCACCCCTGGCGAGATCGCTGCTTTGCGCTCGAAAGGCAACTTCCATCTGTTTGCTGTCGATGCCGACCGTAAGGTTCGTTACGCTCGCATCACTGAACGTAAATCTGAAACAGACTCAGTGAGTTACGAGACTTTCGTGGCCAATGAGGAGCGTGAGATGAACAATGCCGACCCTAACAAACAGAACCTCGGCGAGTGCATCCATCAGGCTGACTATGTGTTCCAGAACAACGGCAGCATAGAAGACCTTCACAAGAGGGTGGAAGAGGTGCTGCAAGAGATTGAGGCTCAGAAATATAAACGTCCGTCATGGGATGAATATTTTATGAATCTGGCCGACACCGTGGCTGAGCGCGCCACCTGCGACCGTGGTCGTAGCGGCTGTGTCATCGTCAAGGATCGCCAGATTTTGGTGACAGGCTATGTCGGATCGCCACGCGGACTCCCGCACTGCGACGAGGTAGGACATCTTTTCCGTAAGATGATTCACGCTGATGGCCGTATCACTGAACACTGCGTGAGAACGGTGCATGCCGAGCAGAACGCCATTGCCCAGGCAGCACGTCGCGGCATCGCACTTGAAGGCAGCACGTTGTATTGCAGAATGACACCTTGCCGCACATGCGCAATGCTGATAATAAACTGCGGTATAGTGCGCGTGGTGTGCCAACGCAAATATCACGACGGCGCCGAGTCAGAGGAGATGTTCCGTCAAGCAGGAATCAAGCTGGAATACGTGTACGACGAAGTGCAGACGTACGAGAGACAGTAATCACCCAACCCGTCATTTCGACTGAAGCGAAGCGGAACGGAGAAATCTCAAGCAATTGGAGGAGATTTCTCGACTTCACTTCGTTACGCTCGAAATGACGTTAGGAACGATTGTGGAGTATATCAATCGCTAAATATATCGCGTGCCTCATTGCTTCGGGGTCCGCGATATTTTTATTTGCTATGTCATAGCCGGTGCCGTGTGTCGTTGATGTGCGCACTACTGGCAAGCCTCCGGTGAAGCTCACGCCTCCGTCGACGGCGAGGACGCGGAACGGAGTCAATCCTTGGTCATGGTACATGCTTAGGATGCCGTCGTATTTACGCCATGCGTCGGAGCCGAAGAATCCGTCGGCCGGGAACGGCCCGAATGCCAAAATCCCTTGACTCTTGGCCACTTCAATGGCAGGTTGTATGATTTCCTTCTCCTCGCTTCCCATGATGCTGTTGTCACCGGCATGAGGGTTCAGTCCGAGAACGGCAATCTTTGGTGCCACTATGTTAAAGTCTTTTACAAGAGTATTATTTATTAACTTTAACTTCTTGATAATCAAATCTTTATTGATTGAATGCGGCACGTCTTTCAACGGGATGTGGTTGGTGACGAAGCCTATTCTTAGATTTTCCCAAACGAGCAGTGTGATGTATTCATTTTCAGGGAAAAACGATTTGATATAATCGGTTTGCCCGTTGAATTTATATTGTTCCGACTGGATGTTGCTTTTGTTGATTGGAGCTGTCACCATGGCGTCGATGAGACCGTTACGGAGGTCGTTGGTGGCAAGTTTCAAAGCGGCGAACGACGCTTTTCCTCCTATCGGAGTCGAAAATCCGGGTTCAACCTTAAGCTCTTCGTCGGTGTGGTTGATGATGTTGATGCGTTTCGGCTGTGCCTGCGACGCGTCGCGGATGACGGTGTAAGACATCTCTTCCATGCCGAAATTTTTCTTATAATAAGAAAATACTTTCGATTGTCCGTAGATGATCGGGATGAAAGAATCAAGAACGCGTGAATCGGATAAAACCTTGAGAATCACCTCATAACCGATGCCATTGATGTCACCTTGGGTGATACCTATTTTAGGAAGATTTGATGTCTTAAATTGTGGTGTCATAAAGAATGCTCGTTTTAAAGCGTCAAAGGTAGAAATAATTTTTTGAAAATCCAAATATTTTTTAATAAATTTTTAAAAATCAATTATTTATGTGAAAATTTCGTAAATTTGCGATATGCAAAACGAAGGTTATACTATAAAACAAATTGTCTCTATCGTTGGAGGTCAAATAATTGGTAATCAATCAGATACAATTATTATAAAGGATATTTTGTTTGACAGCAGATTGCTGATTGATGCTGAAAACACGCTGTTTTTCGCGCTTTATAGCGGAAGGAATGACGGTCATAAATATATCGCCGAATTGTATGAAAAAGGCGTAAAATCCTTTGTGATTTCGCAGAAAAACATTGAAAAATACGATGCTAACGCGCAATTTGATGCCTTAAAACAATATTCTGACGCCGTTTTTGTGGTTGTTAACGATACTTTGATTGCCCTTCAAACCCTTGCTGCATATCATCGCTCGCAGTTCAATATTCCTGTCGTAGGAATCACCGGCAGCAATGGCAAAACGGTGGTGAAGGAGTGGCTGTATCAGATATTGTCGCCCTCGATGTCGGTGTGCCGCAGTCCGAAGAGCTACAACTCACAAATAGGAGTGCCATTGTCGGTGTGGCAGATGGATTCGACGCACGAGATAGCGCTTTTCGAAGCAGGTATTTCGCGTCCGGGTGAGATGGAAAAGCTGCGCGAGATAATAAAACCGACCATTGGTGTGTTCACAAACATCGGACCTGCTCACGGCAAGAATTTTAAAGATGTTCAGCAGAAGATAGAGGAGAAAATAAAATTATTCGATGGAATTGATAATCTGGTTTATTGCAAGGATAACGCTGATGTCGATGAAATCGTTGTAAACCATGGAATCCATACATTTTCATGGAGTAAAATTGATGAAAACGCCGATTTGTTTGTTTCATCGATAACACACAATGATAATGTATGTAGAGACGCCCGGCCGTGCGTCTTTACGCGAATCATTGCGCAATTCCGTGGTGAAACAATCGCCATCACCATCCCTTTCATCGACAACGCATCGATTGAAAACGCAATCAACTGCTGGTGCGTGGCGCTCTTGCTCGGTCTGCCGAATGATGTAATAGCGGAGCGTATGGCACATCTAGAGGCTGTAGAGATGCGAATGGAATTGAAAGCAGGTGTGCGTAATTGTCTGATAATCAACGATTCATATAATAACGATAGAAACGCTCTCGCCATAGCCCTCGACTTCATGAACGCGCAGCATCACGACAACAAGGTGCTGATTCTTTCTGATATCCTCCAGAGCGAACTGAAAGAAGAAGACCTTTATAAAAATGTTGCACAACTCATTGAAAATAAAGGTGTTGACACATTCATAGGCATCGGTCCGGCTTTGATTCGCTACTCAAAAACGCTGTCATTCCGAGCGCAGCGAGGAACCTCATATTTTTACACCTCAACTTCTGATTTTCTCGCTAATCACCCGATGAAAATGTTTGAAAATCAGATAGTTCTGTTGAAAGGCGCCCGTAGTTTCGAGTTTGAGCGCATCATGAAAGTGCTGCAGCAGAAGTCGCATGAGACGGTGCTTGAGATCAACCTCGACAACCTTATTAAAAACCTCAACTATTATCGTGGAAAGCTGAAAAAAGACACCAAGATGATGGTTATGGTGAAGGCTTTTGCTTACGGCAGCGGCAACTACGAGGTGTCGAACGCTCTCGCTTTCCATCATGTTGATTATCTTACTGTTGCGTATGCCGACGAAGGTGTGGAACTGCGCAACAAAGGCATCCGTTTGCCAATCATGGTGATGACGCCTGAGACCAATACCTTCGACGAGATCATTGAAAATAATCTTGAGCCAGATATCTACAGTTTCCGTTGCCTGTCGCAGCTGGAAGACGCTATAAATCAACTGGATACGGAGCTGACAAAGCCTGTCGGAATACATATCAAAGTCGATACCGGCATGCATCGTTTGGGTTTCCTTCCAGAAGAAATCGACACTTTGATTGAACGTGTTAAAGCCAATCCGAAGCTCAAAATCATGAGTGTTTTCTCGCATTTCGCGACGAGCGACATGCCTGAGGAGCGTGATTTTGTGATGCATCAGGTGGAGATGTTCGAGAAGATGAGCTCGAAGATCGTGGCAGCGTTCCCGTATAAGATCATGCGTCATCTTTTGAACACTGCCGGCATCTCGCGATTCACTGAGTATCAATACGATATGGTGCGTCTGGGCATTGGCGTCTATGGCGTGGCAGTGTGCGACGAAGACCGAGGAAAGCTGCATAATGTGATGTCGCTGAAGACTACAATCAAGCAAATCAAGGAATACGAACCTGGCGAGACTATAGGTTACGGTCGCCACGGAAAGATCACGAAACCTTCAAGAATAGCAGTGGTTCCTATAGGTTACGCCGATGGTTTGCGCCGCCAACTGGGTAACGGCAACGCCTGTTTCTGGGTCAACGGCAAGGCGGCGCCGATAATCGGAAACATCTGCATGGACCTCACCATGATCGACGTCACCGGCATCGATTGTCAGGAAGATGACACAGCCGTACTCTTCGACGACAATCACCCTATTGAAACAATAGCGGAAGCCTGCGACACGATTCCATACGAAATCATGACGCGAATTTCCCAACGTGTAAAACGAATTTATGTGAAAGAATAGTTTTTAATGCCATTTTCGAAATGCTCACAGTACCCTGTGGTAGGTCGCATTTCTGCATATGGCATTAAAAAATAATGGCTAATAGCTAATGGCTAACGTCTAGGTCTAAAGTCTTTTAAGGAGTATAAGGTAAACCGGGAAGTGGTCGGAATAACCGCCGAGCCACACGCCGCCTGCGAATGAACGCCACGGGTATCCGTTGTAGCGGCCGTCGTGCTGTTTCAAGAATTCTTTCGAATGAACCATAGGCTTGAACAGCTGATATGTCGCGAACGGGTTGTTCTCGTCTTTGAGCAATGCGGGAGTGATGATGCATTGGTCGAGCACGCCTTTCACGTCGCGGTAGTAGTTGGTGCCTTCGCCGTTTTGGTGCATCTTCCACATTGGGTTGAAGAAATCGCCTTCCTTCATATCTTCGACGCGGCCTTTAGCGCGCAATCCGTCGATGATACTCTTGTTAGTCGGATAGTCGTTGTAGTCGCCCATCATCACGATTTTCGCGTTAGGGTTTTTCTCCATGATGGAGTCGGCGATATGACGGCAGAGGTGGGCAGCTGCCATACGTCCAGGCAAAGAACGTTTCTCGCCGCCGTAACGTGAAGGCCAGTGCATCACGATGAAGCTGAACTCCTCGTCGTCCAAGATACCTGTCACCACAAGCTGGTCGCGTGAGATGAAGTTAGGCTGGTTAGGGACATTCAGGCGATATGACTTGTGGTTTGTCACCTTGAAAAACTTCGGGTTGTAGAGCAGCGCCACGTCGACGCCACGGCGGTCAGGTGAGTCGTAGTGAACGATTTGGTAGTTGCGGCTGGCAAGCTCAGGCTGTGCCACCAGATCTTCGAGCACATAGCGGTTCTCGATTTCCGAGACGCCGAGCACCATGAGGCCGTCAGGAGAGCAGAACTTTTCGCTTTTGTCGGTGCCTATGGTTGAGATGGCATAAGCCATGTTATGCAGTTTGGTGATGTATTTCTCGGTGTTCCAGGCGTTTTTGCCTTGAGGCAGAAATTCTTCATCGTTCTTGTCGGGGTCGTTGATGGTATCATAAAGATTCTCAAGGTTGTAGAAACCTACGAGAGCCATCTTGAGCTGTTGTTGCTGAGCGTTCGCTAAAGTGATGAGGAATAACATCACTATTGCCAGAAAGTTTAATTTTTTCAACATAGTTTTACGAAAATGAATTTGGGTACAAATATAGTGAATTTTTTTATAAGCAATAAAAATTGACGAGAAATTAATTTTTGCCATTTTTATTTAAGGTAATGGAAAAAATTGTAAATTTGTGCGATTAAATTTTGTTAAATGAAGAAGTATCTACTATTAATTCTTGCTGTTGCATTAGGAATCAGTTTGCACGCACAGTTTGTGGAACCTGATGCGCAAAAGCAATCGGCTGACACTACGGTCAGTGAGAACACATCGCTTCCGACAATCATCATGATTGACACGGAGTATGACGATACGCAGAGCTCTACGGATATCTCGAGTTTCTTGCAGTCGTCGCGCGACGCATTCAACAACATCGCGGCTTACAACCTCAGCTCAAGAAGGTTCCGTATCCGTGCTTACGATTCAAAATACACTGATGTTTTGATCAACGGTGTTTTGATGAACGACCCTGATGGCGGACGTCCTTACTACTCAAATTGGGGTGGCTTGAATGACGTGATGCGTAACTCAGTTATCATGGTTAACTCGGGCATCACTTACGAGAGCTTCGGCGGTCCGGCCGGCGTGACGGCTATCTCGACAAGAGCCAGCAACTACCGTAAACAGATCTCGTTGAGCTATTCGTTGTCGAACCGTTCGTACGCACATAGACTTATGGCGACGGCGAGCACTGGCTTGATGAACAATGGATGGGCTTTCTCGGTGTCGGTGTCGGGACGTTACACTCCGATGAGCAGCGTGTTGGCCTGGAATGAAGGCACATGGTATGCTGGAAGTAGCTATTTCCTTTCAGCTGAAAAGAAACTTAATAAGAGACATTCATTGGGATTTCTGGTGTTCGGCTCTCCTTCAAGCCGCGCGGGGTCATCACCGGCGGTGCAAGAGGCGTTCGATCTTCTCAATGATAATTATTACAACCCGAACTGGGGATGGCAGACCGACGAAAACGGCGGCAGATTCAAACGTAACGCCCGCGTGAGCTCGTATCACCAGCCTATGTTCCAGCTCCAGCATTACTGGACCCCGAACGAGAAGTGGCAAATCAACACCTCGGCATATGTATGGTTCGGTAAAGGTGGCTCAACAGCTCTCGACTGGGGCGAGGCGGCCGACCCACGTCCTGACTACTATCGTAACCTCCCGAGCTATTATAAATACATGCTCGATTTGGGTAAAGATGGATATACCCAAGAAGGCTATGAGGCTTACTTGCAACAGTGGATCAATGACGAATACATGCATCAGATCAACTGGGATAACTTGTATGCAGCCAACTTGAGAAACCTTAAGACTGTCAACGACGCCAACAATATTATCGGCAACACTGTAACTGGTAAATTCTCGAAATATATCATCGAGGAACGCCGTCAGGATAAGTTGCAATATGGTTTGTCGAGCACATTTAAATATGAGTTTAACCCTAACGTCCATCTTTATGGCGGCTTGAGAGCAGGTGTCTCAAAGACTCATTATTATAAATTGTTGGCCGACCTTCTCGGTGGCGATTATTACCTTGATATCGACAAATACGCTGACGGCGAGGCTTTTGAAATCACCGACGCCCAGCAGAACAATCTCCGTAATAAGAACCATGTCGCAACAGTCGGCGACATCATCGGTTACGACTATGTTGCCAATGTCAACAAAGTGGTTCTTTGGAGTGAGCTGACATATGTGAAGAACCGTTGGTCGACTTACGTCGGCTTGGAGGGTGATTACACCCAGCTATACCGTACAGGTAACTTCGAGAACGGTCGTTTCCAAGGTAATGAGTCATATGGCGACTCAAAGAAGCTTGATCAGGTGAACGGTAGCTTAAAGACCGGTGGCAGCTACGCTCTCAACGGACGTAACTACATCGTGGCCAACATCATGCTGAAGAGCCAGGCTCCTGAGTTCAGAAGCGTGTTCGTGGCACCGCGCGTGCGTAACACTGTGGTGAACGATGTCGACAACGAGAAAATCTTCAGTTTCGACCTCGGCTATGAATTCCGCGCGCCATTCATGAAAGCACGTTTGGCAGCATATCGCACACAGTTCTATCAGCTTACATGGAACCGCTCGTTCTATTATGAGTCGACAGGTAAATTTGTCAACTACATCATGAACGACATCGAGCAGTATGCTCAAGGTATCGAGCTCGGCGCTGACATCAACATCACACCTACAATCAGTGCACAGCTTGCCGGAACAATTGGCGAGCACCGCTATGCCAACCGCCCGAAAGTGTATGTCTACGAAGACAACAACGCCGAGGCAATCTACGACGGCGATGATGTTTATCTTAAAGACTACTATGTTGGCGATATGCCACAGACAGCCGGTTCGATCGGATTGAAATACAACTCACCTAAATACTGGTGGATTAGCGTTAACGCCAACTATTTCGCCGACTATTATCTCGCGGTTAACCCGACCAACCATGTGAAAGACGCTTTCGAGAATCTTTACGAAGAAGACTATCGTACAGATATGCTTCTCAAACAGAAGAAACTCGATGACGCTTTCACCATCGACCTCTACGCGGGTAAATCGTGGAACGTGAAGGGTTACACAATCCTTCTTAACGTGAGTATCAATAACGTGTTGAATAACCAAGACATCGTTCTCTACGGTTACGAACAGCTTCGTTCCGACTACGATGATCCGGAGCGTTTCCCTGAGAAATACTCATATCTATATGGTATAAATTATTTCATCAGTTTAGCAGTCAGACATTAATTTGAAAGGAGAAAAATCATGAAAAAACTCGCTATATTATTAATAGGTGTATCAATGGTGCTCATGTCTTGCAAAAAAGACAATGACAGACCTGAAATTCCAAATTTCCCTTCAGGAAATGAATGGACTGTCGAACAAATCCTCGACACTTTGGCTAATGGAACCTTCCAGTTTGACAAGGAATGGCATAAAAACGCTACAGTGAAAGGTTACGTTATCGCTGATGAGACTGGCGGAAATATCTACCGAACCTTCTATTTGAGAGGCGAGGATGGAAAATGCATCGCTGTTTACAGAAAAGGCTCCAGTGATGGTGGAAGTGAAGACTTCAACGTCAAAACCGGCGACTATATCGGCTATTCGCTTTACGGATCAATCATTTCGGAATACAGCAAACTGCCTCAGATTCAGGTTCAGGAATACGATCCTAACAAATTGATTGTTATTTACAAAAGAGGTTGCTACGATAAGGTTCAGCCTATTGAAACAACTATCGAAGACATCAATGCAGGTAATCATCTTTGCGACCTAGTGAAGCTTAAAAATGTGCAGTTTGACGATAGCGAACTTGGTAAAACATACGCTGATGGCACAAGTAATACAAACAGATCGCTGGTGAGCTGCGACGGTGATGCCATCATCGTTCGTACAAGCGGCTACGCCAACTTTGCAGCCGATACACTTCCTGAGGGAAGAGGCACATTGGCAAGCATAGTTTCGGTGTACAACACCACTTGGCAACTACTCGTCCGTAACACCACTGATGTGAACCTGACCGGAAACAGATGCGGCCAAGGCGGTGAGGTGATGGATATCCCATATAATCAGAGCTTTGCATCGTCGTTCGGAACATATGTTACAAAGAGCGTGATCGGTGACCAGGAATGGCATATCGATCATAGCGCGGCTACGATGTCGGGCTATGTTTCAGGAAAGGCATATTATGAAAATGAAGACTGGCTCATCTCTTCACCTGTCGATTTGACAGCAGTTGAAAAGGTCGTGGTGAAGGTGAACTACGGCGCCAAGTATTTCAATAATATAAATAATGATGTGACATTCTGGGTTTCGGACAACTACGAATTCGATTCGTTGCCTGAAACAGCAACATGGACACAGATTCCGGCGGAAATTGAGAATAATAATTATCAGTTTGAAGATATTGAACTGGTGATGCCAGAAACTTTCGTCGGCAAGATAGTGAATGTGGCAGTGAAATACACTTCTACAGATTCAGCTGCCGGAACCATCGAAATCAAATCGATTTTGGTGAGAGAAGGCGAGCCTACACCACAACCACAGAACATATTCAGCGAGACATTCGGTTCTGGTCAGGGCGACTTCACAATTTATAACGTTGATGTACCGGCAGGTTTGACATACATTTGGAAATTTGATTCACAGTACTCATGCATGAAGGCAAGCGCTTTCTCAGGCAGTGCTTTACAAAGCGACAGCTGGCTCATTTCACCTGAGATTGACCTCGATGGATTTGCGTCGGCAATACTCACATTTGAGCATGCATACAAATATGGAGCAAATCCTCAAAGTGAGATGTCATTGTGGATTTCCACAGATTACGAGCCAGGCACAGCTCCATCACCGGAATCATGGACTCCTGTTACAATTCCTAACTATCCAACAGGACAAAACTGGAACTTCTATGAGTCGGGAGCGATTGACCTTGCAGCATATCTTGGACAGACTGTGCGTATCGCATTCAGATACAACAGCACTACTGCCGGCGCTCCTACTTGGGAAGTCAAAAATGTGTTAATAAAAGAATAATTTATTGATAATCAAAATATTACAGATATGTTAAAGTCAATAAAAAAATACGGCATATTGGTTCTTATGGCAGCGGTCGTTTTGACCTCGTGTATCGATAAGAATCAAAAAGAGAACAACTATCCGACACCGGGCATTAATTTTGAACTCCCTGTTGGTGATGTTTACACTATCGACACTTTGCTTTACATGTGGCATGCCGAAGGAACACACACATTCACCCAGGATGCTTCGGTTTATGGTATTGTTACCGACGATGAGGCTTCAGGAAACCTTTACAAAGCCTCATTTATCCAGGACGGCGACAAGGCTATCGAGCTTTATATGAAGAGCACCAGTGGCCTTCGCATCGGAGATTCGGTACGTGTGTATCTGAAAGGCGCCACCTTGTCGGAATACAGCGGCACACCTCAGATTCAGGATCTTGAGCCAAGGAATATAACAATTCTTGCCAATAACAAATTCATTGAGCCTGACTCGATAAGCACACTTAATGTAAATAGTAACTATATCGGCAGACTTGTGAAATTTTACAATGTTGAGTTTAGGGCTGCTGACCGTAATAACACATACGCTCCAGACAACGCTTACGGACAGTTTAACCTTGCTCAGTATCAGATGAATGCCGACAGCACATATTCGCTTGTCGACGAGTCAATCATTGTGAGAACAAGTAATTATGCAAGCTTCGCTAAGACTATGCTCCCTCAGGGTAACGGTACCATCATTGGCATCCTTACATATTACAGCACAGGCAACGCATGGCAGTTCACTATCCGTACCATTTCTGAGGTTCAGATGTTTGGTGACCCGATAGAAGCGTCAATTATCACTCCAGAAGGCAGTGGCACAGAGACCGACCCGTTTAACATTGCGGCTGGACTTGAGCACCAAGGCGATACGGCTCAATGGGTTAGAGGTTATATCGTTGGCTCGGCAAACATCGCAAGTGGTGCTATCACCAATGATAATCAGATCTCATGGGGACCGGAGTTCACTTATAATGAAAACATTACCAATATCATCCTGGCAGATGAAGCGGATGAGAGAGACATCAACAAGTGCCTCGTCGTTTATCTGCCTCATAATGCAGCCTCTGGAATCCGTGAAATCAACTTAAAAGACCATCCGGAGAATCTGGGTAAGATCTTAAAGGTGCACGGTAACCTGAAGGCATATCTTGGTAAATCAGGAATGAAAGATACAAACGAATACGAATTAACAGACTCTGAATAATTTTTAAAGAAATGGCAGATAATTTAGTTATCATCCCGACGTATAACGAGAAAGAGAATATTGAAAAGATAATCCGTTATGTCTTCAACCTTCCGATGTCTTTCGACATCCTGGTCATTGAAGATAACAGTCCTGACGGCACTGCCGACATAGTGAAACGCCTCATGCAGGAGTTTCCCGACAGGCTTTTCATCGAGGAAAGAAAAGGCAAGCTGGGACTTGGAACCGCTTATATCCATGGTTTTAAATGGGCTTTGCAGCGTGATTATCAGTATGTTACTGAGATGGATGCTGACTTTTCGCATAACCCTGACGACCTCATCCGTTTGCGCGACGCCTGTGCTAACGGTGCCGACCTCGCCGTTGGCTCACGTTACAAATGCGGTGTCAACGTGGTGAACTGGCCGATGGGTCGTGTCTTGATGTCGTACTACGCCTCCGCTTACGTCCGTTTCGTGACGGGAATGAAAGTGCGCGACACCACTGCCGGATTCGTGTGCTACACACGTAAAGTGCTTGAAACCATCGACTTCGACAGGATCAAATTCATTGGATACGCTTTCCAAATCGAGATGAAATACACCGCATGGAAGCTCGGATTCAAGATCGAAGAGGTCTCCATTATCTTCACCGACCGTCGCGAAGGCACCTCAAAGATGTCGGGCGGTATCTTCAGAGAAGCTATTTTCGGTGTTCTCAACCTGAGATGGAGAGGAATGTTTGGTAAGATTAAACCGAGACAAAAATAATGAATTACATCATTAAAAACGCGACACTTGTCAACGAAGGGACGACCACGTTGGCAAGTGTTGTCATTTCTGACGAAAAAATCGAGAAGATTTTGATTGGTAGAGACGCGCCATGGCACGTCTTTACAAATTATGATGTCATCGATGCCGAAGGATTATATCTGTTCCCTGGCATCATCGACGAGCATGTGCATTTCCGTGAGCCGGGATTGACGCAGAAGGCGGATATCTTCACGGAGAGCCACGCCGCCGTGGCCGGCGGCGTGACGTCGTTTATGGACATGCCGAACACCAACCCGCAAACGACAACGGTGGAGCTTCTGCAACAGAAATTCGACCTCGCCGCACAGAAATCAGTGGCGAATTATTCGTTTTACCTCGGCGCCACCAACGACAACATCGACGAGGTGAAGAAAGTCGACCCGAAGAAGGTGTGCGGCATCAAGCTGTTCATGGGCTCGAGCACCGGCAACATGCTCGTCAACGAAGACGATGCGTTGGTGCGGTTGTTTAACGAGTCGCCATGCCTTATCGCTGCACATTGCGAGGACGAGAAAACGATTCATGAAAACACCGTATGCTGCAAAGATTTGGCTTCAAAAGGCGAGGTGGTGGCTGACGCGGGAATTCATCCCTTTGTGCGTACTACCGAAGCATGCTATAAATCGTCGGCGAAGGCTGTCGACATGGCCGCGAAGTTCGGCGCACGTCTGCATATAATGCATATCTCGACGAAGTCGGAGCTGACACTGTTCAGAAACGATATCCCGCTGAAAGACAAGAAGATAACAGCCGAGACATGTCCTCATTATCTCACGTTCTGCGATAGGGATTACGATGAGAAAGGCTTTGCCATCAAGTGCAACCCGGCAATAAAGATGGCCTCCGACCGTGATATTTTGCGTAAAGCCATCATCGACGGACATATCGACACCATAGGCACCGACCACGCGCCGCATCTGTGGCATGAGAAGTTTACCGACGACTATTTTACGGCAAAATCGGGTTTCCCGTCGATACAAAACAGCCTTGACGTGATGCTGAATCTCTATCATCAAGGGTTGGTTTCGTTGCCGCAGATAGTGAAGCTGATGTGCCATAATCCGGCGACTTTATATCAAATCAAAGGAAGAGGTTTCATTCGTGAAGGTTACTACGCCGACCTTGTTCTCGTCGATTTGAATCACGAAAAGATTATTAAAAACGACGACATGCTTTATAAATGCGGCTGGACGCCATACGACGGGTTGACTGTAAAATCGCAGGTGACGCATACTTTTGTGAACGGTAAACTCGTTTATCATGATGGAATAGTTGAAAAAGTAAATGGCAAACAACTTGAATTTGAACGTTGATATGAAAAAGATTTTTGTAATAATTTTACTCGCTTTGATAGTGGCTTCGTGCCAGGACAAGACCGTGCGTCATGTCCAGAAGGTAGTCCGTTATCATACAGGAACGAATTTGCCGTGGGTTATTTATTATTATGATGTGGTGGGAAAAGACTCGACATGGGTAGAGGAGAGGTGGTTTCATGAAAACGGCGTGCTTAATCTTGAAGGTAAAATCGTTGATGATAAGCGAGAAGGCGAGTTTAGAGGCTATTTCCCCTCGGGCGAGTTGATGAGCGTCGGCAAGTTCGTGAAGGGAAAACGTGAAGGCAAAGGCAAGATTTATCACGAAAACGGCGTGGTAAACACGGAAAACGAGTATCGCAACGGGAAACCTTATGGTATTTGGAAATATTACGACGAAAACGGTAGTTTGGTCGACGTCAAAGAATACAAATAATGTTATCGATATTTTCTGACGAGAGTTACATGCGGCAGGCTTTGGCTGAAGCCAAAGCCGCCGCCGATGCCGACGAGGTGCCGGTAGGAGCCGTTGTTGTGGTGAACGACAAGATAATAGCCCGCGCACATAACCAGGTGGAGCTGCTTACCGATGTTACGGCTCATGCCGAGATTTTAGCCATCACCGCCGCCTGCAACGCTTTGGGAACGAAATATCTCGACGACTGCACCTTGTATGTCACACTCGAGCCATGTGTGATGTGCGCGGGCGCGTTGGAACACTGTCATATCAAGAAAGTGGTGTGGGCTTGCGACGACCCGAAAAACGGCTTCCAGCGCTTCGGAAACCTGCTGCATCCTAAAACTGAAATAAAAACAGGCATCCTGAAAGAAGAATGCCTGCAAATGTTGACCGATTTCTTTAAAAAGAAGCGTTAGTCTTTCTTCACCATATCTCGTAAGAATCTCATCAGTAATCTTACGTGAATGCCGGTGCCGCCTGCTGTTTTGTAATGGTCAGGCTTCTCGATGTATGCCGGTCCAGCGATGTCGAAATGCACCCACGGATAGTCGGTGAAGTGTTCGAGGAACTTGCCGGCAGTGATGGCACCACCGAATTTTCCACCAATGTTCTTGATGTCGGCGATGTCCGATTTTATCAGCTCGCCATATTCTTCCCACATCGGGAACTTGACGAGGCGTTCGTACACGCGCTCGCCCACGGTTTCGAGCTGTTTGTATATTTCTTCGGCGTTGTGCTCCATAGCCACTGTCGCTACAGGACCTATAGCATTCGATGCCGCACCGGTGAGAGTCGCGAAGTCGAACACCATTATAGGATCGTACTTCTTTGCATAGGCGAGCGCGTCGGCTAAAATCAAGCGTCCTTCAGCGTCGGTGTTGAGAACCTCTACCGTTGTGCCGTCGTACATGGTGATGACGTCGCCTGTGACGTGTGCGTTGCCATCCAGACGATTGTCGGTAGCTGGCACGAGAGCGATGACGTGAACCGGAAGCTTGGCTTTCGCTACGGCGTAGACGGTGCATGCGACGGTAGCCGCGCCCGACATATCGTCTTTCATGTCGTTCATGTATGTCGCTGACTTGAGGTTGTAGCCGCCGGTGTCGAAGACGATGCCTTTACCGACAAGCACTATCGGTTTCTCGTTGACAGGATGTTCAGGCTTCCATTCAAGGATGGTGAACGTCGGCTCGTCGATGCTGCCTGCGTTGACGGCGAGCAATCCGCCCATCCTCAGCGCCTCGATCTTCTTTTTGTTGAAGACCTCGGCTTCACCGCCCACTGAGCGTACCTTTTCGCTGATGAATTCGGCGAGACCTTGGGCGTTCAGATGGTTGACAGGCTCATTCACGAGGTCGCGAGCCATCAAAGTGGCCTCAACGGTGATATTGAGCTTCTCCATGCAGTCGTTGCAAGCCGTTCCTTCAAGGAAATAAATGGTTTTCAAGGTGTTGCTCTTGGCGTCGGTCTTGTATTTGTTAAACTCGTAGTTGGCGAGCATCATGCCTTCCGCCGTTCCCATCTTCACGCAACGCTTGCCGCCGATATTTTGAATCAGGACTTCCTCATATTTGTTGGCATTGAGCGACTTACAAATTGACGCGCCTTTTCTGCGGCACTGCTCCATAATTTTGCTTTCAGGCTCTTCGCTGTCGATGAAAAATATGTGGAAACACTCTGTGTATCTGTTGATTACGACGGTTTTCTTCTTGTCGTCGTCGTAACTTTTCCTGACGTAATCGGCTTCTTCCTTGCGAAGACCGATTTTATCGACGTCTTCTGCCGATTCTAAAATGAAAACTTTTGCAGAAACCTTGTCGTTGTTCCTAAACTTTAATGTTGTCATGATAAAAATCCCTCCAAAACGCGCATTGTCTTTTCTGTAGCGCCGATTTTTCCTGCCACGTAATCATGGCAAATCTTCGATGCTTCCTTGTAGAAACTCTCGTCGTTGATGAATTTGTAGAACACGTCTTCGAGCTCGTTCTGGTTGTTGATGACGAAAGCGCCTTTCAACGCCACGAGATCGACGGCCTCCTCAAATTCGTGATATTTTGGACCGAAGACTACAGGCACGTCGTAGACGATAGCTTCCTGAATGTTATGGATTCCATCGTAGAACCCGGCGCCGATATATGCGAACTGTGCATATCTGTAAATCTTCGAAAGAATTCCTATCTTGTTGATTACCAAAGTCCTGGTCTTGTTGCTTGGATCAAAATCGGTATATAGCTGATAGTCGTTGAGGTGCGATTCGATGTGTTTGACATGCGAGTCGGAGATGTCGTGCGGCACCATGATGAAGCAGTAGTTTTCGGGCATGTTTTCGATGAAATGATAGAGAATCCTCTCATCTGACGGCCAGCTGCTGCCTGCGATGATACATTTTCTGTCGCCGATAAACTCTTCAATGTCGGGGAAACGCTGTGCCTGATGCGCTATCTGGTATACACGGTCGAAACGGGTGTCTCCGGCTACAGTTAAGTTGTTGATGTCCATCTTACGAAGCAATTCGGCGGTCTCTTCATTCTGAGTGAAGAAATGTTCTACATCGTAGAAATGATTTCTGAACCATTTGCCCCAGAATTTGAAGAAATACTGGTTTTTACGCAGCGTCGTAGAGATGTAGAATAAAGGTACGTGCTTGTCTTTCAGCATTTTAATATGGTTAAACCAGAACTCATATTTCACGAAAATCGCTGCCTTGAAGTTGAAATGGCGTATCAGTCTGTGGGCGTTTGCCAAGGTGTCGAGCGGCATGTAAGCCACCAAATCGGCGAGCGGATAATCCTTTTTCAGTTCGTATCCCGAAGGGGAGAAGAAAGTGAGGAGGAGTTTGTATTGCGGTAATTTTTTCTTTACAGCTTCGATGATAGGAAGTCCTTGCTCAAATTCTCCGAGTGACGATACATGAATCCAAATCCATTGAGTGTCAGGGTCTTGCTTTTTGAGTTTGTACCACTGGCCTTTACGACCGTCACGCCACAGTCTGGCTTTTTTATTACCGAAAAAGGCTGCTATATGTATCAATGCGGCATAGCAGCGAACAAAGAAAGTGTATAAAAGTCGCATATTAATTATAGTAATATTCTGCAGGTTTACGTCTGTACGTCGGGATGTAGATAGCGGCTCTGATGCCGAAATACTGGTCGATGTAGGTGTTTTTATCCTTGCTCATCATGTTGAAATCCCATTCACGCAATGACTTTGTGTAAGCCTGAACAAATTCCAATGAAAGTGAGAAATTCAATACTCTTGAGTTGCTCATAAACAGATATCCGATCTCTCCCGACCATGCGAAACCGCCACGCATTCTGTCGTAGCCGTATTTGTAGTCGCCAGCCAACGCCGGTGGTGGTGAGGCGTAGGAGCCGAACTCGCATCTGATTCTGTTGAAAAGGTATCCCAAGCCGCCCTGCACAAAGAATCCGCAGTTAGGGTTTGGTGCCAAGACCGGGAAAATCTTTCCGACTTTCGCCTGAAAATGCGCGCCTCTCTCAAAGAGAGCATAGCTTCCGTAGATACCGTCTCCGGTGATGATTTGGCCGTTGTTGTCCAAAATATCGCCGAAGAGCTCTTCTCTTGTTATGTTTACCTCGTTTCCAGAGATGAAGTTGCCGTTTATGCTGAAAAGCCAGTTGCTTTTTGTCTTAAAAATAACGCTGCCGCCTACAGAATGGTTGTTGCCAAACAAGACTTTTGTGTCCTGTCCCGGTGACTGATAAGCGTATGTCACCTGGAACATCCAAGTTGAAACATGGTCTTTTTTTATATCCTGCTGAGCTTTAGTTATAAAAGGTATTACCGCTAACAATATGAAAATCAGCCTTTTAAATCTCATAACAAATAAATATTTATTCCTTGCAAAGATAATAAACGTTTTGGAATTTCGTTTATTATTTTTGAAAATGTTTTAGTAAATAAAAAAAATATAGTATTTTTGCAGTTGAAATTTCAAAAATTTAAATGTTATGAATAAGAATTTTAGATTTATCTCATTGATTTTTAGTGTATTAGCTCTTGTTGTTGTTTTATGCTTCGTTTCATGTAAGAAGAAAGACAAAAATACAAATGAAAATCCATGGGAAGATCCGTGGTCGCCTGAACCAAATTCCGGCGGAGTTTTGCCTCCGGCAGTTTTCCCGATAATAAATGATAGTGTGACTACGGTGGATAGCTTATTGTACGAAGCTGTTACAGCTCACATGAACATTTACAGCGGAGAGAATCCTCCTGCGATTTATGGTCAGTTTGTTTCACGTCCACACGTTTTGATACATTCAACATTTGCTCAGGACAGTATTGGTTCTCAATTTAGTGATCGTTATATCGCGTTTGAGAGAAACGGCGATAAAGTCAATTTCTTTGGAAAACAAAATGATTATGAGGAAGTTTATAGAGACCTTTATGTGGTAGGCGAAGATGAGAATTTCACTTGTTATTATATCACAGAAGGTTATCCTGATGGCTTGTATGCCAAGCAGTCGACAATTTTCAGCGGTAACTGGAATCCTGAACTCGGCGGCTTGGGCGACTTCAAAGTTGCTGTTATCTTGTTGGAAACTAGTGGTAACCCGAATCTTGCTCCAAAGAATTCATTCCGTATCCTTGGCGACGCCGATGGCTTAGCTGAGAATAATCCATGGCTTGGCGGCAAGCGTGCCGATTTCGGCACAGAAAAGATGTCGGATGAGGCCGCATTCCGTATGTTTAGAATAAAATAAAATGTCAGACGAAAATATTATTTCGCAAGCAATTTTATCGAATGGAATAAAGATAATTCACCGGCACCGCGCCGGTGAATTATCGCATTTAGCCCTGATGGTAAACGCGGGAATGCGTGACGAGAAAGAGGACGAGAACGGGCTGGCGCATTTCATCGAACACCTTGTCTTTAAAGGCACGAAACGCCGTAAGGCATATCACATCCTGAGTTGCCTCGAGAACGTGGGCGGCGACCTTAACGCGTTCACTACCAAGGAGGAGACCTGCATCCATGCCTCGTTCCTGAAAGAACATATCAACAAGGCGATGGACTTGTTCGCCGACGTGATCTTCAACAGCACATTCCCGGAAAACGAGATGGAAAAGGAGAAAGAGGTGATTCTCGACGAGATAAATTCCTACCGCGACACTCCTGCCGATGAGATATTTGATGAGTTTGAAAACTTGATTTACCGTGGCCATCAGCTGGGACGTAACATATTGGGAACCATCGACTTAGTGAGTAAATACACTCGAAACGATATCGTGAAGTTCCGCAACCAACATTACGCTCCCGACAGGATGGTGCTGGCTTGCATCGGTAATATTTCTTTCGAGGATTTCTTGAAGCTCGCAAACAAATATTTCGCTGATTATCAAGGGAATGCCTTGCCGTTCGAGAGAGTCCCGTTTGTGGCGAATGTTCCTGCTTTCCGTACTGAAGAACGTAAAAACCACCTGACTCATGTCATTATGGGTGGCTTGGCGTATCGTTACAACGATGACCGCAAACTTAAGATGATTCTTTTGAACAACATCCTTGGCGGTCCGGGCATGAATACCCGACTGAACCTGAACATTCGTGAGAAATATGGCTTTGCTTATACCATTGAGTCTCAATATAATGCGTATTCCGACACTGGCAACTACACCATCTATATGGGCGTTGACCCGCATTCGCAGGAACGTTCTATTGAGTTGGTTTACAAAGAGTTAGATAAACTGATGATGCAAAAACTCGGCACATTGCAGCTTTCCAACGCCAAAAAGCAGCTCATCGGGCAGGTGGCGTTGAGCAACGAGTCGGGAATGAACGATCTGTTGAGCATGGTGCGTGCCGGTTTCTTCGAAGAGCATATCGAGACGCTGCCCGAAACGATAGCGAAACTTGAGAAAATCACGGCAAGCGACTTGCTTGAAATCGCTAACGATATTTACGATAAAAATAAGGTCAATCTGTTGATTTACAACGGTCAGGAAGGCTAAAACTCCTTCTTTCTTAATTCGAAATTGGTGCCGAGGTAGTGGCTGCGCACGACAGGGTCGCTCGCCAATTCTTCAGGCGTGCCCGCTTTCAAAAGCTGTCCCTCAAAAACCAGATATGCGCGGTCGGTGATTGACAGCGTTTCGTTGGCGTTGTGGTCGGTGATGAGCACTCCGATGTTTTTCGTCTTCAGCTTTGCGACAACACGTTGAATATCCTCAACAGCGATAGGGTCGACGCCGGCGAAAGGCTCGTCGAGGAGGATGAATTTCGGGTCGATGGCGAGGGCGCGCGCTATCTCGCAACGACGACGTTCGCCACCGGAGAGCTGGATACCCTTGCTTTTGCGGATGTGCTGCAATCCGAACTCATCGAGCAACGATTCGAGTTTTTCATCGCGTTGCTGCTTCGTCATGCCTGCTTTAAACTGCATCACGGAGTAGATGTTGTCTTCGACCGACATCTGGCGGAACACTGAAGCTTCCTGCGCGAGGTAGCCGATGCCTATCTGAGCGCGTTTGTACATCGGAAATTTTGTAATCTCTTCATTATCAAGGAAGACGTGGCCTGAAAATGGCTTGATGAGACCCACTATCATGTAGAATGTTGTGGTCTTTCCGGCGCCGTTAGGACCTAAAAGTCCGACGATCTCGCCTTGGTTGACCTCGATGCTGACGCCCTTGACGACGGTGCGCTGCTTGTATTTCTTGACTAAAGTATCGGTTCTGAGTAACATTATATAATTCCTTCCTTGATAATATCGTGAATATGAATCATGCCGACATATTTGCCGTTTTCCATCACCGGAAGCACTGATATTTCCTTGCTTTGCATGATGTTGAGCGCGTCGGCCACGTGTGCTGACTTCTCGATCGTGGTTGGGTTTTTCGTCATGATCTCGTTGACGTGCACGGTCTCGATGTTGGGATGCTTCATCAGCATGCGACGAAGGTCGCCGTCGGTGACAATGCCCACGAGCTTGTCGTCGTCGATGACTGCCGCCGCGCCGAGCATCTTCTCTGAGATCTCGATGATGGCCTGAGTCATGATGTCGTTTGGTTTGACTTGTGGCACGCCGTTTTTGATGCATACATCGCCCACGGTGAGGTAGAGACGTTTGCCGAGAGCGCCGCCCGGGTGGAACTTCGCGAAGTCCTCGGAGGTGAATCCGCGCATTTTCAACAATGCCACAGCCATGGCGTCGCCCATCACGAGCTGGGCGGTGGTGCTGCTGGTAGGAGCGAGGTTGTTAGGACACGCCTCGCGTGGCACGGTGGTGTCGAGCACGAAGTCAGCTTGGCTTGCGAGATATGACGCTTTGTTGCCCACGATGGCAACGAGTTTGTTCTTCCTAATTTTAATTAAAGGTATCAAAACTTTTATTTCTGGTGTCTCGCCACTTTTCGACACTATTATCACCACGTCGTCGTCGCGGATGATGCCAAGGTCGCCGTGGATGGCGTCGGCAGCATGCATGAAAACGGCGGTCGTGCCCGTAGAATTTAAAGTCGCGACTATTTTTTGCGCTATATTTGCACTTTTTCCGATGCCGGAAACGATGACATTACCCTTCGAATTATAGATTAATTCGACCACTTTTGCGAAATCATCGGTGAGAAGTGACTTTAATCCTATGATAGAATTGGCCTCAGTATCAATGACTTGTAGTGCAATTTCGCGTAAATTTTCCATCTGTTAAAAATTTTTGAAAATTTTCTTGCTTTATTAAAATTAAAAGTTATAACTTTGTAAAAATAACGATGCAAAGATAAGGATTATTTTTAAATGCGTTAACTATGGCAAAAATTGATGAAAAAAGTTTACATGATTTACTGAAGAATGTCTTTGGATTCGACCAGTTTAAAGGCAATCAGAAAGCCATCATAAAAAGTATTTTGTCGGGAAACAACACCTTTGTGCTGATGCCGACGGGTGGCGGTAAATCGTTGTGCTACCAGCTGCCTGCCTTGATGAGCGAGGGTACGACAATTGTGGTTTCACCACTTATTGCCTTGATGAAGAATCAGGTGGACATGATCAGAAATTTCGGTGCCGACACAGGTATCGCCCATGTGATGAACTCATCGCTATCGAAAGCCGAGCTTCTGCAGGTCAGGGAAGACCTCGTGAGCAAGAAGACGAAGTTGCTCTATGTGGCTCCAGAATCGCTGACGAAGGAGGAGACGCTGGAGTTTCTGCGTGGCTTGAACATTTCATTTTTCGCCATCGACGAGGCGCACTGTATCTCTGAATGGGGTCATGATTTTCGTCCGGAATACCGCCGTCTGCGCCCGATCATCAACGCGATAAATCCTAAATTGCCTATCATCGCATTGACGGCCACCGCTACCGTGAAGGTGCAGCAGGACATCATGAAAAACCTCGAGATTCAGGATGCCAAGATTTTCAAGTCGTCGTTCGACCGTCCGAATCTTTATTATGAAGTACGTCCGAAGACAAAAGATGTCGTCAAAGACATTATCAAATATATAAAATCGAACCCAGGAAAATCGGGAATCGTTTATACTTTGAGCCGTAAGAAAGTGGAAGAACTCGCTGAGACTCTGCAAGTTAACGGTATCAAGGCGTTGCCATACCACGCCGGTTTGGACAGCCAGACACGTCGCGAGAATCAGGATAAGTTCCTGATGGAGGAAGTCGACGTCATCGTGGCGACAATTGCTTTCGGTATGGGAATCGACAAGCCGGATATCCGTTTCGTGATTCACCACGACATCCCGAAGAGCCTTGAAGGATATTATCAGGAGACAGGCCGCGCTGGTCGTGACGGCGGAGAAGGCAACTGCATCGCTTTCTACGACTACGAGGATATCCATAAACTCGAGAAGTTCAACAAAGGCAAAAACGTCGCGGAGCAGGAGATCGCACGCGAGCTGTTGAACGAGACCGTGACATACGCCGAATCGCCTGTTTGTAGGCATAAATTGTTGCTGCATTACTTCGGCGAGGAATACGACAAGGAAAACTGCGGCGCTTGCGACAACTGCTTGAATCCTAAGGTTCGTTTCGACGGTCAGGAAGACATCAAACTCGTCATCGAAGCGGTGTTGGCGACGAAACAGCTGTTCAAGACCAAGCATATCTCGGAACTCCTTGCTGGCAAAGAGACTGGCGACATCAAGACGGCTAAGCACGACACCAACGAGTATTTCGGTGCCGGCGACGATCACGACGAGAAATATTGGACATCCATAATCCGTCAGGCTCTGGTTAACAAATTGTTAGTCAAGGATATAGATAACTACGGAATTTTGAAGGTTCCGAAAGAAGGCAAGGATTTCATTAAAAAACCGTACACCGTGATGGTGGCAATGGATCACGATTACGACAAAGGTGACGAAGACGAATTCGATGAAGAAAGAGTGGCGCTTTCGAAGGATTCAGGCACCGACAAGACTTTGTTCTCGATGCTGAAAGACCTCCGCAAGACCATCGCAAAGAAGAAAAACCTGCCTCCGTTCGTGATTTTCCAGGATCCGTCGTTGGAGGATATGGCGATCCAGTATCCTATCACAATGGAAGAGTTGACCCAGATAGCAGGCGTGGGTGCCGGAAAGGCACAGAAGTTCGGTCAGCCGTTCATCGACCTCATCAAAGAATACGTTGAGGAGAACGACATCACGCGCCCGAACGACATGGTGGTGAAGTCGGTGGTGAACAAGTCGGCCTTGAAAATCAGTATCATACAGAATATAGACAAGGAGATTCCGCTTGAAGACATCGCATATTCGAAGAACCTTGAGTTCGACGAGCTGTTGACAGAAATCGAGAGTATTGTCGCCAGCGGCACTCATCTGGATATCAGCTATTACACCCGCGACAACATTGACCAGTATCATCAGGAGGATATCATCCAGTATTTCAAGGAAGCTGAGAGTGACGACCTTGAGACGGCGATGAAGACCCTCGGCGAGAATGAGTACGAGGAGGAAGAAGTAAGGTTGATGAGGATACAGTTCTTATCTGAAGTTGGAAACTAATGAAAAAGTCATTGCTTTTATTATTTGTCATTTGCTTTTTCTTTAGCTGTGACAGCAAGTCGAAGCGGCCTGCGCCGACTGTGCTTCTCTCTGAGCCTCAGATGGTTGAAGTGCTCACTGACGTCCAGATAATGGAAAGTATTGTGAGCTACAAAAGAAATGATAATCAGAAGGTAGCGCGCATAAAGACGGTTGGTTTCGATACACTTTTCTCGCATTACGGCATTACCGATTCAATCTTTAGAGAGAATATGACTTATTACAATGAGGTTGAGCCTCAGACACTTGTGAGGATTATTGACTCGGTGGAGGCGCGCCTGTTAAAGATGAAGAACTAATGGAAATGGTCGAAGACGATTTTCGCCTTCGCGGGACCGATTATTTCGCTAAGCTTTTGTAAATCAGCAGACTTGATATTTTTTACGGATTTCAGTTCGAGAAGCAGTTTCTCGGCTGTGGTCTTTCCTATGCCTTTGATGTCGTTGAGTTCGGAATGCACAAAGCCTTTCTCGAATTTTTTGCGGTGGAAATTTATGGCGAAACGATGCACTTCTTCCTGAATCTGTGAAAGCAGATGGAAGGCGCTGGAATTGGGCTTCAGCTGCACCACGCGAGGCGGAAAACCGAATAAAAGCTCGTTGGTGCGGTGGCTGTCGTTTTTGGCGAGACCCGCAATCGGGATTTCGAGATGCAGCTCATCCTCAATGACTTGGCGCACAATCTCCATCTGACCTTTGCCTCCATCGGTGATTATGAGATTGGGCAGTTCCTTGCCTTCTTCCACGAGGCGTGAATAGCGCCGGCGGACTACCTCGCGCATCGAGGCGTAGTCGTCGGGACCTTCCACCGTTTTGATGTTGAAATGACGATAACCGGCCTTGTTTGGCTTGCCGTCCACAAACTGCACCATGCCTGCGACTGCGTAGTCGCCTTGGAAGTTGGAGTTGTCGAAACACTCGATGACCGATGGCGGTTCTTGGAGATGCAAGTCTTTTTGCAGCTCAGCCAGAATACGCTTTGAATGACGTTCCGGGTCGACCAAAGAGCGCAGTTTCTCGGTCTCGAAACGATATTGCTTAGCGTTGCGCGTCGAAAGAGCCAGAATCTCAAATTTTTCGCCTTTTTGCGGGATGGTGAACTTGACGTTTTCCAGCTCCATGTCGAGTTTCAGCGGCACGATGATTTCTTTGACGCTGCTTTCAAAACGTTGACGTAACTCAATGATAGCCAATGATAAAAGTTCTTCCTGAGTCTCTTCTAGTTTGCGTTTCATCTCAATGGAGAACGATTGTATTATTGCACCTTGTATGATGCGCATGTAGTTGACATAGAATGAGTTATCGGCATCGTCGAAGGAGAAGACCTCCATATCATGAAGCGTATTGCTGCTTACAATTGAGTGCGCGTGATAGTTTTCGAGGAGATCATATTTCTTTTTCAGTACCTGCGCCTGCTCGAATTCCAGACGCGAGGCGTGGTCCATCATCTGTGCTTTCAGGTCTTTCAAAACTCCGGATATATTGCCTTTTATGACTTCTTTTGTGCTGGAAATCATGGAGTTATAATCCTTTTCGGAGATGAGGTTGGCGCACGGAGCCTTGCAGTTGCCGATATGATATTCGAGGCAAGGGCGGTTCAACAAATGCTTGCAAGTTCTCAACGGATAAACCTGTTTTAGGATGTCAAGCAGCGTTCTCGCTGTCATTACGGAAGGGTAGGGGCCGTAATATTGCGAGCCGTCGTTGACTTTTTTTCTCGTAAGGAAAATTCGTGGGAAACGTTCGTTTTTAATGCAGATCCAAGGATACGTCTTGTCGTCCTTGAGCATGATGTTGTAGCGCGGCTTGTACTGCTTGATGAAGTTGTTTTCAAGCAAAAAAGCTTCTGCCTCGCTGCCGACCACGGTAAAACGGATATCGGCGATTTTGCTGACTAAAAGACGTGTCTTGCCGGTCTGCTCTTTGTTAAAATAGCTTGATACTCTGCGCTTTAGGTTCTTTGCTTTGCCGACATAAATAATCTCACCAGTATCGTCAAAGTATTGGTAAACCCCTGGCGAAGTTGGAATCGTTTTTAATATCGAGGTTATCTTGTCGGAAACTAACATTTTTTAGTTATTCAGTTGTTCAGTTATTCAGTTAGTCAGTTTAACTGAACAACTGACTAACTGATTAACTGACTAACTATTTAAAAGTGTTTAAACCCTTGAGCTTCAAGCGGGATCTGATGATTATCAGGTGTTATGAGGTTGGCTTGTCCCTCGTCGGCGGTCATGTAGCCGATGATGCGGACGTCATCCAAATCCTTCACTTTCTCGTAGTCGCTTTGCGCGACGGTGAACAGCAGTTCGTAGTCCTCGCCGCCATTCAAAGCTGCGATGCTTGGCACGATGTTGAAATCTTTTGCCGTCTGTATCGTCTTCTGGTTCATTGGGATACGGTCTTCGTAAACCATGCATCCCACCTTCGACTCTTTGCAGAGATGCAAAACTTCAGAAGCCAGTCCGTCGGAAATATCAATCATTGACGTCGGTTTCACCTTTATTTCCTTGAGTTTTTCGACGATATCGCGACGAACTTCAGGTTTCAGCTGACGTTCCAAAATATAATCATATCCGGCAAATTCAGGTTGCATGTTCGGGTCGGCCATGAAAGCTGCTTTTTCGCGTTCGAGGATTAGCAATCCGGTATAAGCTGCGCCGAGGTTTCCGCTCACGCAAAGCAGGTCGTTTGGTTTTGCGCCGCTACGATAAACGATGTCTTCTTTCTTTGCCTTTCCAATCACCGTCACAGAGATGAAAAGTCCTGATTTTGAGGCTGTTGTGTCGCCACCTACGAGATCGACGTGGTAGCGGTCGCAAGCCAGACGGATGCCGCGATAAATCTCTTCAATCGCCTCTACGGAATATTTGCTGCTGATGCCAAGTCCTACCACGATTTGTGTCGGGATGCCGTTCATCGCATAGATATCTGAGAAGTTGACGACTGCTGCCTTGTAGCCAAGATGTTTCAGCGGGCAATACGTCATGTCGAAGTGCACTCCTTCGCAGAGAATGTCAACGGAGACAAGCGTTTGCTCGTCTTTATGGTCGATGACAGCTGCGTCGTCGCCGACGGCTTTCATCGTTGAGTCGTTGTAAATCTTGACGTTCTTGACGAGCTTGTCGATGAGTGCGAACTCGCCCAGTTCCGAGAGATTGGTGATGTTTTCCTGATCTGCCATTTTTGTGATAAAATTTTATGCAAAAATAGCAAATTTTTTGAAAAAAGCTGAAATCAGACTTTAGAAATGTATTTCTGGTCTGATTTCAGCTTTTAAATATTATTCCTATAAGGAATTATTTCGCGACGACGATTTTCTTGTTTATCGTCTTGCCGCTTTCTGTTGTTCCCTGGATGATGTAAACTCCAATGTTGAGTTCGTTCAAGTCGTTGCACTGCATGACCTGTCCGTTGACGTTGAAGATTCTCACCACGTTGACGATTTCCTCTTCATCGCTGAAGATTTCCTCTATGCCTACTACGCCTTGACCCATTGTGCCGTCAATGCCGAAGTTCTGGGCGTAGATTATGCTCTTGTCTTTATAGGCCCATGCTATTATATTTTGTCCGTTATGGAAGCCAGAGATTGTTTCGGGAAGATTCTTGGCATAATTGTTGGAACAGAGTTGTTTGTTCCACAACACATTGCAGTTTATGTCATAGCCAGCCGCCTCAACGGTGTATGTTTTGTAATCCCATATATCGTCGAGTCTGAAATAGGTCACAGCGAACCCGCTGCCGTCTTCGAAAGCGGATATGAATGGAGTGGAGAGTGCATAGAGTGGATCTCCTGCTTCGTAAACCAATAAACCTTCGTCCCAAACGCGCTCGCCTGTGGCAGTGATGCGGTTGGCATATATTTTGTGCTCTTTATGATCTGTATTTGTCTGTAGGTAGGTGATGAGCAGGTCATGGGTGACGGGTTCGATGGATGCATAAGGCAACAAATATTGGTGATAAGGATCATCGGAGTGTACATTGGCTCCGTATGGGTCGCTGATGGTGCTGCTGCCATTGGCATCGTAGTGGAACACAATGGTTTTGTACATGGGATTTATGGAATCGCATGGAATTGATATGTAGGCGTATGCACCGCCCAAGCCGTCTGGTTCCACAGAGTGGTTGTATGTGGTTATGCAATCCACCATTGGCAACAACACGACATCGGAAATGGTTTGTGTGCCATCAACGGCGTAGCCGGTGAGATGAATCTCCTTGGTTCCCCAATTTGAATAGGAACCTGGTTGGACCCAATTATGTTCGTAGGTCAGGAAAACGCTGTTGTCATCGCGGAGAGTGAGTTTCCCGAACATGTATTGGATGGTGTCGTTGTCCGGTTCGAGGGTGATGAGCGGGTTCAATGTGCCGTCGGCGTTGACATATTGCAGATAAAGATTTTCGTTGTCAGATCCTAAAGTCCATGCGCCGCCGTCGCTGCCGGCGATGATTTCAGCACGGTAGCCGCCGTTGCCGCCGAAAAGGGTGACGCCTTGTTCGCCCCAGGCGTAGGTGCCGTCGGGATGGAAACGCAAAGCCACGGTTACGTGGTCGGCAGTGGAGAAACAGCTCAAAACATCATGGTTGGGGGTGATGGCCAAAGAGACACCTGCCGAATGAGTAGAGAAATTGAATTGACTGAAGCGGATGCCGCTTTCGCCCCATTGCGG
>JAFYIE010000092.1 GCA_017538795.1 Bacteroidales bacterium | reverse complement strand
CAGCAACAAATCAAGATGCGTGCCGACAGAATAGGTATTAAAAATGATAACTGTTTGATACTCAATGAGACCGATACACAAAATATCTTGAAAAATGTAAAAGATATTCAGCCTGATATCATTATCATTGACTCCATTCAGACGCTTGAGTCGCCATCGGTAGAGGCCACGGCGGGTACTATCAGTCAGATTCGTGAGACGGCTGCTGAGATGAATAAAATAGCTAAATCGTTTCATGTGCCAGTGTTTTTGATAGGTCACATCACAAAAGACGGAAACATTGCTGGACCGAAGATTTTGGAGCATATTGTTGACACAGTGTTGCAGTTTGAGGGCGACCGCCACTATGGATTTAGGATTTTGAGAACTGTTAAAAATCGTTTCGGCTCGTCATCCGAACTCGGTATCTTCGAGATGAATGCCGAAGGCTTGAGAGAGGTCAAAAACCCTAGTGAAATCTTGCTTTCGCAGCGAGAGACGTCGGTCAGCGGTATAGCTATTGCAGCTATGGTTGAGGGTATGCGCCCTATGCTTGTCGAGACGCAGGCTTTGGTGAGCTCAGCTGCTTACGGAACACCTCAAAGGTCGAGCACAGGCTTTGATATCAGAAGATTAAATATGCTTCTGGCAGTGCTCGAAAAACGAGCAGGTTTTCGCCTTGGTGCGAAAGATGTGTTTTTGAATATTGCCGGCGGTCTTCGTGTCGATGACCCAGCAATGGATTTGGCAGTGATGGCGGCGGTTTTGTCGTCGAGTGAAGATGTCGCCATTGACGGCAGATGCGCTTTTGCTGCTGAGGTCGGACTCTCAGGTGAGGTTCGTGCTGTCAACAGAGTTGAGGCGCGCATTGCCGAGGCCGACAAACTTGGTTTCGATAAGATTTTTGTGTCGAAATACAGCATCAAAGGCCTCGACCTGAAGAAATACAAGATAAAAGTGGTGCCAATTACAACGATCGAGCAGCTATTTAAAGAATTATTTTAAAAAGCCATTAGGTAATAGCCATTAGCCATTAGAAAGGGAACTCCAAACTAATGGCTAATGGCTAACAGCTAATGGCTAAAAATTATCCAAATATAATTGCTAAGTTATTATCAATATGTCCTGCGGAAACGTCCCAGATTATCGGATATCCGTACTCTTTCACTTTCTCGTAGATGATTTCTTTGGCGGTCATGCCAAACGGGACGGTGTTGTCGTGCATGTCGGTAAACGCTCCGACGAGTAAAGCTTTTAAATTAGCAAGTTTTCCCGCGCGTTTCAGTCCCATCATCATGCGGTCGATGTGATAGAGATATTCGTCCAAATCCTCAATAAATAAGATTTTTCCGTCGGTTTCAGGAAACAGGTCGGAACCCAACATGGAATACAAAACCGAAAGGTTGCCGCCAACGATTTCTCCCGTCATTTCGAGCTTGTCGAGAAATCTACTCCATACATTTGCTGTAGATTTCTCCATTCCGCTACGCTTCAGTCGAAATGACGGGTTGGTCAACGCCTCGTACAACGATTCTAGCGCCTCCGGTGTGTTATTTGGAAAATTTATCGGTATTGTACCGTGAATGCTTTGATAACCAAGCTGTTGCATCTTGGCATGAAGCACTGTGACGTCGCTGTATCCGACAATCCATTTCGGGTGTTTTGCAAACTTTGTGAAGTCGAGTTTATCGACTATTCGGATGGTACCGTAGCCGCCTCTCACGCAGAAGATGGCATCGATATCATCTCTGTCGAGATAATCTTGCAGTACGCCCGCCCGGAAGTCGTCGTCGCCCGCAAGTTGGTGATACTCAGCGAATAAGCGATTGTCGTAAACGGCAACAAAGCCTTTATCTTCGATCCATTTCACGGCCGCCGCAATCTCGTCGCGACCAATCTTCCTCGCCGGCGCCACGAGCGCAATCTTAGAGCCTTTTTTCAGATATTCAGGAGTTTTCATGCTCGCAAAGATAGTAAAAATTTCAATATTGAAATTTTAAAAACTTTTCACATACGCTTTAAAGAAAATTTCGTATTTTTGCAGATTAATTAAAAATAAAAAGAAAAAATAGTTAAAAACCGCATATTATGTCAAAAAATGAAAAATTTGTCGAAGAAGGCTTGACTTACGCCGACGTTTTATTGATTCCGGCTTATAGCGACATCATCCCTCGCGACGCCGATTTGAGAACCAACTTCTCACGCCGCATCAGGCTGAATATCCCTATTGTTACTGCAGGTATGGACACCGTCACAGAGGCCCCGATGGCTATTGCTATCGCCCAGGAAGGCGGCATCGGCGTGCTCCACAAAAACATGACCATCGAGCAGCAGGCAGCCGAAGTCACCAAGGTGAAGCGTGCTGAAAACGGCATGATCATCAACCCGGTGACCATCAAGGAAGGCGCTCTCGTCCGCGATGCTCTCAAAATCATGAATGAGTATCATATCGGCGGTATCCCGGTTGTGAACGACGACAACGTGCTCGTGGGTATCGTCACCAACCGCGACCTCCGCTTCGAACGCAAGACAGATCGTCCGATCTCGGAAGTGATGACAAAAGACAACCTCATCACCACAACAGAATTCACCGACTTCGCGACAGCTGAAGATATCCTTCAAGAACATAAAATTGAGAAACTGCCGGTCGTCGACAAACAAAATCATCTCATCGGACTTATCACATACAAAGATATCATTAAGATTAAGGCTCGTCCTAATGCTTCAAAAGACGAGCACGGCCGCTTGAGAGTCGCTGCCGCTGTGGGTATCACCTACAACACCATGGAGCGCGCTCAGGCTCTCGTCGACGCTGGCGTAGACGCCATCGTCGTCGATACCGCTCACGGCCACTCAAAGAACGTGTTCAATGTCACAAAACAGCTCCGCAAGGCATTCCCGAACATCGACCTCGTTATCGGTAACATTGCCACAACCGAGGCTGCTAAAGACCTTGCCAAACTTG
>JAFYIE010000091.1 GCA_017538795.1 Bacteroidales bacterium | reverse complement strand
TCCATCAGGACATACGATGCCGCAGCTTGCGCAGCCAATGCACTTGTCAGGTTCCGCCATGTAAGCGTAGTTGTAACCTTTTCCATTAACTTCTTTTGCCAGACTGATGACACCCATTGGGCAGTTGACGACGCACACGCCGCAACCCTTACAACGTTCAGTATCAACAGAAATAGCTCCTTTGAAACTTGCCATAATTTTAATTTTTTAGTTAGTTTTATGTTGAATTTTTACTCTTTTCAATCTTGCTATTAAAAAACGTACAAAATTACGAAGGATTTTTTTGAAAAACAAGGAAAAAAGAAAAATAATTTAATTAATTTTTAATGCCATTTTCGAATTGCTCAACAGTACCCTGTGGTAGGTCACAATTCTGCGAATGACAATAAAAGATTATTGATACCTTTCTCGAATTACTCTCAGTACCCTGTGGTAAGTCATAATTCTGCGAAAAGTATCAATAATCTTATAGCCTAATGCCTAATGGCTAATACCTAATGGCTAATACCTTATTTCACCGGATGATCTTTTGCAAACATCTGCAGTCTCTCGGCGAGCACCGGGATCTCATCGCGTTTGATGAGCGATGTGCAGGCGCGGATGCCTTGCTTGTCGCTGCCGCAGGTGTCCAACGAGATGGCTGAGATGCCGTAGTACATCATCTCTTCGACGAGGTCGGCGCCCTTGAAACCTGGATAGCAGTATGTGAAATAGAATCCGTCGGCGATAGGCTCTCCGAGATCCTCATCGTATGTGATGTAGAAGCCTGCTGCGAGGAATGCGTCCTTCATCAATTTTGCCTTTTTACCATACTCGATAACGTCGTCGCGGTAGTTGTAAATGCCGTCGTTCACTGCTTTCAAAACGCCTGTCAAAGCATACTGTGCCGAGTGTGCGACGCCTGATGTCAGCGGGTGTAAAGCTCCGAAGAGGATGCCGCGCAGGAATATCTCTTGTCCGCAGAAGCCCTTCAAATCAGGGTAATGGCGCATTGCGAGTTTGTCGCTGATAGCGAGGATAGCGCAACGTTCGCCAGCGAAGCTGAATGCCTTTGAGCTTGAAATCATCAGCATGTAGTTGTCAGCGTATTTACCAACGGTTGGCTGATAAGGAGCAACGCCCGGATGACTGTAGTCTTTACGGAAGTCCATGCCGAAGTAGGCGAGGTCTTCGAGAACGATGACATCGTATTTGTTAGCGAGTTCGCCGATAATCTTGAGCTCTTCGTCTGTCAAGCACACCCATGTCGGGTTGTTAGGATTCGAATACAGCATGCTGTGAATCTTGCCGGTCTTGAGGATGCTCTCAAGTTTCTCGCGAAGCTTCTCGCCACGGTAGTTGTAGATGTCGAAATGCTCCATCGGGATGCCTAAAACCTTGCACTGGAACTTGTGAACCGGGAATCCTGGGTCGATGAACAGCATGGTGTTCTTTTCCTTATTGAGATGACCTGTGATCATGAACGAGGCGAAAGCGCCCTGCATTGAACCCACTGTCGGGATGCAGTTGGCGGCTGCGATATCGAGATCGAGGAAGTTCTTGATGAAACGTGATGCCTCTTTCTTGAGTGCCGGCACGCCGTCGATTGGAGGATATGTTGCGGCAACACCGCGTTTCACTGCCTCAACCTGTGCGTCGATGCCTGCCTGAGCTGCCGGAAGACCCGGGTTGCCAAGCTCCATGTGGATAAACTTCACGCCGCTGGCCGCCTCGAGGTCGAAAGCCAACTTGTTGATCTCACGGATACCGGCTCTGCCGATGCACGGAAGATTGCTCTCTTGGAACACTTTTTTCGCTACTTCTACTGGAATTACATTATTTTTCATGATAATATCGTTGATTTTTAATAAATTAGCAAATTAAATTTGATTTTGCAAAAATACTAATAATTATTTGAAAAACAAAGGAATATTGAAAATAATTTTAGTCTTTAGTTTTTAGTTTTTAGACTTTAGTATTTTGGCGACTGCTAACGACTAAAGACTAAAGTCTAAAAACTAAAAAAGAGAGCTAGCTCTCTTTTTTTTGTGGGTCGTACTGGACTCGAACCAGTGACCTCTGCCGTGTGAAGGCAGCGCTCTAAACCAACTGGGCTAACGACCCAATAAAAAAACGCCATCGGCGTTTTCGTGGGGCGAACAAGGATCGAACTTGTGACCTCATGCCTGTCAAGCATGCGCTCTAAACCAACTGAGCTACCGTCCCATTTGCGGGTGCAAAAGTACAACAAATTTTTATTCCAACAAACTTTTTTTGTAAAAAATTTTTTCATATTTTTGAATTTTCAAATAATTATCAAAATGAAAATAGTTAAATACCTGGTAATCACTGCGTTAGCTTTTGTCATCAATGTGACATCATACGCACAAGAGAAGAAAAATTTAGAACTTTCCGACCTCTACGAGCGTCCGACATTCCAAGTTAAGGGCGTCAGAGGCATGAACCCGATGCGCAATGGCGAGACTTACGGCACCATCGAGAACGCCGAATTTCACATTTATAATTATAAAACAGGTGAAATCGCCGACACATTGTTCCGCTTCGCCGAGCTTATCCCGGAAGGCGAATCGATGCCGATAAGAGCATATAACTATGTGCTGAGCGACGACGAGACAAAGGCGCTGTTCCTTACAAATATCAATTACATCTATCGCCACTCGTTTACTGCCGATTATTATGTTTACGACATAAAATCAAAGAAATTAGTGCCACTTTCAACAAACGGCAGCCAGCGCCTCGCTTCATTCTCTCCAGACGGAACGAAAGTTGCTTTTATGCGCGATAACAATCTGTTTATCAAAGATTTAGAGAAAAACGACGAGACCCAATTCACTTTCGACGGCTTGTACAATAATATTATTAATGGTGCTCCCGACTGGGTCTACGAAGAGGAATTCAGCTTCTCGCAAGGCTTCTTCTGGTCGCCCGACAGCAAAAAAATCGCCTTCTACAAGTTCGACGAGTCGAAGGTGAAAGAATTCCAGATGGAGGAGTTCCAAGGTCTTTATCCTGAATGGTATAGCTTCAAATATCCAAAGGCTGGCGAGGATAACTCGGTGGTCGAGGTTTATGTTTATAATCTTGACGACGACACCACAAAAAAGATGGATACAGGTGAGGAAACCGATATCTATCTTCCAAGAATGAAGTGGACTAAAGATGCTAATGTGCTTGCTATTCAGAGACTTAACCGCCACCAGAACCATCTTGAGATTTTGGCTGCCAACGCGACTACAGGCGAGTCGAATGTTTTCTATGATGAAGAAAATCAATATTATATCGACATCACCGACGACTGGACTTTCCTCGAAGACGGCAAATCGTTCCTCATGACGAGTGAGAAATCGGGTTACAACCACATTTATCTCTGCAAACTAGATGACAGCGAAGGTAAAGCTCTTACTTCAGGAAACTGGGATGTGACAAAGATTTACGGTTTCGATGGCAAGGAGATTTATTTCCAAGCCGCTAAAAACTCACCGGTGGAACGTCAAATTTACGCTGTTAATTTGAAGGGAAAGATGAGAGAAGTCGTTGGTTTGGAAGGAGTTAACAATGCCCGTTTCAGCAAGACGTTCAAATATTTCATCAACATCAACTCGACGGTGACAAAACCTTACGAATATACCTTATATAATAATAAGGGAAAAGTCATGAGAGTTTTGGAAGACAACCACGAGCTCGTGGAGCGCTTGAAAGAGTATAATCTCAGCGAGAAACAGATGATTAAAATCAGCGACTCAGCTTTCGTGATGCCAGATGGCTCGACTGTTGCTGTCGACGGATGGCAGATTCTTCCGCCAGACTTCGACGCTTCTAAGAAATATCCAGTGTTGATTTATGTTTACGGCGGTCCTGGACATCAGACTGTGCTCAATCAGTGGGATCACAGCGATTGGGACTGGATGCAGCTGCTCGCACAGAAAGGCATCATCTCAGTTTCAATCAACAATAGAGGTAGCGGCGCTCAGGGCGAGATGTTCAAGAAGATGACATATCTCGAACTTGGAAAATATGAGACCGAAGACATGATTACCGTTGCGAAATACATGGCAAAACAGCCTTATGTCGACGCTGAAAGAATCGCTATCTACGGCTGGAGCTACGGCGGATTCATGGCAGCCAACGGCATCACCAAAGGTGCCGACTACATCAGCACGGCTGTTTCAGTGGCACCAGTCACAAACTGGAGATATTACGACAATATCTACACTGAGCGTTACATGCGCACACCGCAGGAAAATCCTGAAGGATATGACGCCAACTCGCCAGTGAGCAACACCGCGATGATAAAAGGTAACTATCTGCTTTGCCACGGAAGTGGTGACGACAACGTTCACTATCAGAATGCGATGGAACTCATTAAATCTATGATCGCCAACGGCATTCAGTTCGATTTGATGATTTATCCTAACAAGAACCACGGCATCTACGGTGGCTACGAGGAATACGGCGACGGAGAATGCCGCATGCACCTTTTCACAAAGATCGATAATTTCTTGTTTGAACACTTGCTTGGTAAATAACCTAATGGCTAAAAAAATTAAAATAATTGTTGAAGGTATCAAAATAAGTTGTATTTTTGCAGCCTCATTTTGAGACAAGTTTTTTAGTTTAACAATTAAAAGAAAGAGAGAGTATTAAAAATGATTATTATTCCTGTAAAAGACGGTGAAAGCATCGATCGCGCTTTGAAACGCTACAAGAGAAAGTATGAGAAAACCGGTGTTGTGAAAGAATTACGCAACCGCCAAAAATTCACAAAACCATCAGTCATCAAACGTGAAGCGTTGCAGAAAGCTATCTACGTGCAGAAGCTTCGTCAGGCTGAAGAGAACAACTAATAGTTGCTCGATTCTTGCAAGAATAGAATCAAAGGAAAAGTCGCTGTGGGAAACCGCGGCGATTTTTTTTATTAAAAACCCTTGACATTTTCAAAAATACTTCGTAACTTTGAAGCGTAATTTGGGAACGATAATGGTAGAGAGGTTCTTAAGATATATCCAAACCGAAAAACGATACTCAAATCTCACAGTATCAGCCTATAAGAGAGATCTGGAGCAATTTCAGGAATACCTTATTAATATATATGGGCAAAAAGAAATTGCGAAGGCGACTACCCAGATGGCGCGTTCCTATATTGTAAGCCTGAAGGAAAAAGGGGAGGAGAACCGCTCAATTAACCGCAAGATGTCGACGCTGAGATCGTTCTACAAGTTCTGTCTGCGTGAAGAAGCCATCGAAGTCTCGCCTATGCAGGGCATCAAATCGTTGAAGCAGCCGAAGGAGCTGGCGAAGTTTGTGCCGGAGCAGGATATGGAGAAGGTGAGTTTCGAGGGCGACGGCAGTTTTGGTGTTGTGCGCGACGAGCTTATTTTCGAGATGCTTTACCAGACAGGCATGCGTCAGGCGGAGTTGAGAGGTTTGAGAGACAATGACGTGGACGTGATAAGCATGCAGCTGAAGGTGAGGGGCAAGCGAAATAAGGAGAGGATTATCCCGATAAGCAGGCAGTTGCTGGAGATGATTGACGGATATAAAAAAGTTCGTGATGAACAATTTCCGGCGCGCGGCAACGTTATTTTAATTGTAAACGACAAGGGAGAGGAAATGAGTCCGACATTCGTTTACAGAGTTGTTCATAAGATATTGGAAGGCGTGACGACGTTAGAGCAGAAGAGTCCGCACGTTTTGAGGCACACTTTCGCGACGCACATGTTGAACGAGGGCGCCGACATCAGGGCGATACAGAAGATTTTGGGACACAGCAGTCTCAGCTCGACGCAGATTTACACTCACAACACCATTGAGCAGCTTAAGGAGATATATCAGACGGCCCATCCGTTGGGTGACGAATGAAAAAATATAATTTTAAACCATTTTAAAATAGGAGGTAATTATGAAAGTTACGATTAACGCGGTCCATTTCAAGGCAGACAGCAAGTTAGAGGAATTCATCACTAACAAGATTGAGAAGTTGTGCGGAAAGTTAGACGACGCCATAGGAGCGGAGGTGAATTTGAAGTTAGACAATACCGACACGCCGGAAAACAAGATTGCAGACATCAGAATCATGTTAAAAGGCAACGATTTATATTCGAGCAAGCAGTGCAAGACATTTGAAGAGGCTGTTGACAAAGCTGTTGACGCTCTGAAAAATCAGGTTGAAAAACACAAAAATCGCTTTGACAAATAGGTCTTAAGTGTTGATACACAATAACTTGGCTGCCTTTTTGAAAAATTTTTGAAAAATTTTATAAAAAAAGGTTGTCGGTATATAAAAAAGTTGTAATTTTGCACACCATTTCGGAATGAAGGAATGGTGTGCTTTTTTAGGTACAGTTCTTTGAAATACAAGCCGGCATAGCTCAGCGGTAGAGCACGTGATTTGTAATCTCGGGGTCGGGGGTCCAAATCCCTCTGCCGGCTCACGGAATCTTAGCACGATTGCCGGCATAGCTCAGCGGTAGAGCACGTGATTTGTAATCTCGGGGTCGGGGGTCCAAATCCCTCTGCCGGCTCAAAGTTGAACGAAGTGTTAAGATGAGTAGGGGGAGTCGCATAGCGGCAATTGCAACAGACTGTAAATCTGTCCTCGGATGAGTTCGGTGGTTCGAGTCCACCCTCCCCCACAAGTCGCGGAAGTAGCTCATTTGGCAGAGCGAAAGCCTTCCAAGCTTTAGGTAGCGGGTTCGAGCCCCGTCTTCCGCTCTTAAAAGCCGGCGTAGCTCAGTGGTAGAGCACTTCCTTGGTAAGGAAGGGGTCACGAGTTCAACTCTCGTCGCTGGCTCATTTGTTATGAATATTAATAAGGAAATTAAATAGAATATTAACCTTAAGTAAACAAAAAAATAGTATGGCAAAAGAAAAATTCGAAAGATCTAAACCACACGTTAACATTGGTACAATCGGCCACGTTGACCACGGTAAGACAACTTTGACAGCTGCTATTACACTTCACCTGTCAAAGAAGGGTTTGTCGGAAATCAAGACATTTGATGCTATCGACTCAGCCCCAGAAGAAAAAGAAAGAGGTATCACCATCAACACAGCTCACGTTGAGTATCAGACAGAGAAACGTCACTATGCTCACGTCGACTGCCCTGGCCACGCTGACTATGTTAAGAACATGGTTACAGGTGCTGCTCAGATGGACGGTGCTATCATCGTTGTCGCTGCAACAGACGGTCCTATGCCACAGACCCGTGAGCACATCTTGCTCGCCCGTCAGGTTGGTGTGCCACGCCTCGTTGTGTTCTTGAACAAGTGCGACCTCGTTGACGATGAGGAACTTTTGGAACTCGTTGAGATGGAAGTTCGTGACCTCCTCAGCAAATATGAATTCGATGGTGACAATACACCTATCATCCGCGGTTCAGCACTTGGCGCATTGAACGGTGAGCCACAGTGGGAAGCAAAGATCGACGAACTCATGGATGCTTGCGACACATGGATTCCTGAACCAGAAAGAGCTGTTGATAAACCATTCTTGATGCCTATCGAGGACGTGTTCTCAATCACAGGTCGTGGTACAGTTGCTACAGGTCGTATCGAGACAGGTGTCATCAAAGTTGGTGATCCAGTTGATATTATCGGTATGGGTGCAGAAAAACTCAAATCAACCGTTACAGGTGTTGAGATGTTCCGTAAGATCCTCGACGAAGGTGAAGCTGGCGATAACGCAGGTTTGCTCCTCCGTGGTATCGATAAAGACGAAATCCGCCGTGGTATGGTTATCGCAAAACCAGGTTCAATCAAACCACACAAACACTTCAAAGGTGAAGTTTACGTCCTTTCAAAGGATGAAGGCGGTCGTCACACCCCATTCAGAAACAAATATCGTCCACAGTTCTACTTCAGAACAACTGACGTTACCGGTGAAATCACCCTTCCAGAAGGAATGGAAATGGTTATGCCAGGTGACCACGTAACTATCGAAGTGAACTTGATCTCTGAGATCGCTATGGACAAAGGTCTCCGCTTCGCTATCCGTGAAGGTGGACGTACAGTAGGTTCTGGTAGAGTTGCTTCTGTTATCGAGTAATTTTAATCGGTAATAGTTAAAACCTATAAAATCAAGGCTTCCGAGGATTCCCTCGGGAGCCTTTTTTTAATA
>JAFYIE010000090.1 GCA_017538795.1 Bacteroidales bacterium | reverse complement strand
TTTTCAGCAATTAAACCCATTTTTGTTTCAATTATTTTTTTCATTTCTTTAATTATTTTATTAATAAAAATACTTTTAGAATAATTATCACCATTTTTATATTTATAATCAATATCTTTCAATTGATTTTGGTCGTAATAAAACGCATCGGATAATCTTTGTTTCCAATAATCATCGTAATCGTAATTGTCTTTTGCAACAATCTTGAAATGCCATTTGCCATCGTGCCAGAAATCGACGTCCACGAGGTCGATGCCGTCGAGCGAGCTGCCCGACATCAAGCCGATGACATTGGTTTTTTTGATCATTACAACGAGTCGATGATTTTGTTGAGATGCACGCTGTTGGAGCCTTTCACGAGGATATCGAAGCCTGAAACAGGGTGCTGTTGCATATGCTGTGCTAGCTCTTCAACGTTAGAGAATACTAAGTACTCCTCCAAAGTCAAAGCCGATAACATTGATTTGTCGGAGTACTTAGTATTCTCTAACTTGGTCAAAGCCGATAACATTGATTTGGTAAACTCTGAACCGACTAAATATACTTTCTTGAAGCCTAGTTCTTTTACAAGGTTCAGAATGTTTTGATGTTCCTGCTGTGACTCTTCGCCGAGCTCGCGCATGTCGCCTAGAATCAGCAGGTTGTCGTTCTTACAGATGTTTCTGAAGTTCTTGAGTGCGTGGCTCATGCTTGTCGGGTTGGCGTTGTAGGCGTCCATCACCACGCGGTTTTTGCCGGTCTCGATGACTTGTGAGCGGTTGTTGGTAGGGTGGTAGCTCGACAATGCTTCTATGATGTCATTGTCATCGACTTTGAAATATTTGCCGATGCAGATGGCGGCCATCACATTCTCGAAGTTGTAGTCGCCAACGAGTTGGGTGTTGATTTTATGGCCGTTCCATTCAACCGAGAGATAAGGATTAGCCGAGAGCATCTTGCCTTTCACATCGGCATCATCGCCCGTTCCGTAGGTTACCTTATTAATATTATTGGCGAGATTCATCAATAGCTCATTGTCTTTGTTGACAAACAACAATCCATTGTGAGCGCCGATATATTGATACATCTCGTTTTTGGTCTTGATGACGCCTTCGTAGCCTCCGAAGTCTCTGAGATGAGCGCGACCTATGTTGGTGATCATGCCGTAGTTGGGCTCGCCGATGTATGTCAGCTCGTCGATGTCGCCTGGGTGACTGGCGCCCATTTCCACGACGGCCATCTCGGCGTCAGGCTTGATTCTCAGCACAGTGAGAGGCACTCCGAGCTGGTTGTTGAAGTTGCCTTGTGTGAAGACGATATTATATTTTTTGGCTAGCACTGCCGACACGAGTTCTTTTGTCGTGGTCTTGCCGTTAGTCCCGGTGATGCCGATGATTGGCAATCCAAGTTGCTCGCGATGGTATTTCGCCAGTTCTTGTAACGCCTTTAAACTATCTTTCACAACGAAGAGTCTCTCATGCTTCGGGAGGTCTTGTCTGTCGGCTATCACTGCGGCGGCAAAGCCTTCTTCTGCCACCTTTAAAGCGAAATCGTTGCCGTCAAAGTGTTCACCTTTGAGGGCAACGAAAACGCAGTTTTGTGTGATTGTACGACTGTCGGTAGTGACAGTGTATGCTGTTTTATACAGCTCGTAAATCTTTTCTATCATTTCGCGTATGCGGGTTTTATCATGTTCATCGCGCATCTGAAGCCGATGGTTGCTGTCGCCTGGTCTTCTTCGAGGAAGCGGCGTACTGAAGGGCTTAAGTAATATGGACCGTCAGCCCATGAGCCGCCTTTATAAACGCGTGAATGGTCGCTGATAAGGGTGGTGTTGCCGTAGTCGTACATCTGGCTGGTGTAGCTCTCAGGTGTGCCTTCCTGGTTGGTCCAGGTGTTCTGAATCGTCGACTTATAATCGCCATCGTTGTAGTTGACGCCACGGTATGGGTTCTGGTCTGATATGTCTTCAAATGATAATGGACGATAGATATCGGCGACCCATTCTGAGACATTGCCTGACATATTGTAAAGTCCGTAATCGTTCGGCCAGTAAGAATACACTGGGGCAGGGAAGTCAGCACCGTCGTTATTGCCGCCGGCTACACCCATATAATCGCCTTTGCCACGTTTGAAGTTGGCATTGAACTTGCCCACATAATCCTTTTCTTGTGAACGCAAGCCGTCGGAATCCCAAGGGAATGTTCTGCGTTCGGCTACGCGCTCGTTCTTTGAGTTGCCGACGAGACCCAGTGCTGCATATTCCCACTCAGCCTCTGATGGGAGTCTGTATTTCGGCAGCATGATGCCGTCTTCCATTCTGGCGTTGCGTGAGTATTCTGTGCCGTTCTTGTAATCTTTCACGCCATTGGCGAGCTTAGCCTCATAAAGACCTGATAGATATCCGTCGGTAGTGAAGTAGTTGTCTTTGTTCTGATCTGGGTCGAAATTGATGACGCCAGCGTTGATGAGAAGCTGTTCGTTGACACGGTCGGAACGCCATAAGGCATATTTGTTAGCTTTCAGCCATGACACGCCGACGACAGGGTAGTCGCGGTAAGCAGGGTGACGGAAATAGACCTCGACCATTGGCTCGTTGTAAGCCATCGAGTTACGCCATACCATGGTGTCAGGCAATGCCTCTGCAACCATCTCAGGCATATCTTTTCCAAAGACATGCTGTAACCAATAGATATATTCGAGGTAGTCGATGTTGCTGACCTCGGTCTCATCAATATAAAATGATGACACTGTCACCTGACGAGGAGCGTTGTTCCATTCATAAAATACGTCTTCCTGAGTTGCACCCATGGTGAACGTGCCACCTTGTATTGCTATGAGACCTGGTCCTGGCTTCTCATTGCTGTTGAAATTCTGGAAGTTATAAATGTAGTCGTTGTTCGCGTCGTTGTAACTCCAACCTGTCGCTTTCGAAACGTTGCCACCCGCCTTGTTGTTTGAGCAGGAAACAAATAAAACACTGCATCCTATAATAGCCAATAATGTGACAAATCTAAACTTTTTACGCATTGCTTTTATGTTTTAATACTTTTTCTAAAACTCTAAATCTTCGATATTATTGTATATGACTTCAAAAAAATGTGATTTTCACATCTTTTATTTTTCAGGGTGCGAAAATACGACTTTTTTTGATTGAAAACGGCTTTTTTTTAAAATAATTTTAGACAATAATAATAAAGAAAAAGCGTTACTATCTTGAAAATATTTGTACTTTTGCAGAATGTATTTCAGTAATTCATATATAAGTAGATTGATAAGGGTTGTTTTGATCCTTCTCATATTTGTTTTTATCACGAATATCAATGCTTTAGCTGCTGATTCAAAGCTGAGCAGCGGCGTTTGGTATAAGATGTCAATCTCATCGACGGGTATGTATAAACTTACATATTCTGACTTGTCGTCGATGGGCGTCGATGTGGCACATATCAACCCGAAAAATATCAGGATTTACCATAACGGTGGTGGGTCTCTTCCAAAAATCAACAAAGATTACTATCCTGATGACCTTTATGAGATTCCTGTTTTTGTGTCAGGTGAGGATGATGGAGTATTCAACAGCGGCGATTATATCCTGTTTTACGCCAGAGGTCCGGTGGTTTGGAGATACAACAGCTATCGGCAATATTATGAGCATCAGAAGAATCCATATACCGACAATACATATATTTTCCTGACTGTAGGCGATGAGGCCGGACGTCGTATCGAAACAGCGCCGGTTCCAACTGGTACAGTCACCAAGACTGTAGCTGAATTCGTTGATTATCAGGTGAAAGAT
>JAFYIE010000089.1 GCA_017538795.1 Bacteroidales bacterium | reverse complement strand
CGACACATACTCCTCATTTACCGACGGCAACTATGGCTATCAGTCGCCTACCAGCACTTACGACTATACCGTGACGACTCCATTGCGCCTAAACGCCAGCGCTGCCTTGATATTTGGCAACTTCGGAATGATTACCGGCGACTTCGATTACGTCAATTACAGCAAGATACGTGCCTCAAGTCACGACTTCGACTTTTCCAATCTCAACAATCATATTCGCGATTTGTACAAATCCACAGCGAATATCAGAATAGGAACGGAATGGCGTTGGCAGACACTCGCATTCAGAGCTGGCTATGCCATCTACGGTAGCCCTTACGGATTCGATAAAGATGATCTGAAAACCACATCGTATTCTTGCGGTTTAGGTTATACGTATCACAATTTCACCTTAGACTTGGCTTATGTCTTCAGTCAGCGTAAGAATTCGTATGATTTGTATTCGCAATATTCATTATATCCTGCATATTACGAAGACGAAAGCGGCAATTTGAATGCCGATGAGACAATAATAAAAGAGACAACCAACATCAATCAGTTGGTCATCTCTTTCAAGTTCAGATTAGACTGATAAATCAGTTCTTTGCGTTGTACTGGTCGATGATGTCTTGGTCAACCAAGATACGGCCGCAGTATTCGCACACGATGATTTTCTTGTGAATACGGATATCGAGCTGGTGTTGTGGTGGGATCTTGTTGAAGCATCCACCGCAAGCGTCACGCTCGATTTTCACGACTGCCAAACCGTTACGTGCACCTTTTCTGATGCGTTTGTAAGCGGCGAGCAGACGATCCTCAATCAAAGCCTCGCTTTCCTTTGACTTAGCGACGAGTTCTTCCTCTTCTTTCTCAGTCTCTTCAACGATTGACTGAAGTTCAGACTGTTTCACCTGAAGGTCGTTCTTGCGTTCAGCAAGTTTCTTCTCTGTTGCCTCAAGATTTGTCTTGATATCTTCGATTTTGATAGTAGCGTCTTTGATTCTCTTTTCGCAAAGCTGAATCTCAAGTGATTGATATTCAGTCTCTTTTGTCAAAGAATCGTATTCACGGCTATTACGCACCTGATTCTGTTGTTCCTCATACTTCTTAATCAAAGCTTGAGTTTCTTTGATCTTGATTTTGTAGTTGGTAACGTCAGTGTTGAACTTTTTAAGGTCGGTGTTGTAGTTCTCGATACGAGTCTCGAGGCCAGCCACTTCGTCTTCAAGGTCTTGCACTGCTTCTGGCAATTCGCCGCGTACGATGCGGATTCTATCTATCTTGGAATCAATCTGTTGCAGTGTGTAGAGTGCAACCAACTTTCTTTCAACGGTAACTTCAATCTGTTCTTCCTCGTTGTTGAGTTTAATTTCTTGATTATCAGACATTTATGTTAAATTTTATATTTATACAAAATAATTTATCGAGTTAGTTTTCACGCTCGAAATTGAAACTGCAAAATTACAAAATTTTTTTAAAATAACATCAGCAATTAATTCTTTTGTAAATTGTTCTGTTTCATAGTGTCCGGCATCGACCAAAAGCAGCTTGCCGTCAGCTTCGAAAAAGTCGTGATATTTCACATCGCCAGTGACGTAAGCAT
>JAFYIE010000088.1 GCA_017538795.1 Bacteroidales bacterium | reverse complement strand
GTATCGGCAATACTCGTTGAGCAATTCGGGATATTTTGCGGTGAAAAGGTCTACAAGGTTTTGATACACTTCGCGGAGCTTGTCAAAACCGACCTCAAAAATTTTGTCGATGATAGGCATAAAGGCAAGTCCGTAATTGCCTTTGATTGCGTTACGAATCTCCTTGCAAGTGTTGGCGTCAAGAATTTCTTTCGGCGCATTGATATTGAGCAAACGGGTATTGGCACCGCCTGTAACATTGTCGGCTAAAAGTTGAGTTTCACCAGTCATTACGGCAATAGTCCGCCAGTCTTGAGTTTTTCTCAGCGTCGAATCCTTGTTAAGTTTAGTGCGTCCGATGCCGTTGGCGAGAGCGTAAACGAGATTGTCGAAAGCCTCTTTAAGGCGATTATCAGCAACTTGTTTCTCATCGACGAGAAAGGCAAAGTCGGAGACATCAGCCGCTGCGCCTGCCAAGCCATTTTTAGTAGCATCGAAAGAACGAATCATTTTTTCATCACCGATGGCAGAGGCGGCAAGATATAAGGCAGTGGTTTTACCGGCACGAGTCGGCGCAACAATGTACAGAAGGAAATTGCGTTCACCTAAAATCTTGAGAAGAATGGGAGCAACGGCGGCGGCAACTATTATTCTTGCGACAGGAGACTTTTTAGCCAGCTTGTAAATTTTTTTCCACTCATCAAGCTTGCCGACTTGCCGTAAAGAGCTGGCGAATTGGCTTTGAGAATCAACCTGCACACTTATGTTTTTGTCCTCGTCGGTAACAGAAAACTCACGACGCGGGTCGACAAAACAGTTTTTCCCGTCAAAAAAGTACCAGCCACAGCGCGGCACAGTGTAAGTCAGAGGGAAATTGTTTTCGTTCTCGGCGTTGAAAGCGTCGAGGTAATCGACAAGAGCGGTAGCATTGGAACTGGTGACGGGTAAGCCGTCATTAGCTAAGTCAACGAGTTTATTTCTATTGAATACGATAGCCGCTTCTTTTGCTGTTAAAGTTTTCCATTTGCCGGTTGTCAGCTGATAAGCCAATCCGAGCTTATAAATTTTTTCATCGACGTGGTAGGTTTTGGATTTGATAACGACGGGGCGTCTGCAGACCTGTGTAACTTTTTCTCCTTCAACTTTTACGATGCCATCGTCCAATGTTACGCTATAACCGACAGGAAAAGAAAATCCTTGTAAAACGTCATTGTCTGCAATGAAAGAAAGTGATTTGATTTGGGCTTGAATTGCATTGCGACGAGTCAGCAAGTCATTTTGCTGAGAGTTAATTTCTTCGGCTTTGTCTTTAACGTTGGTGAGCCAGTCACTAACGGAGACTTTTTTGTCTTTCGTGTTTCGATTGCGTAAAGTTATTGCGCCTTTGAAATCGGAAAAAACTTTTTTATCAAAGACACGAGCGAAAGCCGCCGCCTGAAGAATTTCCTCTGAAAAAACAGTATCACTGTCAAAGCCTTCAACATTGCTCAACTTTGTCAGAGCGTCATTTTTCTGACGGTCGAAGTCGGCGATAGATTTATTGACGGAACGAAGTTCGGCTTTGAGTGAATCAATCGACGAGTCGGGAGCTTTTCTTCTTGCCGAAAGTTCGGGATGAAGGTCGTACCATTCTTGCTTAATTTCTTTCTCATCATAGCCGCCCTCGACAGCCCAATTATAAAGTGAGGCGATTGAAATACCATTCGGGTCATGATGAAAGCCGTTCCATTTAGATTCGCATTCGCCTTCTTTGAATTCAGGTTGAGTTCTGCTCCATTGTTCCCAAAGGCTACACGCCATGCCTTCGTTAAATAAGGCAAAGCCGACATCAAGCCATTTCTCGTACTCTCCGTCGACAACGTTAATATGGTCAAGCATACGGCGAATGCGGAATTCTTTTAAGTCGGGATCGTCGTCAGCGTAATCAATGTCAGATTTTCTCGTAGTTTTCGCTGGTGAAGTTTCTGGGGAAATTGCCATAGCCAAAGCGGTCAATTTTTGGTCAAGGTCGTCAGGAGAAAATCGAATGTCGTTTTGTTCGACAATATGACAGAGAGGCGGATTATCTTTGCCAAGCTTGTAATTGAAAGTGCCAGGAGTGCGAAGAATACGTGGCAGATCGCCGACACCGTCAATTTTCTTGCCATTGGCTTTTTGTCGAACGACATCGATAAGCAAATTATTGCGTTGTTTGAGTTCATCGCGATTCTTATCGGTGATTACAATTGGCGTGTTGAAGATATAATAAGCATGAAGCCCGTAGCCGGAATGAATAATTAAGCTGGGAGTAAAAGGGAGGAACGATTTCGCCTCGTCGAAGTCAGCGGCAAAAAGTGAAGGGGCGCCTTTGTGAGCGTCAGAGCAAATATCAATGTCAACTACGATAGCGGTTTGATAAGAAACGACGTTTTCATCACCTCGTTTACCATCTGCGGGTTCGACACAGACAGGATTGACGGAATGCCACACATCGACGCCGCTATCTGCGAGTTCAATAGCTTTTTTAGCCATAAGTTTTCTCTGAGTTTCGTTGGAAATAGTGAAGGAATAAATTCCGTTACCGCCCGAAAACTTTATCAGATAAGAGAAATTATTCGCAGGAATTTTACCAAAAAGCAGATTGAAAAATTTGGTCGCCTCGTCAATTCTGTTTTGGTTACCGTCGGTGATTGGCAGTTCGGTTACTGTTCGGTTACTGTTCAGCGTGGTTACCGTATTCGGTTGAGTTACCTTTCTAGTAGCCTTTCGGTTACTTTTTGTCGCTCGGTTACCGTCGTTTTGCTTTACGAAAACCGAAGCAAGTTGCATTACATGTTCTTTACTGTAGTAGTAAACGCCGCTACGACCATTTTTTCCGTGTCCGATAACGTCGGGCATGAGCCAACCTTTTTTACGCCATTTGATAACCGTTTGTTTTGATACGCCGATAAACTTCGCGAGTTCTTCAGTGTTCACATAATCGTCTTTCATATAAATTCTCCTTTTGACGTTAAGGAGAAATGGTGTTACAATAAAAACGTGAACAGACATTCTCCTTCAACGTTAGTAATTCTCAATGTATCGGTTACCATTCGGTTACCAAATACACTGGTTACCAAATAGAATTATACAATGTGAAATGAGAATGTGCAATGTTAAAAAAAAATATTGAAGTTATGGTTCGTCAAATGTTACATAAAGTCACTATCGAACTAATACCTTATGATAAAAGTCGTTAGGCGAGAGCTTAGCGACTTTTAATTTTTAATCCTTCACAAGTTTTTTAGCCGATTC
>JAFYIE010000087.1 GCA_017538795.1 Bacteroidales bacterium | reverse complement strand
GAGCTGTCTCTTCACCGCAGACGAATGCGCCGGCGCCGTAGCGAAGCTCGATATCGAAGTTGAAGCCGCTTCCGAGGATGTCGTCGCCGAGGAGGCCGTATTCACGAGCCTGAGCGATAGCAACCTGCAAACGGTGGATTGCCAATGGGTATTCAGCACGGATGTAGACGAGACCCTTTGTAGCGCCGATAGCGTATCCGCAGATAGCCATAGCCTCGATGATTGAGTTCGGGTCACCTTCCATGATTGAACGGTCCATGAACGCGCCCGGGTCGCCTTCGTCAGCGTTGCAGATGACGTATTTCTGGTCGGCCTGGTTCTTTGCGCAGAGACCCCATTTCACACCTGTCGGGAAGCCCGCGCCGCCACGGCCACGGAGACCTGATTTGGTGACCTCGTCGATGACCTGCTGAGGTGTCATCTCGCCGAGAACCTTAGCGATAGCTTCATAACCACCGCGTGAGATGTATTCGTCGATGTCTTCTGGGTTGATGAAACCGCAGTTACGCAAAGCTATACGGAGCTGTTTCTTGTAGAAACCCATGTGCTTTGAGTCGGCGACATGCTGTTTGTTCTCCGGATCGAGGTAGAGAAGGTCAGTGACCTTACGACCTTTGATGATGTGCTCGTTGATGATTTTCTCGACATCTTCAGGTTTTACCTGAGTATAGAATGTGTTGTCAGGAAGCATCTTTACGATAGGGCCCTTCTCGCAGAAGCCGAAGCAGCCTGTTCTGATGACCTGAACTTCATCTTGCAAACCTTTTTCCTTTAATAATTTTTCAAAGGTTGCAATGATCTCATCACTTGCAGATGCCTTACATCCGGTACCACCGCAGCAAAGCACGTGCGTTTTGATTTTTGTCATATAAAGTCCTCCAATTTAGAATGAATGATTAGATTTTCTCATAGTTCACCGGGATGATGCCTTCAACGAGCTCGTTGTTCATGACATACTTCTCGAGAATTTCGTCAGCGCGTTTGTTGTCGACATGACCGAAAACGATCGGGTCTTTGCCCGGAACTTTAACCTCGATGGTAGGTTCTGCGTGGCAGTAGCCCATGCAGCCTGTCTGGGTGAAGACGACACTGAGTTTAAGCTGGTCGGCTTTCTCCATCATGTGTTCCATGACCTGTTTTGCACCGGCGGCGATACCGCAAGTTGCCATAGCGACTTTCACCTGAACCATTGAGTCAGGATTGTTGCTCTTTTCACGAAGGTCGAGATTCGACTGTAATTTCTCTCTCATGGCCTTCAGTTCTGCCAAAGATTTTACTTTTGCCATATTTGTAAAGTTATGTTAATGAATGAATTATGAATATTTCTTCAATATTTTCAACGTATTTTACCGTTTGGCAAATATACGAAACTTTTATATATAAAAAATATTAATGAAAAAATATTTTTAGGCATGCATCGAGAACTCGCAGCCACAGTATTTTTGGTTGTAAAATCCGTATTCTTTAATAATTTCAAGCCTTCTCTCGCTCAAACCTCCTTTGCGCCAATTTTGCGCCCAAAACGTCACGTCAGGATAAATTGTTTCGGCAAATTTTCCGGCTTCCTCAATCTGCTCGAGGCTCTTCCAACGGCTCGAAGCAAGGGTCGTAGTAATGACTTTAAAGCCATGTTCATGAGCATATTTAGCAGTTCGTAATAGTCTGTATTTGAAGCATTTAAGACAACGTCCTCCCCTCTCCGGCTCGTCTTCCAAACCAGCCATTTCCGAGCGCCATTTTTCATGGTCGTAGTCGTCGTCCACAATATCCAAACCGAGCGACTTGGCATACCTCGTGCACTCGTCTTTTCGGATCTCATATTCCTCCAAAGGAAAAATGTTCGGATTGCTATAATATATAGTAGGTGTAACGCCGTGCCGCATCAGGCATTCAATGATCGCCGACGAACACGGGGCGCAACAGGTGTGAAGAAGAACCTTCGTCTCCCCGCCCGGAACAATTATCTCAAAAATTTTTTTCACGTTGCAAAATTATTAAAAATAAACTATATTTGCAGAAAATTTTAATTCAAATGAAAAAACTCATCATCTTCGCCGTTCTCGTCATGACAGTCTACATGGCGGTAGCCCAGCAGAACTTCTACATGGTGTCATTCACCGATAAAAACGACACTCAGTTTGACCCTTATTCATATTTCGACGCTAAGGCTATCGCACGTTACGAACAATGCGGCGCCGACCTTTACGACATCAGCAACTATCCTCTTAACGAAAATTATGTCAATGCCGTAAACGATTATGCGTCAGACATTTACGGAGAATCAAGATGGCTCAACGCGATAGGGATCCAAGCCACGGCTGAAAACGCTCATCTCATCAGCTTATTGCCTTTCGTAAAGGATATCCAACAGATTGAGACTAAAGGCTTTATGGCTCAGAAAGAGGTTCTTGAAGAAAAAACTGTCACTTATATTTCTGATAAATATTTTTTAACCGACCAGGTAAGACGTTTCGGTGGCGAATATTTCGCCAAAAATGGCATCGACGGCAAAGGCATGCGAGTCTGCGTTATGGACGGCGGTTTCCCGAGCGTCGACACTCATCCGGCGTTCAAGCATTTGCGTGACAAAAACCTGATTATAGCGACTTATAACTTCCCTGATAAGAAAGAAGACGTCTACGGATGGAGCAGCCACGGAACCATGGTGTTGAGCTGCATAGCAGGAATCGACGAACAAGGCAAGAGATTGGGTCTCGCCACAGGAGCCGAGTTCCTTCTCGCGCGCACCGAAATCGAGCCGGAGCCTTTCAAGGAAGAGATTTGGTGGGCTCAAGGCGCAGAATGGGCTGACAAAAACGGCGCCAACGTCATCAACAGCTCGCTCGGTTACGGCAAGGAGCGTTACTGGACCAAGGACATGAACGGTCAGTCATACGTGGCAAAAGCAGCCAATATGGCCGTTGAGAAAGGCATCTTGATTTGCAACTCAGCAGGCAACGAAGGCGACGACAAACACTGGATGACAATCGTCACCCCATCAGACGCCGAAAACGTGATTTGTGTGGCTGGCATCGAGCCAAGCCTCGACTCATACCGCCACATCAGCTTCAGCTCTTACGGTCCAAGCGCCGACAAACGCCGCAAACCCGACGTGTGCGCTTTCGGCGAGGCATTAGTGGCAAGTCCTAACGGATCTTACACCACAGCAGCGGGAACATCGTTCGCGAGCCCGCTCACCGCTGGCTTCGTGACATGCGCATGGCAGACTCGCCGCGACCTCACCGCCCTCCAGATGAAAGAGGAAATACTTAAATCTTGCGACCTCTACCCTTACTACGACTACGCCTTCGGATACGGCGTGCCTCAAGCGGCTTATTTCACCAACGAGCTCGTAAAACCTGAGAAATCATTCGACATCGTTCAGGAAAAAGACGGCATATTCATCACCCTCAAAGAAATAATACGCGGCCAATATGTCTTCATCAACGTGGAAGGTGAAGACGGCGTGCTCGTCGGCTATTACCAAATCGATCCCGACAGTTATTTTAAAAAATATCCGGGACGGAAAGGCATACTGTTGAAAAACAAAGACTTAGGACAAGATAAAAAAGTCAACGTTTCTTACAACGGATGCTACGACTCCAGCCCGGTGTCAGGCAACGGCGATGAAATCAACCTCTTTGTCGATTACAAGAGCAGCCAAAACGGCACATTTAAAAAGGTGAAAGCCGAAAATTGGCAGAGCAGCATCTATTTCCAATATGATTACAACATCGGCACCGACGTCTGGGACGGCTTCAACCGTCACTTCGCCTTCGGATGGCGCAAATTCTATGGCAAAGGCTATAAAGTCGGCTTCGGTCTGAGCCTCGATTTCAACCGTTTCGTGGCAAGAGACTCCATCCCAAGCTCCACCATGTATGTCGACGGCGGCAAGACCATGATTCGCAACATGCAGATTCGCGGCGAGCTCTTGCAACGTGTCGTAAACCGCTGGTGGGGCGTCAACTGGGACTTGGGCGTATACGGAGGCATCAACCTCACCCGCCGCGTGAAAGTGACCGAAAACAGCGGCGAGCCTTACGGACATAAAGTCAACACAGTGTACAGAAACTGCGAAGCCATGAACCTCTTCGAATGCGGTGCAAAAACCCGTATCAGCTACTCCGTTATGGGCATCATAAACTTCGGCGTTTACGGCGGTTACCGCTTCACCGACATCTTCACCAAAGACGACGCGCTCCTCGGCAAACCAGGTGAGAACCCATCGCCATGGAACATCGGTCTTGAGATTGAATTTATGCTGTAAATCATAAAATTTCAAAAAATTGCTTTTCCGATAAATATTTTGTATATTTGCAGTTCATATTTTTTGACAATTAAATCTTAAAAATATAAAAATGAAAGTACAGGAATTAGTTGACAAACTGGGACTTAAGGTCCTGGCAGGCAAAAACGGCCTCGACCGCGAAATCGACGGTTGCTATATTTCAGACCTCCTCAGCGACGTGATGGGTAACGCACAGGAAGGCAACATTTGGATCACCCTTCAGACTCACAAAAACGTGATGGCGGTGGCTTCTCTTAAAGAGATGTCGTGCATCATCCTCGTGAAAGACCTCGGCGCAAACGAAGACACCATCAACCAGGCAAACGAGGAAGAACTGCCGATCCTTCAGACATCGCTGCCGACATTTGAAATCGCAGGACTTGTTTATAACCTTTTAAACAAATAGTTAGGAGTTAGAAGTGAGAAGTTAGAAGTTAATCTAACTACTAACTACTAACTAAAACAATGATGGAACTGAAGAAATATCGCGCTGACCTTCACCTTCACACGGTGCTCTCGCCGTGCGGCGATATCTATATGTCGCCCGCTGCCATCGTGGAACAGGCGAAAAAGCTGCATCTCGACGTCATCGCCATCTGCGACCACAACACCACACGACAAGTGAAGGTGACGCAGGAGATTGGACGCGAGAACGATATTCTCGTCATCGGAGGCGTGGAGATAACGACGCAGGAAGAGGCTCACGCCCTCGCCTACTTCGAGAACGACGAGCAGCTCGATATGTTCCAGGAATTTTTAGACGAACATCTGCCGCACATTCCTCTCGATGAAGAGAAATTCGGATATCAGCTGATTGTCGACAAAGACGAGGAAATAATCGGCGACGAGCCATGGCTGCTGTGGTCGGCTCTTGACTGCGACCTCGACACGCTTTACGACAAGGTGCATGAAATCGGCGGACTGTTCGTGCCGGCGCACGTCAACAAACCAGCGTCCTCACTGATGTCGCAACTGGGTTTCATCCCGCCTGACATCAAGGCCGACGCGCTGGAGATTTCAAAACACGTCACCAAACCCGATTTCCTCAAGAAATTCGCTTATTTGAAGAAGTTTATGTTCACCAAGAGCAGCGACGCGCATTTTCTGCATATCATCGGCGAAGTGCACTGCGTGCTTCACATGTACGACAAGACTTTCGATGAATTCAGAAAGACTTTACATGGAGAAGATGGACGATATATCGACACTGAACCTCAAGAAAAACTACAACTTTTATTCGGATGAAAGAACTGGCACTACACGTATATGACCTGATGGAGAACTCCACCGCAGCCAACTCCACCCTTGTCGAGCTGACCATCAAAGACAGCCTGAAGGACAACATCTACGCCTTCACCATCAAGGACAACGGCAAAGGCATGTCACCGGAGTTTCTGGCAAAGGTCACCGATCCTTGGACGACATCAAGAACGACACGAAAAGTCGGCCTCGGATTACCTTTAATAAAAATGAACACCGAGAACTGCGGCGGCGGCATGAAGATTGAGAGCGAAGTGGGTAAAGGCACTGTGCTCAACTTCTGGTTCCAGCACGACAACATCGACCGCCCACCAATGGGCGACCTCGCCGGCACCCTCGTGATGCTGTTCGCCGCCCACGAAGACATCCATTTCATCTACAAACACATCACCGACGAAGGCGAGTTCGTGTTCGACACCGATGAAATCAAGGAAGCCCTCGACGGGATGTCAATGAACGACATCAATATCATGAAGTATCTGAAGGAAATGATTCAAGAGAATTTAGAAGAAATTAAATATAACGAATAAAATGAAATTAAGTGAAATTGCTAAAGTATTGAACGCCAAGGTGGTTTGCGGTCAGGACCGTCTCGACGAGGAGCAGGATAAAGTCTTCGCCAGCGACCTCATGTCCGACATCCTGACCTTAGGCGACAACTTCCCGATGATCGTCACCGGCCTCTGCACCATGCAAACTATCCGCACCGCCGAGATGGGCAACCTCGACATCATCGTGTTCGTCAGAAAGAAAAAACCGACAGAAGAGATGATCGAGCTCGCCGAAGACGAAGGCATGGTCCTCATGGAATGCGAATACTCGATGTTCAAGGCCTGCGGTCTCCTCTGGGCTGCCGGACTCAAACCTATTTATTAACGAAAACTGATTATCATGCATCTTGAATACACAGTAATTGAAGGAGATTTCGTCAACGCCGGCTCGGCTTCAAGTTCTATTAAAAAGACTTTGAAGCAGCTCAACGTGAACCCGTCTATAGTGAAACGCGTCGTTGTCGCCCTCTACGAGGCCGAAGTCAACGCTATCGCGCATGCCTACGGCGGTGTGGTCACCGCCGACATCGACGCTGGAAAAATTCTCCTTCGTGTCATCGATAAAGGCCCCGGCATCCCCGACATCGACTGGGCAATGCAGGAAGGCCACAGCACCGCCTCGCCGGAGGTCCGTAACATGGGCTTCGGCGCCGGAATGGGACTCCCGAACATAAAAAAGAACGTCGACCGCCTCAACGTGCAGTCGACAGTAGGAGTCGGCACAACTGTCGAAATGGAGGTAAACCTCAGTTAATAATTTAAAATTAGGATTATGTCATTTTTTCACGCTCTCCAGATAAACGAAAACGTTTGCGAAGGCTGCTCTCACTGCATGAGAGTCTGCCCCACCGAGGCTATCCGCGTCCGCGACGGAAAAGCGCATATCAACGAAGACCGCTGCGTCGACTGCGGCAACTGCTTCATCGCATGTCCGCACAAAGCCGTGTTTGTCAAACAAGACGACTTTGAAGAGATCTTCAAATATCCTTGTAGAGTCGCACTTGTCCCCGCCGTGTTCCTCGGACAGTTTAAAGACGATATCAGCGTGTCGCGTATCTACGCCATCCTCAACGAGATAGGCTTCCAGCACGTCATCGAGACCGAAATCACAGTGCCAGTCTACACCGAGGCAAAGAACCATCTGGAGCGTGAAGGCAACAACAAACCGCTAATCTCATCCTTCTGCCCCGCCATCGTTCGCCTGATTCAGGTGAAATTCCCAGGACTGGTGGAGAACATAATGCCCGTCAAGGCACCACTCGACATCACCGCCATGTACATCAGACGCAAACTGGTGAAAGACGGATGGCCGGAAGATCAAATCGGTGTGTTTTACGTGACGCCATGCGCGGCTAAGATCGCAGCAGTGAAAAGCCCTGTCGGCGAAGAGAAATCAAGCGTCGACGGCGTCATCAACATGGACTCGCTCTACAACCGCGTCTACAAAAAGATAAAAGAACAAGGCCACGACTATAAAGAGGTGAAACTGCCTATCGCACAACTCACATCCGACAGCATCCTCACCTCCTTGACCAATGGCGAACGTCGTCTGTCAGTCTCCGAGCATTCGCTCTCTATCGACGGCATGGATAATGTCATCGAATTCCTCGAAAAAGTTGAGAATGAAGAGATTGAAGACGTCGACTTCCTCGAGCTGCGTGCCTGCGACCAGAGCTGCCCGGGCGGCATCCTCACCTACAACAACCGCTTCCTCACCTGCGAACGTATGTTCAATCGTGCGCGTTACGTGGCCGGCAAAGAACGTCGCGGCGAGATGACACGCGCCGACGAGGTGGAGGCCGAACGTAGCTATCTGCTCGAAAATGTCAGCGTCGACGAAGTGGAACCTCGCTCCATCAGCCTCGACCCTGACATCAGCAAAGCTCTCGAGAAGATGAATAAAATCAAAGAACTGGAACGCCAGCTGCCACAAATCGACTGCGGAATCTGCGGCGCCCCATCATGCGACGCCCTCGCCGAAGACATCGTCTGCCGCGGCTGCAAGCTCTCCGACTGCATTTTCATCCAACGTAATATGGAAGCTCACAAAACCCAGAAAGTAGAAGAGTCGCTGAAGACCATGGAAAACATCTGGGGCTACGAAAAAATTGAAAATTTTGTTAAAAATAAATAAACAATCTAAAAATATAACACAATGGCAATCAACGAATTACAACCAAAAGAAGTATTTGAAAACTTCTACAGCCTGACACGCATCCCACGTCCTTCAAAGAAGGAGGCTCAGGTTATCGCTTTCATGAAGAAATTCGGTGAAGACCTCGGTTTAGAGACCATCGTCGACAAAGCCGGCAACGTCATCATCCGCAAACCTGCAACACCTGGCTACGAGAACCGTAAAGGCGTCATCTTGCAGGCTCACCTCGACATGGTGCCTCAGAAGAACGCCGACACCGTTCATGATTTCGAGAAAGACCCTATCGAGACTTACGTCGACAACGGCTGGGTGCGCGCTAAAGGCACTACTCTCGGCGCTGACAACGGCGTGGGAGCAGCAGCAGCAATGGGCGTCCTCGCAGCGAAGAACCTTGAGCATGGTCCTATCGAAGGCCTCTTCACCATCGACGAAGAGACTGGCATGACTGGCGCCAACAAACTCGAGCCTAACTTCCTCAAAGGCGACATCTTGCTCAACATGGACTCTGAAACTGAAGGCGAACTTTACGTAGGCTGCGCCGGCGGTATCGACACCAACGGCTGCTGGACACCTAAAATGGAGAAAGTGGCCGACGGAATGGCAGCTTTCCAACTGGTAGTCAAAGGACTTAAAGGCGGTCACTCAGGCATGGACATCAACCTCGGAAGAGGCAATGCCAACAAACTCATGAACACCTTGTTAATATTGGTGTCGCAGAAGTTCGGCGTGCGTCTCGCCACCATCAACGGCGGCAGCTTGCGCAACGCTATCCCAAGAGAATCGTTCGCCACAGTGGTAGTGCCTGCCGACAAAGTCGAGAAGATGAAGAAACTCGTAGGCGAATATGAGGCCGCAGTAAAGGAGCAGTATGCTGAAGCCGAGCCTGATCTCTCAGTATCGATGACAGAGACAGAGATGCCGAAAGAAGTGATCGACAACAAGACCTTCAAAAACATGCTCGAAGCTATCGCCAAATATCCTAACGGCGTCATCGGAATGTCGAAAGACTTCGAAGGCACCGTCGAGACATCAACAAACTTGGCTCTCGTCAAGTCGGAAAATGGTAAGATCATCACATGCTCACTGCAGCGTGGTCTCGTCGACGAGCTGAAAGACAAACTCGCTGACGACATCCGTGCCATCCTCAAAGAACACGGAGCAGAGGCAGAGTCAAGCGGCTCATACCACGGCTGGAAACCAAACATCGACAGCCCTATCCTCGCCACTATGAAGAAAGTTTACAACGAGAAATTCGGCAAAGAACCAAAGGTGATGGTCATCCACGCAGGTCTCGAATGCGGTATCCTCGGCGCAAAATATCCTAACTGGGATATGATTTCGTTCGGTCCTACCCTCGTTCACCCACACTCACCAGACGAGGCTTTGCTCATCGAATCAGTGACTCCGTTCTGGGAATTCCTGGTTGAAACATTGAAAAATGTACCTGAAAAATAATTTTTCAAAAAAATGTTGTACGTATTAAAAACTTTTGTAATTTTGCAGTCCGAATTTTAGGAGAAAAAAGAAAAAATAAATACATAAGACAATGAAACGTACATTCCAACCATCGAACAGAAGACGCAAGAACAAACACGGTTTCAGAGAAAGAATGGCAACTGCTAACGGTCGCAAGGTGTTAAAAGCACGTCGCGCAAAAGGCAGAAAGAAACTCACAGTATCTGACGAGTATTGATTCGGCGAAGCCGTACCTGATAATTATTTAAGGTTACAAAAAAGAGACAACGAAACATTGTCTCTTTTTTTATTTTTACCGTCATTCAATCAAAAGACGCACAGTCGAGCCGTTGGAACGGACATAGTCGCGAGACACATCAAGTCCACTCTTCGCGAATGAGACACAGTAAGCGTTGTTAGCATTCATCGCATTGCCAGTCCAATAAAATCCTATCAGATTCACGCCAACGGTATATTTATCGCCCCGTCGCCCGCTACACGGCAAAAACACAGCGCCTCTTTCTTCCATCTTCGACCATTCAGATGTATTATACCTATTAGTAGTGTAGTTATCATAAACACCAGACGTATAATTCCAGCCGTCATAAGGCTCGGTCCAGTCATCAGGCAAGACAATCATGCCCGCATATTCATTTCCTTTGATAAGCAAGGTGCCATAAGACGATTTCTCCGATGCGCCGTCTCTTGAGAGAAACATATAATTCTGCTCTTCAAGTGTGAGCACTCGCCATTGTTTGTAAGCGCCACCTCCGTTGTCAATGACGTTATAGCCCCAGTCGGCAGTGCCATCTTCGTCGTATAAGTTCTTCGCCACATCGCCATAGGCATAGTAACAGCTGTTGGTTTTTAGCGTATTCCACGGATGGTAATACACCGCCCCGTGATTGAAGCCACTTGTCCCCCATCCGAAATATTCTATATCATCAACATTTTCACAATCGATACCTGGATTGGTATTTTGCATATAAAACATATGATATTGCTTTTCATGGAAGTACCATCTGTCTGCCACCTTGTTATACACGAGGTTCCCTTGTGCAAAATGCACCTGTTTTCCTTCGCTGTTAATGGTAAAAAGTCCTTTTTTCGCTCCTTGCGGGATTACTTTTGTTTCAACCACCACCGATACGCCTTCCGGCAGATAATCATTCTCTTTTATCTCTGGTACCGAGGCTCGTGTTCCCGAATATACTCCTGAGAACGCCGAACCTTCTACTCCCGCAGCCGCTTGCGGCTGCGGGAGTAGAATAGCCCATCTCTCTCCACTGCCCGACGCCAACGTTATCTTTCCGTCGTTTTCTTCTGTAAACGTAAACGTGGCTTCAGAAAAGTCAACAGTGACCTTGTTTCTCATACCCGTAATGCACGTCCCCGCATACTGCGACAGGTTCGACACGTCGAACTTCACCAATGCGCATTTGTTTTTAAGCCGCGCGGTGTACGTATCTATCTCCTCCGAGAATTTAACATCAGACGGCGCATACGATATCACCGGAAGACTCCTGGTCTGGTCGGCTATTGAGACAGAGCATTCCGTGCTGGTGCCTTCCGACAACACTCCGGTGTCTCTGTTTCCGAGATGATAGAAATGCAGATAATCGTCTTCGCTGGCACAGGTTATTGTGCCGGAAAACACCCCGTCTTCATAGACAAGCTTCCCCACATAACAACCGTCGTTGGCAACGATAATCTCGTCTCCATCAACAAAAGACACCGTTCCCGTCTCCGGGTCGACATTGGTTTTCGAACCTCCGTCAACATTAAGAGTGATGTTAACCGCCTTTTTATTATAAGGTATAACATCTTTTTTGCATTGTGTCGTTCCAAGCATCATCGCCGCAGCAATCATCAGTTTAAAAGCCTTGCGTTTAACAGCAGCATAGCAGGCACCCGCCACTGCCATGACGAGAAGTCCGCTTCCCAAAGGCGCATTGAAAGAATCGTTTGTAATGTTTCCCGACACTCCGGGCTCATCATCACGATTTTCAAGACCACCGGAACCGCCATTGAAAAAGCCGTCAGACCTTCCACTTTGGCCGTTCACCATCAATGGTAAGATTAAAATTGCCGCAATCGCCAAAGAAAACGCCAAGGTTTTCACACTAAATTTTGATTTTTTCATTTTTAATTTTTTTAAATGTTAAACAAATAGTTACTTAAGTCCAAAATCCAAGAAACCTATTTGAAAACAAATAAAAAAATATAGTTTCAATAAATTTCTGTTTTTGGTGCTGCAAAGATACGACAAATTTTAATACGTGCAGCCACAAAAACAAAAAAAAGAGACGGATTTTCATCCGTCTCTACATCTTTACTCCCCTCTTCTTAATCGACTCTCTCAAGCTTCGTGTTCTTGTCCCACTTGTTGATGTTGAACGCGAGACTGAAGCGCAGAGTTCCTTCGAGTGGATTCGTTCCGGAGTTAGCTGTGTTGTTAACTGGTACGAGGTACGAAACATCGAGTGCCAACACATTATAACGAAGACCTGCTCCGAATGTGAGGTAACGACGGTTACCCTTCATCTTCGACTCATGGAAGAAACCTGTACGCACCGAGAACACCTTATTATATGTATATTCAGCACCGATACTTACTGTGATTTCCTTCATCTCCTCGCTGAATCCGTCCGGAGCGTCGTAGAATGACTGGAACATACCCTGAATCATTGACACATCGTCATCCATACCTTTTAAAATGACATATCCACCATGTCCATCAGGAATTGGTTGTCCCACAGAGTCTGTAGCGTAAATCGGCGGTGTAGGCACCAACAATTTGTTCAAATCGATTGAAAATGCGAGTGAGTTAAACTCATCGATGTTAATCTTCAATGTCGGACCCAAACGCAAGTTAGTAGGGATAAACTCTGTTTTTCCATTACCATAGTCTACCTTACTACCCATGTTTGTAATGGCGATACCCCATGAGAAGTCACCGTCAACGGTACCGAGGTTCACCGGTCTCTTGTAGTAAACAGCGATATCAGCCGCCACCGACCATCCTGCTTTGGAATAATTTCCAACACCTTGGGTCAAGTCGGAACGGATGTAACGTCCAGCCACAGCTGCTGACCAATAATCACCAAATTTTCTCGAATAACAGATATCGATTGCGAATTCGTTTGGTCTGTATGTTCCAAGATCCTGGTTTTCTTCACCTCTGAAGTTGATGTCACCTAAATTGAAGTAACGCAATGTACCTGCTATTGTAGATCTGCTGCTAACGCGCTTTGAAACAGCCAGATATGCGATATTCATATCAGGAACGAGTTTTCTCAACCAAGGTGTGTATCCCAAACCGATACTGAAATCATCTTCAATAAATGCGTATTTTGCCGGATTCCAATGCATTGAGTAAACATCAGGAGATGTTGAAACACCCAAATCACCCATACCTGCCGAACGTGCATCCGGAGCAATAATCATCGACGGAACCGCTGTATTGATAACATTATAATCATTACTTTGCGCTTTTGCTACCACACCAGCCATCAAAAGGCCCGCTAAAACAAATAAACTCTTCTTTATCATACTACTTTTAAATTATTTTGCAAAATTAAACATTTATTTCATTTAACGCACGCATATTTCATTTATTGTGCAAAAATATTTTTTCATCGAGAAATCACTAATTTCGAGAAACTTGAGTTCTTCTCCCTACCGTCGTTTGTTATCAACACATTGTAAATATAAACGCCTGTCGGCAATAACGATCCGCCGTCAGACCTTCCATCCCAATAAATAGGATCAATACGCGTGGAGACTCCATATCTGCTCTCTCTTATGGTCTTAACAAGCTGTCCGTTTATATTATAAATGTTGATTCTGATCTCCAGATTTCCTTTCTGATTGTGCTCAAAACAGAACTTCGTATAAGTCGTCATCGGGTTCGGCGTGTTGTAGACATTATTCACAACGACATTCGAGCTCTTTATCACAGTAAAGTCCAAGGAGACGTTTGTTGAGTTGTTATAAATATCCCACACCCTGAAATTAAGATGATGCTCACCCTCGTTAAGTCCGTAGAAACGATACGCCAGCTTACCATAATCGCTTGTGTCTAAAGGCGTTTCATAATAAGAGTTTAAGGTATAAGTCTTATTCGTCGCGCCCGTCAGAGTAACAGTAATATCATGTCCTATTCCGATTCCGGTAGTATTGATGCCATGCTTGTCTTTCATAAAGGCATACAGTATAGGATTCTCGTTTGTGATTCCACCGCTCACAAACAAAGTGTCATCAATAAACACACGAGCGACAGGTCCTTGCTCGTCCGGCAAAGCGCTATCGTTATAACCGCCCACTATAACATTGTCAAACATTCCGTTAGCGTCGACGTTATAATCTGTGGCATAGAAACTTATCAATCCGTTGCCGTAGCTGTAATTAATATCTTTCGGAGCCGTAAAAGATAATCTAAACTCTCCCGACTCCACATTCGCTATTCCGTCGAACAACAGGCTGTTGCGAAGTTTGAAATCCATGACAGGAGACGTCTTGTCGCCCTTCGTACGATAGGTGTTTTCCTTGTCGTAAACCGACACACGCACTATTCCGTTGAAGTCTGTCATCCTCTCACCGAAATTATCGGTCACCTCGCCATACAACTTGATGGTACTCAAGGCTTTAATCGTATCATTATTATCTTCGGAAACAGGTTTGTCGTTTATCTCTTTCAAAACCACGTTATATTTTGGATAAGCAAGACGCAAAGCCGGATCGCCGAACAGCACGAAAACTTTTGTATTCGACGATTTATCTTGTTTCGAGTTAAAATAGATATCGCCCATTGTAGGATATTCGCCGTTTTGAAGCACAAACATCCTCTCATAAGCTCTCGACATAACAGCATAGCTTCCACTTGTGGTTCTGGCCGTTGTTATCATGGCTATCGAGCCGCCTTTGTTACTTAAAAACATTATCTCGCCAGCCGACGTCCTTGTATGGTCGTCATATCTGCTGAATTCGCATGTCGCCGTGATGAAAAGCGGACACATCGGCATGTTTTCCCACGAATTGATGTCTTCTATGGTCAAAATACGTTCGTCGCCCCAACCTAACTCGCCACCGTGGCCGTTATAGTTCACCACAAGCGAGCCTTTTTGTATTCTGTTCGAAATAGCTTCGTTTATTTCAGGACAACGTTGTCCGCTCGCCGTCGCCACCTGATTGTAAGCATCGAGGTAAATTTTGTCGACCAACACGTCTCCACCCCATTTTGAGAGGTTTTTAGCAAGATTTTCAGAATTATTGATAAAATCGCTCTGCTCATCGTCACAGATAAATGTGATAACGTTGCGCCAATTACTCATCGTGGCGGCGTTTTTCGAAATGTAAGCCTCAATCTTGTCGACCACATCGTCGGCCTGCGCCGTCGTGGAGACCGGCATTCTACCCACAGCGATATCCACTATTGAGTTATACGCCTCCATGTCTCCTTCTTCATCATCAAAACAAGCATAAAAATCGTCTGTAACGATGGAAGCCGTAATGACACATGAGTTGAACGACTCCCATGAGGGGATAAAATTCACGTCATTATTTTTGTAATCATAGGAAGCGTCACCAAAAAGCAACACATATTTTAAATTTTGCTCCACATCATTATTTTTGTAAAGCATCTTTAGGAAATTACGTATTCCTCCTACATCCTGTGCGCCGCAAGAGAACTCGTTGTAAATATACTGCGGCTGGACAATCTCAATGGTATAATCGTCGAGTTGAGCATGCAGATTCTTCAAACGCTCCGCTTGTGCCTGAAAATCAGGGTGCGCGATTATAATGTAGTCGACATCCCTTAAAGCATGAAGATTCTGATTAGCCACGACCTCGACAAATTCAGGTGTCTTGAAGCTATTTCCATTAAAAGCCACGAACTGGTTCTTAATATTTCCTTTCACCTTAAACGACAATGTCGACGACGACAAGGTGGTCTTCATCATCACCGGGTTTATAGGGTCGGTGACATTCCAAACTTTCACCGCGCTTGACGCATTTTGCAGATGATATTCGTAACCTATCGTTTTATCACTGCATTCAGGATTACGGAACTCCATGACATTGCCCGACATCCTCAAATAACACCAGGCGTTCACCGACACATAATCCATCCAAGCCGTGGAATTCGATGCGGCACGGTTGTATTGCGCGTTTATGACCACAGGATTTTGTACCGGTTTGAATCTGACAAGGCAGTTTGTATCCCATCTCGCATAGTAATATGTCGTATAATGGTCAAACGACTTCGTATAGATCTGCTTGTTGTTGTATTTGAACGTCATCGTCGCAGCCGAGGCATTTCTCGACGCCATCGATGCTTTCATCTTCATCTCCTTATTTGTATTCAGATTGTCAAAAGAGAACTCATAGCTTCTATTTAAAACGACATCAAACTTATCAAAAAACCAGGTGCAGCCCATGTTGTTTATGTTCACCTCATCGACATCTTTCACACGATAATCGAGGTATTCATCAACAGAGACGACGTAATCCGCCTCAACATCATCAGCCGTCTGAATACGCCTTCCCGGTGTATCGCCAACCGTTACAAAAACGTATGTATAATCGGTATAAGGGTTTTTCACGTGGCTGTAATATTGTTTCAGATTGTTGTATTTCCACACTACAGGACCTCTCGCATAAAACAGCACATAGTCGTTTTGATTGAACACGCCGTCATCCTCGCCCGAAACAAAAATCGGGATCTCGTACAAATCATCGGGATAATACGACTTGTTAATCTTTGGCAGAACGCCGCCGCCATTATGGTAAACACGAATGTTTTTAGGATTGATATTAGCCACATCAACACCCATGGCAGCCATGTCGGAATATGTAAGTTTATACATTCCCGTCGAGGAAATGGACATCTTATACCAAACTCCGCTGCTGAGCACCGAATTCTGGGCAAAAACGCTAAGGCTTGTCATGAAAAACACGACAACCGACAACAAAAAGGCCTTCTTAAAACTTCTCAAAATATACATATTTATATAATCTTGCAAAGATACACAATATTTCGTTAATACAACGGACAATGTTAAATATTATTGTCAAAAACATTTTCAAAAAAAATTTAAAAACCATATTTTTTCAACGGAAAAAAGTCGTATAATTGCAGTTTGAAAATTTAAGCACAAAAAAAATCATTTTTTTATCAGCTCATGCAATAAATATAATGATTTAAAGTTATTGAAAAAGATAATAAAATTCGAACGAAAATGCATAGAAAGTTTAAATTTAGCGTTATTTTGGCAATTATTTGTTGCGGCATCCTTATGATTTCGTGTGGAAAGAAGTCTTCTCCTAAGTCAAAATCAACAGGATGGAATTACAACGACCCTAACTTCGGCGGTTTTTATGTTTCAAAATCTGTTGAGCAGAAAACAGGTCCGGGTCTTGTACCTATAGAAGGCGGTACTTTCACAATGGGCGCAACACAAGAAAACGTTTTTTATGAATGGAACAACACCCCTCGCCAAGTTACCGTTTCATCATTTTATATGGATCAGACAGAGGTCAGCAACCTCGATTATCAGGAATACATCTATTGGTTAGAGCGCATCTACGGCAATGACTATCCTGAGATGGTCAACAAAGCTCTTCCTGACACTCTCGTATGGCGCAACTCAATGTCATACAACGAGCCTATGGTTGAGATTTACTTCCGCCACCCTGCTTACCGCGACTATCCTGTAGTCGGAGTGTCGTGGCTTCAGGCAAACGACTATGCTTTGTGGCGTTCAGACCGTGTCAACGAGAACCTGCTCATCGAAGCCGGCGTCCTCGCTTTCGACCCTAACCAGGATAAAGACAACCATTTCACCACCGACGCTTATCTCGCCGGACAATACACAGGCGTTATCGCCAACGGTTTCAAAGACCTCAACCCTAACAACCCTACAGGTCAGCGCAACGTTAAGATGGAAGACGGTATCATCCTTCCGAAATATCGTCTCCCCACGGAAGCCGAATGGGAATACGCAGCTTTAGGTCTTATCGGCAACACAGCCGAAGAGAGCATCAAAGACCGTAAGGTTTATCCATGGAGCACCGACGGATTGCGTACTAAAGAAAAGAACTATATGGGCAACTTCGTAGCCAACTTCAAGAGAGGTAACGGCGACTACATGGGCGTTGCCGGCAGTCTCAACGACGGAGCCGCATTCCCTGCACCTGTAACATCCTACTGGCCAAACGACTTCGGTCTCTACAACATGGCCGGCAACGTTTCAGAATGGGTATACGACGTGTATCGTCCGCTCTCATTCGAGGACTTCGACGATCAGAACCCGTTCCGTGGCAATAGCGAGAGCATCAACTACAAGGATGGCGACTACATGTCGACAATCCAAAACGACTGGAACAACCAGGAAGGCGACCAAAAAGAGTACACCAATAAGATGTATGAATACGGCAGCACCACTTTGATTTCAGACCGTTCACGCGTGTACAAAGGCGGTTCATGGGCCGACGGTCCATACTACCTCAGCCCTTCTGTAAGACGTTTCTTGGAAGAGAACCAATCTTCATCAACAATCGGCTTCAGATGCGCAATGAATATGATAGGAACAACTCGATGAACACTATCGAGAAAATTTACGAGCTTTACAAAAAAGCCTACACCATCACCACCGACAGCCGCAACATTACCGAAGGTTGCGTCTTCGTGGCATTGAAAGGCGAACATTTCGACGGCAACGACTTCGCTCTTAAAGTAGCCGAAGATAGCATCGCGGCATGCGTTATCGCCGACAGGCAAGATCTTCCGAAACACGAAAAGTTGTTCGTCGTTGAGGATAGCTTGAAAGCGTTGCAGGAACTTGCGAAATATCATCGCGAAAAGCTTGGGTTGCCAATAATAGGAATTACCGGCACCAACGGCAAGACCACAACAAAAGAGCTCATTTCGGCAGTTCTGTCAAAAAAATACAACATCGTTTTCACTCAAGGCAACTTCAACAATCAGCTTGGAGTGCCTCTTACGGTGCTGAGAATCAAGCCTGGCACTGAATTGGCAGTAGTTGAGATGGGAGCCAGTCATCCGGGCGACATAGACGAACTTACAAACATAGGCGAGCCCGACTACGGCATCATAACCAACATCGGACGCGCTCATCTTAGAGATTTCGGCGGCTACGAAGGCGTAGTCAAGACAAAAAACGAAATGTATCAATACATTGCGGCGCACAACAAGCTTGTTTTCGTAAACCACGACAACGAGTTGCTGATGAGCCTCGCGCGTGACATTAACAAGGTGACATACGGGACATCAAGCGGTGCGGACATTCAGGGCAAGATGCTTTCAGCCAATCCTTATCTTTCGGTCGAATGGAACGGACACAAAATCGGCACTCAACTGGTTGGCGACTACAACTTTGAAAATGTAATGGCCGCCATCTGCGTGGGAACATATTTTAAAGTCGACGCAAACAATATCGTAGAGGCTTTGTCGAGCTACTGCCCTACCAACAACCGCTCACAGGTCATCGAAACCGGTAAAAACCGTGTGGTGATGGACGCCTACAACGCCAACCCGACGAGCATGAATTTTTCCATCAAAAACTTCAGAAACATCTGCAAAAACGACAACCTGCTGATACTCGGCGACATGCGCGAGCTCGGCAATGAGTCGGAGCAGGAACACAAAACAATAATTGAGCTTTTGAAAGAGCTTAAATTCAAGAACGTATTTTTGGTTGGTTCCGAGTTCTCCAAGGTTTCAGGGAGCTCAGAGTTCTCTTCATTCAACGATGTAGAAGAGCTCGCGCAGTATCTGCAACAACATCCTGTTTCCGGCTTCGACATTCTCGTCAAAGGCTCCAACAGCGTTCATCTCAATAAAATCATCGATTCATTGTAATGAGAAGATACAACATCATCGGCTTGATGTCGGGCAGCTCGCTCGACGGCATCGACCTTGTCGATGCCGACTTCTGGAACGATGGCAAATGGCATTTCGAAATCGTCGCAAAAGACAATTACAATTACGATGATGATTGGAAGCACAAATTATCGGATGCTTTTTATTATAATGAAAATCAATTAAAAACTATTGATTATCAATACGGTGCGTTTTTAGGTCAGGTAACGAAACAGTTTATTGACAAATACAACCTGCATCCCGAAATCGTCGCCTCGCACGGACACACTATTTTTCATCGTCCACAGGAGCATTACACACTGCAAATCGGTGACGGTCAAGCACTTGCAAACGCTTGTGGCGTAATGGTTATCAACGATTTCCGCACCGAAGACGTGCTCAAAGGCGGTCAGGGTGCGCCTCTCGTGCCAATCGGCGACAAACTTCTGTTCGCCGACTACCCTATCTGCCTCAATATCGGCGGCATCGCCAACGTTTCTTACGATGTCGACGGCCAACGCATCGCATACGATATCTGCATCGCAAACCAGGCGCTGAATTATTTGGCAAATCGCTTATCATTACCCTATGATAAAGACGGACAAATTGCCCACAGCGGAACCATTGACAATCAATTGCTTACAATCCTGAATTCACATCCATTCTATTCACAAAAATATCCTAAATCACTGGGACGCGAATTCTTCGAGGAAAACATAAAGCCTTTATTGGAAAACCGCAACGACATCGCGGATATGATGGCGACGTTTGTGGAACATATCGCTATGCAAATTGCGAAATCAATTGAAAATGTAAAGACATGCCATGGCGCGTCTCTACGGTTGTTAATCACCGGCGGCGGCGCAAAAAACAAATTCCTTGTGGAACGTATTCAAAAAAATACAAAACACCAGGTCTTCGTTCCCGCCGACGATATCATCGACTACAAAGAAGCCCTGGTGTTCGCTTTCCTCGGATTGCTCCGCAGCCGTAACGAAGTCAACGTTTTGAGATCCGTCACGGGTGCGGAATCCGATTCCTGTTCAGGTAAGATCTTCTACCCTATTTTTTAGCATTGCATACCGCCACAGCAGTTAATCACCTGTCCGGTGACATAGCTCGAGAGGTCTGATGCGAGGAACAACGCCACGTTGGCGACGTCTTCCGGTGTACCGCCTCTTCTCAACGGAATCTTTGTTGCCCAGTCTTTTCTCACCTCCTCAGGAAGTGCGCGTGTCATGTCGCTCTCAATGAAACCTGGAGCAATGCAGTTGGCGCGGATGCCACGGCTACCCATCTCCTTGGCGATTGACTTGGCGAGACCGATCAAACCAGCCTTTGAAGCTGAATAGTTGGCCTGACCTGCGTTGCCGCTAACGCCGACGACACTTGCCATGTTGATGATGCTTCCACCCTTCTGACGTGCCATGATTGGCAACACAGCATGGATGTAGTTGAATGCCGACTTCAAGTTCACTGTGAGAACAGCATCCCACTGAGCTTCTGTCATACGAAGCATCAAGCCGTCTTTGGTGATACCAGCGTTGTTCACAAGGATATCGATACGACCGAAGTCTGCCGCAATCTGATTGACTGTCTTCTCAACGTCAGCGAAATCTGCTGCGTTTGAGACATAACCCTTCACTGTTGTGCCGAGTTCACTGAGTTCAGCGACAGTGGCGTTGATATTGTCTTCATTGATATCGGTAATCGCAATGTTGCAGCCTTCCATAGCGTAACGTTTTGCGATTGCCTTGCCGATACCGCGGGCGGCACCGGTAACGATTGCTACTCTATTCTTTAACATATTCGTATGATTTTGCAATTTCTCCTTGACCTAATTTAATAATGTCTTCGCATGATTTTCTGAAATCAGCGCAACGTGTGGTGTCTTGAAGCATCAGATAACCCATGATGATGTATCCTACTGCCTCGACGAGACGACGGTGATGTGTCTCTTTGTTGCCTGAAAGTTCGAAAACCTCTTTGTACTTGGCTGTCATGGCACGAAGTTTCTCGCGTAATGGCAGAAGTTCTTCAGCATATTCGAAGTTGTCGAGTTCTTCGATATACTTGAGATATGCGCCGTTGCCTAAGAAACGTGCAGCTGCCACAACCTGAAGCTGTGATGTACCTTCGTAGATGGTCAAAATACGGGCGTCACGATACAGACGTTCGCATTTGTATTCTTTCATGAAGCCTGAGCCGCCGTGAATCTGGATGTCGTCGTATGCGACCTGGTTTGCCCATTCGCTAGCGAACATCTTCAACACTGGTGTAAGCATGTCGGCGACTTTCTTGTTTGTCTCAACGTAACGTGCTGTCTCATAAAGCAATGAGCGAGCTGCGTCAGTCTTGGCACGCATCAAGTCGAGAATGTCCTGAACTGCGACAAACTCCTTGATTTTCTTGCCAAACTGCTCACGCTGATCTGCGTATTCCTCAGCGTCGCGAACTGCTGCCTCAGCGAGTCCAACCGACTGAGCGCCAACGCCTAAACGTGCACCGTTCATCAACGACATGACGTATTTGATAAGACCCATCTTACGGTCGCCGATAAGTTTTGCAGGAGCATTGTTAAACACAAGCTCGCCTGTCGGTGAACCATGGATACCCATCTTGTTCTCAATTCTTCTCACTGTCACAGCTCTTTCTTTTCTGTCGTAAACGAACAGTGAAAGGCCACGACCGTCAGTGCTGCCTTCTTCTGAACGTGCGAGCACTAACTTGATGTCGGCGTCACCATTGGTGATGAAACGCTTCACACCATTGAGTCTCCAGCAACCTGCCTTCTCGTCGTAAGTTGCCTTCAGCTGCACTGACTGCAAGTCGGAACCTGCATCAGGCTCTGTGAGGTCCATTGAGCATGTGTCACCTTTATAAATACGTGGCAAAAATTCGTCTTTGATAGCGTCGTCAGCGAATTTCAAAATTGTCTCAGCGCAGTCCTGCAAGCCCCAAATGTTTGCGAAGCCCGCGTCAGCACGTGAAACCATCTCAGCTGCCATCACGTAAGGGACATATGAGAAGTTAAGTCCGTTGTATTTACGTGGCAATGCCATTCCGTAAAGGCCAGCGTCACGCATAGCCTCGTGGTTCTGCTGTGTTCCCTTGGCGTAAACGATAGCGTTGTCAACAACTTTAGGACCTTCAATATCTACAGCCTCAGCGTTTGCTTCAAGCACTTCGCCGCAAAGCTCTCCAACGATGTCCAAAACCTTGTCGTAGTTGTCGATAGCGTCTTCCACGTTCTTTGGAGCAAGCTCGTCGTTCTCAGCGTCTGCGAAGTCGTTCTCCTTCATGCGGACAATCTCAGCCATCTTCGGATGGTTCAGATAGAAAGCGAGGCTTTTATTATCTTGATAAAAGTTCATTATTTCTTACTATTTGATTTACAATATTTTATCATCTTCGACACAACATCTGCGGCATCACCTGTGATGACGTAGTCTGCGATAGAGTTGATCGGGGCATGCGGGTCGGTGTTGATAGAGATAATCAACGCTGACTGTTCCATACCTGAACGGTGCTGCACCGCGCCAGAAATACCGCAAGCGATATAGACTTTCGGACGCACTGTGACGCCTGTCTGTCCAACCTGGCGTTCCGGCTCGGCGAAACCTGCGTCGACAGCGGCACGTGTTGCACCAACTTCTCCACCGAGAAGGTCGGCCAACTCATGCAAAAGCTTGAAATTGTCCTTCGAACCCATGCCATAACCACCAGAAACGATAATCGGAGCACCCTTGATGTCGATTTTCTTCTCTTCAAGCTTACGCTCGATGATTTTCACTGCGAAATCGGCTGGCTGTAAGAATTCAGAGGCGTTGAGTTTAACGACAGATGTGTTCTTCTGTTTTTCAAACACTTCAACCTTCATAACGCCTTCACGTACTGTAGCCATCTGCGGACGGACGTCTGGGCAGATGATGGTGGCGATGATGTTACCGCCGAAAGCCGGACGGATCTGCATCAAATTGCCGTTTTCATCGATGTCGAGAGCTGTACAGTCTGCTGTAAGACCACAACGGAGATATGACGCTACTCTTGGAGCGAGGTCACGGCCGACAGGAGTTGCTCCGAAAAGCACTGAATACGGCTTCTCACGCTCGATGAGCTTGGTCATCGCACTGAAATGAGGCAACGTCTGATAAAAATCCAGACGTGAATCTTCAAGGCAGAACACAGTGTTCACACCGTGTGTAAACAGCTCGTTCTCAAGACCTTTGAGATTGTTGCCGATGACAGCGGCCTCAACATTCACGTTGAGACGATCTGCCAGATGACGAGCCTTTGAACAGAGTTCCAAGCTCACATCAGCGATCTTGCCGTTGTCTTTTACTTCACAATAAACAATAATGTTATTCATTATTTTGCCTTGATTTCTTCAACAACTTTGATTGCATCGCCCACTGTGACGATTTTTTCTGTCATGTTATCCGGAATGGTGATCTCAAACTCACGCTCGATGTCCATGATAAGCTCAACGATGTCGAGTGAGTCAGCACCTAATGTTGTGACAAAACCTGCGTCTTCTGTAACCATTGATGGCTCGCAGTTAAGTTTATTGACGATAATTTCAGTGATTTTTTCTTTTGTATTCATGATTTTAAGATTTTTAAAGTTAATAAATTAGAAAATGTGCGACGATGTAAGGTCTTCGATCAAACCTTTGATGCCTTCGTCATCGCTGTTGATTGTAATGCTTTCTTTCTTTGCGAGAACGACGTTCTCGATGTTTTTCACCTTTGTTGGAGAACCTTTTCCACCAAGTCTTTCAAAATCAGGATTGATGTCATCGGCTGTCCACATTGGGATTTCGGTGTTTTTCTTCTTAATTACGAGATGAGCGTGGCGTGAGCGGCAGTCCTTGGCGTTGCCGTGAACTGTTACGAGAGCCGGAAGCTTTGCCTCGACGACCTCGGTACCATGCTGGAGCACTCTCTTGAGACGGATGGTCTCAGGTGTCACAGCGATAAGCTCGTCAGCGTAAGTGATTTGTGGCACTTCCAGTTTCTCTGCTGTCTGTGGTCCCACCTGTGCGGTGTCACCATCAATAGCCTGGCGGCCTGTGAAGACTACGTCATAATTACCTAACTTCTTGATAGCCATCGACAAAGCGTATGATGTAGCAAGAGTGTCTGATGCTGCAAAACGTTTGTCGCTGACAACAAAGCCATTGTCGGCTCCACGGTACAAAGCCTCGCGCACGATCTCGTTAGCGCGTGGAGGACCCATGGTGATGACGGTCACTTTGACGTCGATGTTGTTTTCTGCTTTGATTCTATCACGGCACATCAGAGCCATCTCAAGGGCTTTCATGTCATCCGGATTGAAGATGGCAGGAAGAGCCGCGCGGTTGATGGTGCCGTCGGCATTCATGGCGTCCTTACCAACGTTCTTGGTATCAGGCACCTGTTTTGCCAACACAACTATTTGAAATTCTTTCTTCATTATATAAAATTATTTTTCTGTTCTTGGAACGAGAGCAAACGAAAGGCTTCCGCTGACGCACTGTTTTCCTCTAACGCTGAGCTTAGCGTCGCAGAAATAGATATTAGCGCGATGGGCGGTCAAAACAGCGTCCACTTCGACTGTGTCACCAGGAAGAACCTGATTTTTGAAGCGTACATTGTTGATGCCTGTGTAGAATGTCAGTTTTCCCGGAAGGTCTTCCTTCATCAGGAGAGCGCAACTCTGGGCCATAATCTCACAGAGGATGACACCCGGCACCACTGGGTTGCCCGGGAAATGTCCCTGGAGGAAGAACTCATCGCCTTTGACGTGATATTTTGAGTGGGCGACATGCTGGTCGTCAACCTCAATCTCGTCAACGAGCAACATAGGCTCGCGGTGAGGTAAGTAGTTTTTTAATTCTTCTTTTGTCATAACTATATGATTTTCAATGTTTTATTTTATCGGTCTGAGAGCCACAGCGCCGTTATGTCCGCCGAAGCCGAGTGACTGTGACACTGCTATTGTCAGGTCGGCCTTCACTGCCTTGTTTGGTGTGTAGTTGAGGTCACAAGCCGGGTCAGCCTCGTTGAGGTTGATAGTCGGAGGAACCATGCCTTTCTGCAATGCCAACGCTGAAGCGATGATTTCGATAGCGCCTGCTGCACCGAGGAGGTGTCCGGTCATTGACTTTGTTGAGCTGATGAGAGCTCTGCGTGCTTCTTCCTCGCCCATGGCTTTCTTGATAGCCTCTGTCTCTGATGAGTCGTTGAGAGCTGTGCCGGTGCCGTGTGCATTAATATAAAGGAGATCTTTCTTTTCTTGATAACCTGCCTCGTCGAGAGCCATCTTGATGGCTTTGGCTGCGTATGTTCCTTCAGGATGTGGCGCTGTGACGTGGTGACCGTCGCAGGTGTTGCCATAACCGCAAACCTCGGCGTAGATTGTAGCTCCACGTTTTTTAGCGTGTTCAAGTTCTTCCAGAAGAACGATACCTGCGCCTTCAGCGATGACGAAACCAGCGCGGCGTGCGTCAAATGGCAGTGATGCCGCGTTAGGGTCTTCCGACTTTGTCAAAGCCTTGCAGTTGGCGAAACCGGCGATAGACAATCTATTAATAGGTGCTTCTGTACCACCGGCGATGATGCCGTCAGCATAGCCGTCTTTGATGGCGCGGTAAGCCTCACCGATGGCATGAGTACTTGTAGCACAAGCTGTAACCACTGGCAAGCATACGCCGTGAGCGTTGAATCTGATAGCGACGTTACCTGCTGCCATGTTAGCGATCATGGTAGGGATCATCAATGGGGAGACCCAACGTGGACCTTCGGCCTCGAGTTTGTGCATCTCGCGCATCATAGTGTCGAAACCGCCGATACCTGAGCCGATGTAAACGCCCAAACGGTCCTGGTCCCAACCTTCTTCATTGCCCTGCATAGCCTGGCAAGCAGCTGCCATAGCGTAGACAGCGAAAAGGTCGTTACGACGCACGAAAGGTGTCTCCAGACCATATTTCTCAGGCTGGAAATCCTTGATTTCGGCTGCCACCTTCACAGGAAGGTCGTCAGTGTTGAACTTTGTGATGAAATCGATACCGCATTTTCCGTTCATAATGCTGTCGAGGAAAGTGTTGACATCGTTTCCTACAGGAGAGACAACTCCCATTCCTGTTATTACTACTCTTCTTTTTTCCATAGTTTTCTAATTTACCATTTCATAATCATTGCACCTGATACGAGACCTGCGCCGAAAGCGCTGAAAGCGAGCATGTCGCCTTCTTTGAGTTTGCCTTCACGTTTCACTTCATCAAGCAAAATCGGGAGGCTCGCCGACGAGGTGTTACCGTATTTCTCGATGTTTGTCGGAAACTTCTCGACTGGCTGTCTCAGCATCTGTTCAATATACTTAATAATTCTCAAGTTAGCCTGATGGATGAAATATGTGTCAATCTCATCGGCCGACATTTTTGCTTCTTTAAGCACTTCCTTCAAATCGTTGACGCAAGTCGATGTGGCGAATTTGAACACATCCTGACCGTGCATCACGAGAGGGAGGTTTGTGCTGCCTTTTTCGTCGTATGGGCACCACTGAAGGTCGTGCATCTCATAGAGACGATCCCAACCTTCCGAGCCTGTGAGACGTGTGGCGATGATATTGTCGCCAGGTGTCAGCACTGCCGCTCCAGCTCCTGCTCCAAACAACACGGCACATGTACGATCGTGCCAGTCGAGCATGTGAGCCGGTGCCTCAGCACAGACCACCAACACGTTCTTTACCTTACCAATTTTATAATATGCTTCCGCAATGTCGCAAGCATAAACGAATCCCACGCAAGCACCATTGAGGTCAACACATGGACAGTGAGCACCGATCTTATCTTTGACTATGCAGCTCAAAGCCGGTGTCACATACTCATTCACGACATTGGCGCAAATGATAAAATCAAGGTCTTTCACATCCATCTTGGCGTCTTCGAGAGCCTTCAAAGACGCATCGACGGCGAGGTCCAGAACATATTCCTTTGAAAGGACACGGCGCTCCTTGATACCGGTGCGGGCTGTAATCCATTCATCAGAAGTGTCCAAAATCTCACTCAACATCTGGTTTGTGACCACTTTTGATGGAAGAGAACTTCCTGTTCCTGAAATCTTCATTTACAATAATTTAATTAATAAATACTCATTTTCAATTCTGTGCAAAATTACCCTTATAATACCGCATGACATATTTTTGTGACGAATTTTCGCATCTTTGTGACGAATTTGGTGTTTTTGTGACGAATTTGGCCATTTTGTGACGAATTTCGGCTTTTTTGTGACGAAAATAAAAATTTTGGGATAAAATTTAACTTTTTTGTGACGAAATTATGCTCGTATTAATATTTTTTATATCTTTGCATCATAAAATTTAAACTATGAATAGAAAAAAACTGCCACATTACCTTATTGAGAAGAACAATCTGGTGGTCCAAGTGACAATCACGGTGCTCTTCGCGATAGCGTTTTTGGCCATATATTACCCGTTTTCAAACACAGCATGGTTCTCAGTAGAAGATGAAAAGAGGTTCATTTACACCGCATTTTTCATCATCTTCTCCACTATCTTCCTCATTTTCAGTCGAATAATGATGTATTACACCTCAAAACGACTGATACGTTTCACATTCCCTAAATATATATTATGGAATACAATTGAAGTATTAATCATAGGCTTATTCCATGCGTATATATCATTGAGAATCATGAGAATATCGATTTATAGCCCGGCTCTAATCATTGGAAAGAGTATTCTAATCTCGATTATTGCACTCGGCTTCCCGTTTATCGTCACCGACTTAAGTTTCGCGCTCATCGACGCCCGCAGAATCTTGAACATCGCCCGAAGAGTGATTAAGCTAAACGAGGCAAACAACAATAAAAACGTAAAAACCTCAGGCTCAGAGAGTTTGGTGACTGAAAACCCTGATATCATCAACTTCCACGACTACACAGGAGCGCAGAAATTCGCGGTAAAACTCGAGAATATCTACTACATCAAGGCGGAAGGCAACTACATCAACGTGTTTTATAATAATAAAGGTGGCATCAGCTCGTTTGTGTTACGCAACAAAATTCAAGCCATTGAAGACGCTTTCGCAGGCACTCCGCTCATGCGCTGTCACCGCACTTATATCGTTAACTCCAACAATATCAAGCTGATACGCAACGACTCCGACGGCTATTACATCGACTTCAACCAGGAAGGTCTGGAATCAGTGCCGGTTTCTAACACTTACAGAGAAAAAATTGTTAAAAGATTCACAGAAATATAATATATTTGTCAATTAATTGTTTATTTTTGTAAATGACAAATATAAGTATATGAATTTAACAAGTTTTTTATTGCAAGTACCTGTAGTTGAATCAGTTACAGAGCCTACAGAGATCAGAATGTCGTTATGGGACATGACAGTCCAGGGTGGTTGGATTATGCTTTTCCTGGCAATTTTTTCAGTTATAGCACTTTACATCTTTATTGAGAGATTCATCACCATCAACAAGGCGGCTAAGAAAGACGATATGTTCATGGAGACGATCCGCAATTACATGAAAGAAGGCAAGCTCAGCGACGCCAAGGTTTTATGCCAGAGAAACTCTACTCCGCTTTCGCGAATGATAGAGAAAGGTATCTCACGTATCGGCAAGCCGTTGAGCGACATCCAGACAGCCATAGAGAACGTCGGAAATCTTGAAGTGAGCAATCTGGAGAAAGGTGTGGCGCTCCTCGCCATGATTTCAGGTGCAGGCCCTATGTTAGGATTCCTTGGCACTGTCATCGGTATGATTCGTGCCTTCTACGACATGTCGATGGCCGGCAACAATATCGATATCGAGCTTCTCTCGACTGGTATCTACCAAGCCATGGTGACTACCGTAGGCGGCCTCATCGTCGGCATCATAGCTTTTATTTTCTACAATATTCTTGTTTCGCAGATCGACAAGGTGGTAAACCTTCTCGAGTCGAAGAGTATTGAGTTTATGGATGTTTTGAACGAACCAGCACAATAAGCCATGGCACTGAAACGCAGAAATCAAAGAAGAAGTGACTTCAACTCGTCGTCGATGTCAGACCTCGTGTTCCTGCTCCTCATTTTCTTCATGTTGACATCGACGTTGGTAGCGCCGAACGCCATAAAGCTGTTGCTTCCGCAGAGCAGCAGCCGCACAATGGCGAAGCAGACCGTCACCGTTTACATCAATGATAAGATGGACTATTTTGTTGGGGAACGCAAAGTAAACGAAAATCAGCTACAACCTGAGATTTTACTTGCACTCGGCGGCACCATCGAAGGCACCGTGGTGGTACGTTCCGACAAGAGCGTGCCGGTTCAATACGTCGTCAACGTCATCGACGCTGTAAATAACATCAACAACGAAACACATCAAAATCATAAGGTTTTACTCGCAACTTCGGCAAAGAAATGACACGTCAGAACAAAAATAAGGCAATCGCGATAGCTGTCACCGTCGCTGTGCATGCTGTCGTTGTGGCGCTTCTCATCATGATGGCGTTCACCACGCCGTTGCCGTTGCCTGGCGAAGCTGGAGTTGAGGTAAATCTCGGCATGTACAACCAAGGCATGGGCGTTCAGCAGCAGCCGAAACCTAAGAAAGTTGTAGAGACGCCGAAGCCGCAGCCAGAACCTGTCAAGGAACAGACAGTGACGCAAGACACTGAGGAAGCGCCAGCACTCGAAGCACCTAAGCCAAAGAAAAAAGAAGAGCCGAAAGTCAACGAGAGAGCCTTGTTCAAGCCAGTGAAATCGCAGGAACAGCCTTCGTCGGAAGGCAAAACCGAGACACCTGGCGACCAAGGCAAAGAAAATGGCACTGAAGAATCAGTGAATAATGAAGGACCTGGCGGAAATGGGATTAACACATCTTATGATCTTGGAGGCAGAAATCCTATAGGATCCTTGCCCAAACCTAATAAGGACTATTTAACACAAAAAGGAGATAGAATCTGCATACAGATTAAGGTAAATAGCCAAGGTGAAGTAGAAGAAGCTTCTTACAGATTAAAAGGTTCAACTCTCCCAAATACAACACAAAACCAGCCAGCCATTAATGCAGCAATAAATGCAGCAAAACAATCAAAATGGAGAATGAGGAAAGATGATACTGGTATTTTAATAGGAACAATAACATATTTTATAATATGATGAACTACGCTGAGACGACAAACTGGATGTTTAACAAATTTCCGATGTATCAAAAAATCGGTGCTGCCGCTTACAAGCCTGATCTTGGTAACATTGTGGAGCTGCTTGATTTTCTTGGCAATCCGCAAAACAAATTCAAGACGGTACACGTAGCAGGCACCAACGGCAAAGGCACAGTGTCGCACACTTTGGCATCAATATTCCAGGAATGTGGATATAAGACAGGTTTGTACACCTCCCCTCACCTGCGCGACTTTCGTGAGAGAATACGCATCAACGGGCAGATGATTCCTGAGCAGGATGTCATCGATTTCATCGGAGATAACAAGAAAAAGTTCGAAGAGATGCAGCTCTCGTTCTTCGAGATGGCCACAGGCATGGCTTTCGACTACTTCGCGAAAGAAAAAGTCGACATCGCCATCATCGAGGTGGGTCTTGGCGGAAGACTCGACTCGACCAACGTGATAAAACCGGAACTCAGCGTAATCACCAACATCTCATTGGATCACGTGGCAATGCTCGGCAACACTTTAGCCGAAATAGCCGGTGAGAAAGCTGGCATCATAAAGCCTAACACCCCTGTCGTGATTGGCGAGACACAGGCTGAGACAAAAGACGTGTTCATCAAGAAAGCGCAGGAGTGCAACGCTCCTATTTTCTTCGCCGACCAGATTATCGACTGCGACAAGATTCACATCGAATCACTTGATTATCAGAAGTTTGACATCTGGAAAGACAACGAATTATATCTTGAGGCAGTGGAATTCCCGCTTTTAGGATATTACCAGAAAAAGAACCTCGCCACGGTGATTTGCGCCATCGAGCAGCTTAAAGGAAAGTTCAAAATAGAGCAAAAAGACATCGTCAACGGGCTTGAATATGTTATAAAAAACACCAATCTGATGGGCAGATGGCAGATTTTAAGCCGTCAGCCGTTGGTTATAGCCGATACAGGCCACAACATTGGCGGTATCAAAGAAATAGTGATGCAGCTTAACGATATGAGTTTCAGAAAGTTACATTTCGTTTTGGGATGTGTCAACGACAAAGACATCGACGGCATTTTGCACATGTTGCCACATCACGCCGATTATTATTTCTGCAAGGCCGACATCCCAAGAGGTTTGGACGCCAACATATTAGCAGAGAAGGCTTTCGTGGCCGGGCTTCACGGAAACGTGTATGAGTCGGTGCAGCAAGCATATAACTCAGCGCTCAACAACGCGCATTTTGAGGATGTGGTTTTCATTGGAGGAAGTAATTTCACTGTAGCTGAAGTCATTTAAAGTTTAGAGTTTAAAGTTGAATAGTTGAAAGTATTTAAAGTTATATTGCTGTCGCTCGTAATCATAGGATTTGCGAGTTGTGCCGTCAGGAAATATGTGCCTGAAGGCAAAGCGATATTGGTTGAATACAAAATTGTCAACGACACCTCCCGACAAAATCTGCCAAGCTATGATTTAAAGAAATATGAAATACCCAAATATGATATAACAAAATCGGAGATTTCAAATTACATCATACAAAGGCCAAATAAAACATTTCTCGGGTGGATGCCGCGTGTATGGATTTACTATAAAACGCAATATAAGACAAAAAAATTCTCCAAATGGATTAACAGGAATCTCGGCGTGGAGCCTGTTTATTACAACCATGCATTAACCACGGATTCCAAGAAACTGGTTGAAAATTATCTTGACAACACCGGTTTCTTTAAGTCGAAAGTTGTTACTGAAAAGACTGAGAACAAGAGAAAACGCGCGAAAGTTGTTTACAAAGTCATTAAAACAGAGCCTTACACAATAAGGAATATCGACTATAAGATATACGACAGTGCCATATATTCTGAAATAAAAAAGATTGAAGATGATTTGCTCGTCAAAACAGGCGACAATTACAACGTTTACACGATGGATAAAGATCGTGATCTGATAATGAATCATCTTAGAGACAATGGATATTATTTCTTCACGAAAGAATATATTGTTTATGAAGTCGACACTAATTTAAGACAGAGAAAGGCCGACGTCAGACTTCGTATTGACGGCAAGAAGCATGATAAATACTATATCAACAAAGTTTTCGTTTATCCTAACCATAAGCCGAAGTTAGCGAATGTAACCGTAAACGACACTATACCGTTCACTTTTTCTTTAAGGAAAAACGGGCCCAAATACACGACCCACTTCGTTCACGGTAAAAAGCCGAAGATCAATCCGAAGACCTTCAATCAGGTGATTCAGATTCATGAAGGCGACGAGTTCAGTCAGAAAAAAGTGAGCCAGACATACCGAGCGCTGGGAAGCCTTAAGATATACAGCTTAAGCAACATCACCTTTGACACGGTGCGAAGCAGCAACGACACCATGAAGTTACTCAACTGTACCATAAAACTACAGAAAGGCAAGCTTCATCACTATAACATTCAGATCGAGGGCACTAATTCTGGCGGCGACCTTGGCGCTTTAGGAAGTATCTCGTACAGGAACAACAACATCTTCAGAGGTTCGGAGGTTTTCAGAGTCACTATCAGAGGCGGTGTTCAAGCCCAGAAAGTGTCGGATGTCGTCGTTGACGAAGGTATTTTCAACACCAAAGAATTCGGCATCGATGCGAGCATCTTGTTCCCGCGATTCTTAAGTCCTATATCTTTGCACAGATTTGTCATCGAGTATCAGCCGAAAACATTGCTCTCGACAGGTTATAACGTGCAAATACGTCCATTGTATGCGCGACATATAGTTACAACGTCGTTCGGTTACAACTGGAAAGCCACCAACACCATTGAGCACTACCTCACTCCTATCAATCTCAATATCGTTAAGCTTCTGCCAACCGAGTTATTTGAGTTTTTGCTTGATTTTGAGACAAACCAGCGCATAAAAGACCAATATACAGACCACTTGATTTTCGGTTTGAGCTATTCTTTTATCTTCAACAACCAAAATGTCAATAAAAACCACGACTTCGTGTATTTTAAGGCCGATATCGAGACATCAGGAAACGCCCTGTCGTTATTCAGCAGCACGCCTGTTATCACGAAGACGGATAAATATCACGAAATAATTGGGATCCGTTACGCGCAATACTTCAGATACCAATTGGATTTCAGATTTTACCATTATTTCAGAAATGAAAACGTGTTAGCGTTACGCATGATGTACGGTCAAGGTTTGGCTTACGGAAATTCAAACGACATGCCGTTTGAAAAGAGTTTCTATGCAGGAGGAACTAACGGCATGCGAGGATGGCAGTTCAGAACGCTCGGTCCTGGTGAGTTTAAAAACACTGACGATTACGATATTGAACACATCGGTGACATACAGTTAGAGTCAAATATAGAATTCAGACATCCGCTTTACGGCATTTTAAAAGGAGCCATTTTCTGCGATATGGGTAACATTTGGACTATGAGCGATAACAGCTCTTTTGAGGGAGGTCAATTTAAATTCGACAAGTTTTACAAGCAGATTGCTATAGACGCCGGCTTTGGTGTACGTTTTGATTTCTCATTCTTCCTCATCCGTCTTGACATCGCGGCGCCTATTCACGATCCGGCATATGATGAGCCTGAAAGATGGAGGATAAGCAGTTTGCGTTGGAGTGATGCTGTTTGGAATTTCGGTATAGGTTATCCATTTTAACATGACGCGGCAGGAATTGTATCAGTTGTTGAGCAGATCCTTTGGATTTGTTCCCACCGAGGGGCAGCGTACCGTTTTGTACCATCTTGCGGCGTTTCTTCTTTCGGAGAAGCAAAGACCCACATATTTATTGCAAGGCTATGCAGGAACGGGCAAGACCACTCTTGTCACGACGTTGGTTAAGACGCTTCCGCAGATTGGGATGAGATACCAGCTGATGGCGCCGACGGGACGAGCCGCGAAGGTACTGAGCGGCTACACGGGGAAGACTGCATCGACGATACATAGGAAAATATACCGTTTCCAGACGTTCGCAGACGGGAACTTCCGCATGACACGAGCTGAAAACAAGTCAAAAAACACCGTTTTCATCGTTGACGAATGTTCTATGATTTCCGATGACTACAGCAACGGGCGCTCATTACTCGACGATTTGATAAACTACGTGTTCAGCGGCGAAAACTGCCGGCTTCTGCTCATCGGCGACAACGCTCAGCTGCCTCCGGTAGGATTGGAAATCAGTCCGGCGAACGATATCAACGTTTTGAAAAACGAATTCGGGCTCACTGTGGCGGCGTATGAGCTCACCGAGGTGATGCGACAGGAAGAGGAGTCAGGGATTTTGTGGAATGCAACCGCATTGCGAAACGTAAAAACGACATCTTTACAATTGCCACTATTCACCATCAATGGCTTCCACGATGTACATCGCATTGAGCCTCAAGAATTTGAAGAATTGTTATGGCAGGGTTTCAGTGGCAAAAACAACAACGAGGCCGTGATTATCTGCAATAGCAACAAGCGAGCAAACATGTATAATCAAGCCATTAGAGCAAGGATTTTACAGGAAGAAGGCGACATTTCCACTGGCGATAAGCTCATGGTGGTGAAAAACAATTATTTCTGGACCGACGAAGACCAGAAAATCAGCTTCATTGCCAACGGCGACATGATTGAGCTGATGCGCATCAATCGTATAGAAGAGATGTACGGTTTTCATTTCGCCGACGTCGAGATACAACTCATTGATTATCAAGATATGCCAATGTTATCGGTAAAGATTTTGCTCGAGACTTTGACAAGCGACTCCCCTGCCCTGACATCTGAAGAATCGGAAAGATTATATCGCACTGTAGAAGAAGACTACATGGATATCCCCAACAAGCGTGACAGATACAAGGAGATGCGTAAGAATCCGTATTTCAACGCATTGCAGGTAAAATTCGGCTATGCCCTCACCTGCCACAAAACACAAGGCGGACAATGGCCAAATGTTTTCATTGATGCGCCTTACATAAAAGAAGGCGAGTCATTGCAAATCAGCGACTTGCGCTGGTTTTATACTGCAATGACTCGTGCTCAACAAAAGTTATACTTTGTAAACTTTACTGAAGAATACTTCTTTTAGTTATTCAGTTGTTCAGTTTAACTGATCAACTATTTCGTGAATTTGTGATTCTTTCCTGGGAAATATGCCATATCTCCAAGTTCTTCCTCTATACGCATGAGCTGGTTGTATTTGCAGATACGGTCGGTACGTGATGCCGAGCCGGTCTTGATTTCGCCAGTGTTCAAAGCGACTGCGAGGTCAGCGATGGTGGTGTCTTCGGTCTCGCCTGAGCGGTGGCTCATGACGGCTGTGTACTGGTTACGATAAGCCAAGTTGACAGCGGCGATAGTCTCGGTCAATGAACCGATCTGGTTGACTTTCACCAAGATTGAGTTAGCAACGTTCTTTTCGATACCCATCTTGAGACGTTCGACGTTTGTCACGAAGAGGTCGTCACCAACGAGCTGAATCTTGCTGCCCATTGTGTCAGTCATGAGTTTCCAGCCGTCCCAATCGTCTTCGGCCATACCGTCTTCGATGGAGATGATAGGATATTTCTTCACCCAATTGTTCCAGAACTCGACCATTTCCTTGGCGTTGAGCTTCTCACCTGTCGATTTGTGCAGATGATAAACTTTTTCCTCCGGTAGATAATATTCTGAAGAAGCAGCGTCGAGAGCGATGAACACGTCTTCGCCTGGACGATAGCCAGCTTTCTCGATAGCTTTCAAAATCACCTCGATACCTTCGTCGTTTGACTTGAGGTTTGGTGCGAAACCGCCTTCGTCGCCGACGTTTGTCGAATAACCGGCAGCTTTGAGCACGTTCTTAAGGTTATGGAAGATTTCAGAGCCCATCTGGATAGCCTGGTGGAATGACTTAGCACCAACTGGCATAATCATAAACTCTTGAAAATCAACGCTATTATCAGCATGTGAACCGCCATTGAGGATGTTCATCATAGGAATTGGCAATGTGTTTGCGCTGACGCCGCCGATATAGCGGTAAAGTGGCTGGTCGGTGTAGATAGCACCAGCTTTTGCACAAGCTAATGACACGCCGAGGATGGCGTTAGCACCGAAATTGCCTTTATTTTTTGTGCCGTCGAGCTCAATCATCTTGGCATCGATAGCGTTCTGATCGGTCACTTCGTAGCCTACGATTGCTTTTGCAATCTCATTGTTGACGTGGTCAACAGCTTTGTAAACGCTCTTGCCCATGAATTTTGTCTTGTCGCCGTCGCGAAGCTCCACTGCCTCGTGCACACCTGTTGATGCGCCTGACGGGACTGCTGCACGACCGAGGATACCGTCTTCGGTGATGACATCGACTTCTACTGTAGGATTGCCGCGTGAATCCAATATCTGGCGGGCATGAATCTTTTCTATTCTACTCATCTTTTTAACTGTTTAAAATAATTTCAAACTGCAAAGATAATACTTTTTTTTATTCGTGAACTAAACGAACTGAAAAACCTTTATAACGGTCGTTGTCGTCAAAAACATAAGGACGATAATCGGTGAAAAACATATTACATGCGAAACCTTCGTTGAATGTGCATTGTGACCAATAATGGCCGCCTTCGTTGAGCTCATAAAATCCCATGCTTTCGTCTTTGTAGATGCGTTGTCCACCGGCTGGCAAGAATGCGGCGCCCGCAGCTTCCATTTTCTCCCATTCAGCCACAGTGTACACATTTTCTTCGTAACCCAAATGCTGATTGTCTGTGGTATAGTTAATACTGGCGGCAGCAGGAAGTTCAACATCGTCCGGATGATTATACACATCCGGGAATATTATCAAACCGTATACTTTATTTTTCCCATCTGTTTCTATTGTTGCTCTTGCATAGCGCGCGTTATACACACCATTAAGTTTCGTAGCATTACGTTCATACAACACATATTTCCATTCGTAGCATCTTGGTGAGTGCCATTCGTGACCGTCTACGGCTGTGAATTTATCACCCCAATCGACAAATGTAGAGTAATTGGCATTTTTATTTGACACATTATTTGGATAATCGCCTGTACCCCATCCGAAGCGGTCGCGGTCGACATTCTCTGCGGCACTATTTTGCTCGTCTGTATTTGAAAGCACGTCATATTGATGATCAGCGAATTTCCAATATGGAGTTTCTGCGCTACCTATATATTGGACATTACCTGGTGCGAAAATTATTCTCTTTGAGGCGCCCATAGTGAACATACCGTCAGATACGGTTGCCGTCTCAATTGAGAAATCGTAGGCTTCGGTAACAAAATCATTGACTCCTATGGCATTCATAGCCGGGCGTCTTCCGGTATAACGATAATCGGCTGAAAACGCTGTTCCTTCCGCGCCTTCTTCCATCGCTTCACTTGGGAAAAGTATAGCCCAATGTTCGCCTGAGCCTTCTCCGAGTTTTATTATACCGCCATCAACCTGGCTGTATGCGAATGAACTATTTGTAAAATCGATATCCACATTATTGTTCAATCCGCTTAAGCAAATCATTTCCTTGTCAGAACTTGTCGAGACATTGAATTTCACCAAAGCGCATTTGTTGAACAAGAAAACTGAATAAGAGCCTTCTCCTTTAAACAATTCATATGATTGACCACATGAAATAACAGGGAGTTTTTTGCTCTGATCTTCAATGTTTACCGAGCAGGAAATCGATTCACCGACTTTAAGCGTTTCTATTTTTTGATTTCCAAAGAAATAGAAATAAAGGTATTCATTTTCTACTGCGCCTTCGATGGCTCCATAGAAGCTTTCACCGTCGTGGCTGAGAGTTCCGACGTATTTCCCGTTGCTGACAACGTAAATCTGGTCATATTTTTCAAAATTGACATCACCGTTTGTTGTGTTTACATCAATTTTCGAACCATTATTTACATTAAGTCTGATGTACACAACTTCATTATTTGTTTCAGGTGCAACATGAAAATCATTCTTTTTGCATTGTGTTAATGTCATAAATAATGACAACACGAGTAATATAATGCTTAGTTTTTTCATAATCAGTCCTCCTTTTTCTTTAAAAATGCATAGCCGGCGCCTGCGATTGTCATGATGATAAGTCCGCTGCCGAGAGGGCTTTCATTTGTTTGACCGAAACCTTGATTTGTGACATTGAAGTCCCAACCAGTGCGGTTTGTGTTGTCATCATCATAGGAGGAAAAGAATCCATCCATTCTGGTTTGTCCGTTTGAGTTAACTGGCAACAGCAGCGAGGCCACTATTGCCACGGCCATAACGAAGGCCTTTGCTTTCTCTGAAAACTTTTTCATATTATTTGTTATTTAATGAATTCCCTTTTCATATTTCCCTTCGCCTCGTCCTCAAATCGGCTGCAAAAATATATCATTAAAAACAAATAAGGTGTTAAAAAACAGACAATGGTGTTAGAAAACAAAGAATTACATGTTAAAAATGTGTGAATTTTAACAGTGCAAAAAATGCCGAATTAATAACAAAAAAAGGGATGCATTTCCGCATCCCTTATAGAATAGCTATAAGCTAAATATTATTCAGCCTTTGGAGCTTCTTCTGCTGCCGGAGCCTCGACTGCTGGAGCCTCAGCTTTTTTCTTGCCACCACGACGTGTTGTCTTGGTTGCTTTAGCAGCTTTCTTACCATTGGTGTAGACTTCGTTATAGTCGACCAACTCCATCATGCACATATCTGCGCTGTCGCCTGCACGTAAACCGAGTTTGATAATACGTGTGTAGCCACCTGGACGGTTAGCGACTTTCTGGCTCACCTCGCGGAAGAGTTCTGTCACAGCATATTTGTTCTGGAGCTGTGAGAAAACGATACGACGTGAATTTGTAGAGTCGTCTTTGGAACGGGTGATCATTGGTTCGACGTAGAGGCGCAAAGCCTTTGCCTTAGCTGTTGTGGTGATAATGCGTTTCTCAAGGATCAATGATGATGCCATGTTAGCGAGCATTGACTCACGGTGAGCAGCTTTTCTTCCTAAATGATTGATTTTCTTATTGTGTCTCATCTCTATTATTCCTTATCTAATTTATATTTACTGATATTCATTCCAAATTCGAGACCCTTGCTTCTGACCAATTCTTCGAGTTCTGTGAGTGACTTCTTACCGAAGTTACGGAACTTGAGCAGGTCGGCTTTGTTAAGGGCGACGAGTTCACCGATTGTTTCGACTTCGGCTGCCTTGAGGCAGTTCAGAGCGCGAACTGAAAGATCCATGTCGACGAGTTTGGTCTTCAGAAGTTGACGGATGTGCAGTGAGCCTTCGTCAAAGTCTTCCGACACTGTCTTCTGTTCGTCCATCAGGGTGATGCGTTCGTCTGAGAACAGCATGAGGTGATAGATGAGGATCTTAGCAGCTTCCGTCATTGCATCCTTAGGATTGATAGAGCCATCTGTTTCGATGTCAAGGATGAGCTTCTCGTAGTCGGTCTTCTGCTCAACACGGTAATTATCAACCTTGAAGCTGACGTTTCTGATAGGTGTATGGATTGAATCAATTGCGATGGTGTTGACAGGTGCGTTGAGAACTTTGTTCTCGTCGGCGTTGACATAACCTCTACCTTTGTTGATAGTCATGTCGATTGTCAACTTCACTGATGGATCCATGTGGCAGATAACGAGTTCTGGGTTCAGCACTTGGAATACTGACAAGAACTTGTTGATATCGCCGGCGACGAATTCTTCTTGTCCACCGATGACGACGGTGACTTTCTCGAATGTCTCACCCGGAATTTGTTGTTTGAAACGAACTTGCTTGAATTTCAACACGATATCGGTGAGGTCTTCGATGACGCCAGGGATAGGAGCCATTTCATGTTCCACGCCTTCAATACGGATTGAAGTGATGGCGAAGCCTTCGAGCGATGAGAGGAGAACTCTTCTCAGGGCGTTACCGATGGTCATGCCGTAGCCAGGTTCGAGTGGGCGAAATTCGAAGACACCGTGTTTGTCTGTCGATTCTACCATGACGACCTTATCAGGTCTTTGAAATGCTAATATTGCCATAATATCAGTTTATATTCGATTATTTAGAATACAACTCAACGAT
>JAFYIE010000086.1 GCA_017538795.1 Bacteroidales bacterium | reverse complement strand
ACAACAGCAACAGCAGCAACAACAAATGTCGAAAGAAGACGCCGAAAGGATGTTGCAAGCACTTGAAAATCAGGAGAAGGAGACGATGGACAAGATGAATGAGGCGAAGGCTGCCAAGATGCAGAAACGTAAAATTCAAAAGGACTGGTAGTTTAATAGTTTAGAGTTCAAAGATAAATGAAGAGGATTGGTATTTTAATATTGTTTTTGATGACGGTGTTCTCGTTGAGGGCACAAGACGAAGTTAGCTTTAAGGTCATCTGCAAGAAACAGGTCGTTGTGGGAGAGCAGTTTCAGGTTTCTTATGAGTTGAACGGCGACGGCAAGAACTTTGAGGCTCCAAATTTCAATAATTTCGAGATTTTAGGAGGGCCTTTCTCATCGTCAAGCTCGAGCGTTCAAATCATAAATGGCTCTGTTACAAAGACTAACACTCACACATACTCATTTTACTTAAGAGCTATTAAAGAAGGAACATATACCATTCCGGCAGCGACAATAACTGTAAACAAGCAAAAGGTCAAGAGCACAACTACCGACATCCTTGTGACAAAAGACAGCAGCTCAACCGGCAGTGGCACTGTTTCAGGAACAAGCGGCAACGCCAAAGACGTGTTTCTTGAGGCAATACCCAACAAGAAAACCGCTTATATCGGCGAACAGATTACCTTGACGTATAAGATTTATTATACTATCCCGATCTCAAATCTTTCGATATCAAAAGCTCCGTCTTATTCAGGCTTTTGGACCAAAGACGTGACCGAGAACAACGGCGTTTTACAGCAATCGTCTATTGTCAAGGACGGACAGGAATACCATGTGGCGACGGCGCAGGAAATTGTGTTAATCCCGCAGAAAGCAGGCACTTTAACCATAGACCCGCTCAGCATCAGCTGCATAGCGCAGATAAGAAGCGAGAGACAGCAACAACGCGGCTACGACCCGTTTGAAAATTTCTTCGGCGACATCATGGGTTCTTCTTACACCAATGTAAAGAAAGAACTGAAGTCGCAACCTATTGATATTGAGGTAAAAGCAATGCCGATGAAAGACAAGCCAAACAGTTTCAAAGGCGCTGTCGGACAGTTCACTTTCACCTCAAAAATCGACAAAACCGAGATGAAGTCAAATGATGCTTTCACAGTAACTTATACCGTTTCGGGCAAGGGCAATATTGAACTACTCGAGCTTCCGAAGCCAAACTTCCCGCCAGATTTTGAGGTTTACGACCCTAAAATCACCACAAACACAAAGAACAACAGTTTCGGAATCAGTGGCACTAAGAAGGCTGAATATGTTGTGATACCACGTGTTTCGGGAGATTTCACGTTAACTCCAACCGAATTTTCATATTTCGACCCGGCTAAAAACAGATATGTCACTTTGGAATCTGACAAATATGAGTTGAAAGTTGAAAGAAGCGCCAACGAAGGTAGTGGCGGCATCATCTATGCAGGCGGTCAGGAAGCTATTAAAGTTGTGGGAAGCGATATTATGCACATTATGACGACAGGCAACCTGCATAAAGAAGGCGTGCTGCTCTTCGCCTCGCCATTGTATTTCATCCTGCTTGCCATATTGATTGTCATTTTCGCGGCAGCACTTGTGATTTATAAGAGAGTCAACAAGTTCAACCAAAATCAGGTGCTTGTGAGAAACAGAAAAGCCACAAAGATTGCCAAAAAACGTCTTCAAAACGCTTACAATTATCTAAAGATAAAAGACCAGAACCATTTCTACGAGGAGTTTTCGCAGGCTTTGTGGGGTTACATCTCCGATAAGTTGAACATCTCACGTTCACAACTCTCGATGGACACCGTCAAGGAGATGATGAACGGCAAAAATGTGCCGGAGGACATCACAAATCAGTTCATAGATCTTTTGAATAACTGCGAGTTTGCAAGGTTTGCGCCAGGCGATCCGGGCAAGAAAATGGACGATTTGTATCAAAAAGGATTGGAAGTTATCACTAAAGCGGAGAAAAACCTTAATTAAAAGTTTAGAGTTTAGAGTTATGAAAAAGATATATATATTGATAATTATGATGATGGCAGCGTTCGGATTAAAGGCGCAAACCATTCAGAATCAAGAATTTGCGAAAGCCAATTTTTATTACAACGAGAGCAAATACGACACAGCATTGGTGATTTACAACAAAATCATTGATGAAGGCTATATTTCGGCACCCCTATTATATAATATAGGTAACACCTATTTCAAATTAAGAAACTATCCGATGGCAATTCTCAATTATGAGAAAGCTTTGAAACTTGATCCGACAAACGATGAGATAAAACAAAATTTAATCATTGCCAACGCTTTAATCACTGATAAAATCGAGCCTATGCCGGTATTTTTCGTAACAAAATGGTGGCGTAGCATCGGTAATTCATTATCAGCCAACGGTTGGGCAGTTTTATCGATTGTTTTGTTCGCCGTTTTGATGTTATCGTTGTTCCTATATTTCACGGCACGGACCATCGGAATAAAGAAAACCACGTTTTTCATGAGCATACTGCTTGTCTTACTATGTTTTTGCAGCATTCTTTTCTCTTTGCAGAAATACAAATACCTTAACGAACACAACGAAGCTATTGTCATGACCCCTACCATCACGGTAAAAAGTTCCCCATCTTCGTCAGGAGTCGACCTTTTTGTTTTGCATGAAGGCACAAAAATTGAGATTATCGACAATGCGGACCGGTGGGACAAGATAAAAATAGCTGATGGGAGCGTAGGATGGATGCCATCCACCGCGTCAATTAAGTATTAATTTTTCTTTCTTATCCGTTGATTTTCTGCACTTTAGTATTTTAGGAGAAAAAATATTTAATTTTTTCCTAAAATATTTTGTGTAGTTTAAAAAAATGTTGTATTTTTGAACCCTAAAAATAGTGCAACAACACATAGGAATTAATGTCTAAATTACGTGATATGAAAAAAAGATTTTTACCGTTAAGTATGCTTTTGATAACCATGGTGTTAGCTCAAGCAAGTTTCGTGGCTAACGCTGCCGGAACCCAAGGAAAATACACTCCAAGGACTGGCTCAAAAGCTACAATTTCTTCATTTATGAAGAGCATTCGCGCAAATCAAGAGACCGGTTTGATTGATCCTGCAGCTATGATTGCAGCTCAAAAAGCCGCTCAAACGACAAAAGACGGCGAGTTAGACTGGGGTTATGTAGGTCCAGACAACTTCGGCGGATTTACCAAAGCTATGATTTATGACAAAGACGGAAACGTCATTATGGGAACAGCAGGTGGCGACATCTACAAGACAACCAACAACGGCGTTACATTCGGAAAAGTTGGAACCGTAGGCTTCCCTATCAGCTGCATGGTTATGAATGAAGCTGGTGAAATTTTCATCGGAACAGGCGAAGGTCGTGATGCTCAGATTCTCAACGGTCTTAGCGACCTTGGTGAAGCAACAAGTTTCATCGGAAAAGGTATCTTCAAAATGGTCGGTGATTTTATTTCACCACTCGAAGCAACGATTCCTACATCAGAGACAGACGGATGGTGCTTTGTCAACGATATGACTATCGTCAACGGCAAAATTTATGCCGCTACAGCAGACGGTATCAGAGTGAGCGAAGACAACGGTGCAACATGGACAAAACACCTCAGAGGCACATTCAACAGCATTAAGTCAAACAACAACGGTGACGTTCTCGCAGCCGCTGTACTCGACGAAGTAAGAAAACTTGATGTTGATACCGCTAACTTCTACACAGTTTCTAATGTTTACCTCTCAAAAGCCGGTGGCGAATTCACAAAACTCACTGGCAACGTCCTTCCTTACGTAGGTAACTCTGCAACAAAGGAAGACAATGTGAAGATCATCGCAATGTCTCCAAACGATGCCAACTTTATGTATGTGGCATACTTAGGAGGAACATTGGGTTCATACACATCAGGCAACATCTATTTCACAGAGGATGGTGGTAACACATGGAAAATCGCAATGGCAGAAACAGGAATGTATTCTATTTTCGGCAGCGACGCCAACCACGATGGCTTCATGATTGTTTATCCTGACAATCCAAGAAAGCTCCTCATCGGTTCTGACGACATGTGGGTGTTTGAAGACAAGATGGCTCTCGGCGTTAACAGCTACAGACCACAGAAGATCTCTGAAAACTACACAGATCCTAGCGTTTATTACTACGTACATCAGGGTATTCAAACAATTTTGTTCGACAAGAACACCACAAACATCTTCTATGTCGGTACAAACGGCGGTGTCTACAAAGGAACATATGCTCAGTATTCATACTCCTTCAAGAACTGCAACCGCTACTACATCACAGATGACGAGCACAGCTCAGTAACACGCATGATGAATGTCGGTATCGGTGGTAACACAAAGGTTTTAGGCGGCTGCCTCGACCATGGTACTATCGTAATTGAGGGCGATACAACTGTTAACAATGTAACAACAGGTGAAGTTGCATTCCCACACGTCACAAATAACGGTTATGCTTCAGGCTTCTTCACAAAGAGCTATGCAGGTGGTCCTTGCGCAATTTCAACAATTGATCCTGACATTTTCTTCGTTTCAGGAACAGGCGCTCTCTCAACACCTATCTACAGAACAGAGAATGACGGTGAAGACTTCAACGAAAACTTTGAAGGTGGCGGTGACGACCCAGTTATCAAGAACGCTAATGCATTCAGAACACCATTTGCATTCTTTGAGAACTACAATGATGCCAACAACCCTGTTGATACATTGAGCCTCAAGGTCAGAGCAGCTGACACATTGCATGCTGGTGACGTATACTACTATTACAGCTTACAGGCTGGATATCCAATCAACTACACAATGCCAGAACCACCACATGACAATGCTCACGCTTGGACACACGACTCAATTACTGAGTACATCTGGCATCATGGCGACACCATCAAGAACCTCCACGACTCAATCAGCACATTGTTTGTATGCGGTATTGAGAACAAGCTCTATATGACAAGAGACGCTCTCAGATTCAACATCGCAACAGAATGGTGCCTGATAAGCGCTATCAGCGGTATCCCATCAGCAGTGGCTATCAGTGGTGACGGCGATATGGCATTGGTTGGTACATTGGAAGGTAACATGTACAAAGTAACTGGTCTTTCAAACGCTTACACAGCAGCACAAGCAAGTGTTGACTCAACAGAGTGCGTTGTTACATTTACAACATTGGGAGGATTCCCAGACAGAGCTATCACAAGCATCTCTATCAACCCATCAAATAAGAATTCTGTGGTTGTAACATTAGGTAACTATGGCAACGACAGCTATGTTTACAAATCAACCGATGCAGGCGACACATTCACAAACGCACAGGGTAACCTCGCGAAGGCTCCTGTCTTCTCAAGTTTGATTGAAAAGGGCAGCAACACAATCTTCGTCGGTACTGAAACAGGTCTCTACATGCTTAACAACGGCGAGTGGGTTCCAACAGGAAACGTATCATGCCCAGTAATGGATATCAAGCAAGCTTACATGCAGAATCATCCTACCAAGGTTGACGTGCTCTACGACGAGATGGGTAACAGTTTAGAAATTGAATATCCTGGTATCTATAATGAAGGTATGATTTACGCAGCCACATACGGTGAAGGTATCGTTTACTGCGAAACATACTATGTGCCGATCAACTGGAATGAGAATGGTGACGACAACAACGGCGACGACAACAACGTAGTAGAAGTTGAAAACGAGCAGTTGAAGGTTTATCCTAACCCAGTTAGAGGTCAGGCTATGATTGACATCAACCTTGAAGAAAACGCAAATGTCAGCTATGCCATTTACGACTTCACAGGTCGTTTGATTTCAGAGATCAAGCTTGGAACATACGTACAAGGCGAACATACTTTGAACATCAACACAAATGACTTGGTAAAAGGCTCATACATCGTCCGTGTAAAGGCCGGCAACAAGACAGAACAGGCAAAATTCTTAGTATACTAATAACGATAAAAATCAAAAATAAGGCTCCCGAATGGGAGCCTTTTTTTTGATCATTTTTTTAATAAACGCTTTCCCTTTGATACTGCTGATGTTCGCCGTATGCAGGACAAGACTTTGACGATGTATTACATGCTGAAAGCAGCACTCCGAGAGTGAAAACCACCGCCAATAACATTGCTATTTTCTTCATGATACTATTATTAATTTCAGTTTACAAAGAAACGATTTTTTTTCTAATTTTGTACACGAAAACAAATAAAAATTTTCATCATGGTTGAAGTCAGGAAACCGGATATAGAGAAAGGATGGTATGAGGCTCTGCGACAAGAGTTTGAGTCGTCGTATTTCGCGGGGATAAAGACGTTTCTCATCGAGGAGAAGCGACATCATGTTGTATATCCGCCGTCGCCTTTGATATTTAACGCCTTCAACCGCACGCCTTTCGACAAGGTGAAGGTGGTGATTTTGGGTCAGGATCCATATCACGGCATCGGGCAGGCACATGGCTTGGCGTTCTCGGTTCCTAACGGCATACAGCCGCCACCGAGTCTGCAGAACATCTTCAAGGAGCTGCACTCCGACATCGGGATGCCCATTCCAAGAAACGGGAACCTCGAGAAATGGGCCGACGAAGGAGTCTTGTTGCTCAACGCGTCACTCACGGTAAGGGCGAACATGGCGGCGTCGCATGCAAAAATCGGCTGGCAGCAGTTTACCGACGCCGCGATACGCGCGCTTTCGGAGAAGAAAGAACATCTGGTGTTTCTGCTATGGGGCAACTACGCCATCGCCAAAGAAGGCCTCATCGACCATAGCAAGCATCTGATTTTGAAAACCGTACACCCCTCCCCGCTTTCGGCAAGCCGCGGATTTTTCGGATGCAAGCATTTTTCACAAGCGAATCAATACCTTATTAATAATAATATAGAGCCAGTCAAGTGGGACGTGATTATTAGTTAGGAGTTTGAAGTTTGAAGGTGAAAGTTAGTCAGTTGTTCAGTTAATCAGTTAATCAGTTAAATATGGAAAGGATTGTTTTTGCGACACATAACAAAAATAAGTTAGCGGAGATTAGGAATATTTTAAAGAATTACGATGTTGTTGGTTTGCGGGAAATCGGATGTGAAACCGATATTGTGGAAGATGCCGATAATTTGCAGGGCAACGCCAAGATCAAAGCCGATTTCGTTACCAACAATTATCATCTGAATTGTTTTGCCGACGACACAGGACTTGAAGTTGAAGCATTGAACGGCGCTCCTGGCGTATATTCGGCTCGTTATGCCGGCGAAGGATGTTCGTATCACGATAATGTTGTAAAATTGCTTGCCGCCATGAAAGGCATCACCAACAGAAAAGCACGTTTCAGAACAGTTATCGCACTGAATCTCAACGGAAAACAATATTTCTTTGAAGGTATCGTCAATGGTAAGATTCTCGAGGAAGAACACGGTGAAGGTGGCTTTGGCTACGACCCCATCTTCCAACCCGACGGACATGAGGAAACCTTCGCGGAGATGCCCATGGAGGTTAAGAACAATATCTCTCATAGAGGAAGAGCTGTGCAAAAACTCTGCGAGTTTTTGAAGTTAGTCAGTTAATCAGTTAGTCAGTTGTTCAGTTTAACTGATTAACTAAAAATTTTTTCATTAAGAAAAATTTTTTGTATCTTTGCAGATTGGATTAATCATTAAAACTGCTGAAAATGAAAAAAACACTTCTTTTTATTTTTGCGATGTTTTTACTTTTAACTGTGAAAGCGCAGCATATAAAAGGCTCATATACTTTTGACAAAAAGAACAACACTATTGAATTAGATATAACCAAGATTTTCCGTATAGAGCAAAGGACGCACATCCTCTATACCTTGGGCAATGATGAGCGTTTTGAGATTTCATCGACAGAAAAAGACGGTATTTTCGAGATAAAATCGAGCAATAACAACACAAAATCCAATCTTTTTGAAGATTTTAAAACATTTTGCAATGAAGAAGAGGCTGTTTACAACAGCATGACAAAAGAAGAGTTAGGCGACGCATATCTGGAATGGAAATCATTATTACCCGACAACTTCGTAGCCTCGATAATGATGGATTATTATATCGCCACCCGTCAGAATAACTTATGTGCCAATGCCGACCCATTCTGTACTGATGTCGGAATATACGAGTTTCCAGCGGGTGTCAATGCAGGCAGTGGTGAAACAGGTCCTAACTACGACTGTCTGCACTCCACTCCAAATCCTGCATGGTATTATATGAGAATAGCCAATCCAGGTAACATCAACATTTACATGTACAGCACTCCTAGCGAAGACATCGACTTCTGCTGCTGGGGGCCTTTTGACGACCCGGTTGCTCCATGCCCGTATGGTCTCACTATACAAAAAAAGGTAAGTTGCAGTTATTCAAGCAGTCCAACTGAAACTTGTGTGATTCCCAGCACAGCACAGACTGGCGAGTATTATATTCTTATCATCACAAACTATTCCAACCACAATTGCAACATCACATTCAGCAAGACTGGCGGTTCGGGTACCACTGACTGTTCCATCATGCCACCTATGGTATGGTACGAGAACTCCTGTTATGGTGGAAGCATGACGCTTCACGCTCAAGAGATTGGCGGCGCATCATATCATTGGACGGGTCCGAACGGTTTCAACTCGACACAGATACATCCTACCATCAATAACATAACATTCAGTAACGCTGGCACATACAATTGCGTCATAACTGTTGGAAGTCAGACCAGCGACACGGCGAGAGTACAAGTTAACGTCCTCCCACAACTGACATTAGGTATAAACAACAGCGATGGCATTTGTGCTGGAGATCAAGTTAATTTTGCCGGTACAGCGACGACGAACGGGCACGACAATGTGATTACGAATTGGGAAAGAACATGGAATTTCGGTGACGGAGGTACGGCTACTGGGCAAAACGCGACACACACATTCGCGACCCCAGGCTCTTACACTGTGACATATACTGTAACAATTGAAAACTCGGCAGAGATATCATGTACCACCACAAAGACCAAGCAAATCACTGTTAATCAAGTGCTGACAGCCAATGCCAGCGCCGACAACAACAATCTTTGTGAAGGAGAAAACGCCATGGTGACAGCTACAGCATCGGGAGGTGTAGGCAATTTGTCATACACTTGGATTCCGAACAACTATGTAGTGAATCCAAACGCGGCCACAACATCGACACAGAATCTACCAATTGGACAGCAACAATTAACTTGCATTGTTAATGACAATTATGGACATTCCGACAGTAAGCACGTAACTATCACGACACATGCAAGACCTGTAGTGAACATAGTCGGAGACGATCATGTGGGATATAACGAATCGGCGACATTGTCGGTTGAGCAGCCTACTTCAGGCGCCACATATGCCTGGACTCCGGCCAATTTGATAGCGTCGGGACAAGGAACGGCGACGATACACACTGTGGGACTGACACAGTCGGAACCGATAACGTTTGGCGTCACAGTGACAAAAGACGGATGCTCCAATTCAGCTGAAAAAGTCATAACAGCAGGTAACGCACTTGTCGGATACATTGAAGTGACAGGTCCATCGAGCGTTTGCGACGGCGAGAACACATCGTTAAAAGTAAACCCTTCGGGAGGTTCGTTATCTTACACATATTCATGGCAGCCGTCAAACATGATTGAAGGCTCGAACACAACGCAAACTATAACAACAAAAGCGCTGACACAGACAACAGCCTTTACTTGTACGGTATCTGATACTGAAGGACATTCCTACACAACGCCACAGACATCAATCACAGTAAAGCCATTGCCAGAGCCAAACATTGCGGCAGTTAACCCGACTCTCATTAACAATGTTCCTACAGTAATCATAGAGAACACATTGACATTGAGCGCCAATGTTTATCAAAACGCGACTTATACTTGGGAGCCCGCAAATCTGATTGTCAACAATATCCCTGGAGAGCCATGGAAAGTTGTTGTAGAAACAGAAGCAATTGGAGAAACAACATTCTCGGTCACCATAAACAACAACGGATGTGAGGAATCGGGAGATATGATTGTAAACACATTGACACCTGTTTCTATAACCAGCGTCAACACATCGCAAGACGTTATCTGCGAAGACGGTCAAATAACATTATCGGCAAACGCTACAGGCGGCAGCGGGCAATACACCTATTCGTGGGAGCCGAGCGGATGGATTAGCGGAAACAACCACGCTCAAACCGTCACCACCAAACAACTCAAGAACGACATCACTTTCACTTGCGTTGTAACCGACAGCAATTTCCCGAACAGCGTCAACGGTTCAGCTCAAAAGACGAAGAACATCACCATTCACAACAAGCCTACCGTCGACAGTCAATTAGTCGGAAAGGATCTTGTGATACCAGGCATCGGATACATGCCATACGTATATTCATATAACGTAAATGAAGCAAGTTTAACGGGTTATGACATTGAGCACGCCACTTACACATGGGAGATTGTCAGTTATTACGACACGCCGAATCACATCCCGGGCACGTTAGAAGAGTCTTCATGGATTGTTGTTCCTGATCAGGACGACAACAAGAAAGCATACGTTTATGTTGACAACTACGGAAACGCTCTTTTAAAATGCACCATCGCTACGTCGTGCGGCTCAACCATCACCGAGAAATTCATCTATACAAATGGCTATAACCAGGGTGAATCTATCGATGAGTTAAGCTATGACAAGCTGATCAACATCTTCCCTAACCCTTCAAACGGCGAGCTTTACATAGGATGCAGTGAGATCATCTCACAAAGAATAACAATAAGCATCTACAGCTACAACGGCATGCTTATCGACCAATTCTATGCAAACACCGACAATGAGGTGACACATTATTCGATGAATGGATTAGCGAACGGTCTGTATCTGGTAAAGATTTCGGGAGACGATTTCGTCGTCGCAAAGAAGTTTGTGCTAAACAAATAATTGAATTTTCTATTTCCAGCCCCAGCAAGAATCGTGCAGGAAGTTGAATTTCAGCGGGACACCTATGCTCAGCATAAATTCAAATCCGCGGTTCCAACGTCCTGTGTCCTTAACATGATAGGCGATATTGTCGATATAAACCACCTCATCGCCTGCTCCATTGGTGTTTAGCAGACCGAAGTTATAGCTGCCATCGAGCTTCAAAACCAATGTAAACACCTGGAAATGAATGTTAAACCTGACACCTGCACCTATAGCTGCTGAGATATCATAGGAGCTCATGGCATCTGAGTCGGAGATATTTACGGAAGTGTTATATTGCGGATGGGTTGAGAAAGTCTTTGAGAACTCGCCGCCATAGCAAAAACCGAAATCAAGAGCTCCAAAGATATAAGGATTTACGACTTCTGTATGTCTAAAATAATATGTCACAGGTATTCTGAAATCGATATAATTAGCCTTGATCTCATCCACTTCCGGTATTTCATCTCTAAAATCGAATGATTTTCTAAAGCCGCGTTCGATCATCATCAGTTCGCCACCGATGGAGATATTCTTCAGCGATTTCTTCTTCAAAGGAAACTCAATAAACAATCCGAAACCAGGTTTCAGGACAAAATCATTAGGAATCTTATCGTATTTATCGTATGCGAAGTTCATATGATAACTTGTCAAACCGCCTTTAATACCAATTGTAGGCACGGTTCCTTTGTCGCGTTTATGCTTGACATTACCGAAACTATAATCGACCTGAGCCATAAGATTAAAGCTCAGAAAGATAAAAAACAATATCGATAACAGTTTCTTCATAATTTAATTTTTTCTAACCGCGAGATTATTCACCGCATGTTCGAAGCCATATTGGTTCAACAAACCCGGGAATTCCTCCTCAAAACTTCTATCTTTAACGATACTCCAAATATTGATATTATGAATTCCAAGTTCGTCGACAGTACCTTTTATGATATTACCTCTGTAATAATTGGCGTCTCCGGCTAACTCTGTATTTTCATAACACAGCATAAACTCTTTTTTTTGGTTGGAATAGATATTTCCGTAGATATACGCATCCTCCTCATACCAGTCGACATAATCAAAATGATCGTTTTGTTTGAACGAAAATTTGATTTTTGCCATTCCATTAACCTGACTCTCAATGATAATGTACATCGACCTTCTGCTCAAACTGGCGTAAACTTGAGAAGGATAAGGGATGTAGCTTTGAGTCATTTGGTCGTAATATTCATATGTGCCATCATAAGTAGAATGAACCACCTCATATTCTCCGGTCACGTCAGGCGGGAACAAGCCGTCTTTAAGATTCTGGCCAATTGAAGCAGGGAAATATTGTTCAGGATAAACCTGATAGTAATGTTTCACATCGCTCTCGTCGCCGACAAACGCGATGGTGTCGTGGCCGCTTTTACTGCATCCCAGAAGTAATATTATCACTCCGAGGAAAACCGTTAAAAAAATGCGAGAGCGTTTCAACATAATATTATTTTAAATTATTTTTCAGTATCTCGATAGCTTTATCGATGCCGGCTGCGTTCTTGCCACCTGCTGTAGCTAGTGTTTTCTGACCGCCGCCACCACCTTGAATCTCTTTAGCACCTTCACGCACGATGGCGGCGGCGTCCATTTTCTTGGTGTCGACGAGGCTTTGTGGCAACATCACACAGAGAGCAGGTTTATCTTCAAACACACCACCCATGATAGCAACGACCTCAGCGTCGATGTCTTTCAGAGCAGAGGCAACGTTACGCATCTGGTTCATATCGGCGTCGATGCGAGCGACAACCAGCTTATGACCTTCAAAGTCGGTGGCGTTGTTGTAAGCGTTCTTTGCGTCGCTGACAGCCTGAGCCATCATCATAGACTCGATCTTCTTCTGCAGCATGGCGTTTTGTGCCGACAATGTCTCCACTGCCTTCACCACGTCGCCAGACGACTTCACGAGACCTTTGATTTTATTTAATGTATCTATTTGATTGTCAAGATAATCGATGACAGCTTCACCAGTGATAGCCTCGATACGGCGCACGCCAGCCGCGATAGCTCCTTCAGTCAGGATCTTGAACGCGCCGATGCGACCTGTCGAAGGGATATGAGTTCCACCGCAGAGCTCGCAAGAGTAGCCTTCGCCAAACTTCACCACACGAACCTTGTCGCCGTACTTCTCGCCAAACAATGCCATCGCGCCCATGTTACGAGCTTCATCGATAGGGACATCGACAGCCGTTTCGTTTTGCAAGTCCTCTCTAATCTTCTGATTGACAATGGTTTCAACCTTACGAATCTCTTCTTCCGTCATCTTTGCAAAGTGGCTGAAGTCGAAACGCAGACGCTCATCATCGACCATCGAGCCCTTCTGCTCGACATGTGTGCCGAGAACTTGTCTCAAGGCAGCATGCATCAAGTGAGTTGCAGTATGGTTAGCCTCGATTTTCAGGCGGCGCTCGACGTCGACTTTAGCGGTAAACACCGCCTCAGGCTGTTGCGGGAGCGCGTCGGTGATATGAATGCTCAAGTCATTCTCTTTCACTGTGTTGACCACGTGCAATGTCTCGTTTTCAGACACTAACACGCCTTTGTCGCCAACCTGGCCGCCCATCTCGGCGTAGAACGGAGTCTTGTCGAGGACGATCTCGAAATGTTTCTTGCCTTTAGCGACAACCTCTCTGAATTTCAATATCTTAGCCTCGCATTCCATCTCAGTGTAGCCGACAAAAGTGGTAGGTTTGTCTTCATGAATCAGTTCGACCCAGTCGCCCGACATCTTCTCGGCGGCCTTGCGCGAGCGGTCTTTCTGTTCTTTGAGGTTATTATTGAAGCCTTCCATATCGACTTCGAGACCTTTTTCTTCGGCCATGAGGTTTGTCAAGTCGACAGGGAAACCGTATGTATCGAACAGCTCGAAAGCGAAGGCGCCGTCGATGAGTTTCGCGCCTTTATTTTGCTCGACATAGTTTTCGAAACGCTTGATTCCCAGCGACAAAGTGCGAAGGAACGAAGCTTCTTCCTCGTAAATGACCTTTGAAACGAGAGTCTGCTGAGCTTTTATTTCAGGATACTGCTCGCCCATCTCGTTGACGAGGACAGGAAGCAGATTGTACACAAACGGTTCGGTGAACTTCAGGAAGGTGTAGCCATAACGCACCGCGCGACGAAGGATACGACGGATGACATAGCCGGCGCCGTTATTCGAAGGCAGCTGACCGTCGGTGATGGCGAAGCTGACAGCGCGCAGGTGGTCGGCGACGACGCGCATGGCGATGTCAGATTTCTCGTTTTCGCCATATTTTATTCCTGAAAGTCTTGAGATCTCATTAATAATAGGTGTGAACACGTCGGTGTCGTAGTTCGATTTCTTGCCTTGCATCACGCGGACGAGACGTTCGAAGCCCATGCCGGTGTCGACATGCTTTGCCGGAAGGTCGACGAGGCTACCGTTAGCGAGGCGGTTGTACTGCATGAACACGAGGTTCCAAATCTCAATCACTTCCGGGTCGTCTTTGTTGACGAGGTCACGGCCGTTGATTTTCTTACGAGCCTCTTCGTCGCGGATGTCAATATGAATCTCCGAGCACGGTCCGCAAGGTCCAGTCTCGCCCATCTCCCAGAAGTTATCTTTCTTCGAGCCATAGATGATTCTTGACTCGTCGACGTGCTCTTTCCAAAATTCGTAAGCCTCGTTATCTGGAGCCATGCCGTCTTTCTCGTCGCCACCAAACACCGTGACGTAGAGCTTGTTTTTGTCGATCTTCATCACTTCAGTGAGAAATTCCCAACCCCAAGCGATGGCTTCTTTCTTGAAATAATCGCCAAACGACCAGTTGCCCATCATCTCAAACATGGTGTGATGGTATGTGTCGCGGCCGACTTCCTCGAGGTCGTTATGCTTACCTGAGACACGCAGACATTTCTGAATGTCGGTCACACGCGGCGCTTTGCGAGGGTTGTTGCCCAAGAAAACATCTTTAAATTGGTTCATACCCGCGTTGGTAAACATCAAAGTCGGGTCATTTTTCACGACTATCGGTGCTGACGGCACCACCATATGCTGTTTTGATTGAAAAAAATCTAAAAAGCTCTTACGAATTTCGTTCGCTTTCATCATTAATCATTTTTTCTTTAAAAAGTTTGCAAATTTAAGAAAAAATAGTTTATTTTGCATGCTTAAAACGTAAAATTTTCATTTATAGTATAGAAACTGAAAAAATAATGGCGAGACAAAAATACATATATAATCCCAAAACGCTTGATTATGAGGAATATACGCCCTCAAAAGGAAAACGTTTCTGGAGATTTTTGTTATTTGTTTTCACAGCCGGAGTGTTAGGATACGCCGTCGTCTCGCTCGTTCAAAACACCATTGGTTCGCCAAAAGAGCGTATGCAGGCTCGCGAAATCGAGTTTATGAAGCTCCAATATGACATCATAAACGACAAAATCGACAAGATTGACTTGCTTCTCGGCGAGATGCAGGATCGTGACGACAATATCTACAGGATGATTTTTGAGGCTGAGCCTATCCCAACTTCAATCCGACGCGCTGGATACGGCGGAAGCAACCGTTACGAGGCATTGAGCGGATATGAGAACTCGAAAATCGTGACTGAGACGACGAAGAAAATCGATGTTGTAGAGAGCCAGCTTTACGTGCAGTCTAAATCTTTTGACGACGTTTATAACATGGCGAAAAACAAGGCGCAGATGCTCAGCTGCATCCCAGCCATCATGCCTGTGAAAGACGTTGATATCTACAGAATCTCATCGCATTACGGATACCGTACCGACCCGTTCTACAAGGTTCAGAAGATGCATGCCGGCATCGACTTCAGCGCACCTATAGGCACTCACATTTATTGTACTGGAGACGGTGTGGTCGAGAAGGTTACAAAAGGCAACAGCGGCTACGGCAACAATATCGTTATAAATCATGGATTCGGCTACAAGACACGTTACGCTCACCTCAATAAGGCGCATGTCGTGGTCGGCCAAATGGTTAAGAGAGGCGAATATATCGCCGACGTCGGAAACAGCGGCAAGTCGACGGCACCGCATCTGCATTACGAAGTCATTAAAAACAACAAAGCAATAAATCCTGTCAATTTCTTCTTCAACGACCTCACTCCTGAGGAATATGACAAGATTCTTGAGTTGTCGGACAAACCTTCAATGACAATGGATTAATCATGGAAGTCAAAAAGTTATATTATCGTATCGGCGAGGTGGCGGAGATGTTCAATGTGGCTCCGTCGACCATCCGTTATTGGGAAAGCGAGTTTGAAGTGCTTCGTCCCCGTAAGAACAACAAAGGCAACAGATTGTTTACTGAGCGAGACATGCGTTATCTTCAGATAATATATCAACTCGTGAAAGTCAAAGGCTATACCATACAAGGTGCCAAAGACGCCATGAAGACAAAGTTCGACAAACTCGAAGAGAACGCCATGATGTTGCGGACGCTCAACGACGCAAGAGCATTCTTAGTTGATTTGGACAAACAACTTGCGGAGAAGCAGAAATCAATGTAATATTTCCAGAGATTTCTTTTTAAGATTATTGGTGTCATTCGCAGAATTAATTCGAGAATGATACCAATAATCTTTGTGTTAGAATGTTTTATCTTTTAATAAATAGTTAGTGACATAGTCAAAAACGCCGTCTTCGAGGCTGGTGAACGGCTTGTCATATCCTGCTTTGCGCAGTTTCTCCATGTTGGCCTCTGTGAAGTACTGGTATTTGTCGCGGATGTCGAGAGGTGTGTCGATGAACTTGATGTTCACCTCTTTTCCCATCGCCTTGAAGGTGTTGGCCGCGAGGTCGTAAAACGACCGAGCGTGCCCTGTTCCGAGGTTATACAAGCCACTCTGAGGACGTTTCTCGATCAGGAAAAGGATGACAGAGGCGATGTCTTTCACATAGATGAAATCGCGAAGCTGCTGGCCGTCTTTGAAGTCAGGACGATGCGAGCGGAACAGTTTCACCTCGCCGCAGTCCTGAATCTGATGGAACGAATGCAGGATCACCGAAGCCATGCGGCCTTTGTGATACTCGTTAGGACCGTAGACGTTGAAGAACTTCAAGCCTGCCCAGAATGGAGGGCACTTCGTTTGTTTCAGAATCCACTTATCGATCTCGTTTTTCGAGCGGCCGTAAGGGTTGAGTGGGACTAATTTCTCGACCACGTCGTGGCTGTCGTTATAACCCAGCTCACCGCCGCCGTATGTCGCTGCTGACGAAGCATACACAAGTGGAATCTGATATTCGGTACACAGTGTCCACAGCTTCTCCGTGTAGTCGACATTCAACTCCACGAACACGTTCCAGTCGAACTCGGTGGTGTCGGTGCGGGCTCCGAGGTGCACTATGAAATCCACCTTGTTGTGGTTCTCAGCGAGCCAACGATGCAGCTCTTTCCTGTCGAGAAGGAGCTGATACCTTTTATTAATATAGTTTCTTTCTTTTTGTTTCTTTGAAAAGTCATCGACGAGGACGAGGTCTGTCCTGCCCTGCTCGTTGAGGCATCCCGCCACAACACTGGCGATGAAACCGGCTGCACCTGTTATAACTATCATGATATTTTAATTTTCTTCTGTTCTTGTCTTTAAATAATTTCTCCATTTCTCGAGCACTGTCTGCATATCCGACGGCAGCTCCGAGTCGAAAAACAACTCCTTCCCCGTTGTCGGATGCACGAAGCCGAGTACCTTCGCATGCAGGCAATGGCGTGGGATCTCGCTGAAGCAGTTGTCGATAAACTGACGATATTTCGAGAAGGTGGTACCTTTAAGTATTCTGTCGCCGCCATACAGAGCGTCGTTGAACAACGGATGCCCGATATGCTGCATGTGCACGCGAATCTGGTGTGTGCGGCCTGTCTCAAGGCGGCATTCCACCAAGGTGACGTAGCTAAAACGTTCCAAAACCTTGTAATGCGTCACTGCATCTTTACCTTGGCTGCCGTCGGGGTAGACTGCCATAGCCACGCGGTCGCGCAGCGACCGCCCGATGTTGCCTTCTATCGTACCTTCGTCAGCATCGAAATCGCCCCACACGAGAGCTTGGTAACGACGTGTTATCGAGTGCTCGAAGAACTGTGCCGCCAAAACCGTCTGCGCCGTCTCGTTTTTCGCCACTATCATCAAACCTGTGGTGTCTTTATCGATACGATGCACGAGATAGCCGAAGCCATTCTCCACCTTCGAGCCGTTCTCCTTGAAATGATACGCCAGCGCATTGAGCAAGGTGCCGTCGAAGTTGCCGTGACCCGGATGCACCACCAATCCGGCCTGTTTGTTCACCACAATGACGTCGTCGTCTTCATAAACGACATCAAGCGGAATGTTTTCTGGCGTGATAACAATTTCACGGGGCGGATACGCCAAAACGACAGTCACCACATCGAGAGGCTTCACCTTGTAATTCGACTTCACAGGCTTGTCGTTGACGAGGATACTCCCAGCCTTCGCAGCGTTCTGCACACGGTTTCTTGAAACATTTTCCAGTCGGTTTTGCAGGAACTTGTCGACACGTGTCAAAGTCTGACCTTTATCGGCAACAATTCTGAAATGCTCGAAAAGCTCAGTACTCTCCTCGTTGTTATCTCCAAGAACGCCCACAAAATCTTCCGACATAGCTCAACTATTTGGAAATCATCAATTTAGATGTATCAGACTTGCCATTTGTTCTGACGACGCGCAGCATATACATACCGCTTTCTAAATCGCTGACATTCAATTCTTTTGTGTATGAATATTTCTTTACAAGTCTTCCTGCCAAGTCAAAAATGAATATTTCCTTGCACTCAGAGCCTTCAACGCCCTCTATGCTGACCCTATCTCTTGTAGGGACAGGATAAAGCTCAATGGTTTTATTATCACCTTCATTATTGTTGTTTCCTGTGATATCAGGATTCTTACCCATGACAGGTCTAAGCATCAACGAGCCAGGGAACGCGCTGTTTTTCCAGCCTTCACCGACTTCGTAAAATGTGTACTGATGCTTGTCGACAGACGAATCGAATCCGATATTTATCGACTTGGAATAATGCTGACAGATACCAACATAGAAAACGCTGTTCACTTTTACAATCTCGTCAAAGAGATATTCAGAGAATTGATACAAAGTAGTATCGTTCCATTTCGGGCGCTGATTTTCAAGAACATACATCTCCTGACCTGGCTTACCGTTATTGTCTCTCCAAACAACTATGTCGAAGAAGTTGTAATTAGCATCATTAAAAGTGCGGTTGAAAAGCATTCTAACACCTTTCAAGGTATCGAGTTGCGAGACTTTAAACTGCACCGCGAAATAGTTGTAACCATTACCACTAAGGCCATAACCCATTTCCGGAGTACCGTCATCGTAAGCAAAATAATCGGTAAACTCCTGATGACGGACGATAGAATCGCCAGAGACCTCGCCGCTGTGCTCATCAATAACCTCGACGTAATGACGTATTGTGAAGGAGGTGGTGTCAACCGGTAAATTATACGGATATATGAAATTATCCATAGAGATGGAATCTCTCACCACTCCGGTAGTGGAATATTGGTCGATTATAAACGGATTACCGGTGTATGAATAATGCCATCCTGAGTTATTATCCTCGACTTCGCAAGAATAACGAATCTCGTGAGCGTTCACATCCATATTGGTGAGATACATGTCAAAAATATTGTTTATCTCGTTGATTGGATTTTCTATGAAATGCTTATAAGGCATTGTCTCATAACGTTTTAGGAATGACGGGGCGTAATTTGTCAAGCCCACGATCGGATAAGTGTCGTCTTCAATGCTTCTGTTCATGTCGAGTCGCACAAAATCGATGTTCCACATATCCATATTGCTTCTGTCGTTAGGATACATAGTGCTCGGGAGCGTTCCGTAGTTGAAGAAAAGCACGTAGAAATCTTCGACGAAGAAACACGAATCCACTATCGGGATCATAACTTTTTTGAAATATTCGCCCGGCCTCAACGAGTCGACGAATGACTCAAAATCCTCGCCTCCCGCCGACCACATCTGCTTCCAGCCAGTCAATCTCACTGTGACTGAATCCTGTAACTGGTCGTAGCCATAGCCGAACATCAAAACCAAAGAGTCCTCTCTGTCTGGGCTGTCGCCGAAACCGCCTGGCTGATAATAGAAGCTGAAATACAGCGAATCATCTGGAGTAAGCGCGCGATTTCCGACGCTGTCGAGTCTGATTCTTACCGAGAGCAACGAGTCGGCGATAAAAGGATTACTGCTGCCGTTTGAATAAATGATACCGAACTCATCGACGACATCGAGTGTCGCAGCGCCGTGATTTATAGGCATCTTAGGGAAGCCTGTGTTCACGAGCACGTTTCTCGACTGCCATTTCGTCTCATCAGGATAAAAACCAGGATTTGTAAAATCGTCGAAGAAAGGCAGTGTCGCGACAGCCTCGGTTCTCGATTTCTGCGTTTTCTTTTGCTGAACGCCAGCATTAAATCCGGTGAGATATTCCTGTGCCATCCCGCTCAACATGCAGAAAACGGCAAACATTATCGTTAAAACAAGTTTTTTATTCATCATAGAAGAATGTTGTGTCATCAAAATTATAATCAAGATTTTCAGTGGTGTCGACCTTTCTTATTATGAAAATCATCGTCTTATCATACAAACGCTCCAACGAGTCGTAAGAGAATTTTCGATGTTTGAGTATATAATTAAAACTGTCAATTACGTAATTTATGGTGTCGGCACTGTATTTTTTCAGTCGCCACATCTCGACGATGGAGTCGCGACGGAATTTCTCGTATTTATACCATTTGAAATCGAAGTTTTCGATTGATTTATACCAAACGTTCACCAGCGAGCCGAGCGGCACCTTCGTATCTATCGAATATTCAGGCTCCATCCTGATGACGTAAAGGTTTTCTGTCAGGTCGTCGTCGACAAAAACTTCCGTACCGATGTTAAGCGAGGCGTTATTGATCTGATTTTTGACATCTGAGATACTCACTCCTATCAAATCAGGGATGTTGGTCGTTTTCTCGCCGTTTCCGAGACCCACCACAAGTTTTATCGCGCTACCTTTAACAATTTCCTCTCCTGGTTCAACTACTTCATCCTTAATTTTTTGTTCGATGACGGCGTTTCTGGCGAAATATTCGACAAATTCGAGCCTATCGACCTTCAATCCGGCGGTGCCGAGGCTCACAATAGCCTGACGAAGCGACAGGTTACGAAGATTAGGCATTTTCACCATCTCCGGGACTACCGAGGTGCGTATGATATAGATATTTCTACCTTTCTTGACTTTAGCGCCTTGAGCCGGATTTTGCTGATACACAGCACCTTCCGGGAAATCTTTCACATAAATACTGTCAAGCAATATGAATGTAAAATCGTCTTTATATCTTTCAACTGTCTCAAAATAATCCAAACCAACCAGATTAGGAACCTCGAATTCCTCGCCATGGCGCGTGAATTTATCGAGCTTACTGAATGTGTACTCGAAAACGAACACAACCAATAACACCATGATTATCAGGCTGATATAAAACCATTTATCTTTTAAAAAACGAAACAATTTCATTTTTTTATTTTTTTCGTTAATGATAACGTCGTTTTTTGTAATTTTGAACTCGCAAAGATAATGTTTTTTATTGAATTTTAGTATATTTGACATGAAAAAAATAGCAATAGTTTGTGGCGGGTACTCCGGAGAGTATGAAATTTCAATCAGCAGCGCGAAAGTTGTTAAAAAACATCTCGATTCAAAAAAATACGACGCGTATGTCATTGTGATTCAAAAAGACAGATGGTATCATCTTGAAGACGACGGCACCAAGACCGATGTTGACAAGAACGATTTCTCGATAAAAGTCGGTGGCACGAAGGTTGTCTTCGACGCTGTTTTCAACGCCATTCACGGCGTTCCAGGCGAGGACGGACAGCTTTTGGGTTACTTCGAGATGCTCGGATTGCCGTACACCTCATCAAATTTTACCACTTCAGCCTTGACTTTCCACAAAGAGTTTTGCAAAAAGATAGCGGAAACGGCTGGTGCCAACGTCTCCCCTTCTGTCATCATCAACAGAGGCGACAGCTACGATGTCAATAAAATCATCAAGACATTGGGACTGCCTTTGTTTGTTAAGCCTACACGCAACGGCTCGTCGGTTGGAGTGAGCAAGGTGAAAACTGAAGAAGACTTTGAAAAAGCCGTTGAATACGCTTTCAAAGCCGGTGACCAGGTGATGTGCGAGAAGTTCGTGAAAGGCCGTGAACTCGCCTGCACAGTGATGGAAGTGAAGGACAAGACGATGGTGTTCCCAATCACTGAGATTGTAAGCAAGAACGACTTCTTCGACTATGAAGCAAAATACACAGCGGGAAAATCAGACGAGATAACGCCTGCCGATATCGACGAGGTTTCAGAAATCGAGGTCAAGGCTACTTCAGCTATGCTTTACGATAAGTTTGAATGCAAGGGCTTTGCCCGTTTCGACTATATTTTGACACCTAAACAATTGGTTTTCATTGAGGTGAACATTGTGCCTGGCATGTCGGAGGCATCAATAATGCCAAAACAAGCAGCCTGCATGGGCATCACCCTCGACAAGCTGTTTGGTTTGGCATTAGAGAATATTCTTGACTAAACTGTCAGGATGTCTTTCTGCTTCAGTTCGTAAAGATCGTCGATTTTTTTCACGAATTTGTCGGTCAGTTTCTGGATTTCTTCCTGAAGCTGTTTCACTTCGTCTTCCGAAACGCCTTCTTTTTCGAGCTTCTTAGCGTCGTCGTTGGAGTTGCGGCGGATGTTTCTGATACCGACTTTAGCTTCTTCAGCGGCTGTCTTGGCACGTTTGGCGAGGTCTTTACGACGTTCCTCTGTCAATGGCGGAACCAAGATTCTCAGAAAATCGCCTTCGTTTTTCGGGTTGAAGCCGAGGTTAGCGGCCTGGATAGCCTTGTCGATGGCACCGATAGAGCTCTTGTCGAACGGCATCACGATAATCTGACGCGCGTCAGGGGTGCCGATGTTTGAGGTCTGCTCAATCGGGACAAGCGTTCCGTAATATTCAACTTTAACGCCCTGAAGCATCATTGGGCTTGCCTTGCCTGCTCTGATTTTCTGAAACTCCGACTCGAGATGCTTGACAGCACCTTCCATCGATTCAGTCGTTTCGTCCAAAATAAATTGAGATTCTTCTGTCATATACCTTAAAATTTGCGGTACAAAAATACAAAAAATTTATTATTTCGTCACAATAGTGCCGATTTTTTCGCCGTTGAGCACCTTGGTGAGGTTGCCTTTGGTGTTCATGTCGAACACGAGCATCGGCATGTTGTTTTCCTTGCACATGGTGAACGCTGTGAGATCCATCACCTTGAGGTTCTTGTTGTAAGCCTCGTCGTAAGTGATTGACTCATACTTCTTTGCGGTCGGGTCTTTCTCCGGGTCAGCGGTATAGATGCCGTCGACGCGTGTGCCTTTGAGGATGATGTCGGCCTTGACTTCGACAGCTCTCAAAGCGGAGCCGGTATCTGTTGTGAAGAACGGGTTGCCTGTGCCGCCACCGATGACGACGACGTAGCCTTCTTCAAGAAGTTTGATAGCCTTTGCCGAGCTCATAGAGTCGGCGATACGGTCGATGTAAAGTCCCGACAACAAAGCGGCTTTCACGCCTTTTGCCTGCAATGTCGACTGAATCGCCATGCTGTTGATAACGGTAGCGAGCATGCCCATGTAGTCGCCCTGGATGCGATCCATGCCTTTTGACGCACCTTGGAGGCCGCGGAAGATGTTGCCTCCGCCGATAACGATGGCTATCTGCGCACCGGCTTTCACCGCCGCCGCAATCTCCTCAGCATAATCATTAAGTCTCTCAGGATCAATACCATACTGTTGATTTCCCATTAAAGCTTCACCACTAAGCTTAAGTAACACTCTTTTGTATTTCATATTTTTAATAATTTATTGATATTCATTTATTTAAAACCAGTATCCAACATTTATGAATCCTATCAAAGATGAATTCTGGTTCGAACCCATCAGACTGACAATCACAGGGCCCACAACCGTGTCGGCGCCAAACGACAAACCGCAGCCCATCACAAAACTGCCTGAATCGAACCACAAGTCATAGTCGCTGTTCATATATCCGAAATCGCAATTTACCGTGGTATAGAAAATCTTATAGAAATTCCACTGCCACGCCATCTTTCCAAACGCCACATAATCGACAATCTTATCCACGAAATTAAGTCCCGTGAACGATATTATATTGTTGAAATATTTCATCCTCGACTGTCCGCCGACTAGATATTGATAAAAACGCGGTACACTGGCCTCGCCTACCTTCATTCCCGACTGAACTCCAAGTTTTAACGAGTTTTTACTGCCTATCTTAAACGATTTCTCTATGTTTTCCTGAAAAGTATACACCATCTGAGATCCTACATTGCTAAGTGTTCCGTTTTCATTTTTACCTTCAAAGAAGAGGCATTTCCCCAAAAGACTGATGCGCCAGCCACGTCTCGCGAAATTAGGCGCGTCCTCATTTCCATAAAAATAATGAAGATACAGGTATGAATAAAACGAATAATCCTTCTCGATGTCCAAAGTCCTATGCGTTGTTTCGATGTTATCAAACATCCTGACATAATCGACCACGGCGCCGATGCGTATCTGCTGTGTCAACGAAGGGACTATTTGCGAATAAATATTCAAGCTGTTGCTTTGGATGTTATACGAATTCAATATTTTCGAGTCGTTATAATTTTTGATATTCAGCGACACCACGCTTACGTCAGCGCCATATCTGAAATACCTGCCATAACGTCTGTTGAGGCTCAGCCTGACGTAAGGGTTTTCGGCTATGTTGGCATCCAAGTTCAAGGTGGTGCGGTTCATGCTTTTCCACAGATTCTTCACGTTAAAATTCACCAAAGTCCCGATGCCGTAGTTATTATCATAATGTATACAAAACGCCAACGATTTGTCGTCACATTCTTTGCCATGAATCTTAAGCAGCACGCCATCTTGGGTTTCTTCGGTCTCGTACCACAAATCCTCGTAATAACCCGAAGCGTGGAGCTTTACTATCACATCCTGGATATAATCCAACGACATCTCCATCGGGAATTTCTTGCCAAACTCTCTTTTGATGCCCGTCTTATGATTTTCTTCCATGTCTTGAACATCTATGTCAACGACATTGATTTTCTCAATCTGCTTGACATGTGGGCGTTTTATCTCGTAAGGCTCTATAGCGTAAAGCGAGTCGGCTAAACTCTTTAACTTCGGATAAAACAGCTGCGCTGCTTCTTCACCAAAATAAAAAATCGAGTCGAAGTCATTGAACGACATCATGGTACGTCCATGCAGGTTCGGCTTGATATAGATATCGCAGTTAGTGCGCGCGTAATTGCTTTCATCGAGTGAAGCCAGCTGCATCATACCTTCAAGAAGTCCGAGGGAGTTGTCAATTTGCGAAGCAGGTATCACGTCGTCTTCCAAGTCGATACCTATTATGATATCCACTCCGCGCTCCTGCATATTCCTCACCGGAAAATTGTTGACCATGCCACCATCGATGAGAACTCTGTCGTCAATCGTCACAGGCTTGAACAGAAACGGTATTGACATGCTCGCTCTTACCGAACGCGCGAGGTTGCCTCGTGTCATCTCATACTGCCGCGCATGTTCCACATCTGTCGCCACACAAAAAAACTGGACAGGCAGATCATTGAAGTCATCCACGCCACAAGCCGGAAGCATAAGTCGCGACATCAGCTGATTCACGCAAACGCCGTCAACCAACGAAGGCTTCACCTTTATCTTACCGTCAGAAATAGGAAATGTGGCGAGATAATGACGGTCGTACATTTTATTTTCGACGGGTAGCAACGTCTTCGGAACCTTGTCGTACATAATCTCATCCCAGTTTTGCGCCCGGACGATTTTTTCCATCTCATCAGGGTCGTAACCTACCGCATACAGCGCGCCGATGATAGCGCCTATGCTGGTGCCGCCGATACAATCGACAGGGACGCCGGCCTCGTCGATAGCCTTCAAAATTCTTATATGGGAAAAGCCTTTCGCACCGCCGCCGCAAAGCACAACGCCAACAGTAGGCCGGTGACGTATGCTGTCGTCAACAGCCTGCCCTCTGACATCATAAATAGAGAACACGCCGACGAGCAACATCAGCACGAAGAACTTAATATTCAAGAATTCTCTATTCATATCGGGTCATTTAAAACCAGAATCCCAAATTTATGAAAAATATCATATCAGTATTGATATTCGACTTCGACAACTCCAACTCCACCGGTCCCAAAACAGTATTCACTCCCAATGTCAAGCCTGCGCCTATCACAAAGTTATCAGGCGTTATCCAATTTTCGGTATAATATATTTTATTGTCACCAAACAATTCGGCGAAATAGCCGAAATCACAGTCGACGACGGTGTAGAATTTCCTATAAAAGTTCCATAGCCACGATGTTTTTGCGAAAGCGGAACTCTCAACGACCACATTCACAAAATTCAAGCCAGTGAATGAAATGATGTTATCGATATATTTCATTTTCGACTGACCTCCCACGAGGAAAATATAAGGTTCCGGCAATGTTTTATCGCCTGGTCTGAGCGTTCCGCAAGCACTTAACTTAAACGAATGCTCATTACCTATCATGAACGACCGCCTCACAATTCCCTGAACCGACACCGCAGGCTTGGAATATTTTGTTGAGAACACTCCGTCATACAGAATACATTTTCCCAAAAGGTCGACATTCCAACCTCTTTGCACAAAATCCATCTTATCCTCGGTATTCAAGATATAATGGAAATAAAAATTAGGCATAAACTTGTATTTACCAGTTTCACCTAACAGATAAATTTTGTTTTCAAACAAAACATAGTTTGCCAAAGCTCCGATTGTAATATGCTGATTCAAAGAAGGGACTATCTGGAAGTTAAAATCCAAGCTGTTTTGCCTGTATTTTAAAATACTTATAAGTTGATTGCTGTTATTATACCAATCCAACTCCAGATTCATCACGTAAGCCTCAGCCCCTATTCTGAACACCTTGTTATGGCGATATGTAAGACCCGCCTTAATATAATAATTTTCCGAAAGATTAAAATCGGCACTATAAGCCGCGTATCTGCTTTTACCGGAAATATTGAGCAGCACGCCCATGCCGTAATTGTTGTCATAATGGGCTCCCAAAGACAACGTGTGTGTGGCTTTGGCTTTGCAATGGATTTTCAAGATATTGCCTTCAGGCGTAAAAATCAGCTCATACCATATATTCGAATAATATTCCTGAGAATAAATCTTTATGATGATCGTCTCCACTTCATCAACAGAAAACATTCTAGGAAAATCGTCTCCAAACTCCGACTTTATATTGTCAGCATCATATTTATCGACGCCTTCGACAAACACCTCAGTAACATAAATCGAGTCGACGGGCTGAACATGGTTTCTCTTCACCTCGAATGGCGCTATCGACTGCAATGAATCGGCGAGCTTCTTCAATTCGGGAAACTTCTCTCTAGCTCCTGCCTCGCCGCATTTTATGATGGTGTCGAAGCTGTCGAACGACATCATATTCGCCTTCCCGATGTCAGGCGTAATCAAAATATCGCATTCTTTACGTGCTTTGTTGCTTTCTTCCTGAGATGAGATAGATATCAGTCGTTCAAGCACCTTCAAAGAGTTGTCGAGGGTATTCATATCCGACTCCACAATCTCGAGGTCAACGCCTATGATGATGTCGGCTCCGCGTTCGCGCACGTTTCTGACAGGGAAATTATTGGTGAGTCCGCCGTCACAGAACAGACTGTGGTCATATTCAACTGGCTCAAACAAAAGAGGTATCGACATACTCGAGCGTATCGACTGCGACAGCGAGCCGCTTCTGAACTCAACGGGGTCGGCCGTTATCATATCCGTTCCTATGCAAAGAAACGGAACCGGGAGCTCCTCGAAATTACGTTGTTTGTAAGCCGGAAGTGTGAGACGCGTCAGCAGCATGTTGATGTAAACGCCGTCTGTTATCGACCTGTTCATCTTGAATTTCCCGTCTATATAAGGCATACTGAGGATATAATGCCTGTCGTTGAGACGTTTTTCAAGAGGGAAATATTTTCTCGGCAACTCGTCTTTTAGCACACTGTTCCAGTTTTGTTGCGTGGTAAGCTTCTGCATCATGTCGGGATCATAGCCCACAGCATAGAGACCACCAATGATAGAGCCCATGCTCGTTCCGGCGATGTAATCGACAGGAAGGCCGGCTTCTTCAATGACTCTCAACGCTCCGATATGGGCGAAGCCCTTAGCACCGCCACCGCTCAACACAACGCCGACTTTAGGACGGGACGGGACGACGGTATCCTGTGCTGCCGCAGTAAACGCCAGCAATATAATTGCAATTATCGCTAAAAAACGTTTCATTCAGTTGTTCAGTTGATCAGTTGTTCAGTTAAACTGATTAACTATTATTCAAGTCTTCCGTGGCAGTTCTTATATTTCTTGCCGCTGCCGCACGGACAAGGGTCGTTTCTTCCGACTTTCTTCTCCACATGAATAGGCTGTGTAATCTGGTTTTCCTGAGTATTGCTGTGCGCCTGCGACAAAAGGTCGGTACGCTGCTCTTTCAACTTGCTTCTGTCGATGGCCTTGGCACGATGCTCACGTATGTTGTTCGGGTCTTGCACCGGCAAATCCGACTTCATCAGGAACGAGATAACCTCTCTATTGATCTTCAAAATCATCTCCTTGAAGAGGTTGAACGACTCGAGTTTATAGATAAGCAACGGGTCTTTCTGTTCGTACTGTGCGTTCTGCACCGACTGCTTCAAGTCGTCGAGTTCACGCAGATGCTCTTTCCAGGCGTCGTCAATCATGCCGAGGGTGATGCTCTTCTCAAGCGACAACGAGATCTCACGCGCGCCGTTCTGCACCGCCTTCTCGATGTTCACCACCACGTTCATGCCTTTTTTGCCGTCAGTGAACGGGATGAGGATATTCTTGTAACCCGGCTGATTCTCGTAAATCTGCTTGATGAGCGGCAATGTCTTTTCACCCACCACCTGCGTCTTCTTATTGTACGACTCAACAGCTTTCTCAAACAACTTGTCAGCAAGTTCGTCGAGCTTGCCATGTTTGAACTCTTCTTCGTCGAACGGCACCTCGATACCCATGTTTGAAAGCACATCGAGTTTCATCTCATCGTAATCGTCGGTTTCTTTATATCTCTCGATAAGCGACTCGCCGAGGTCGTACATCATGTTGTTGATGTCGATCTGCAGACGTTCGCCAAACAAGGCGTGACGACGTTTTTCGTAGATAGCTTCACGCTGCGAGTTCATCACGTCGTCGTATTCCAAAAGATGTTTACGCACGCCGAAGTGGTTCTCCTCGACTTTCTTCTGCGCCTTCTCAATCTGTTTGGTAATCATCGAATGCTGAATCACCTCGCCTTCCTTCATTCCGAGACGGTCCATGATTGGAGCGATACGCTCTGAGCCGAACATACGCATGAGGTCGTCTTCCAAAGAAACGAAGAACTGTGAGCTTCCCGGGTCTCCCTGACGGCCTGAACGGCCTCTCAGCTGACGGTCGACACGACGCGACTCGTGACGCTCAGTACCGATGATGGCGAGACCGCCGGCGTCTTTCACGCCTGGTCCCAACTTGATATCGGTACCACGACCTGCCATGTTAGTAGCAATTGTAACTGTGCCAGCGAGACCTGCGTCTTTAACGATCTGAGCCTCTTTGAAGTGCAATTTCGCGTTCAAAACATTGTGTTTGATGTTTTTACGCGTCAGCATACGGCTCAGCAACTCTGAGATTTCAACCGAGGTGGTACCCACCAAAACAGGTCGGCCTTCATTGACGAGCTCCACAATCTTATCGATGACAGCGTTATATTTCTCGCGTTTTGTCTTGTAAATCAAGTCCTCGTAGTCGTTACGGGCTATCGGCTTGTTGGTTGGAATCACCACCACATCGAGTTTGTAGATATCCCAGAACTCGCCTGCCTCAGTCTCAGCGGTACCTGTCATACCGGCGAGTTTGTGGTACATACGGAAGTAGTTCTGCAAGGTGATGGTCGCATAGGTCTGTGTCGCCGCTTCGACATCCACGTTTTCCTTAGCCTCCACCGCCTGATGCAAACCATCCGACCAACGACGGCCTTCCATGATACGGCCAGTCTGCTCGTCAACGATTTTAACCTTGTTGTCAATGATGACGTAGTCGACGTCTTTTTCAAACAAAGTATAAGCCTTAAGCAGCTGCTGCACCGTGTGCAGGCGCTCCGAACGCTCTGAGAACAAACGCAGAATCTCTGACTTCTTCAAAACTTTCTCATCGTCGCTCAATCCCGATTTTTCAAGCTCGGCAATCTCAGAACCGACATCAGGGATGATGAAGAACGACGGGTCGTTGTAAGCTTTTGCGAGTTGTTCGCTACCTTTATCGGTCAAAACGACGGTGTTCAGCTTCTCGTCGATAACGAAATAAAGCTCATCGTCGATGATATGCATGTTCTTGCTCTGCTCCTGCATGTAGAAGCCTTCGGTCTTGAGCAGCAACGACTTCATTCCTTCTTCCGAGAGGAACTTGATAAGCGCGCTGTTCTTCGGAAGTCCGTGGTAAGCGCGGAAAAGCTGGTCGGCGCCATGCGACCGCTCTTCTTCGGTGGCGTTAGGATTTGTCAAAATCTTCTTCGCCTCCGCAAGGCACTGAGTCACAAGACGTTTCTGTTCTTCGTACAGTCTCACCACGTCCGGCTTGAGCTGCACAAACTCCTGGTCTTCGCCTCGTGGCGTAGGACCGCTGATAATCAAAGGAGTACGAGCATCGTCAATCAACACGGAGTCAACCTCGTCGACGATGGCGTAGTGATGTTTGCGTTGAACGAGTTCATCCGGGTTGCCAGTCATGTTGTCACGCAAATAGTCGAAACCGAACTCGTTGTTGGTTCCGTAAGTGATGTCGGAGTTGTAAGCGGCGCGACGCTCAGGTGAATTAGGCTGATGCTTGTCGATGCAGTCGCATGTCAAGCCGAGGAAGTTGTAAATAGTGCCCATCCACTCGGAGTCACGTTTCGCCAAGTAATCGTTGACGGTTACCACATGCACGCCACGGCCTGCGAGAGCGTTGAGGTAAACCGGCAAGGTAGCGACCAAAGTCTTACCTTCACCTGTCGCCATCTCAGCGATCTTTCCCTGATGCAGCACGATACCGCCTATGATTTGCACGTCGTAATGCACCATGTCCCATGTCACCATATTGCCGCCAGCCATCCAACTGTTGTTGTAAAGAACCTTGTCGCCTTCGATGTTGATATGCTCAAACTTCGACGCAAGCTCACGATCAAGATCGGTAGCCGTAGCCTCAACAACCTCATTGTCTTTGAAGCGCTTAGCTGTTTCTTTCATCACCGCGAAAGCCTCCGGCAAGATGTCGTTCAAAGCCTCTTCAATCTTGTCAAGAACATGTTTCTCGAGCTTGTCTACCTGATCGTAGATGCTGTTTTTCTCCTCCAAATCCATGTCGGGATTGTTCTCGACATTCGCCTTCAGTTCAGCGATTTTCGCCTCATCCTCAGCTATATGGTTTTGAATATATTCCTTGAATTCAACTGTCTTGTGACGAAGGCTGTCGATATCCAAATCCTTGATTTTCTCGTAAGCCTCAAGTGTTTTCTGCAAAAGCGGCTGCAACGCTTTATTGTCGCGCGTCGATTTATTTCCAAAAAGTCTTGATAAAAAACCCATTTCTTAAATTATTTGTTCTGAATAAAATTGTCCAATATATGTCTATCAAAAATTATGCAAAAATAATAAAAATTTACAAATAATTACTAATTCTTCTCACATGATAATCCAAATACTGATCAGGAGAAGGTGCCGGCGCCATTCCGATACGGCCTTTTCGTTTCAAAATGACGTATGCCGGATATGTTTTTATGTGATAATCCTCAAGCAATAATATATTAAAGTCAAGGTTTAACAAAGTCCACTTATATCCTTGATTTTCAAACATTTGCACAAAGTCATCAAACGACTCTTTCGTGGCTATAGTGACCACCTGGATGGTGTCGCCCCACTGCTTTTGAAGCTCATTCAGCGACGAGAACTCACGTTTCAAAAATGGCGAGACATGGTCGACAAATTGAATAAGAACCATATCATTTTGATAATCAGAGAGTTGGATTATTTCTCCCAATCTGTTTTTCAAAGAAAAAGACGGCGCGTCAGAATTATATGACAGTTCATCCATATTTCGCAGCACATTCATAGCTACAAGCCTGTTTTTCATGAAATCAGAAGTCTCTTTAATCTTGCCGATATAACTCAAAATCTTGTCTTTGTCGAATGAATTTTCATTATAAAGTCTTTGAAGCTCAAGCATTACCACAAGTTCGAAAATCTGCTGGTTAAATGACAAAAAGTCATCTTTTTCCAAATATGTCATGAAGTTGTCATACCCCATATTAAACGCATTTCTCAACTCCTTCGGATTAAATGTCCTTGAATTGAAATACGAGCCGAACAACTCCGAGAACACCTCCATATAAGCCGACTGCGAATACAAAACCTTTTGATTATCAAAGTATTCAGTTTTTGTTTTCTTAGCATTAGCCGTCATCACAACAGCCGCCTTGCGATATTTTATGAAATCTTTGATATATTTATTCTCGATTTTGCCGAAATTACGGGTTATCTGAAGGTCGAGGGTGTCGAGAAGATACATCTTTCTACCCCTATAAATACTATTAAAGTTTTGATATAAGTAACCATCTATAAATGATTGAATATTAGTGTATTGCAAAAACAACTCACCATCTTCAATCGTATTAATTTTCAGCGATGGCTGCTCCCTGTCAAAGTACGATTCATCGGTTTGGTCGGGGATGATTATTTCCAGATTATATTTTCCGTTCGGACTGAGAATGATGTCGACTCGTTCCAAGTTGACGGCAATTTGTGCCGGAGTAATCTCTTTTATTTCGGTTTCCAAAACAAAATTTCCGCTCGCATCCGAGTGTGTTTCCGCAACTTTAGTCTGCCTGCAGGTAAACATCTCGTCATACGTCAGAAGGCGTACCAAGGCGTTCGGAAGGTTTGTCTTTCCGGTAATGGAAATATTCTGTCCCAAAACGAAAATCGGGCAAAGAAACGCCAAAATCAGGACGGAAAGGCTCTTATTTTTCATAAAAACCAGATTTTTCAGGGATGAAATTCATTAAATCGGCACCGTTTTTGACGAGGTCGCGCACCACTGTAGAGGAAACGCAGCGCAGCGTCGGATCGGAAAGCAAAAATATCGTCTCGATTTCAGGATTAAGCTTTTTATTAGCCTCCGCTATTATGCTCTCATATTCAAAATCGGTGGTGTTTCTGAGGCCACGGATAATGAAACCGGCGTTCATTTTCCGGCACAAATCGACGGTAAGGCCTTGATAGCTAACGACTTTTACCTTAGGATATTCAGCAAAAGTATTTTCAATCCACTTGATGCGCTTTTCAAGCGGAAACGCGTATTTTTTATCTATATTTACGCCTATTGCGATTATTATCTCGTCGAACAACTTCAACGCCTGGAGCACGATATCCTCATGCCCTTTTGTTATCGGGTCGAACGAACCGGCAAAAACTGCAGTTTTCATTTATTTAGATTTATACCTTATTAGAACTTACAAAAATACAAAAAAATTCTTCAGTTGCCACCTTTTTTTAAAAGCTGAAGACTGAAAAATCAACAACTAAAAACTCGAAATGACAGGAATTATTTCCGGTACCAGCGTTTTCAACGAGGCGAAAGTTTTCTCCTCAAAGTCTTTAACTCCTTCTTTATCAACAAGATATACTTTTGTTATCCCTTCTTCAGTTTGTGGCACTGATTTCATTCCTGATGAAGTGCGCATCAAATACCAGCTCGTTTTCTTGATAGTCCATTGATTACTAAGGAGATAGCAATGCCAAGTGGCGGGTAGTTCCTTCACTATTTCAAGGTTTTTTATTCCAGTCTCCTCCTCCACTTCGCGCAGGGCAGCAGCTTCAGGAGTCTCGCCTCTTTCTATATGTCCTTTCGGAAGGTCTGGAATGCCATGTCTTTCGATTGCAACAAACTGATTATCAACAACTACCACTCCACCGGCGGCAGGTGCCTGACGAAAAACCGTTTTCACAGCGTAGGCGAAATCTTTCCCGTCGACATCACCGAAATCGAGGCAATCCTGCGACTCGTCGTATAGCCAGTCGAGGATTTTCATCACCAAATCATCGGCATTTCTAATTTCTTTATTATCAACAGATAACAATTCCTCACAAAAATTATTTGCTTTCAGGCATCGATTATTACAAAAAAGTCTGTACATTTGCACAAAAATTTAACAATTATGAACGAACAAGAGACCGCTTTATCGTTAGCGAATTTCCTGCTGCAAATTAAAGCAATAAAATTGAATCCTGCAAGTCCTTTTACATGGGCAAGTGGATTAAAGTCACCAATTTATTGTGACAACCGCATAACTTTGTCATATCCTAACATCAGAACCTTCATCCGTGAAGCTTTCGTGAAGATGTGCGTGGAGCGTTTCGGCAAGCCTGATCTCATCGCTGGAGTGGCTACAGGCGGCATCCCGCAAGGCGCTTTGGTGGCTCAGGAGCTCGGTCTCCCGTTCTGCTACGTGCGCTCGGAAGCCAAGTCACACGGCTTGAACAACCAGGTCGAAGGCATAGTGCCGCAAGGAGCGTCGGTGGTGGTCATCGAAGACCTCGTTTCCACAGGAAAATCAAGCCTTGCAGCTGTTGAGGCTCTACGCGAGAAAGGCGCTAAAGTGAAAGGCATGATGGCTATTTTCACCTATCAGCTCGATGCAGCAGCGGAGGCATTCAAGAAAGCCGACTGCGACCTCGTGACCATCAGCAATTACGAGGCTTTGATTAAAAAAGCCGTCGAAGAAAACTACGTGAGCGACGACCAGATGCATTCATTAATGGAATGGAGAAAGAGCCCACAGGCATGGTCTGATGCACATCAAGATTAGTTACCAGTTAGCAGTTGACAGTTAGCAGTTAAAAAATTTTTAAGATGTTAATACAGTCAGAATACGTTGATAACAGCAAGAGCGAGCAGGAGTTTTTCGGTGTCGTGAGCGATATGCGAAACATTCCGGCTTTGCTTCCCGAGCAGGCCGTTAACGTGCAAGCAGACGAGGACAACCTCTCGTTTACTGTGCAAGGCATGGGAAGCATCGCACTGCGCGTAAGCCAAAGGGTTAGCTATAGCCTGGTACAACTCGTGCCGGTCGGAAAAGTACCGTTTCCGTTCACTTTGAACATTAAAATCGCTGAGTCAGGAAACAACTGCAAGGTGATGTACGAGATCGACGCCAACATGAACCCGCTCATCGCAATGATGGCTAAACGCCCGCTTCAGAACCTGGTGGACATGATGGCGGAAAAAACTGTAACTCTTTAACGTCACAAACGATTTCGGCTCCTTCTTTGTCATGAAGAAGGAGTCGTCCGTATTTATCAAAACCATTGATAATCATTGATTTAACTTGATTATGATAAAAATAATCAGCCCAAATTCCGAAACGATACGATTTTAAAATGTATTTTTCGTTGATTTTATCTTGGTTTTCTTTCGAACGAAGGCTTTCAACCGAAGACTTTATCTTAACAATCATAGCATCCAACAACTCATCCAAATCAAAATCCTTCAATGAAATCTGTTTCAACGAAATCGGATTGGGAATGTCTTTTGAAAACTCTATCTGATTGACATTCAGTCCAATACCGATTATTGAGATGCCCATCATGCGACCTTCGATGGTGTTCTGGATAAGCATTCCGGCAAGTTTCTTATCACCGAAATAAATATCGTTTGGCCATTTTATATAAAGTCCTTGATTATCAATAAATTGCGACAAGGTTTCAATTATTGCCACCGACACAGCCTGCGAGATTTTAAACTGGTTTTCAGCCTCTAAGAAATTGACATTCAACGCAATACTGAACAAAAGATTCTTTCCTGCCTCACTCTCCCACTTGTTTTTATCCATCCCTCGCCCTGCAGACTGATGAGAAGCCACCACAACCGCATCCGAAATGTCATTTTTTTCGGAAATTTTGTCATAAAGATAGACGTTGGTTGAATTTATTTCGTCAAAATGCAAAATTTTCATAGCTATCCGCAAAAATATAAATTTATTGATTATCTTTGCAAAAAATTTTTTATTGATGAGAATAAGACACGAAAACGACAATACTGAAGAGGTCTTGAAAACCATAGTCGAGACCATGTTAGAGGCAAAGGCAAAAGAAGTTACTTCATTGGATATGAGAGAGTTACAGTCGGCAGTAACCGACTATTTCGTAATTTGCCACGCCCAATCGAAGACGCAGGTGAACGCCATCGCCGAGAAAATCATCGACAACGTGCGCAACAAACTTCGCGTGCATGTCTATCATGAAGAAGGTTTTGAAAATTCGGAATGGATTTTGTTGGATTATGTTGACGTTGTAGTTCATATATTCCTTACAGAGAAACGCGATTTCTACAGATTAGAGGATTTATGGGCTGACGCGGAGAAACATGTCTACGAGGACTAACAACAAAGGATAAGAAGGATAAGAAAGGATAAGATGGAGAACAACAATAATAATTTTCAAAATCCAAACAACAGCAACAATAAGCCTAAGAAAAAAATTGGGTTTTACTGGGTTTATATCGTCCTGATAGCGTTTTTTGTCGGGTCGATAATGTTTGGCAACACAGGCAGCACCAAAGAAACCACGATGGCCGAGCTCACTAAGATGTTGAAAGACAGAGATATCGACAAGATAGAGCTTGTGAATGGTAAAACCGCTGAAATTTATCTCAACGAACAAGGTTTGCGCAAATATTTTCCAAATGAGACACCACAAGCTTTTGGAAAGTCACCGAACTACATATTAAAAACCTCAGAATCAAGACTTTACGACAAGGTTGACGAAGCTCAGGAAGGAATTTCAAACCCTGTTGAGGTTATTCCTGTGGAGCGTCACAACTGGACGGGAGAAATTATAGGTTGGATTTTACCATTAGTGTTGATAGTCGGGTTCTGGGTACTCATCATGCGCAGGATGGGCGGAGGCTCAGGCATGGGCGGAGGTCAGATTTTCAGCATAGGCAAATCGAAGGCGCAGCTTTACGATCAGGAAAAAGACAGCAAGACCACGTTTAAAGACGTGGCTGGCTTGGAAGAAGCCAAGGAAGAGGTGATGGAGATCGTCGACTTCCTCAGAAATCCTAACAAATACACACGTTTGGGCGGTAAGATCCCGAAGGGCGTGCTTCTCGTGGGCCCTCCAGGAACCGGTAAGACATTGCTTGCAAAGTCTGTCGCAGGCGAGGCTAACGTGCCGTTCTTCAGCATTTCGGGCTCCGATTTCGTGGAGATGTTTGTGGGCGTCGGCGCCTCACGTGTTCGCGACTTATTCAGTCAGGCAAAAGCAAAATCACCTTGTATCATCTTCATCGACGAGATCGACGCCATCGGTCGCGCTCGTGGTAAGAACATCATGAGTGGCGGTAACGACGAACGCGAGAGCACTCTGAATCAGCTGCTTACAGAGATGGACGGCTTCGGGACAAACTCAGGCGTCATAGTGTTGGCAGCAACCAACCGCGCCGACATCCTCGACAAGGCGTTGATGCGCGCGGGACGTTTCGACCGTCAGATTTATGTGGAACTACCCGATTTAAACGGTCGGCGCGAGATTTTCGAGGTCCATATGCGTGGCTTGAAACTCGGTAAAGACGTCGATAAGGAGTTCTTAGCAAAACAGACTCCGGGATTCTCTGGTGCCGACATCGCCAACGTTTGCAACGAGGCGGCACTCATCGCAGCACGTCGCAGCAAGGATTTCATCGAGAAACAAGACTTTTTGGATGCCATCGACCGTATCGTTGGCGGTCTCGAGAAGAAAAACTCTGTGATAACGCCATCGGAGAAGAAAGTCATCGCCTTCCATGAAGCTGGACACGCCACCACGAGTTGGATGCTTGAACACGCTCATCCGCTGGTGAAGGTAACAATAGTTCCGAGAGGTAAAGCCCTCGGCGCGGCCTGGTACCTCCCTGACGAGAGGCAGATTACTACGAAAGAGCAGATGTTCCACGAGATGGTTGCTACTCTTGGCGGCCGCGCCGCGGAAAAAATCATCTTCGGACAGATATCAACCGGAGCCTTGAACGACCTCGAAAAGGTGTCGAAACAAGCACACGCCATGGTTATGTACTACGGTCTCGACGAAGAAATCGGTAACGTAAGCTATTATGACTCAACGGGTCAGCAAGATTATGCCTTCACCAAGCCGTTCAGCGAGAAGACAGCGGAAAAGATCGACGAAGAAGTCAAGAAACTCATCGAGAGCGCTTATCAGGAGGCTTTGCGCATCCTCAACGAGCATAAAGACGGTCTGACACAGCTTGCCAACAAGCTCATCGACAAGGAAGTCATCTTCAGCGACGACCTCGTGGCGATATTCGGCGAACGTCCTTGGAAACACGAAGAGAGAAATTTCACGAGACGTAAAGAGGAAAAGCCTGAGGGAAACAGTGAACAGCCATTTAACCCTGAAAACACAACGATAGCATAACAATGAAGATATTCTCGTTTGGAAACTTAAGCGAGCGCACCAATAAGGAGCAGATCCTTGCTAAGGTGCGCGAGGCTGTCATGGCTAAAGACGAGAACCTTTTCAAAGACGTGAACATGCAGGTCGACACGTGGACGCCGTTCAAGGAAGAAGACGGCGCCGAATTCACCTTCGTGGAACGTTTTAAAGAAAACGGAGGCATCTTCATCTACTTCGAGAGCAAAGAGGACTTCATCGAGGCGATGAAACAATATATTGTTGAGAATCAATGGGAGCCGCTTTGCTCAACAAGCATGAAAATGGAGGCTGTATTCAAAGGCTCAGGCATTGAGTTGAACCGCAACTACACCACCAAACGCAAAAAAACGGTCAGCATCACTGATTGTGAGTGTCTTATCGCACATACAGGAAGCGTTGTAGTCACCGATACCTGCGCAGGGTCGATGGCAGCCTACTCCAACGCCGACACTTTGTTGGTATATGCGTCGCCGAGCCAGATAGTGGCAAGCATGAAAGACGCGATAAAGATTTTAAAGGAAAAATATCACAACAAAAAACCTACCGAAACTGTTATCATCAGTGGCCCTACCCGAAGCACAGAAATTGACAATCAATTAGTTATTGGAGCGCAAGGAATAAAACAGATTGCGCTGTTTTTAGTTGAAGAAGAATAAATTCTCGTATTTGATTAACGTTTTTAGTCATCATTTCTCGGCTGCCACCTTTCTGCGAAAGCTGAAGGCCTTCGAAATTGACGACTAAAAACTAAAGTATAACAACTATTTTCTCAATCCTTTAATCTGCTGCTCTAAAACTGCAATCTTTGCTTCGGCGTCGGATTTCTTTTTGCGTTCTTTGTCGACGACGGCGGCTGGAGCTCCGTTGACGAACTTCTCGTTGGAAAGCTTTGCCTCAACAGATTTTAAGAAACCTTGAGCGTATTTCAACTCCTCTTCGAGTTTCTTCAGCTCGGCCTCAGTATCAACAGAGTCGGTTACCGGGATGAAATATTCCTTCGAGCGGACGAGGAATCCGAATGCATCGGCTGGCTTTTCGGTAGTGTAAGTTATTGACTTAACGTTAGTTAACTTCTCAATAATGCAATCAAAATCCTTGCAGATGTTGCCTTCTTTGTCGACGACAACAAGGTCGAGGGCTTCCTTGAACGAAATATTCTTCTCGGCACGGATCTTACGGATGTTGTTGATGACATCCATAGTGAAATCGAAGTCTGCAAGTATCTGATTGTCAACAGCTTTTTGTTTTGGCTGCTGTGCGATAACGATATCGTCGCCGTCTTTGCGTTCGTCGAGGTTGTGATAGATTTCCTCGGTGATGAACGGCATGAACGGATGCAGGAGCTTCATCAAATTCTCAAAGAAAGTGACTGTAGCTCTGTAAGTTACACCATCGACAGCCTGTCCCATCGGTGCTTTCACCATCTCGAGATACCATGAGCAGAAGTCGTCCCAAGTGAGCTTGTAGACGCCCATCAAGGCATCGGAGAGACGGTATTTGTCGAAGTTGTCGTTCATCTCGGCCAAGACCTGATTGTAACGGGCATCGAACCACTTCACCGCCATCTTAGCTGTGTCGGGTTGAGCCGCTTTCTCGTCGACATTCCAGCCTTTCACGAGACGGAGAGCGTTCCAAATCTTGTTGCAGAAGTTACGGCCTTGCTCGCAGAGTGCCACGTCGAACAAAATATCGTTACCAGCCGGAGCCGAGAGAAGCATTCCCATACGGACGCCGTCGGCACCATAGTTGTCGATAAGTTCGATCGGGTCTGGAGAGTTGCCCAATGATTTCGACATCTTGCGACCGAGTTTGTCGCGCACAATACCAGTGAAATATACGTTGTGGAATGGCACTTTTGCCTCGTACTCCTCGCCTGCCATGATCATTCTAGCGACCCAGAAGAAGATGATATCCGGTGCGGTGATGAGGTCGTTGGTCGGGTAATAATATTTGAATTCTTTGTTGTTCGGATCGAGAATTCCGTTGAACAATGAAAGAGGCCACAGCCATGAACTGAACCATGTGTCGAGGCAATCACCATCACGACGCAAATCACTCATTGTCAAGTTGTTATTACCAGTCTTTTCACGTGCTGCTTTAAGTGCTTCTTCGTCGGATTCAGCCACCACATAGCCACCTTCTGGAAGGTAATAAGCAGGTATCTGATGTCCCCACCACAGCTGACGGCTGATGCACCAGTCTTTGATGTTCTCGAGCCAGTGACGGTAGAGGTTGACATATTTCGCAGGATAGAACTGAATCTCGCCGGTCTCGACAGGCTTCAGTGCGATCTGTGCGAGGTGTTCCATCTTGAGGAACCACTGCATCGAGAGTTTCGGCTCGATGGCGACGTTGGTACGCTCTGAATATCCCACCTTATTATTATAGTCTTCAACTTTTTCGAGCAAATCGGCTTCCTTGAGGTCGATGACAATCTGTTTACGCACGGCGTCGCGATCCATTCCGACGTACATTCCGGCAGCCTCGCTAATGGTAGCGTCGTCGTTGAAGATATTGATACTCTGGAGGTTATGTTTCTCCCCGAGCATATAGTCATTAACATCATGAGCCGGGGTCACCTTCAGACAGCCTGTACCGAATTCGATATCGACATATTCGTCTTCGATGACCGGAATAACTCTATTTACCAATGGGACGATGACTTTCTTGCCTTTCAGATGCTGGTTTTTCGGGTCGTTAGGGTTGATACACATAGCAGTATCGCCCATGATGGTCTCAGGACGTGTGGTAGCCACCACTGCGTAGCCATTCTCGCCTTCAATCTTATATCTGAGGTAATAAAGCTTGCTATGTTCCTCTTTGTAGATGACTTCCTCATCGCTCAAAGCTGTGAGAGCTTTCGGGTCCCAGTTGACCATACGCACGCCACGATAGATGAGGCCTTTTTTGTAAAGGTCGCAGAACACGTGGATGACGCTCTTCGAGCGGACTTCGTCCATGGTGAACGAAGTGCGTTCCCAGTCGCATGAAGCGCCGAGTTTGCGGAGCTGTTTCAAGATGATTCCGCCGTGCTCGTGAGTCCAATCCCAAGCATGCTCAAGGAATTTCTCGCGTCCGATGTCGGTCTTCCTGATGCCCTGTTGCGCCAGTTTGTTGACAACCTTAGCCTCTGTCGCGATGGAAGCATGGTCGGTACCCGGCACCCAGCAGGCGTTCTTGCCCTGCATACGCGCGCGGCGCACGAGGACGTCCTGGATAGTGTTATTCAACATGTGACCCATGTGAAGCACACCTGTCACATTCGGAGGCGGAATCACGATAGTGTAAGGTTCACGCTCATCAGGGGTGGAATGAAAATAATTTTTCTTAATCCAATGTTCGTACCATTTCTCTTCAGTCGACTGCGGACTATATTTGCTCGATAATTCCATATCAGAAATTTAAAAATTCAAAGATTTAAAATTTAAAATTCAAGATTAAGTTGCAAAATTACGATTTTTCTTGTTTGCATTCAAACTTTTTTATTATTTTTGTACGATTTTTGAAATGAAAACGAGAAATAATTCTATGTATAATTAAAATTTTAAGTTTATGTCATTAATTGAACGTTTATGGGCGACCAACCAATTGTTGGTGATTTTGATCGGCGTTTTGATCGTCGTCATCCCATTTTTGGTTTATTATCTCCGTCAAGCCAAAAAGTATCATCCTAAAGGCTTGATTGCAGCAGCTTTGAGCAACATGGGCGAGCGTTTCGGATATTACATCATGAACGCCATCCTGCTGTTGTTCCTCGTTTCAAAATTCGGTTTGCCGGATAAGACCGCCAGTATCATCTACTCGGTGTTTTATTTCGGAATTTACGTTTTGAGTTTGGTGGGTGGTATCATTGCTGACCGCACTCAGAACTATCCGAGAACTATCCAGTGGGGCTTGATTATCATGGCGGCAGGTTATGTCGGACTGGCTATCCCGTTGTTCAGCAAGGGCGCTGACGGCATCATCCTCGACAGCGGCGGTGCATGGTGGGGTATCTTGATCTTCACTTGCTTCGCTTTGCTCTGCATCTCGTTTGGTAACGGTCTGTTCAAAGGCAACTTGCAGGCTCTTGTAGGTAAGCTTTACGACAAATTCGAAGCCGAAGCCGCTGAAAAAGGTCCTGAGGCTTTGGCTGAGGCAAAAGACCGTCGCGACAGCGGTTTCCAGATTTTCTACGTGTTTATCAACATCGGCGGTGTGATCGCTCCATTCGTGGCTCCTATGCTTCGTAAATGGTGGCTGGGAGTACATAACTTCGTCTACAACGCCGACATGCCGGCACTCTGCCATCAATATCTCGCCAATGGTGAACAGACAACAAAGTTCACCGAAAACATGGCTAAATCACTGGTCGACGGTGCAGCAATGCCTGACAACCTCGTGACATTCAGCTCACAATATATTGACGTGTTCAACACTGGCGTTCACTTTGCATTCATCGCTTCAGTGATCGCCATGATGATTTCATTGACAGTATTCCTCTGCACAAAGAAGATTTTCCCACAGCCGGCAAAGAAAGAGAAAGCCGAAGTGGTCGAATACACACAAGAGGAAAAACTCGCAATGGCAAAGGAAATCAAACAGCGTCTCTACGCTTTGTTTGCAGTTCTCGGCATCGCCATCTTCTTCTGGCTCTCGTTCCACCAGAACAGCCAGTCGTTGACGTTGTTGGCACGCGACTTCGTTGTCACCGACATCTTCCCTGCTGAGATTTGGCAAGCACTTAACCCATTGTATGTCATCGTCTTAACACCTCTCGTCATGGCTGCTTTCGCATGGCTGGTCAGAAGAGGCAAAGGCGTTTCGACACCTCGCAAGATCGCTTACGGTATGGGTATCGCCGGATTGGCTTACCTATTCCTTATGGCACTTTCAATCTCATGCAACTATCCTTCAGGCGAAGAGTTCCGCGCAATGGATGCAGCTACGATGGCAGCTAACGGTCTCGCAAAATCAGGACCATGGGTATTGATTGTAACTTACTTCTTCCTCACAGTCGCTGAGTTGTTCATCTCACCTCTCGGACTTTCGTTCGTGTCGAAGGTGGCTCCACGTCACATGGTAGGTCTCTGCCAGGGTTTGTGGCTTGGTGCTACAGCTATCGGCAACCTCTTCATCTTCGTCGGACCTCTCATGTACGATGCTTGGGACATCTGGGTATGCTGGGGCGTGTTCCTCGCAATCTGCGTAGTCTCGATGTCGGTGATGTTCGGAATGGTGAAATGGCTGGAGAGAGTTACTGCGTAACAGACATTAGACATTAGACGTTAGACATTAGTAGAGACGCCATAATATGACGTCTCTACATTTTTAAAAAATGATTTATGAAAAATCTTACCAAAGAAGAATTTGAGATATATTGCCTCCTCATTGCGGCGGATGCCGATTTCGACATCACCAAACAGGAGTTGATAGCGATTGGCTCGCACACTGATCCGGTGACGTTTGTCAGGATTTACAATGGATTCGAGGCAGACAACGCGCTCAGCAGGATAGAGACCATCCGCGAGCATAAGGCTTTATATATCAAAGATGAATTAGACAGGCAGAATCATTTCGACAGAATGAAAAAGGTATTCTTCGCCGATGGGAAATTCCAGGCAGCGGAACAGAGCGTTTTCATGATGTTGAGGAAATTGATTTAATATTTTTTCCGAAATTTCGAACAATAGATCAAGAATACGGCTGGTTTTTTATTCCAGTCGTATTCTTTTATTTTTTTCCAGTCGGATATGGGTTTGCTGACGATTTTCTCATCCTCCATGGTGATATTCGACGCCACGCAGAGCATTGTATTCGGATTGCATGTTTTCACCAGTTCCTCAATCATGGCATTGTTGCGAAACGGCGTCTCGATGAAGAGTTCCGTCTCGTTGTTTGCCAGTGACTGGCGTTCAAGCGATTTGATTTTCTGTGTCCTCTCCGGATTTTTTATCGGAAGATAGCCGTGGAAACAGAACGACTGTCCATTGAATCCCGACGCCATCAGAGCGAGAATCATAGCGTTAGGGCCTGTGAGAGGGATGACTTGAATTCCGGCCTGATGCGCAAGTTCCACGATGAGAGCTCCCGGGTCGGCGACGCATGGTGTCCCAGCCTCTGACATCAAGCCAATATCCTGACCATCAAGGGCTTTGCCGAGATATGTAAGCAGATCAGGGTTCTCGGGATTGTGTTTGTCGAGTTCCACAAACTCGAGTTCGTCGATAGGACAAGGCATATGCATCTTGCTCAGCATGCGGCGGGCTGTGCGGACGTTTTCAACAACAAAAAACCTCAGTGTCCTGACAATTTCGAGAGTTCCGGCAGGGATAACATGTTCAGCCGAAGTAGCACCGAGCAGCGCAGGCACAAGATATAGTTTTCCAAATTGTTGATTCATAACGACTTATTGAAGAGTCTGTTCTATCTTATCGGCGATAGCACGGAATTGTTTGTCGGTATCGAGAAGGTTTGCAACGGTCTTGAGTGCGTGAATAACGGTGGCGTGGTCTTTACCTCCACACTGCTCTCCGATGACGATAAGCGGCGCTTTGGTATATTTCTTCGAGAAATACATCGACAGCTGACGAGCCTGCACTATGTTGCGCTTCCTTGATTTCGTAAAGAAGTCGGCTTGTGACGTCTCCATCTCCTCGCACACCGCATTAATAATATAGGTTATGGTGATTTCGCGGTTGGAGTTGTTCACAAAACGCTCCACCATCTGTTTTGCAAGACTGATGGTGATGGATTTTCTGTTGAGCGACGACTGTGCGATGAGTGAGATGAGAAAGCCTTCCATCTCGCGGATATTGGTTTTGATATGCTCCGCGATATAGTTCACCACGTCTTCCGGCAGCTCCACGCCTTCGTTGTAAGCCTTGCGTTTCAGGATATTACGACGCGTCTCGACATCTGGCAGCGACATCTCGGCTGAGAGTCCCCATTTGAAACGAGAGATGAGGCGCTGTTCCATGTCTTTGATTTCCGCAGGCGGCTTGTCGCAGGTAAAAATCAGCTGTTTGCCAGTCTGTTGCAGATGGTTGAAGATGTGGAACAAAGTATCTTGTGTCTTCGGTTTTCCCGAAAGAAACTGGATATCGTCGATGATGAGCACGTCGATCATCTGGTAGAAATGCACGAAGTCGTCGCGGCTGCTCTTGGAGCTGTTGTTGCGGCACGAGGCCTGGAACTGCATCAGGAACTGTTCCGCGTTGACGTAGAGCACTGTCAGCTCGGGGTGATATTTCTTTGTTTCGAGGCCGATAGCCTGACAGACGTGGGTCTTTCCCATTCCTGTCGGGCTGAAGATAAACATCGGGTTGAACGAGGTGCGGCCAGGGTTTTTCGCTATGGCGAGACCTGCCTCGTAAGCCACACGGTTGCACTCTCCTACCACGAAATTCTCCATGCAGTAGTTCTCGTTGAGGTTCGACTCGATATTCACCTTCTTTATTCCAGGGAGCGCGAACGGGTTCAGCACTTTCTGTTCTGTGTTTTCGAAATCGATTTGGATCTGCTTAGGCGGATTTTTGGTGTTTGTACGGTCGACCGATGGCTGTTTCACCATCACAGGTTTGTTCTCGTTACTATCCATCATGATGGAGTATTCGAGTTTTCCTTCCGGGCCAAGCACCTTACGGATGGTGGCTTTTATAACCTTAATATAATGAGTCTCAAGGAATTCGTAGAAAAAGTCAGACGGCACCTGGATGGTAAGGAGACCGTTCTTGTAGTCGACAGGCTTAATCGGCTCGAACCAAGTCGAGAAAGCTTGCGGCGGAACGTTCTCGCGAATCATCGAGAGACAATCTTCCCATATTTCAAACAAATTCTTGCTCATCAATTTTATAAATATTTACAAATCAAGTGATTATAAAAGTCATTATGCCCATAAAATGACTTTACAAATATCAACACAAAAAAGTTAATAAAAAAATTTTTTTAGTATTGACTTTTATTTTTTTTAGTTCTATATTACGAGGAAATCGCAAAAATAGGGGCAAAAAAAGGCGTAATTTACTGATTTTAAATGGTTTTGATGTATTTCACATCGACTCCGTAGAGGCGCTTGATTTTTTCAACAATTCTGTCGGAATCGCTTTGTCTTATTGCGATTTCGAGGTAGCAACGAAGTTCAAATTTTGGGTTCTGTTGCTCGAGGTTTTCGTCTTTGAGGATGCGCATCACCTCGTTGAGGAGCGGGTAGTCGAATTCGAGGCTGTAAACCTCGTCGATGGTCTTTTCAACAATGGTACAGTTGTCGAGCGCCTCGCGAGCCGAGGTTTTGTAAGCGTTTATGAGACCAGGCACTCCAAGCAACTGACCGCCGAAGTAACGCGTCACGACGACGCAGACGTTGGTGACATCTTTCGAGAGGATCTGGTTTAGGATAGGTTTGCCGGCAGTTCCTGATGGTTCGCCGTCGTCGCTCGAGCGGTAGCACGCTTTGTCGGGACCAATCATGAAGGCGTAGCAGTGATGTTTCGCGTCGAAATAACGTTTGCGAATCTCGGCAACGTATTCCTTGACCTCGGCTTCGGAGTGAACCGGAAATGCCTCGGCGATAAACTTGGAGCCTTTCTCTTTGTAGAGCCCCTCGCCTTTTGTGGTCACGATTTTATATGAATCTTCGAATAACATGCTGCAAAAATAATAATTTTTTGCCCTAACGGGCAGTTTCTTGTTACTTTTTTCATATAAAAAAGCAACCAAAAAATCAAGCACCAGCCGAAGCTCGGACCGCCGTCTGGCGCAGGCCACCGCACCGCAAAGCGACCACAAGGATTAATTATTTCTGTGTTTTCTGCGAGTTCTGCACGAGAATTTTATAACTTTGCACTATGAAAATGTCATCAAATTTAGTTCGGGATTGTCGCAGATATTATGTGGGCGAGTTGGAGAAGATTTACGGCTCCGACGAAGCCAACGCATTGATAATGATTCTGTTGGAGCATTATTTCGGCATCGACAGAGTGAAACTTGCAATGGAACCTGAACTTCGTTTGAGTGAATCCGAGTTGTTGACATTACATTTTGCCGTTAAGGAGCTGCTAAAAAACAAGCCGATTCAATACATTTTGGGCGAAACAGAATTTTGTGGAATGCGGTTTATTGTGAATGAAAACGTGCTGATTCCTCGTCCTGAGACCGAAGAATTAGTTAATAAGTTAGCAGTTACCCCCAACTCGTCATTTCGACCGAAGCGGAGCGAAGTGGAGAAATCTCCGACACATATATCCATACTCGATATCGGCACCGGCTCTGGTTGCATCGCCATCAGTCTCGCCAAGTTATTGAAAGACAGTGCAGTAACCGCCGTTGATGTTTCCGAAAAGGCCTTGGAGGTGGCAAAAAAGAATGCCGAGGCCAACGAGGTTAACGTTACCTTTATAAAAGACGATATCTTAAACCCTCAAAACCGGGATTTATTAAACGGACAGTTCGATATCATTGTCAGCAACCCACCTTACGTCTGCGAGAGCGAGAAATCGGAAATGCGCGCCAACGTTTTGGATTACGAGCCTTCAACAGCGTTGTTTGTTTCAGATAATGATCCTTTGATTTTCTACAGAAAGATTCTTGAATTCGCGCAAAAAGCCTTGAAACCCAATGGCCAAGTTTGGTTTGAAATCAACGAGAAATTCGGCAATGAGATGAAGAATCTTTGCCACGAAATGGGATTCAAAAACATGGAAATCATTAAAGATTTCAGGGGAAAAGATAGAATATTAAAAACGACAAGATAAAAAAAGAAATCCCCGATTATTGGGGATCCTTTACTATTTTAATATCATTTGTTTGAGAATCGAACTCATATTTTATATAAAATCTATCGGGACCGGATTCTTTTATAATACTAACTGACTTCGTTCCCTTATTTGCGCAATCCTTGACATTAACATATTTCACTATATCATCAGAAGAATAATTAGTAATCTTAGACACATAAAATTCATTTTTGATATGATGCAATTCATCTGATTCACCAATAGAATAAACTAATCTGTTGCTAAAAACATAAGGACTGTCTTTTTGATTAAACGAAACACTATTATTAACTTCCAACATAACTTTATAATTCAAATCACAGTTTAGGTACAGCACTTTGCTAATTTCATATTCTGTAATTTCTTTAACGGTTTTGGGAGGAATACAAATTGTCTTGTTCTTTATTTCTGAAACATCTGTTAAGAAAGTCTCTATATGGGATACAGAATGTGTTGTATTTTGAGACAATTCACTTAATTCGATAACTTTGTTATTATATATCCTATTTTGATAATAATCATATGCGTATCCATTGTTTATATAAAAACATTTGTCGAGATGCAAATATATGTTTTCTGAACTTTTATTGTAAATAAGGAATCCGGCATTACCAAATTCTCCCCAAAAATCATACAATATGGTACAATTGTCATCTTCATAAACCAACTTGTTTTCGTATACTTTGATATCGTCAGATATTGGTTTTGTTTGGTACATTTGATAATAAATAGAAGGAGCGCAAGATGACAATATCAAGCAAATTCCAAAATAGTAAAAGAGTTTTTTCATATTGTTATCCCTAATTCGTGTCGGGCGCAACTTTTAGTTATTAATTGATTTTATAATAAAAAAATCGTGGGACAATCCTTGAATCTCTTAGGTGTTCCACGACCCGATAATCAACAAGTAAAGCCCACGAAATCTTCGCGAGCATTTACCGCTTTACTTTTGATTATCTTGTTTGTGGAACTTAAGAGATTAAGCAAGCGTAAACGCCAATATTATGTCTCAGTTTTTAACTTTTTCTGTTTCTTAATTATTTGTTTACTTTTACAACTGCAAATATAAATATTTTTTGTTTTTTGTCAAGATCTCGGAGACAAAAAATAATAAAAAAGACGCCATTATGACGTCTATCCACCCCTAGTCAATCACCTCGATATAAAAGCTAACTGGCCGGAAACCGTCGTTGCAGCTGATCATAGCGCTCATCGGGTTTTTCATCCAGCCATCATAGAAGTTGCCCTCGCCTTTTGCCAACGACTCAACAAACTCGCGCATCGAGCCCCATGCCGCCGGACAAAGCCCATCCGGACATTTCCCGTCAACAGAAATCCATTGCTGGCCTTTAACGACATCACAAGTATGCTCAATGGGATTCTCATATTTGCTCATCAAATCGGGATAGACTGTCTGTCGAATGGCGGTGATTCGTACCTTGTTCATATGATCAGATATATTCGATTTAGTAATTATACACGTAGAGACGCGCCATAGCACGTCTCTACAAATCATTTTTATTCAGATTTTACACCATCAAAGCGCCAACCAAACCCAAAATTGCGTAGAATTCTGGGAGAGCAGCGTAGATAAGGGTGTTGGTGAACACATCGTGGCCCTGGCTCACACCGACGATACCGTTGGCGCAGACCTGACCTTGACGGATGGCTGAAATCATGCAGACGAGACCGACGCAGACGCCAACGCCAAAGATAACAAGACCCATCTCAGGGCTTGCTTTCATCTTGCTGAGAAGCATGAAGAATGCCACAAATCCGTAAATACCCTGGGTTGCCGGAAGTGCCGACAACACCATGAAGTTACCTGATGCCTCAGGACGTTTCTTGAGACCACCCTCAGCGGCGTTGCCAGCCGTTGATGTGCCTATTGAACTTCCGATACCTGCCAAGGCCAAAACAAGACCTAAACCGACATAACCTAATACTGTTGCTAACATAGTTTTTTATTTTTAATTGTTAATATTTTCTGAAAGAGGATTATATTTTCGTCCGGAACCCTCGTAACCGGAATTTTTAAAGAATTCAAGGAAATTAAGACGCAACGGGTGCACGAAAGCGCCGAGCACGCACATCGCTACGTTCAAGGTGTGACCTATTATCACGATGAGGATGAATGCTATCCAGCCTGCACCGCCGTCGCCAAGTGCCTGAAGGCCAATGGCATTGAACGCCTCACCGAGTTTAGCGCCTGCCAGACCGAGAGCGTACAGACGGAGATAACTCAACACGTCGCCGAGCAAGCCCGTGGCGGTGTTATAAGTCTCCCACAAGCCCGAGCCGAAGTTCATCAAAGGATTTCTGTGCAGGTCGTTGAGGAAGAATATGCCTAAGGCCGACAGTATACCTATGATTATTATGACCCATTTCGTAGTGTCGGAGTTCATCACGCCGATGAGTGCGAGGCCACCCACGATGACGCCGCCCACGATGAGCAGCGACCACCCCCAAGTTCCAAGCGAATTGGCAAAGCCTTTCGTCTTCGTCGCTTGATATGTCTTGACGACCATAGCAAGGCAGATGTGCACGATACCGACGATGATAGCAAGTATCATCGTGCCGTCGTAACCCGCTATCTGCGAAGGCAGCATGCATTTCTTCACCGCGTCAGGGATGCAGCTCCAGGTGAGCATATCTGTGGAGAAGAACGTGTGAAACAGCAGTCCGATAACCGTTGTCGCGGCGCCCAAGGTGACTACGAGAGGCACGAGCTTAGGCATGGCTTTCTTCAAGAGGAAGCCCACGAGGATGAGAACCAAGCCGTAGCCAGCGTCGCCCATGCAGAACGCGAAGAACAGCATGAAGAATATCGAGATGAACACCGTCGGGTCGAACTCATCATATTTCGGGCGGCCGTACATGTCGGTCAAAAGCTCGAACATCGAGACGAACTTATTGTTTTTCAACTTAATCGGCGGGTTATCAGCGACTTGGGCATCTTCCGCGAGATACAGAACCTCTTCTTTATCAAGAAGTTCGTGCAAAGAAGCCTCAGTGTCTTTCGGAGCAAATCCTTCAAACACAGTGATATAGTCTTCCGCAGCCTTCGTTCCCGAGATGTGTGCCAGATGCAAATCGAGTTTCGACATCGTCTTATCGAGCTCTTTCTGGATGTCTTTCTCATGACATTTCAGTTCGGCCAAAAGGCGGTATTTCTTCTCAATCTCATATTGTAACTCATTGATTTTCTTTTCAATAGCTGTACAATCGCTATCAGGAGCCGGCATTTCCTTCAATGGGAACTCATAGTTTTCATCATCGGAAACGACCACGAAATAAGTATTCGTTCCGTCATTTGAAATCTCGCTCAAGGCGTAGTTTTCTTTCCATTCCGGATCGAAATTCGATGATTTCACCTTGTAGAAATGCAGTTTCAGACCGCGTTCCTCGAGTTTCTTGAAGTTTTTGACGTCGAACTGTCCCCACGGCAGACGCTCCTCCATATCTTTATGAAGCTGGGCCAGTTGCGATTCCATCATCTCACGCTCGTTGACGGTGTTGATGACATTTTCCGCAAGGTCGCCGTAGGTCTTGTCGGCAAACTCCGCTGGTGTAACATCCTTCAGCAACGACAAGGCTTTACGGTAATTTCCCGCTTTCGACGACAGTGTCTCAGATTTCTCATCGACAGGTTTTGTGGAACGGGTGATGTCGACCACGCCCACGCCCTGCAGTTTCTTGAGGAATGCCTCCACGTCGCCGCTCATGAGGATGAAATTATATTTCGTCATTTCAGTTACCATAATCAGCCTCCTCTTCTTCAAGAATGTGTTTGTTCTTCACGATTTTCTGCGAAGCTTTGGAGAGGTTCTCCTCGTCTTCCATATATCGTTTTATCTTACGTATGGCTTCGTTATAGCCGGGTATCTGCACCTTTTCGTAAAGGTTGACTTTCTGTGTGGTCTTCTTGCGTTGGTAGTCGAGGATTCGGCTCACCTCCACATAGACCTCCGACTCGATGCCAAGCTGTGCAAGGTTTTTCAGTATCTGGACGCCGTCGGCATACCACATCGGCTTGGTGAAGAGGTTGATGTCTTTCACCTCGTAAAGAACCTCCTCCAACTCCGGCACCGGCACGCCAGCCACCTTCACTGTCTTCAGTTTGACATCGGTCACGGAAATCAGTCCTGGCTCAAATTCATTCCAAAGCCGGGCCATATACTCATACGATTTGAGTTCGGTTTCCAGTTGTGCGACAAGGCTCTCCGAACGTTTCTTGGCTTTCTTCACCTCAAGGCGTAACGCACTCTCTTTGCTTTTCAACGTGGGCAAAGCGCGTGTACGGGTCTTGAGCTGTTTGTTCAGCTCGTTCAAAGATGTCTTGTTATATTGGAACTTGATTGCCATTTTTAATTCAAAGATTTAAAATTTAAAGATTCAAAATTTAAAATTAAATTATTTCTCAGTGGCTTTCCAATACTTCTCTATTAATTTCTCCTTAAGACCAGTCTCGGCTTTGGTAAAATATTTGCCAAAGAGCTCCCAAGCGGTGTCGAGCATCTCGGTGATCGGGATGTTGACGTCGATGGCGAGCAGTCGTGTGGCGTATTCCTTAGCGTAGTCGAGGCAGCGGAGGTCGTAGTCGCTCAAGTCGAAACCGTTTTCGAGCTTGGTCTTGGCGTTGGAAGCGTCGGCATACAAACGAACCGACGCATTCATCACGGCGCTGTGGTCTTCACGTGTCTTCTTGTTCTGGACATGCTGTTTCAAACGTGACAGCGAGCGGAACGGGTCGACAATGACCTTGCCGGAATCCGGGTCGGCACGCAGGAAGAGCTGTCCCTCAGTGATGTAACCGGTGTTATCCGGGATAGCGTGCGTGATATCGCCGTCGTTCAACGTTGTCACAGCAATGATGGTGATTGAGCCGCCGTCAGGGAGCTGCACGGCCTTCTCGTAAATCTTCGCCAAATCTGAATAAAGTGAACCAGGCATTGAGTCCTTCGAAGGAATCTGGTCCATACGGTTCGACACGATACTCAGAGCATCGGCGTAAAGTGTCATATCTGTAAGAAGCACAAGCACTTTCTCGTTTTTATCGACAGCGAAATACTCTGCTGCTGTCAATGCCATGTCTGGAACCAACAGACGCTCAACAGGCGGCTGGTCGGTAGTATTCACGAAACTGACAATCTTATGCAAGGCGCCAGCGCTCTCAAACTCATGTTTGAAGAAGAGATAATCGTCGTTGGAGAGACCCATACCGCCGAGGATAATCTTATCGACATCGGCGCGGAGGGCCACCATGCTCATCACCTTATTATATGGCTGGTCAGGGTCAGCGAAGAAAGGAATCTTCTGTCCGGAGACCAGTGTGTTGTTCAAGTCGATACCCGCGATACCTGTAGGAATCAGTTCTGAAGGCATACGACGTTTGTAAGGGTTCACCGAAGGACCGCCAATCTGACGTTTCTCGCCTTCCACTGCCGGGCCGCCGTCGATAGGTTCGCCGTAAGCGTTAAAGAAACGTCCCGCGAGGTCGTCGCTCACGTTGAGTGACGGTGGCTCGCCGAAGAAGGTAACTTCAGCATTGGTAGGAATGTCTTCAGTGCCACCGAACACCTGTAAGGTGACGCTCTTATCCTTAATTTTCACCACCTGCGCCAGACGGCCAGCCACAAGAGCAAGCTCATCGTTTGCAACTCCTTGAGCCTCAAGGGTTACAGTCGCCTTGGTGATAGCTGTCAGCTTAGTATATATGCGTTGAAAGGCTTTCTCACTCATGTTTAAGTTCCTCCTTTAACTGTCCAAGATATTTTTCAAATTGCTCTGATTTATACTCCGAATAGTTCATCTGACGGCAGATGTTGATCAAGCCCTTGAAATAAGTGGTACATTCTTCAAAGTTATTGAATTTGAATGACTTATCGCATATATCAAGAACTAAATCAAGCATGAATTTCTGACGCTCCAATGGAGAGCAGCCGTCGATGTCGTCGAATGCGTCCTGTTGCAGAATCACGAAGTCGACGAGTTCCGACTTCCAATATTGCTCATGATAAGACATCGGCACGCCGTCGTCGCCCAAAATGTTGATCTGCTCGTAAGCATCCTTACCTTTTCTGATAATATACTTCGTCTTTGTGACTTTGTCAACCCAACCTTTTTCAATCTTATTGTCAAGATATTCAATGATTTCAGGATATTCGAGATATTTTGAATAAGAATCGACAGGGTCAACAGCCGGGTAACGTTTTTTATCGGCGCGGTTCTGCGAAAGTCCGTAGAAGCAGCGCGCAGCCTTCTTTGTCGACTCAGTGACAGGCTCTTTCAAGTTACCGCCAGCCGGCGACACTGTTCCGATGAAGGTGATTGAACCTGTAGCGCCGTTGTTGAGTCTCACGAAACCGGCTCTCGAGTAGAAGTTGGAGATGATTGCCGAGAGGTCGACCGGGAAGCCGTCCTGACCTGGAAGCTCTTCCAGACGGTTACTCATCTCACGCAATGCCTGAGCCCAACGTGATGTGGAGTCTGCGAGGAGCAACACCTTCATTCCCATGGCGCGGTAATACTCGCCGAGAGTCATGGCGGTGTACACTGAAGCCTCGCGGGCAGCCACCGGCATGTTTGAAGTGTTGCAGATGATGATGGTACGTTCCATCAAGCTGCGGCCGGTGTGTTTATCTTTCAATTCAGGGAATTCGGTGAAGATCTCCACCACCTCGTTGGCACGCTCACCGCATGCCGCCATGATGATGACGTCGGCGTCGGCTTGCTCAGCCAAAGCGTGCTGAAGCACTGTCTTGCCGCATCCGAAAGGTCCCGGGATGAAGCCCGTACCGCCTTCAGCGATAGGATTCAGCGTATCGATGGTGCGCACGCCTGTCTCCATCACCTTGAATGGACGCGGTTTCTCGACGTAGCCGCCGACTGCAACCTTCACAGGCCATTTCTGCACCATTGTCACGTTGACGTCTTCGCCGTCGGCGTTCGTCAAAACAGCGATAGTGTCGTTGATTTTATATTGACCGGCATCAGCCACTTTTTTCACGGTGTAAGCACCTTCGAATGAGAACGGCACCATGATTTTATGAGGCAGCCAGCCTTCTTTGACCTCGCCCAACCAGTCGGCGGCGATGACTTGGTCGCCAGCCTTCGCTATAGGCGTAAAGTCCCATAACTTATTCTCATCCAACGGCTTGGTATATTCACCACGTTTCAAGAACACACCTTCCATGGTGGAGAGGTTGTTCTGCAGACCGTCGAAGTTGCTCGAAAGCAAGCCTGGTCCCAAGGTCACTTCAAGCATGTAACCCTGAAATTCCACCGGGCATCCTATTTGAAGCCCGCGGGTGCTTTCATACACCTGCACAGAGGCTTTGTTCCCGTTCACTTTAATGACTTCCGCCATCAACTTGACGCCAGCCAAGTCGATGTAGCAGATTTCATTCTGTGCCACAGGGCCGTTCACCTCCACGGTGACCAGGTTCGATATGATTCCTGTAACTTTTCCTGTTGTCATATTATGTAATTTTTATTTTATTCCTTCAAATGTGCCACGCACCTCTTTCACGAGTTTCTCAAACATCTCCTGCCCTTTCACAGGATCAAGTTCTGCCCAACGTTGAACGGTCTTGGCTTTAGCCAGAAATGCGAGTATGGCGTTCATGTTGAAATAGTCCATTCGGGCGATGTCGCTCGCCTTCTCCCATTTCAGCTCGTCCATCTTCTGCTCGCGCTGCACGAAGTCGGTGTTGGCAAGGATTTCTCTAATCTGGCTTTCCTCCTCAAAATCAGCCTCAGGCAAATCAACAAGATACTGGTCTCCTTGTTTGTCTAGGCGTTTGGCGAGATAAGCAACCTTCATGTTACGCAGTCTGCCGTCGAAGTCGAAATATTCGCGGATGAAACGGTTCTTGCTTTCGGCTGCCTTAGCATAAAACTCAGCGCCAAGAGACTCCTCGTTGAAGCCTTCCTCAAAGAGCTCGACCAGTTTCTGGTCTTTCTCCGAGAGAAGCTCCACTATCGACTCCTTCGTGACAGCATAGTCGAAACTCGTGTTTTCGAAACCCGCTGTCAGCTCAGGCAGACTCGCTACTATATAAACGTAGTTATCCATCAGCCGAAGAGGATTTTCTTTGTTGCAGGACGCAAATAGCTGGCAATGAGTTGCGTGAACTCGTCGTCGGTGAACTGAAGCAGGTAGCCGCCGTCTTGCGGAGCCACCTTGAAGCCGCCGTTCATCTTCTTCGAGAACTCGACTCTCACCTCAGCCTTGAACATCTTGCTGATTTCGTTCTTCACGAATGGCTCTACCCCAGCCTTCATGCTTTCCGGAAGGATGAAATCCAATGCCACCGGCGATGCGTTGTCAGGGTTGAATGCCCTCACCACGTCTTTCACCAGCTCCTTCACGAATTCCGCCGAGCTGAGTGATGCCTTCACGCCATTTTCAGCAGCGTTCATCACTATCATCTTCTCGATTTCCTGTTTTGTGACGGCGATGCTCTGTGTGGCAGCCATCTTCACGTCGGCTGTGACTTTCGTTTTAAGCTCTTCAGCCTCTTTATTTGCTTGATTTACAATGCGTTCAGCCTCAGCTTTAGCATCATTGACAATCTTTTCCGCTTCTTTTTTGGCGTTTTCCACGATTTCCACAGCGTCGTGATTGGCTTTTTCGACACCCTGTTCGTATATTTTCTTGGTTAAAAGATCAAGTTTGTTATCCATAACTTTAATTTTATGCGTCAATATTAGCGTATGTTGCGTTTTGCTCGATGAATTCACGGCGTGGACCCACCTCATCGCCCATCAGCATTGAGAAGATGTAGTCGGCTTCAGCACCGTTTTCAATATGAATCTTACGCAATGTTCTGAATTCAGGGTTCATGGTGGTCATCCAGAGCTGCTCAGGGTTCATTTCACCAAGACCTTTATAACGCTGCACGTGAGCATCCTGCCCCATCTCTTCGAGGAGTTGGACACGCTGTTCCTCAGTCCAGCAATATTTCTCTTTCTTGCCTTTCTTCACGAGATACAACGGCGGTGTCGCGATGTAGACATAGCCTTTCTCGATGAGTTCAGGCATATATCTGTAGAAGAATGTCAAAATCAGTGTCGAAATGTGGCTACCATCCACATCAGCATCGGTCATAATGATGATCTTATGGTAACGTAACTTTTCGATATTCAACGCCTTGCTGTCTTCTTCTGTTCCGATGGTGACGCCGAGCGCTGTGTAGATGTTTCTGATTTCCTCGCTCTCGAAAGCTCGATGCTGCATTGCCTTCTCGACGTTCAATATCTTACCTCTCAACGGCAGGATAGCCTGGAACTTACGGTCACGGCCTTGTTTTGCCGAGCCACCTGCTGAGTCACCCTCGACGAGATAAAGCTCTGTCAATTCAGGGTTACGCTCCGAGCAGTCGGCCAATTTGCCTGGAAGTCCACCGCCCGAGAGCGCACCTTTTCTCTGCACGAGCTCACGTGCCTTGCGTGCGGCATGACGTGCTGTGGCGGCAAGAACAACCTTGTCGACAATCATCTTAGCCTCTCTCGGGTGTTCCTCGAGGTAATTTGAAAGGTGCTCACTCACGATCTTGTCGACGATACCCATCACCTCGTTGTTGCCGAGCTTGGTCTTGGTCTGACCTTCGAACTGAGGCTCCGGCACCTTCACTGAGATGATTGCCGTCAAGCCTTCGCGGAAGTCGTCGCCATTGATTTCAAATTTCAGCTTCGAGAACATGCCTTCCTTCTCGGCGTAAGCCTTCAAGGTACGCGTCAAGCCACGGCGGAAGCCCGCGAGATGCGTACCACCCTCGTGAGTGTTGATATTGTTGACGTATGAATGCAGATTTTCCGAATAAGAAGTATTGTATTCCAACGCAATCTCAACCGGCACATTGTCGGTCTCGCCTTGAATAGCTATCGGTTCCGGCGTGAGTTTCTCACGGTTCTCGTCGAGGTAGTTGATGAAGTCGATGAGACCGTTTGCCGAATGGAACACATCACTCTTGCCTTCGTTGCCCGTTTCAGGGTCGACACGCTTGTCGGTGAGACTGATTTTTATGCCTCTGTTGAGGTAAGCGAGCTCACGCATACGCGCGGCGAGGATGTCGTAGCTATATTCGTTGGTGATGAAAATGCTGTCGTCCGGAGTAAAGGTGATTCTCGTGCCATGGTCATGAGCCTCGCCCACCACTTTCACCGGATACAGCGGCTTGCCGTATTCATATTCCTGCATGAAAATTTTGCCTTCGCGGTGCACCTCAGCGGTGAGATGCTTTGAAAGCGCGTTGACACAGCTCACACCGACGCCGTGTAGACCGCCCGACACCTTGTACGAACCTTTGTCAAACTTACCACCGGCGTGAAGCACTGTCAAAACCACTTCAAGAGCCGATTTCTTCTCCTTTTCGTGCATACCAGTCGGGATACCACGTCCATTATCGACAACGGAAATCGAGTTACCTGGCAAAATCTCAATATCGACCGTGTCGCAATAGCCGGCCATAGCCTCATCGATAGAGTTATCGACCACCTCATAAACCAGGTGATGCAAACCTCTTACATTAACGTCACCGATGTACATGGCAGGACGCTTACGCACAGCCTCCAAACCCTCTAAAACCTGAATGTTATTGGCACCGTAATTGCTCTCAGCATTCTGGATTTTTTCTTCTTCTGTCATTTTTATATTTTTATATTTTTCTTTTTAATTATTATTTCAAAAATAAACCTTGCAAAGATAATAAATTTCTTTGAAATAACAATGAAAAAAATGACAGATTTTTAGCTTTTTTTGCTAAAATTTTTACTTTTTTCAGAAGCGGTATTTTATACCTGTGAAAATTTCAAATCCGACGCTCGGATAGTTGTAATAAAGCTGATATTTGTCGTGGAAAAGATTGTGAATTTCAACAAAAGCGGCAAGGTTTTCCTTGATCTTATAATCAGTACCGAACTGTATGTCGAAGGCAGGTTTCATCTCTTCCGCCTCATTGTTTAAATTCAAAGCCCAACGTTTGCCATACATCGTCATCGCGGCGTTGAATTTCCACATCTCGTCGAGCTCATAATCACCACGCAAAGTCATGGTGAAAGCCGGTTTGTACCAGGCATGCTGATGATTAGTGTTTTTCAACGAATAGTTGTTTATCGAAAGCTCCGCCGCGAGGTTCAGCTTGTCCATCGCCTTCCATCTCACGTCGGCAAGGATATTCACGACATTGTAATCCATGAAGACCACATCGAACGCTTGCATGTGATAAACAGTTTCGTCGCCATCGTAAGTGACATAGAAATCAGGGGCAGGAACGTAGAAAACGCCGTTTTTGATATTGCGGTATCTCACACCCACATGCGCGTCGATATTGTTTGCGAACTTCGTCTTAATACCTCCCTGGAAATCTAATTTCGTCTTCTCGTAGCCAAACTCGCTGAAATTCGGGAAATTCGTTGTCACAAACGGATTTTCGGCCACTATCTCGGCGAAGGTGTTGATTTTCGAGCGGCCGCCTAATTTGGCATAAAATTCGAGCGCGTCGTCAAGGACGAAAACGCTTCCCAAGACGTCGGGATAAAAGCCCATATCGTCGCCATCTTTGAAATCGAGACGCAGACCGGCATGCAGTTGATAAAAGCTACCGTTCATGGTGAAATACGGATTCACGGCGAGCATCAGCTGTCCCTGATAAACATTGTTGTAATTCAACTCGATATCGGCTGCGGCAGTCTGCAAATCGTCGACGTTATTATTGGTAATCCAATTGTCGGAATAAGCGAGATACGCTTTCGCGTTGAGCTGCTTCTCTGAAGTGCCGCCTGTAATCCAAGTGGAACGGAAGTCACCGCCGAACTCGCTGTAAAGATTACGATAGCTCGAACCGGTGGCAAGCCATTTCGCGCCAAGATTTATCGAATGGATATAACGCCCATTGTTGTTGTTGACATCGTGGGCGCGCAGATGATACATATCGAATTTGTAGTCGACAAACGAACGCAGTTGACCGCCCTTGAACTTGTTGACAGTCATTACATTAAGTGCGTTGTTCATAAACGACGACTTCTTGTAGTCTTTGTTGTTGAGCCACGAAGAATAGTGCTTCACGCCGACACCCAGACTCATCGTTTTCGACAAATCGGAATAATGGCGGAACAAAAATACAGGTGAAATGCGCGTTCCCAGACCTGCTTTAAGGAAATTACTCTTCTCCTCGACACCGTAATCGGCTTTGTAAGTCATGGCGCTCATCGTCTCAAACTCCATGTTGTAGCCGAATTTGAAGTCTTTTGCCTCAGCCTTGTAATCCGGGATATTGAACTTGTTTTCCGGCATCTCCGGCGTCTTTGTCAGACGCTCCGAACGCTTGATCTGCGGGCGGTATGAGCCTTCCACAGTGACCTGTTCGTTATGCTGCTGCGCGTTGGCGACAAATCCCACAAAAACCAACAATATACTGATTATCAATGATTTATTTTTCATTCTGCGTCCTCCTCATTTTTAAGTTCTTCTTTCTCGATAGCCGCGAGTTTCTGTATTGCCAGATCTTTCGGTCCGCCGACAGTATAATTATCGATTATGCTTTGCAGCGTCGCCTTCGCCTGGAAGATATTGCCTTTGGCGACATACACATCACTCAAAACAATGAACGACAACGCCACATGATATGGATTATACTTGCCAAAGTTATCGGAGATGTAAAACACAGCGTTTTCTGCCTCGTCATAGTTGCCAAGGTTATAGTACGCCAGCACCACATGATATGCGGCACCTGCTCCCATTATCGAGCTTTCATGTTTCGCACACTCCTGCAACTTTGGTATAGCCAACGAATACTCATGTTTGTTGTACAGCGACATTCCTGCAACTTCGTTTAAAAGATTCTTACTATACTGATCAAGATCCGGCATCTCCGCCAGCTGGTTGCTTCGCTCGATAGCCGCGTCGTAGTTTCCGAGATAGTACTCACATTGCATCAAACCTCGAACAGCCCGCATCTTAACTTTCTGATTTTCAGCAATCTTAAGCACTCTCTCGTAATATGCTTTCTCTTCGGCATAGTGTTTCTCAACTCCCTCCATGAACGCCAGTTCCAACAAGGCATTGTCGGTATAGTCGTTGTCAGGCTGCGATGCGATATATTCAAAATATGGTCTTCTCTCTGCGATACCGAGACGTCCCATCTTCTCCAACGATGTATAGCCGTAGTAGTTGGCTTTCAAGAGATAAGCGCCTTTCGGGAACTGCTTGATATACTGGTTTACAGCTTTCAAAGCGTCTTCATACTGCCCTTGCTGGAAGAAGTTTTCAGCAGTGGCAAATGAGATCGAATCCTGCTCAGTCACGCTCGTCGCTATGCCTTTCTCCTCAGTGTATTTATAAAATTCAGCGATTTGATTCTGCTCCATGTAGATATTACGCATGATGTTGAGCGCCTCGCGCGACTCCTCAGTGTTCGGGTAGTTGTCGATAACTTTCTTCAGCGCCGTCAACGCCTCAGGATATTGGTTGTTGTTGTAATACAACATTCCTATCTTCATCTGACCTTGGCGCGCGTATACCGAGCGTGGACGTTCGTTCACCAACTGCGAGAACGCCGCTATCGCCGAACGTTCGTCGTTGGTGCTCAGATGCGCCATACCTTTTTCGTACATAGCTCTGTCGTAGAACGACGATGTCTTGTAACCCTTCGTGAGCTTGTCCATGCTCTCGACTTTAGCGTTCATGTCGCCGAGCGCGCCATATCCCATACCTTGTTGAAACAGTGCGTAGTCGCCGTTTTTCTTGTCGAGTTTCATGGAGTTTGAATAAGCAACTATCGCCTTCTGGTAGTTGCGTTCCATGAAGTAGCAGTCGCCGATGCGCATCCAGGCGTCGGCTTCATATTCCTTGTCTGCTTTAGCCATGTTCACGAAATAGCTGAAATTCTTCACCGCCGCCGGGAAACTGCCTTTATAATATGCGATATAACCAAGATTATAGTATGCCAGCGGCAGCATCTCCGACTGTCCCGAGCCTTCCGACTTCAAAAACGCCATGTAATAATTCTCGGCGTTGGTGTTTTCCTTTTCCTGAAGATAGCTGTCGGCAAGCCAATATAGCGCTTCCGCCTTGAGTTTCGGATCAGCATGCTTGTTCTTTATGGTTTTGGTTAGATATTCCACTGCCTCGTCATAGATTCCATAGCTGTATTTATTAATGCCGATGCTATAGGTCAGCTGGACGTAGATTTTCTGCATCTCGGCGTTCATCTCCGGGAATCTCTCCAGCGCCCAGATAGCCTTTGTATATTCTTTATTGTTGAGATAAAGATGAATTATCATCATCTGAGCTTCTTCTCTTCGAGGCGAGCTCGGGTTTTTGTCGATATAATCCTTAAGCTGCGCCACGGCTTCGTTGAATGGGTCGACTCCAGCGATGAAACTCAGCTTCGCATAGTTAAACAAAGCGTCTTCGCTCATCTCATGGTCGAAATCGGCTTTGTATGCCGCCAAGTATGCGTTTCTCGCGAATTTCTCCTGATTTGTCTTCATATAGCATTGCGCGAGATAATACGAGGCGTGCTGCGCTAGGATATCGTCATTTCTTTTCTTCGTGGCTTCCTGGAAATTGGTGATAGCGCCTTCAAAATCAGCTTTTTTCATCTTGCAGAAGCCGATATGAAACTCCACCTCACGAGGAAAAGCCTTGCGTGTGTTACTCCGGGCGATGTTATAGTAACCGAGAGCCTTGTCGTAATCCTGCTGTTGGTACCACGACTCAGCTATTATCAACGCTATCTCCACTTTACGCTGACCTTTGGCGTTTTCAAGGACTTTGTCGGCTTCGTTTGTAACCGATGTGAAATCACCGCCAACATAGTCGATCTGCATCATGTAAAGCGGTACTATATCTCTATATTTCGGCGAGTTTTCAATCTTTTTAAAATTAAATCTCGCGTCTTCATATTTCTTGTTGACATATTGAATATGAGCGTAATAGTAACGGGCATCGTCTTTGTAAGGACTCTCGATAAACGCCGCTTTGTAAAACAAAGGCTCCGCTTTTTCAATATTGTTGATTTGATAATACGCGAGACCTTTCTTGAAATAAAACTCAGCTTTCTCTTCAGCCGAAAGGCCTTCCTCTTCTATCGCCTCGTATTCCTTCACCGCGTCGCGATATTTCTTGTTTTTAAAAAGCATGTTGGCGTAAAGCAAATCGGACCTCGTGGCGAAGGTGCTCGTCGGATTTTCTTTTGAGAAAAGCATGAGCTGCTGCTCGCCGACGCCCATATATGATGAGCATGCCGCCTCATAAAACTTCGCCTCGACAGTCTTCTGAGTATTCTCATCTTCTGTCAGCTCCAGATATTTATGAAAAAGTTCCGCCGCCGAACTGTAATTTTGGTTGTCGAAGAGCATTTTTGCTTCTTTGAAAAGCGACTCCGGCTCATAATCTTCCAGTCTCTTTTGCGCTGATAATGAGATAGTTGCGACTAAAACAAATATCAGCAAAGCATATATTTTTTTCTTAAATGACATAGATACAATTTTTTGCGAATTTACAAAATAAAACGAAATTTCATACTATTTATTATAAAAATTTTGCCTGTTGATGCGTACGCATCAACAGGCAAAATGAAAGGCATAAGCGGGATTCTGTTCTCATTGCTGAGTGATTGTCATTTCTCTAATCCTGACGTCGCCATCAGGCTTTAGCAACCTACCCTCCCGGCTCGGACGAGCAGCCCTCAAACGCCGGTATATTTGGTTTTGCAGCCCATAAGGTTTACCTCCGCCGCGCGTCACCGCGCGGCGGCGTGAGCTCTTACCTCACGTTTTCACCCTTACCCTTCGACCCTTCGACATGCTCAGGGCTAATGGCGGTATTTTTCTGTGGCACTCGCTGTCATTGTCTCCAACGCCTTCCCGTTAAGAAGTATGGTGCTCTGCGCTGTCCCGACTTTCCTCACGCTGACTTGCGCCAGCCCGCGACAATCGCCTTTCGAGCCGCAAAAATACAAAAAAATTTAAATTTTAAACGTTTCTCCCGGTTCCGGAATCAAAATATTTTTAAATCCGTTGTTTTTCTTGAGATATTTCGCGTATTTTTCCTGCACCTGAGCCTCACCGTGAACAATAAATACCTTCTTCAGCTTCTCTGGATTCTGGCATTTCAGATATTCCGACATCTCGCTGTAGTCGCCGTGACCACTGAAGGAGTCGATGCTGTAAACTTCAGCGTTGACTTTATGCGGCATACCGAAGATGGAGATGTCTTTCTCTCCTGCCACTATGCGTGCTCCAAGTGTTGTCGGGGCGCAATAACCTACCGAAAGCACCGAGTTCTTCGGGTTGTCGATGTTATTGGCCAGATGGTGTTTCACTCGTCCGGCCTCCATCATGCCCGACGACGAGATGATTATACACGGTTGCTTCATATCGTTCAACGCCTTCGACTGCTCCACATTTCTTATATAATGCAAGCTCTCGAAACCAAACGGGTCGTCGTCATATCGAAGCACTTCGGCCACGTCTTTATTGAAATCTTCAAGGTGCATTCTAAAAATTGAAGTGGCGCTTACAGCAAGCGGACTGTCGACATAAACCGGAATACGCGGCAGCTTGCCGGCGTTGTAGAAATTATTCAAGATATAAACTATCTCCTGCGTCCTGCCGATGGCAAACGACGGGATGATAAGCTTGCCTTTCTTCTCCACACAGGTGTGATAAATGATATCCAAAAGTTCCTGCTCCGAGCCTTCCTTTTCCTTATGAAGCCTGTCGCCGTAAGTACTCTCCGTGATAAGATAATCGCACTGCGGGAAGGCATTCGGCGCCTTGAGCAAATAGCTGTTGTAACGCCCGATATCTCCAGTGTATCCGATCTGTGTGATATGTCCGTTCTCGTCAACCCTGATGGTGGCGCAGGCACTGCCGAGCATGTGTCCGGTGTTGTAAAACTTCACACTGATGTTGTTGTCGATATAGAAACGACGGTTCGCCTCGGTGGTGATAAACAACTCCATACACTCGCGGGCGTCTTTTTCAGTGTAGATCGGCTCCACGCGTTTCAAACCCTGACGTGCACGTTTCTTGTTAAACCAATGGGTATCGTTCTCTTGGATGAAACCGCTGTCGGGCAACATAATTGAACAAAGTTCACGGGTAGCAGGCGTGCATATCACCGAGCCTCGGAATCCTTTCTTATAAAAATAAGGTATCAATCCCGAATGGTCGATATGCGCATGGGTCAAAATGATGCAGTCGATCTCCGACGGCTCCACCATGATATTGCGGTTCATCGCATCGGTCTCCAAACCCTTGCCCTGAAACATTCCGCAGTCGAGCAACAGCTTCTTTCCTTTGTCGGTGACAATGAGATGCTTGCTGCCTGTCACCTCACGCGCCGCACCTATGAACTTTATCTTCATTATCTTAACACATTTACAACTTTAACAATATTGCCGTTTTTAGTTATGATATTCACGAGATACATTCCGTTTCCAAACGCACTCATGTCGATCGTGACATTATCATTGTCAACGCTTTGCTTCATCACCGTCTGACCCATCATGTTGACAACCGAAACCTGCTGGATGCCGTTTGCCTCTATATTCAGATTTCCTGTTGTAGGATTTGGATAAACAGCCACATTTTCAGCATCATTCTCGTCAACAGAAGTGTAGTCAATGATCACGACATCAATATCAACAGGGTCTGACTCACAATCATTTTGATAGAAAGCGACGATACGATAGAAATACAAACCTGCCTCACTGACAACATCCACACATTCGTAATGCGTTATCGACGGGGTGTTCACAATGGTCTTAACTCTCTTAAAATCAATTCCATTGTCGCTTCTGTATATCTCAAATCTGTCGAGTGTAAACTCGTATGGGGCACTATCCCAACTCAGACGCGCACCAAACTCACCTTCGTCATAATACGATGCTCCGGAAAAATTCTTTGGTGTCGGACATACCACTACCGCCGGCTCCAAGACTTCAACCTCCACTTCAGCGGAAGCTGTATTTTCACCATCGTTAACAATGACTGTATATATCATAATTCCAATTTCTGTAGGAGTTGCCAAAGTAACCGCGTTATGTGGTGACTCGATGGTTTCTTTTGGTTCCCAAAAATATGAATAGTTGCCTGTTCCTCCCGAAGCATTGGCTGTTAAAGTTATTGTCTCTCCAAGTTTTATCGTTCCAGGATCTGCGAACGCCAATACCATCAATGGCGGTAAAGTTCCATCAGTCACATCAACTGTAGTGACGTATGTCTTCTTGTTGTAGCCGAAAACTGTCAATGTCGCTTCGCCTGTTCTTCCAGGTGCTTCAAAACTGATTCCAGCACTGCCGTTCGTAACGACCGCTGAACCTAAAATCTCGCCGTCCAACGACAACGTTGCCAAAGCACCTTCAGCATTTGTGACACTCACGTTGAAAGTAGTGGCCGAAGACTCCATCGCGCTCGCACACGACACGTTCATGCTCGCAGGGACAGCGGTGCGCAACGTCAAAGTCGGGTCGCCGTAAAGAATCCAGGTGTTGTAAGTGCCTTTGTTCGCATTCTGACTTGCGCCCAAATCCAAAACCTTCATGCTTCCGTTGATGGAAACGCCTCCCATGGTGCGGCGGATGTTGTTGCTGTACGACTCAACCAAGATGTCGTTCATCTCATCCTGTCCGTACATCGGTGGAACCCAAGGCTGTGAGATGTATGAGAACATTCCGCCGATAGCGCCTGTCGGGTTGCCTGTGCTATTATTAGTAGCACGCATCCAAGCCTCAGCGAAACAGTCACCATTGCGGTCGTATTTTCCATTCAAACAAGCTACCGAAATGATGTAAGGCAACTTATAATCGTTGGTCAAAGCGTTGACATGTGAGTTGCTGTAGCTGAATACGCCCCAGCCTGTCTCATAACCGTGATTGCAATAGTTGACGATGCTCACTCCCGCATTGATGTGCTGACTGATAATTGATGCACTTGAAGAAACACCTGAAACACCCTGATAATCACGGTGCACCTGAGTGTAGTTGTAATTCAATAAATCGGTTCTGATGTTGTCAATATGCTCATAGTCATCTTCGTTGTAATGACCACCGCCGCCTTCTTGTTTCGCGATGCCCTGTCCAACCGTGAGCCATGTCGCTGTCTCATCCAAATCACGCTCATAGTTCAACACTTTGTTGACTTGATTTGTCACCTGTGCCTCGGTCTCGCAGCAGAAACGGCCAACGATAACCTCATTGTAATAGTCGTTACCTGCCAACTGTCCGTATTGCACGTCGCCATAGCCTGAATAGCCGCTTGAACCGGCACCAGCCGAAATATACACGCCCGGAATCTGAGCCACATCGCCAACCAAAAGGATATCAGTTAAATTAGGATGCGAGGCGTAATATGTCTCGATGTAAGATTTGATAGCTGTAGCCGTAGCGCCTGTTTCACTCGTTCCAACCATAGTCGTAGGACGTCCGATCTGTTTCTTCCAGGCAACAAAAGGCTCCATCGCCGTCATAAAATCATCGTGGCATATGATAAGCAACTCGCCGTTTTCCTCAATGGCAGTGTATCTGTTCATCGACTCACTGTAATTTATATATCTGTTTTCATAAATATTCTTGAACTCTCTGTCTAAAACCATGGCTTTCGAACGGTTTTTGATGATATCTCTATCATCTATGCCGACATTCTCCATCTTCAATGTGAAATGTGTATAAACCCTGAGCGTCTTGGTCACCGCATTATATAAATAAGGTGTGACAACAACGTTCTGACCTCTCACATCACGATGGATGTACGGCTTATCGAGCTTGGCGATCTTTGCAGGGAAGAACGCGTCTTGATGATACATAGCGCCGTATGTGTAAGGCACATCATCCGGATTTACACTTCTTGGAAAATCACCCTTCGAAGGTGCTATCTCAACATTCTCGTAGTCGACATACTCGGCGTCAACCACATCTACAGTCATCAACGCATCGTCTCCGATAACAACCGGAATTACGAGACTCGGCACGTTCGGCTCGCCTGCCTGAGCCATCTGCATCATCTTATTATTTGTTATAATGACAGCGTTTCCGTCAGGAGTCACGACATCGTTTGCAATAAAGCCATCGACATCGACTTCAACTTTTATCTCATTCTCTGTTGAAGAAATCAGTTGTGAACTCCAAGTCTGTGCAAACGCAAAATGCATGCACATAAAGCTAATAGTTAATAATAACAGTTTTCTCATGATGATTAATTTTCTGCAAAGATAATAAAAAAAAGGACGCCGACAACCGACGCCCTTCATTATTTTTACAAAAAGTTTTTACTTGACAGTGACTTTTCTTACGATGACATCGCCATCAGCAATGATTCTCAAGAAGTAGACACCGTTCAAACCATTAACATTGAGGGCTGTTCTGCCGTTAGCGTTGCCGCTCACAACAACCTGACCAACGCTGTT